>CAYGXO010000067.1:0-5224 GCA_964353885.1 uncultured Spirochaetaceae bacterium
TGCGGATGGTTCCGTAGGCCGGGTGGCGTGCCGAGCACGGACGACACTACCCCAACACCCATCGTGTACGACGTTGCCACGGCCCAGAGAGAGGGTTTCGCAACGCATCTCTGGCTTGGCACGCATGAATGTTGTGATGCACACAGCGTGAGGAGGTGATGGTTGAGCGGCAGCTCTGCGCGATCGCATCGAGTCCCAAAGGCACCCTGCCGATCTGACGAGGTGGCGGAGGATCTTCCGCACCTCAGCGGGATCGGTGATGATTGGTCCGCGTCTATTCGTGTGGAACTTAAAAGGTAAAGGGCAGCAGCGATGCGTTGGTCTTCTCCCAAGGAAAGCCTTTGAGTGGTTTCTCCCGACCGATGAGTAGAGGCTGCGTTGGTGCTCGGAGTGATCCTACGTCGTGTAAGGTACTGAGCTGTAGTATACCCAGAAGGGCGCGGCGGTCTGCGATTTCGTCCTCGCGTCCAACCGGGCAGGAAGTCTCGTTCTTCGAGGTCACCACCTGGTCGCGCCTGGCGGAGGTCTGCGGCGAGTACCTGAAGAAGGGCCGGGGCGTGCGCGTCGTGGGCAGGCTCAAGCAGGACAGGTGGACCGACCAGGAGGGCAAGCCCCACTCCCGCGTGCACATCATCGCCGAGCACGTGGAGTTCAAGCCCCAGTTCAAGAACAAGGATGGCGACGGCGCGAAGGAAGGCGAAGAGAAAGGCGAGGAGAAGACCGAGGAGAACGCGGAGGAGCAGCAGGAAGGCGAGCTAAAGGAGGCTGCGAGCTTCTGAGACCGCCGGCCCCAATAAGGCGGCCTTTGCCCGAGCAAGGCCGCCATCCTTCTGCGGGGCTTCCACCCTGGACTGAAACAAGAAGAATCTCGTCGGCGAATTGCGGAAGAATATCACCGGCTATGACATTCCATCTGCACTGCCGCACAGCCGGGCTGCTCAAACCAGGTGAGGCGATCTCGGCTACAGCGTCGCATCGGCCTTTGATGGAATCCATCTTTCTCCCTTGACCCTGACTCCGGATAGGTGTACTACAAGGGCCGAAGCGCGCTCCAAACATGAGGGTCGCATTAATCCGGCCTAATATAGGTCGCCTCGAGCACGGCCTTTTTGTTGACGAGGCCCGGATGGAACCCCTCTCCCTCGGAGTCATCGCGTCTCTCACTCCTCGAGACGTCGAGCTCGTTCTGTACGACGATCGCATACAAGATATCCCCTACGAAGCGCCCATTGACCTCGCCGCCATCACCGTTGAGACCTTCACCGCGCGAAGGGCGTACGAGATCGCCTCCGAGTACAGGCAGCGAGGGGTGCCGGTGATCTTGGGAGGCATCCACCCAACTCTCATCCCCGAGGAGGCGAAGGAGCATTGCGATTCGGTGTACACCGGCGACGCGGAGCATCTCTGGCCAAAGGTGCTGGACGATGTCCGGCGCGGAGAGCTTGCCCCTTTCTACCATTCTCCCGCAGCGACCCCGCAGCCCGGTCTCCTCACGAGGCGCGATCTTTACACGCGCGACTACCTTCCGCTCACGCTCCTCCAGCATGGCCGGGGCTGCCGGAATGCCTGCGAGTACTGCGCGATCAGCGCGTACTTCGGGGCGTCCTGGAGATGCCGTGCCCCTGAGGAGACCGTAGCTGATGTGCTCTCACAGGAGCGCAAACACGTGTTCTTTGTGGACGACAACATCTCGGCTGACCACGAGGCTGCAAAGAGGCTGTTCAAGGCTCTCATCCCCCTGAGAATCCGATGGGTCTCGCAGGCCAGCCTTGACATCGTGCGGGATCGTGAGCTGATGGATCTTATGGTGAGAAGCGGGTGCCTCGGCAATGTCATGGGATTCGAGTCCATCACTGAAGAAAGCCTGCGCGCGATGGGGAAGGCTCCGAATCTGGGCTCGGGGCGGACCCTGTTCCGCGAGGAGCTCTCGATCCTCAGGAACTATGGCCTTCAGACATGGGCGGCTTTCACCCTCGGTTACGATCACGATACCGTGGACACCATTGAGAGGACCCTGGAGTTCGCGCAAGAGAGCCGTTTCACCTTTGCGGCCTTCAATGTGCTCATGCCCTACCCGGGAACGCCTTTGTACGCGAGGCTTGCGAGGGAGGGGAGGCTCCTCTACCGCGGGAAGTGGTGGCTTCACCCGGAGTACAGGTTCAACTATGCGGCATTCACGCCCGTGCGCATGACGGCGGACCAGCTTACCGAAGCCGGGTTCCACTGCAGGTCCGTATTCAATAGACCCGCTTCGATTTTCCGGCGGTTCTTCGATCTGAGGACAAACATGCGCTCCCTCGAAAGAATGGTGATCTATATCCTCTATAATCCGCTGTTCAGGAAGGAAACCTTCAAGAAGCACGGCATGCGGCTGGGCACCATGCCATGAGACTGGCCTATCGTCTGGCGGAGAGGAAGGACGACCCCGCCTTGCGGCGCCTCCTCGCCTCGGTCGCCATGCCGGGAGCCATCACCGTGACCTTCGAGCGAGAGCCGGACTATTTTGCCGCGATGCGAATGGCGGGCAAGGAATGGCAGGCATTGCTCGCGGAAGATGCGGATACCGGGGAGCTTGCCGGTGTGCTCTGCAGGGCTATTCAGTACCGCTTCGTAAATGGAGCTCGCGCGAGGATCGCGTATTGGGGGCAGCTCCGCGTCGCGGAAAAGTATCAGGGCTCGGTGTTCCTTTCTCGCGCCTTCGCTTTCGCAAGGGGAGTGTACGAGAAGGATCCACCTGCGGGCAATTTTGCGGTCATCGCGGATGAAAATGAAGCCGCCAAACAGGTGTTGGCCGAAAAGCACGCAAGGCTTTTCCCGCCGATGAAGCCGCTCTGCCGCATCCTGACATTCGGCATGACGCTCGGGCGAAGGTGGAGAGCGGGGAGTCGCCGCGCGCGCGCGCCCGGAGAAGGGGGTTTCGAGTTCGCGAATGCATCGGAGATCGGGCTTTCGAGGATCGTTGCTTTCCTTCAAGAGACGGGCTCAGGCAAGCAGCTCTTCCCCGTGTACGATGAGAACTACTTCTGCGAGTGCGGGTACGACACTACCGGATTCATTGTAGCCCAACGCAAGGGCAGAATCGTGGGGGTCGCAGGGCTTTGGGACCAATCGGGATGCAAGCAGACGATTGTTCGTTCGTACAATGGCGCATTGAAGCTCGTGCGGCCGTTCTATAACCTTGCCGCGCCCTTCAGGGGCTATCAGCCGCTGCCGAACCCTGGAGAGCCCATTTGCTCGGCATATCTCTCCTTCATCGCGGTGGAGGATAACGCGCAAGATACGTTCGCGGCCATGCTCGAGGAGGCCTGCCGGCAGGCATTCGCCCGTGGGTTCGGCTATCTGATGCTGGGTTTGAGCGAGGGCGATCCTCTCGCGGCGCTCGCGCGCGCGCTCCCTCACATCGCCTACTCCAGCACTCTCTACACGGTGGAGCTGGGTTCCAGTATTCCATTTCACGCACAGCTCGATGGCCGGATCCCCTACATAGAAATCGCCACGCTATAGAGGGAGAGGGAGGACACCGGATATGGAGAACAGAAAGCTTACGTTCTGGGAAGCCTCTTCGCTCATCATGGGAGCAGGGGTGGGGGCGGGGATCCTGGCTGTGCCGTATTTTGCTTCGCGTACTGGGTTCTCGGTGTTCCTCATCGTGGTCATCCTCGCGTACCTCATGAACTGCCTTCTCCATCTCATGCTGGCGGAGGTCATGTTCCGCACTGGGCGCGAGCTCCAACTCGTGGAGCTGATGAGGAGGTACGTGTTCAGGGGAAAGATCGGCTCATGGCTGCTCTGGCCCGTCTTCGGGCTGCTCGTCGTGGCGTTCGTCGCGAACCTCGCCGCATACGTGTCGGGGGAGGGGGAGATCGTCGCAAAGCTCACGGGATTGCCTCCGCGCGCAGCGGAGCTCATTGTCTACGCGATCTCCGCAGGCGTCGTGTTCTTTGGGTTGAAGATCGTCGGAGTGTTCGAGAAACTCGGCGCAATAGCGATGTTCATCTTCATCCTCGCCCTGGCAGCTGGCGCGTTCACGGTCCCGTTTCACCTGCAGATCGCGCCGCGGAGCGCCGGACGCGAAGCGATGGCTCTCTATAGCATGGTGATGTACGGCTTCTACGCTTTCTTCAGTGTGCCTCAGGCCGTGAAGGGGCTGTCCCACGACAAGAAGAAGGCCGTCTCCGCCATTGTCACCGGTCTCGCGATGAACGGAGTTCTCATGCTCATCATCACTCTTGTCGCTATGGGTGTCTCGCGGGAGGTGACGCGGCTCGCAATCATCGGCGTCGCTGATGCGCTGGGTTCGTGGGCTGATATTGCGGGATCGCTATTCACCCTGGTGGCGATGATGACCAGCTACTGGTCGGTCTCCCTCGCTCTCGCAGACATTCTCGGCGAGCGCACAGGCATTCACCCCAGGCTGGGCTGGGTTCTCGCGACCCTTCCCTCGCTTCTCCTGTTGTATGCCGGCATCTGGCGATTCATGGAGTGGCTGCGGCTGGCAGGAGGCGCGACCGCGATCATCATCGTCCTGATCACGATCCCCATGTACGTGAACGCCCGCAGGGTTGGCGATGTACCGGCCCCGCAATGGAGCCTTGGCAGGTGGGGCAGCCCGGTGATGCTCGGGCTCATTGTCCTCGCGAGCCTTCTGATGGCAGTCGGGTCCTTCGTGAGCCTGTGATCCCCCGGTCCCCGCCAATTCACGGGCACAACGACAACAGGCATCCAGCCGGATGAGGAAACGGGGAGCCGGAACCCGCATCGCATCGCCGGAGGGTCATTATTTCATGTCGCCCGACAGTTAATCAGAAAGTCATCCGACAACCAGCAAATGATCCAAGATGGGGGTGTCAGAGTGGGGCCGAGGCTGCATCCATCAAGGGTGGCAATCAGCACGGCAAGAAGCAGCACAGCCTTTTTTACTTCACGCTTTTCTCCTCGTTGTCAGGCTTACGAGAGATGTATTACGACGGTACTCTTGCGAGGAAAGGAGGGGAAGGCAAACCTGACTCTCTAGGCAGTATTCAGCCGTCGGAGTGATCCCACCGTGTGAAAGATAGTGAGCTCGCTTGCACGCAGAAAGGGACGGCGGTGTGCAAGTTCGGCGTGGCCCGCAATCGGTTCTTCAAGCGGGAAGAGGAGATGCAGAAGGAGGTCTCCTACTTCGACGTGTCCACCTAGGCGCGCCTGGCGGAGGTCTACGGCGAGTCATTGTATGAGGGCCGGG
>CAYGXO010000068.1:0-34963 GCA_964353885.1 uncultured Spirochaetaceae bacterium
CGACGAGTCCTCCACGGCCGTGGTCTGGGAGACCATGGGCGAGCTGTTCAAGGGCATCATGCCCGTGCGCAAGGTCGGTCAGACGCACATCTGGTTCACCCCCTGGGACTACCTCATCCGCTGGTGGGGTCTTCAGGAGGCGATGATCGACCTCGTCGAGCGGCCCGACATGGTGAACGCAGCCGTTGAGCGCATGGTGGACGCCTGGATGGTGGAGCTCGACCAGTTCGTGACGCTCAACACGCTCTCGCTGGACTGCGGCAACACGCGCATCGGCTCGGGAGGCTATGGGCACACGTGGGAGCTGCCGGGCGCGGCATTCGATCCCGCGCGGGTCCTGCCGCACAACATGTGGGGTTGCTCCAACGCGCAGATTTTCTCCGAGGTGTCCCCCGACATGCACTGGGAGTTCGCCCTCCGGCACGACATGAGATGGCTGGAACGCTGGGGCCTGACATACTACGGATGCTGCGAGCCCCTGGACAGGAAAATCCACCTGCTGCGGCGCATCAGGAACCTCAGAAAAATCTCCGCCAGCCCGTGGAACGATTTCGACAGGATCATCCGGGAAGTCGGCAGGGACTACGTGCTCAGCTACAAGCCCAGCCCCGCGATCTTCGTCGACGAGACGTGGAACCCGCAGAAGGCGCGTGAGGACCTCACGCGCGTGCTGGACAAGGCCCGTGGGGTGTGCCACGTGGAGATCATCATGAAAGACATCTCGACGGTGCGCTACAGACCGCGCAACCTCTGGGATTGGGCCCGGATCGCGATGGATGTGGCGGAAGAATACGCCTGAGCGACGGGAGGCGGCCACTCCCACGCTGATGGTCACCCACGGCGAGGATCACGAGCCCAACGTCCGGGCGCTTTTTGAGGGTCTCCAGGGCCGCGCGCCCGTCCTCGGCGGTCAGCACCTCGTAGCGCTCGCGCTCAAGCAGGAGCCTCATGAGGCTGCGGTACCTCGGCTCGTCGTCCGCATACGGGATCGTCGGCTACCTTGCCGGGGGGTATGAAGGTGTCAGGGCCGCAGGTCCCCGTGAGGAAGGCGAGGCCAGAGAAGGCGTAGGTGTTGAGCTGGGCCTTCCAGGATGCGGCCTGCTCGAGGGTATAGGCCTGGCCCTGCGGAGGCTTCTGCGGCGCGCCTTGCTGCGCTCCTCTCTGGCCGCCTCCTCCCTTGCCCTGCTCGGCGCCTGCCTGGGCGTAGAGGGCCGTGCCGATTGACGCGAGGAAAACCAGGGCTGCGAGCCCCGCCTTGAATACGCGGTTTCGTCTGTTCATCGCTTGTCTCCTTTGTGCAGCTTCACCGCACGAAGGTCAATCTCTGCCGCCTGTGAGATCCACCTCATACACTTTTGCGAGTAGGCGTGTCCACGCAGCACGGGACTCCACGGCCGACACAGACTGATCCAGAGCGTCCTGGGGGGCTGGGTTGAGGTGCAGAGCAGGCTGTGGCTGGCGGTCTTTTTTCAGCCCTCGGGAGCCGGGCGGGTAGGGTGGGGCCTACTGGACCACGTGCCGCGCGATCTCGAGGAATACAGGCCGCAGCGGCGAATCAACCCGGCCCCTTGAGGTCGAGGCGCTCGGCGCGTACCTCAAGGAGATCGCCGGTCGACAGGTCTCGCTCAAGATGCCGCAGAGGGGAAAGCACACTGCTGCACAAGAAGAAACGGGCGAAGCGCGTGGCCCTCACCCTGCTGGAAGGAGTGCCGGGCATCGGGGAGAGGCGCAGCAAGAGGTTGATGGAAACCTTCGGCTCGGTGGAGGCGATGCTGGGGCAGAGCGCCGAGGAGTTCCAGAAGAAGAGCGGCCTGCCGAGAGCTACTGCCGCCACGCTCCTTGCCCGGCTCGCTGAACGATATAGTAGATCGCCAGGCGAAGCAGAAGGGGGTGGAGGTCTGCCTTGATCGAGCGCAGCCGCTCGTCGAAGGCCGCCAGACACAGGATCACGGCCTGAAGGTCGGCGGCCGAGTAGTTCCTGCTCCCGTCCTGGTAGGTCTTCTGGTTCTTCTTGCTCGTGATCCTCAGCTTCGCGCAGGCTTCCGTCATTTCGTAGTTGTCGGCGAGCAGCCGCTTCAGCCGGGCGAGGTTGCGGACCTGCCACAGCAGCCCGCTCACCAGCTGCGTGGCCTCCGCATCGCGCGAGAGAAGGATCTTCTCGAGGATCTCCTCTGCCTGGCCGAGATCGCGCGCGCACACGCTCTCGAACAGCGTGAACACGTTTTCTTCCTTCGAATGGTAGATGTAGCGCTCGACGCTCTCGAGGTCGATCGTAGCGCCCGGGCCGAAGAACAGGGCCAGGCGATCGCACTCCGCGCGCATGTCGCGGGTGTTGTTCTCGACCATGTCGAGCAGGTGATCGACCGCCGCCGAAGCGACGGTGATCTGCTTCTGTTTGAAGAAGTTGATGACCCAGCCCTTCTTCTGGTTGTCGAACATCTCCCAGAAGATCTTCTGGTTGTCCTTCGGCACCGCCGAGACGATTTTCCTCTCCATTTCACGAGGGTTTTCGGCGCTGACCAGGACCAGGGTCGCGTCGACCGCGGGATTCTTGAGGTATTCGACCAGAGCGGCGACCTCCTCGGCCCGCTTCACCCTGTCGGCCTCGTCGACGATCACCAGACGGTGCCGAGCGAAGAGCGACTGATTGCGCAGGCAGCGCACGACCTCGGCCATCTTCGCCTCGAAGGCGTAGAACCGGTGCAGCTCAGGCGGCTCACCGACGGATTTTGCGAGGGATTTCGCCAGGCCGTCGATGAAGGCGCTCTTTTCTCCCGCTTCGGGGCCGAGTAGGAGCCATGCGCTCGCCCGCGGCTTCGTCGCTGTGGCTTTTGCTGCCGGGCTCACTGGTAGGACCGCATGAGGAAGGCGAGCTTGCCCAGGATGCGGACGTTCTGCGTGAAGATGGGAGGGTAGCGGGGGTTCTCGGCCTTCAGCCTGACCCTGTTCTTCTCGACGAAGAACCTCTTGAGGGTGACGGCGTCGTCGACCATGGCCACGACGATGTCGCCGTTGTTCGCCGTGCTCTGGTGCGCAACGACAACGACGTCCCCGTCCATGATGCCGGCGTCCCTCATGCTGTCGCCCTTCACGGCCAGGGCGAAGTGTGCGCCGCCTCCCAGCGACGAGGCGGGCACCTGGACGTGGCCCTGGAGGTTCTCCTCGGCGAAGAGCGGTCTCCCCGCGGCGACATTGCCCAGAAGGGGCACCGAGGCGAGGGCTTCGGGGTCGCTCTCAGCGTCGCGCAGCACCTCGATGGCCCGCGACCTGTTCTCGTGGCATCTGATGTAGCCCTTCTTCTCGAGGGCCTTCACGTGGTCGTAGCTGCCTTTGACCGAGAACCGGAAGTTTATTGCGATTTCGCGGATGGTGGGGGGATAGTGGTTTTTGTGGATGAACCCGCGGATGAAGTCGAACACTTCCCGCTGTCTGAGCGTGAGTCCTTTCATGGCGTCGACTGCTTCTCCACGGTGATCTTCAACTTCTTCATCTTGCTGTGGAGGTTGCTCGCGTACACGCCGAGCGACTCGGCCGCGCGCGAGATGTTCCCCCCGCTCTCCCGCAGCTTCACCGCGATCAGGTCGCGCTCGAACCCCTCGCGCGCCTGCGCGAGGGTGAGCCCGCCGTAGGCGGCAAGCACCCCGTTCTCCTCCTCCTGATGGGACGCACCGAGGAACGCCTTCACCGAGGAGGCGGAGATCTCGGGCTCCTCGGTCATGATATTAACCCTCTCTACGAAATTTTTCAATTCCCTGATATTGCCCGGCCAGCGGTAGGAGGAAAGCAGCTTCAGGCCCTCCCGCGAGAGCTTCCGCGGCTGTTTGGCCGAGGGCCGCTTGAACTTCTCCATGAAGTACGACACCAGCTCGGGCAGGTCCTCGATGCGCTCGCGCAGGGGGGGCACGATGATGGGCACGACGTTGATGCGGAAGAAGAGGTCCTCGCGGAACTTCCCGTGCCGGATCTGCTCGTGGATGTCCTTGTTCGTGGCCGAGATGACCCGTACGTCCGCGGAGATCGATTCCTCGCCGCCGATCCTCTCGAAACGCGTTTCCTGCAGCACCCGCAGGACCTTCGCCTGCGTGGCGAGAGACATGTCGGCGATCTCGTCGAGGAACAGCGTACCCTTGTGCGCCGTCTCGAACTTGCCGCGTCGCCGCGCGAGCGCGCTCGTGAAGGCGCCCTTCTCGTGGCCGAACAGCTCGCTTTCGATCAGGCTCTCGGGGATGGCCGCGCAGTTCAGCTCGACGAAGGGACCCGCGGCCCGCCCGCTCTGCCTGTGGATCTCCCGGGCGACCAGCTCCTTACCCGTGCCGTTCTCGCCGAGGATGAGAATGCGGGAGTCGGAGCCCGCGGCCTGTCCGATTCGCTCGCGCACCCTCTCCATGCCCGCGCTTCCGCCCACCATCCTGTCCTCGATGAACAGGGAGTCGCGCAGGTTCCTGTTCTCCTTTCGCAAATCCTCCAGCGCGAGCGCGTTGCGCGCCACCGTCATTGTCCGATCGAGCGACAGCGGTTTCTCGAGGAAATCGAATGCGCCCATCTTGACCGCCTGGACGGCGAGGGAGATGTTCGCGTGGCCTGAGATCATGATGACCTCGATGTCGGGGTGCTCCTCGCGCAGCTTCTTCAGCACATCGATGCCGCCCATGTGGGGCAGCCACACGTCGAGGAAGACGAGGTCGACCGCGCTGCCCGCGAGCTCGGCGAGGCCCGTGATGCCGTCCTCGGCGGCGAGGACGGTGTAGCCCTCGTCCTCAAGAACGTCGCGGAGCACCGTGCGGATGCCCGGCTCGTCGTCGATGATGAGGATCGTGCTCACGCGCGCGCTCCCCCGGGGGTTCCCCCGGGGGCTCCCGCGGGAACCCCCGCGGGCAGATCGATGAAGAACGTCGTGCCCATCCTCCCGTCGCTCTCGACCCAGACGTTGCCCTTGTGGTCGAAGAGGATCCTCTGCACGATGGCCAGACCCAGCCCCGTGCCGTCTTTCTTCGTGGTGAAGTAGGGATCGAAGATGCGCTCGCGATCCTTCTCGTCGATGCCGGTGCCCGTGTCGCTCACGGCGATGCGGCAGTACGAGGTGCTCGCTTTCTTCACCGTGTCAGCCCTCACGGCGAGCACGCCTCCCGAGGGCATGGCCTGGATCGCGTTCTTGAAGAGGTTGGCGAACACCTGCCGGATCTGGCCGGGGTCGGCGCTCAGCACGACCGAGCGGGGCACCTCCTCCAGGTCGATGCGCACGGTGCCGGACATGTGCGCGTAGGTCGAGGCGACCTCGCCGAGGAGCTCGCGCAGGTTCACGGCGGCGGGCTGCGGCACGGGCAGCTTCGCGAACTCGCTGAACTCCCGCAGGAGCTTCTCGAGGGTCTCGACCTCGCGGATGATCGCCGCCGTGGAGGAGAACAGGACCTTGTCGAACTGCTCGGGCGCCCCGAGCTCGCTGTGCTTCTTGAGGATGCGCTGGGCCGAGAGCTTGATCGGCGTGAGGGGGTTCCTGATCTCGTGGGCGAGGCGTTGGGCGATCTCTTGCCAGGCGGTGATCCGCTCGGCCTGCAGGAGCTTCCTGCGCGAACGCTCCAGCTCCGCCACCATGATGTTGAAAGAATCCACGAGGTTGGCAAGCTCGTCGCGCGGCCGGGTAAGGATGCGGAAGCTGAAGTCTCCCTCAGCCACCCTGCGGGTGGCGTCCTCCAGGTGCACGAGAGGGCTGATGATCCTCTCGGTGAGCAGGATGCTCACGAGGATCGTGATGAAGAAGATGGGCAGCGAGAACAGGAAGAAGAAAGCGACGAGCACGATCTGGAACAGCTCGCGGTAGCGCTCGACCTGGTTGAACGTGGTGAGGCTCTCGGTGATCTTCCGCGCTCGCCTGTCCAGGTCTTTCGATACGACCGCGCTGAATACCGCGGTGAGCCTTCTGCCGCTAGCAGCAAAGACCTTCACATCTCGAAGGATGCTCACATCGGCCCTGTCCTCGCGGGGCTGGATGCCCGAGACGCCTTTCAGTGATTCGAGCCCCGCGACGCGCGCGCGCATGTCCCCGCGGAAGGCGATCTCCCTGCCGTCGGCGGCGAACAGCTGCGCGGCGCCGATGCCCGCGTTCACGCCCTGGATCGCCCGCCAGGTCCTGTCGGGAGTGGCCGCGAAATCCGCGGCCAGCTGCTGGGCGACTGAGCTGTCGGAGAAGCTCTCGAGATTGCTCACTTTCTCCTGCAGGTAGTCGATGGAGATCCGCGAGGCGCCGCGCAGCGCCTCGCCGATGGAAGCGCTGAACCACGTGCCCATCGCGGAATTGATGAAGGTGATGGCGAGGAGGATCTGGGGGCCCGCTGCCAGCACGGCGATCAGGCCGAAGAACACGGTGAGACGCAGCTTCAGCGCCGCCCCGGACGCGCGCAGGGCCCGCTGGCGCAGCAGGCGCACGATCTGCAGGATCGTGATGGCGAGCAGGATGAGGGGGAGGAACACGGCAACGGCCAGGGCGAGGGTATTGGCCGCTGGATTGGCGGTGGCGATGTTGCCGATGAGCTGCCGGGAGAAGGCGACGATGACGCCGATGAGGATGACGAACAGCAGCAGGAGGACGAGGATCCCCCGGGAGGTGTTCTCCGCCGGCCCCGCGCGGGTCATTTCGGCATCTCCTCGCGCACCCAAGCCGTCGTATGCGTCGCCGCAGCGCCCGCGAGCGACACGATGGAGAGCGGCGGCATGAGGCGCACGGGCTCGAACTGCGCCCTCGCCATCACGTAGCAAGGAGCCAGGCGCTCAGGGCGCAATCGCGTGAGCGCTATTTTCTCCACCGTGAAGAACCCTTTCAGGAGCGCCCCCAGGTCGGTGTAGGTCGAGCGGGCTCCCGCGTCGTCCTCGACGACGTAGGTGCCGTCGAGGAAGTTGAAGAAGGCGCTGCGGGCCATGGTCCTCTCGGCGAGGAGCCTGTCGCCCAGGAAAGCGAAGAAACCCGGAGTCTTTTCGAAGGCCCGCAGGGTGAAGGTGATGCGGGACTCCAGGCCCTCGCGGAGCGTCGAGAACAGCTCGACCTGCCTGTCCCAGCGAAAGACGATTCCCGCCGAGACCAGGAGGCTGTCGCGGGAGACAGTGAGGGAGATGTCCTGGGCGCCGAGCCGGACGGCCGCGAGCAGGAGCAGAGCGAGGAGAAGACCCAGCCGCGGCGCGAAGCCCAGCCGCGGCGCGAAGCCGACGCGGCTAACGCGGCTATCGCCGCCACTACTCCTCCTCGAAGCGGTTCTCGAACAGCTTCTCGATTGCATCAAGAGCCTGTACCTCGTCCGGCCCGTCGGCGATGAGCTTCAATTGCGTGTTGTACGTCGCCCCGAGGGTGATGACGCCCATGATCGACTTGCCGTTCACCCTCTCGCTCCCGTTCTCGATGAAGACCTGCGCCGTGAAGGCGCTCGCCGTCTTGACGAGGAGCGCTGCCGGGCGGGCGTGCATGCCAGCCCGGTTGCGTATCGTCACCATTCTCTCGACCATCCCGCCTCATTTCTCGTTCAGGAAGATTTCCCTGGTGCTCTCGGTCTCCAGCCAGTTCATGACGTTCTTGTTGAACTCCTTTGCCGAGTAGTAGCCCATCTTCTTCAGCCTCTCGTTGCGCGCCGCCGTCTCGATGATGACCGGCACGTAGCGTCCCGGCTTGATCGGAACGATCACCAGCGGGACGTGCACGCCGAGAATGTCGACCGTGTTCTCCTCGGCGCCGATCCTGTCGTAGTTCTTCTTCTGGTCCCAGCTCTCAAGCTGCACGACGAGCTGGATCTGCTTCTTGTCGCGGATGGCTCCCACGCCGAACAGGTGCGTGATGTTGATGATGCCCAGGCCGCGGATCTCCATGTGGTGGCTCACGACTTGAGCGCCCGTGCCGATGAGGATGTTCCCGCTCACCCGGCGGATCTCCACCGCGTCGTCGGCGATCAAGCGATGGCCTTTCTCGATGAGCGACAGGGCCGACTCGCTCTTGCCGACCCCGCTGTCGCCCTGCAGCAGCACGCCGATGCCGAACACCTCAACGAGGGTGCCGTGGACGGTCTGCTTGGGGGCGAAGATCGTGGAGAGCACGCGCAGGATGCGCATCGTGAACTCGGAGGAGGCGAGGCTGGTCTGCAGCAGGGGGCACTCGGCCTTCTCGGAGATGGCGAGGAAGTCCGCGGTAGGCTGCTGGGAGTGCGTGAACACGCAGCAGGGGATGGCGAAGGTGAACAGCTTCTCCAGATCCCCTGTGCGCTTCTCCCGAGCAAGCTTGTGCAGGAACGCGTTTTCGCCCCTGCCGAAAATCTGGATGCGCTGCCAGGCAAAGTTCTCATAGAACCCGCCCAGCTCGAGGCCCGGCCTGTTGATCTCGGTCACCGCGATCTCGCGGATCAGGCCGGGCCTGCCGGCGATGCACGTCAGGTCGAGGGCGTCGTTCTCCTTCAAGTCGAGCTGGAGGAGGTCCAGGACGCGGAACTTCTTTCGGGTCTCTTTCGCCATCCGTCTCTATTCCCCTTCCCCTCGCTCGGCTTCCTTGCGGCGGTGGTCCTGCACCTTGGACTTCTCCTTCTCGATCTTCGCCTCCAGCTTGTCGAAAAGGTCGTCGATCCCCTTGAAAAGGTCGTACGCCTTCACGCCGACGTGCGTGGAGGTGCCCCAGCGGAAATTGATCGTCGCCTCCGCCGAGAAGCGCCTCTTCTCCTTCGTCAGCGTGAGAAGGAAATCCACCATGAGGTCCTTGGCGAAGTCCAGCCGCGGCATCTTGTCGTCGAGATACTCGCGAGTCTTCGGATCGATCTCAAAGTGCACGCCCTTCGTCTCAAAGTTCATGTCCGCCTCCTCTGGTAGGATGAATCGATGGCGAGCTCGCCCCGGTACTTCGCGACGGTCCTGCGGGCGAGCGAGATTCCCCGCGCGGCGAGGATCTCGACGATCTTCTGGTCCGACAGGCTCCCGCCCGCGGGCACCTCTCCACCGCCGCCCTCCGCGGCGATGATCTCCCGTATCGTTTCCTTCACACCCCCCTTCGAGAACCGCGAGCCGCTGGAGCCCGAGCCCGCGATCGAGTTCGAGAAGAAATGCTTCAGGGCGAAGATGCCCCATTCGGTCTGCACGTGCTTGGCCGAGGTGATGCGCGAGACGGTGGCCTCGTGCACGCCGACCTCTCCCGCGATGTCCTTGAGCGTGAGCGGCTTCAGGTACTTCGGCCCCCGCAGGAAGAAGTCCCGTTGGAACTCGACGATCGCCCGGCAGACCTTCAGCAGGGTCACGTTCCTCTGGCCGACGGTGCGGATGAACCACCGGGCATCCTGGACGTTCGCCCTGGCGAAAGCGCGCGTCGCGGGGTCCTTCGACTTCTCACGCGCGATTTTCTCGAACAGGGGATTGAGGCCCAGCACCGGTATGATCTCGTCGTTCAGCAGGATGTTGAACTCCCCGTCGCGGAGGGTGACCTGCACATCGGGCACCACGTAGCGGGCCACGTCGCGCGAGAAGCTCCTCCCGGGCATGGGGTCGAGGGTTCGCAGGAAGGCGACGACCTCCCGAAGCTCTGCCGCGGAGATTTTCAGCGCCTTCTCGATGTCCCGCAGCTTCTGGTTCTCCAGAGCCTCGAGATGGCTCTCCACGACCTCGACTGCCCGGGGATGAGGTTCGGCGGTATTCCTGATCTGCACGAGCAGGCTCTCGCGAACGTCCGCCACGCAGACGCCGGCGGGGTCGAAGCCCTGGATGAGGGCCATCACCCTTGGCAAGACCTCCCTCTCGCTCTCCTCCTTGATGAGAAGCTCGGGGGGCTCTCGGTGGAAACCGTTGTCGTCGAGGTTGCGGATCAGAAGCTCCCCGACCGACCTCCACTCCTCGGGGATGGGCTGGAGGGCGAGCTGCCACAGCAGGTGGTCCTGGAGGCTCTCGGCCTGGGAGAGCACGCCCTCCATGAACTGCTGCTTGGCGTCGCTCGCCTCCCGGCCCGCGGCTCGAGAGTAGCCGGTGTCGGATGAGTGGTCGAAATAGTCCGCCTCGTCGACCCCCTTCTCCCCCTCGGGCATGGAATCCAGGGAGATCGTCGAGCGGTCCTCGTCGACCTGGAGGGCGGGGTTCTTCTCCAGCTCCTCCTCGATCGTGGTCTTGAGGTCCTGCAGCGGGAGGGCCATCAGCCGGACGGCCTGGTAGAGCTGAGGGCTCATTTTGAGCTTCTGAACCTGTTTGAGGACTGGCCGCTGGGACTGCACGCAACCTCCGTGCCAATTGTGCGGCACGGTCGAGGGGTTTGTCAACGCGGGGTTCGATCGCGAGGGTCAGATTGTGAACTCGGCGCCGAGGGCACCGGCTGCGGCCCCGCAGGCGCGTTTAAATCGTGAACTCGGCGCCGAGGTAGAACTTGCGGGCCAGCTCGCTCGCGAGGATTTCCTCCCGGGGGCCGCTCACGAGGATTTCCCCCAGGTTGATGATGTGCGAGCGGTGGGTGATCTCGAGGGTGTCGCGCACGTTGTGGTCCGTGATCAGGACGCCGATGCCCTTGCGGGACATGTCCTGGACGATGCCCTTCAGCTCCGACACCGTGATGGGGTCGATGCCGGCGAACGGCTCGTCCAGCAGGAGGAACTTCGGCTCGATCGCGAGCGACCGGGCGATCTCGGTCCTTCGCCTCTCGCCCCCCGAGAGGGTGAAGGCGGGCTGCTTCCTCAGATGAGCGATACCCAGCTCGTCGAGCAGGGCGTCGATACGCGCCTTTTTTTCCTTGTGCGAAAGGTTTTTTCGCGATTCGATGATCGCGGCGACGTTTCCCTCGACCGAGAGCTTGCGGAAGACCGAGGGCTCCTGAGGCAGGTAGGAGATGCCCATGCGGGCGCGCCGGTACATCGGGAGGCCCGAGATGTCCTTCCCGTCGAGGTAGATCTTGCCCGAGGTCGGGCGGATGAATCCCACGACCATGTAGAAGACTGTGGTCTTGCCCGCGCCGTTGGGGCCGAGCAGGCCCACGACCTCGCCGCTCTCCATCGCGAAGGTGACCTCGCGAACGGCGTGCTTTCGCCCGAAATCCTTCACGAGGCCTTCTAGAGAGAGGGTGCCCCTACTGGCCATCGGCGCCGTCTTTCGGCTTCTGGTCCGTGGCCGGCTCTTGCTCTGACGCCGGCTTCTGGTCCGCCACCTGGTCCCCCGACCGAAGGGTGCCCTTCACGTCGCCCTCGAAGGTCATCTGCTCGGTGTCCAGGTCGACGACGATGCGCGCCGCCTGGTACTCGTCGCCCTTGCGGGTCACGAACGGCATCCCGGAAAGCTCAAGGATCTCTTTCTCCCGCCAGTACTTGGCGAACTCCGATCTGCACACGAGGTCCTTCTTGAGGATGCGGACTCCGATCTGCACGATCGTGAGCTGCTCGGTGTCCCTGTCCTCGATGAAGCCGCCCTTCACCACCATCTCGTTCTTCAAGTCGGTCATCACGGCATTGCCCTTGATGCGGGCGATCTTCTCCTTGCGATTGTAGAACAGCTCGCGGCTGGCGAGCTCGATGCCCCTCTTTGCGTCCACGACGCGCACGCTGCCCCGGCACTGGGCGTAGATATAGTCCTTGCCGAAGAGCTCGATCTCGTCCGCGGTGATCCTCAGGTTTTCGGTGTCGATGCGCGCGTTGCCCTTCAGCAGCGCGCGCTCGCTTCCTTCAGCGAGCGAGGTGCTCATTGCGTCGCCCGAGTATGTGAAGGTGTCGGCGGCGAGAGGGGGAGCGAGAAGGAGAGCGGCGGCGAGGGAGGCGCCGGCAAGGATGGCGCGGCCCGCGACGGTGAAGGCCGCGACGCCGGCGGCCGCGTTCGCCGGAGGGCTATTCCTTCTCTTCTGTCCAGACATATGTGCCCTCCACGGGGCCGCTGAAGGTTACTTCCCGAGTCTTGAAGTCGCCCGTGAATCCCCTGCCGGTGATGGAGGAGCCGTCGTCCTTCGTGATGACCACCTTGGCGAGGGGAAGGGCGGTGAGCTTCTTCCGTTTGTTCTCCCAGGCGAGCGATTCGGTGGCGATGCCCGCCTTCTCCGCCTCCGAGCGCACCCGAACGGAGCCGGAGATCTCCGTGTTTTCCGTGTCGGTGTGGTAGACGACGTGCCGGGCTTCGCCGCTGGTCGACGGGGCCCTGTCGGCGCCGTATTCGACGAAGCGCACGTCGCTGAGGATCATCTTCTTCAGGGCGCCGTATGTCTCGGCGCGCCCCGCCTCGAAGGAGAGGGCGAGCCTGCCGTCCTGGTGGACCTTGTGCGTCACATCGATCGCCACCGTGTCGGGGATTGTCTCGGCGATCTTCTCCTCGTCCGTCACCGCGCTGTAGTCGAGGCTGCACCCCAGCATGATGGAGAGCAGGGCGGCGAGAATGAGCGCGGCGAAGGAGGCGAAAACGCCTGTCGAGGCGGCGGGAGAACGTGCCGAGCGCGCCATCATGTCCGAGCCACGCCTTTCTTCTTCTTCGATTCCCGGCACGCGGCAATGAAGTGGGAGAACAGAGGGCTGGGCGCCACGGGTTTGGACTTGAACTCGGGGTGGAACTGGACGCCGACTCCCCAGGGATGGCCGGGCCACTCCACGGATTCCACGAGGGAACCGTCTGGCGTGAGCCCGCTCATGACCAGCCCCGCCTCTTCGAGGCGCTTCCTGTAGCGGTTCGAGACCTCGTACCTGTGCCGGTGGCGCTCAGAGATGACAGGAGCGCCGTAGGCCGCCGCGATCTTCGTGCCGGGAGCGAGATGAGAATCGCTCTTGCCCAGGCGCATGGTCCCGCCGTATGCCTTGATGTCGACCTGCTCTTCGAGCAGGCTCACCACGGGGTGCTCGGTCTCGGGCGAGAACTCGCTCGAGTGCGCACCCGACAGGGCGAGCACATGACGCGCGTACTCGATCACCATGATCTGCAATCCGAGGCAGATGCCGAGGTAGGGGACCTTTTTCTCTCGCGCCCACCGGGCCGAACGGATCATCCCCTCGATCCCCCGCATGCCGAAGCCGCCGGGCACGAGCACGCCGTCGCATCCTCCCAGGGCCTCGTCCAGGTCGCGGCCGTCCTCGAGGTCCTCGCCCTCGAACTTGACCAGCTCCACCCGCACGCCGTTCGCGATCCCGCCGTGGTGCAGAGCCTCGAATATTGAGATGTAGGAATCGTGCAGGCCCGTGTACTTGCCGACGATCGCCACGCGGACAGTCTCGGTGACGGTCCTGTAGTGATCGACGACCTTCTTCCACCCGTCGCGCAGGGGGCGCTTCCCCGCGAGGCCGAGCTTCCGCATGATGATGTCGTCGAGGCTCTGCTCGGCGAATGTAGGCGGGATCTCGTAGATCGTGGCTCCGACGTCGTGGGCGGAGATCACGGCCTCCTCCTCGACATTCGTGAAGAGGGAGATCTTCCGCCTCATTTCCTCGTCTGGCGGCGTGTGCGAGCGCAGCAGAAGGATGTCGGGCTGGATGCCGATTTCGCGCAGCTCGCGCACGGAGTGCTGCGTCGGCTTGGTCTTCGGCTCTCCCATGTACACGACGGGCACGAGGGTGAGGTGGACGAAGATGACGTTCTGCCTGCCGAGGTCGTGGATGAACTGCCGAGCGGCCTCCAGGAACGGGATGGACTCGATGTCGCCCACCGTGCCGCCGATCTCCACGAGGGTGATCTCCACGCCGGGCTGCTCGCCCACGCGGAAGATGCGCGTCTTGATCTCGTCGGTGATGTGGGGGATCACCTGGACGGTCTTTCCGAGAAAACGGCCCTCGCGCTCCTTCATGATGACGGCCTGGTAGATCTGGCCCGTGGTGATGGAGTTGTCCCTGCCCAGCGGCGAGGAGGTGAAGCGATTATAGTTGCCAAGGTCGAGGTCCGTCTCCGCCCCGTCGTCCGTGACGTAGACCTCGCCGTGCTGGTAGGGGTTCATCGTACCGGCATCCACGTTGATGTAAGGATCGATCTTGATCATCCGGATCGCGAACCCCCGGCTTTCCAGCAGGCTCCCGATAGATCCGGCCGCCACACCCTTGCCCAGCCCTGAGCAGACGCCACCCGTGATGAAGATGTACTTGCTCATGGGGACCGTATTATAGAGGAAAATGGGGGGAGGCTCAACGGTGGCGGAGAGCGCACGCCGCGATCAGGCAATCCACGGAGGAACGGATCGTCAACCCGCGCCGGTGTCCCGCCCGATAGAGATTCGCGGCCTCAAGGAAGAGCGATTCTTCCATTGGCGATTCCACGATCGGCAAGGAGAGCATCGCATCGCGGGCCGTGCGATATGCGCCCTCGAGACGGAATCCCTTAAGCACTTCCTGGATGACGGGAAGGCAGGTGACGGCCTGGTCGAAGGGGACGAGCTCTTCGACGGAAAACGGATCTCTCTTTCTGAACACTGCGATCCAGATCGAGGTGTCAACGAGGATCACCGCTTCGGCCTTCTTCTTCGCGGGCGGGTTGCATCACCTCGCATCTCCGGGAGGTCGCCTTCCCAGAGACCGGCGCCCGCCAGCCCGAGAATCTGTCGGGCCCGGGCCCGTTTGACGAAATCTAGGAGAGCGAGATTCACTGTTCCCGAATAGGTTTTGCCCCCGGCGAGAAGGGTGGCCTCCTTCAGGAGAACCTCATCAAGCACAAGGTTTGTGCGTTTCACGTGTAGAGTATGGGTCGGATGCGCAACAGCCGTCAATCGATGCGGCTAGTCTTCCATGACCACGAGGGTCTTGTTGAGGTCCCAGCGAACGTAGGCGCGCAGCGCCTCGATCTGCGCCCTGCTCACGTAGTAGATCCGCCCATCGTACTTGACGAGGCCTCCGTCGTAGCTGGCGAAGGGTAGGCGGTAGATGACCCGGCCGAGGAAATGGGCCAGGTCCCAGCGGGGGCAGTCCTTGAGCTGGGGGATCCTCCGCAGGGCGGACAGCCGAACCGAGTCGCCCTTGACCGCATCGCGCAGGATCTCCTGCCACTTCTCCATCACGCGCCCCTGCCGTCCCCGCCGTCAACCGCTTGAGGTGCCGATGGCGCTTGAGGTGCCGATGGCGCTTGAAGCGCCGATGGCGCTTGAAGCGCCGAGGGCTTTCAGCTGGGGGTCAGCCTCTACCTGGGCCTGCGACGGCGCTTTGCATCCCTCCCGGATGCGCTCGATTGACAGCGCCTTGCCGTCATCGCCGATCTCGATCACCACGCCTTGCATCTCCAACTTGCCCCACGCCTCTTTCGAGTACTCGTGGATGAGCGATGTGAGCTTGCGGATCTCGATCTCGGGGTCCAGTCCCCCTACGCTCTCGATGCTGCCCGTGCGGCCCGCGTCCGTGATGACAGCGGTGCCGCCGGGGAGGATTCTCTCGTCGGCCGTGGGCGCCTTGGTGTGAGTGCCGATCACGGCTGAGAGCTTCCCGTCCGCGATATAGAACATCGTGCCCTTCTCGGCCGTGGTGACGGCGTGGAAGTCCAGAACGATCGCATTGGTCTGGAGCGCGATGCTCTCAAGGAGCCTCGGAAGGAGGCTGAAGGGGTTCTTGAGGTGCACGCGACGAAAGCTCGCGATGCCGAGGAGGCTCACGACGGCGATCTTTCTGCCGTTTTTCTCGAACACCATGTATCCCCGCCCGGGGTTCTTGGGCGGATAGTTGGCCGGGCGCAGCATGTAGGGAGCCTTGGCCATGTGCTCGACCATGTCCTTCTTGTAGTACGCGCACTCACCCGTCGTGATGGCGTCGATGCCGAGCTTGTGCAGGTAGATCGCGTGGTTTTTCCCGATGCCGAAACCGCCCGTGGCGCCTTCCCCGTCGGCGATGACGAAGTCGATCGAGCGCTCCTCGCGGATCTTTGGCAGGAGCTCCTTCACGCACCAAATGCCGGACTTGCCGACGATCTCGCCGAGGAACAGAACTCGAAACCCGCTCATCGAAGGACCGCCGGCCAGGGGAGCATCATCTCCGAAGGATAGCGGCAGATCGCGTTCTTGACAAGGCGAGCCGCTTTTTGCTACTTTTGAAATGCGCCCGGATGGTGAAATTTGGTAGACACGCTAGATTCAGGGTCTAGTGCCAGCAATGGTGTGGAGGTTCAAGTCCTCTTCCGGGCAAGAGTTACGAAAAGGCTCCCTGAAAGAAGCCCTTTGGACACGTCTATGGGTACCGCTACGGGCTGAAAAGGCCGCCTCCCGGACTGGCTGAGGGGGGCGGGATGCCAAGACATACAGGTGTATTTCAACTCGTTACCGGAGGCGGAGATAGAGCTTTCTGATCGAAAGCTGAGCTCCGAGCTGATAAGAGCCTCGGAGAAACGAGAGGTCGTGCTCGAATACACCCTTGAGGAACCTGCTCTGAAGTCAGACTTCCCGCTGCACGCGGCAGTCGAGAGCCGGGCCGACGTTCTCGCAGAAGCGATTCGGCGAAGCCTAGGACTGAATCCAGTTGTCCAGGCTGGATGGCGCAGTGCTGGAGCGGCTTTCAACCACCTGAGGGACACGGTGGATCAGAACCGCCCGCCAGACGCGCAGAGAAGGCACTAGATTCAATCCGCGAGTGCACCCCCCGAGAAGAGGGAGGACATTTTTCGCTTACTTGGACGCTTTTTCGAGTTGTTTCAGGGCGTCGGTGCCTTTCAGTTTCTCGTTGTACTTTGCGTAGTCAAAGGCTGTATATCCCTTTTTATTCTTCGCCCTTGCATCCGCTCCAGCCTTCAGAAGCCTGAAGATCACTTCAGGGTTTTCACCCTTGCTTGCAGCGTATATCAGCGGAGTCCAATCATTCTCGTCCTTCGCCTTCGCCTCAGCACCTGCGTTCAAGAGGATGATGATCACTTCCAGGTTCGGGTTGTCGCTACAGGCGGTTATCAACGCGGTCCTGCCTCTTTTGTCCCTATATTCGATGTCCGCCCCTGCCTTCAAAAGGGCGCTGATCACCTTGGGATTCTGATTGTACTGGGCGGCACACATCAGCGCGCTCCCGCCGTTGAGCGACTCCTTAGCGCTAAGATCCGCGCCACTCTTGAGAAGCGTGGCAACCACCTCGGGATTCTCATTGAACCAGGCGGCCCATATCAGGGCAGTCGCGTCGTGCGGACCATGGAATTTTGCGGTTGCAACCTGTGCTTCGATGTCCGCACCTGCTCTCAAGAGCGTGGCGACAACATCGGGGTTCTTGTTGAACGCAGCGGCGGCAATCAGAGGCGTGAGGCTGTTAGGGACGTTCGCGTTCACGTCCTCGCCCTTGTCAATAGCGGTCTGCACTTCCTGTGGCGTTCCAGTTGTCACTAGCTTGAAGAAATCTGTCGTCTGTGCATGCGCCGAAGCCGTCAAAAGGACCGCAAGAACAACAGCAACCAACATTCGTTTTTTCACATTGCACCTCCGTAGCTTGCCATTATATAACCCCAGGGAAGGGCTCTGCTACTGGAGATCCCCGCCCTCGCAGGAATGCCTCCCAGTCACGGGTATCGGCCCTAGAATCAATCCGCAAGGGCCTTGCAGCATGAGATCCTACATAAACCACGCCTTCCAAATGGGTATGTCTATGGGTACCTCTACAAAGTCAAAACCTATACCAAGCGGTCAAACCGCGTATCGACGAATTCCCCGTATAAACTTATGTTTCTCTCAATCAGGACGAAGAGGTCAATAGCCGTAAAAGGGCCTGTATTATATTCAAGGTCTAGTGCCAGCAATGGAGTGGAGGTTCAAATCCTCTTCCGGGCAATTCAAGGCCATACTTTGCAAGGACTTAGGAAACCACCGAAAACGGCGTTTCCATTCAGCTCTCACTCTGACTAGACCGTGCTGGAGGACGTGCCGATAGAGAAGGGCGGCCTCATGGTCCCTGTAGGCTCCCACAGGCCGGACAACGTGAAGAGCACCTCTGGGGCCATGGACGTAGATACTTCTTGCACGAGCAAGCAGGAGGCCCGGGCCATCGAGAAAGGCGAGAAGCAGTAGGAAGACCGGGTGAACAGCAGCCAGTTCGCCGACGACGGGCTGTCCACGGACACCCGCTACCAGCTGGCCTCCGAGCCCGTGGGCAAGCGCAGGGTGCTCTCTCGCAGCCCTCTTGCTTTCCCGTCTGCCATGCAGACCTTGATCCACTCCTTCACCACGGTCTTGACGGCCGCGCGGGCAGGTTTCATCACGTCCAGCGTGTAGGCGTTCTGTCCGCGGGCGTTCAGCTCGGCGCGAACCGCGTTCATGTACGTGCAGTGGATGATCGTGCCGACGTTCACCTTGTTGATCCCGCCCCTGATGGCGCGCTTCACGTCCTCTTCCGGAATCCCCGTTCCGCCGTGCAGGACAAGGGGAACCTTCACCGCCTTGTTGATCTTTTCCAGCAGGTCGAAATGGATCTCCGGCTTTCCCTTGTAGAAGCCGTGCGCTGTCCCGATGCCCGCGGCAAGGGAATCCGCACCGGACTCGGCCACGAACTGCTCCACGTCCTCCAGACGGGCCAGGAAATCGGTGCCCGTGTACATCCCTTCCACGCCCATTCCCTGGATTCGTCCGACCTCTCCCTCGACGAACACGCCGCGCGGGTGGGCGAACGCGACCACCTGTTTCACGGCGGCGATGTTCTCCGCCAGCGGCCGCGCCGAGGCGTCGATCATCACCGAGGGATAATTGTTTTCTACGGCGGCGCGGCAGATGTCCACCTTGTTGCTGTGGTCCAGGTGGTGGATCAGGGGGATCTTCGCCTTGTCGATCGCCGCCGTGCCGAATGCACCCGTCAGCTCGATGCCGATTTCTGTCACCACCTGCTGGTTGGACGAGATGAAGATGGGAGCGTCCAGCTCTTCCGCCGCCTCGATGATTGCTAGGAAATCCCAGATGTCCGAGTAGTTGAATGCGGGGACGGCAAACCCGCCCGCGTCCGCGGCGGCGAGGATCGCTCCGACGCCCAGCTTCTTCTTTCCAGCGACCATGATCATCCTTTCTGTGCCTGCACGAATTGGCGGGCTTCCTCGAATGTCGGGACGCCCGCCGTTGCCCCGACAACCCTGATGTTCATTGCCGCCACCGCGCAGGCGAATGCGGCGCACGCTCTCGACTGCCAGCCCTTCAGCACGCCCGTGAGAAAGCCCGCCACAAAGGAATCCCCCGCGCCGGTTGTGTCCACAACCTCGGTGCGATATGCCCTGGAGTAGTATCCGGGCTCGGCCCCTTGCTTCACGTAGCAGCCTCTCTCCCCGAGCTTGATGACCGCCGTGCGGACACCCTTCGCCTGGAAGAAGGCCGCGATGTCTTCGGGAACGTCGGTCCCCGCGATCTTCTCCGCTTCGCGGATGCTCGGCATGAAGAAGCTCAAGTGCGGCAGGCACGGCTCGATGACGCTGAGCCACCGGCCGGTCGTGTCCCAGGTGACGTCCATCGAGGTGAGCTTCCCGAGCCTCTGCGCCTCGGCGAACAGTTTTGCGGCTCCCTCCCCATCGAACCGGGGCAGAAGGTAGGTGCCGCCCACGTGCACGATGGACGCGCTGTCCAGCTGCGCCATGTTGACGTCCGCAAGGGAAAACAGGTCGTTGGCCCCCCCGTAGTAGAAGAAGGTGCGATCCCCCGCGGCATTGATCAACACCAGGCATGAGCAGGTGCGCGCCGTGCTGGTCCTGCGCAGCCCTGTCGCGTCGATCCCAGCGGCGGTCACCACCCCGCGCAGGTACTCCCCGAACTGGTCGTCCCCCACGAGGCCCGCGAAACCCACAGAGGCGCCTAGCTTCCGCAGGCCGAGTGCAACGTTCAGGCAGTCCCCGCCATTCTTGATGTCGATGCCGTCAACGCGCTTGGTATCCACGCCGAAGTCAACGCTGTTCACGGGCCGAACGAGGATGTCGGCTGCCAGCTGCCCTACGCACAAAACGTCCATGACCTGCCTACCCAAAATGCGGCCGGGGGACGAGCTGCTCGACAGGCACGCCCCAGACATCCGCTGCTGCCGTGAAGAACGCGTCGACTTCCCTGGAGTTCGTCCGTCCGTCCAGGGAACCCAGGAGAATCCGACACACGGTGAGAGAGTGCCGCAGCTTTTCAAGTGTGCGCCGCACATCTGTCAACGAGCGGCCGATCACGTCGTCGGGGTTGAGGATCACCGTGAGGACCGCCTCGGGGAAGAGCCTCTTCAGGGCGTCCAGGTCGGACTGGATTCCGAAATCGAGGTAGCCCAGCGCCCGGATCTCCGAGTACGCCTTCGCGTATGCGTCGACCTTCCAGCCGCAGTTGTGCACGCCGAAGTGCGCGTAGTGTCCCGACAGCCTGCGGTCATACGGCATGACGAAATCCCTGTAGTGCCGCTCGGAGATCATGTTCACCACGCAATTGGATGTCACGAAGTAGTCCTTCGTCACGCCCGACTTCGCCTGCCGCGCATACACGGCATCCGCGAACCGCATCGTGGCCTCGCACACGACGTCCAGCACGTGATGCGCGCGCTCCGGCGCCGTTGCCATGTCCGTGAAGATCTGCTCGCCGCGCAGGCGGAAGGCCGTGTTCAGGATCCCCTGGTAGTTCAGTTCGCCATCGATGGCACCCCACTCCTTCTGGATGACGTCCATCTGGCGCATCAGGTCGGAGAAGAACCGGCCGGATTGGAAGTCGGGCACCCGCAGGGAATCGGCAGCGGCATCGTCCAGGAGCCGCCGATTGTTCTCCGGCCAACCTCCGCTGGAATACAGCACTTCTTGGCCGAAGAGGGCGGCAGCGGGCGCACAGTTGGCGATCTGGGAGATGCCTCCGCGGATGTCTTCCGGGTTCCCCCCGAGCCGCAAGCGGGGAAACTCGGCATTCATCACTTGCGCCATAGCCACGAAGGATGCGCGGCGATACGCCGGATCCACGTGCCATCTTTCGGCCATGTCGAGACCCATCCGCGCGGCAAACCAGTCCGGGGAAAAGCTCACGTGCACTTTTACAGAAGAGGCGTCCGCCTGGGCGCGGTTCCACACCAGAGCCCCGGCAAACGGGACGTAGGGATAGATCGGCGCGGAGATCACTTGAACGCCCCGGCCGTTATTCCCGAGATGAACGTCCGGCGGAAGATCAGGAAGATGACGATGAGGGGGAGCGAGCTCATAAAGCAGGCCGCCATGATCTGGCCCCAGTAGACCTCTCGCTGCGTGCCGAACAAGCGCGAGATGTTCAGGGCAACGGTGTACATGTCGAGCTTGCTTATGGCGATGAGCGGCCAGGTGAAGTCGTTCCAGATGTCCATGAAGACGATCAGCCCGACGACCAGAAGGCCGGACTTCACTATTGGGAGGGCGATCTGCAGGTAGATGCGGAAATCGCTGCAGCCGTCCACCCGCGCGGAACTGAGGATCTCTTCCGGCACATAGCTCATGTACTGGCGCATGAGAAACGTGCTGAAGGCCAGGCCGAAGCCCTGGAGCAGGCGAGGCAGGATCAGCGCCTGATAGGTGCTCACCCACTTCAGCTTCGTCATCAGGATGAACAGCGGGATGTAGGTCACCTGCGGGGGCAGCATGATCGTGGCAAGGATGGCCACGAACAGCACGTTGCGCCCGGGGAACTTGTACTTGGCGAACGCGAACCCCGCCACGGAGGAGAAGAAGATGATCAGCGAGATGTAGATCGTGGAGACGATGGCGGAGTTGATCAGGGACCGGCCGAAGCCGGACTTGCCGAACAGCCCGGCGTAGTACTGGAAGTTGATCCCCGCCGCGGGGAGGCGGAGGATGTTCATGGAGAAGATCTCCGCGTTCGATTTGAACGAGCCCATGAACATGAAGTAGAAGGGGAAGATGAAGATGATCGCCCCGGCGATGAGGAAGAGAGTCCCGATGTGCTTTCGTACCGCTATGGTTCGTCTACTCATGTCGCCGAATACGTGCGGTCGCGCTCAGCCCAGATGCGCACCTGGAGGACCGAAGGGATGAGGACGACGATGAAGGTGAGGAAGGCGATCGCCGCCGCGTACCCGAGCTGGAAGAACTTGAAGGCGGAGCGGTAGAGGTACAGCACCAGGCTGATGGAGGAATAGCCCGGACCGCCGTTCGTGAGGAAGTAGGGCTCGGTGAACATGTTGAACGTCCCGATGGTGGACATGATGAACTGGAACCCGATCACCGGCCGCAGAAGAGGAAAGGTGATCTGCCAGAAGGTGCGGACGCTGCCTGCCCCATCGATCCTGGCCGCGTCGTAGATCTGCGTCTCGATGCTCTGCAGGCCCGCGAGGGCGATGATCATGTTGTAGCCGGTCCACTTCCACGTGATGAGGATGTCGATCGAGATCTTGGACATCGACGTGGAGGTGAGCCAGTGCACGCCGGGGATGCCGAACTTGGCCAGCAACAGGTTCACGAGGCCGGCGCGGTCGTCGAAAAGGACGTAGAAGACGATGGCGATCGAAAGCACCGAGGTCACGTAGGGCAGCAGGTACACGATGCGGAAGACGTCCTTGTGCCGCCGCGCGGGGTTGTTCAGCATCACGGCAATGAACACCGAGAGGAAGATCATGATCGGGACGTTGATGATGAACACGTACACCACGTTGTACAGCGAGGTCCAGAACACCCCGTCCTTCAGCAGGAGCGTGGCATAGTTCTTTAATCCCACAGGGATCCACGGCTTATTCGCCTTCCACTCGTGGAGACTGAGCCAGAAGGAATAGATGATGGGATAGAGCCCGAAGACGAGGAACAGGATGAAGAACGGGGCGATGAACAGGTAGACCTGACGGTTCCTGCTGACGTCGTGCAAAAAACCTCTGCGTCCCACATCGTGCTCCTCTACGGGATCTTGCCGGTGCGCTGGGTGCCGGCTCGGGAGGTCCTCGGGGCCGAAAAAAGCCGGCCCCCTCACGGGGACCGGCTGGAAAAACCGCCTACTTTGAGAGCGCTTCCGCCTGCGCCTCGGCAAGACCCTTCTCGACCGTGACCTTGCCGGTCAGGATCGAGTTCATCTTTGCCTGCAGGATTGACTGGATCTCAGTGTACTGAGGCGGGATCCTCCACGTGGGGGGAACCGTCGGGGTGATCTGCGCGAACAGCTTGTAGACCTTCTGGTCCCCGAGGACGGGGAAGGTCTTGTTCTGCACGATGTCCGTCGGGTAGGACGGGAGGAACGCCGGGAACTCGCCGTAGTCGGCGTGGGCCTTGGTCCCTTCCAGGCTCGCGCACACCCATTTGATGAACGCCATGGCCATCTGCTGCTTGTCGTCCGCGGTCTGCGTGGCAATGGCCAGCTCGGACCCTCCGAGGTTGGACGCCCGCACGCCGCCCTTGCCGAAGGCCGGCATGGCCGCCACACGCCAGTTGCCGAACTGCGCCATGTCGGGGGTCACGAAGTTGTTCAAGACGTTTACGTACCAGGCCGCGGAGATGACGCCGAGGACCTGTCCCTTGTTGTACATGTCATAGAAGGCCGGGGAGCCCTGGGCCACGTTGGCCGCGATTCCCGCGTCCACCATCTGCTTGATCAGCTTCATGGCGGCGATGGATTCCTTGGTGTCCAGCGTGGGCCGGAGGCTGGAATCGAAGTATGCGCCGCCCTGCTGCTGGGTGAGGAGGCTGTGCAAGCCCACCTCGCCGTGCATGCTCTGGTCCATGGCGGCAGCCGCCACCGAAATGGTGTTCATAAACACGCCCTTGGCCTTCATCTGCTTGCCCAGCGCGATCCACTGATCCCAGGTCTCAGGCATGGTGATCTTGTACTTGTCCACGATGCCCTTCTGGTAGTAGACGCCGACGGGGCCGCAGTCGAAGGGAACCGCGTACACGCGGCCGTTCGCGTCGGAATCATTGGCGATCTTGTAAGCCGGGAACTTGTTGCGGACCGTGTTGATGTAGCTGGTCATGTCCACGAGGCCGCCCTGGTCGATGAATTTCTGGATGTAGGCCGAGTCGATTGTCAGGATGTCCGGGGCGCCGCTTCCCGACGCGATGGCGACAAAGATCTTGTCGTGCGTGTCGGAATGCGACATCGGGGTGACATCGATGTTGATGTTCGGGTACAGCTTCTGGAACGCCGGGGTGACGAACTCGATTGCCTTGGCCGTCCAGGTCCAGCAGGTGAGCGTTCCGCTCATGGTTTGCGCGAAGGCGACAGTGGACAGGCACAGGACCGCGACAAGAAGGAACAATAGTCTTTTCATCCTTACTCTCCTTTTATCTGCAGGTATGCCAAACCACCAATGCGTCGAGGGCGTCTCTCACCTCCCTCCTTCCCTCGATTGACGAAACGATATATCTCATGTTTCGAGATATTGAAACACGGCTTTCCGGATCTGTCAAGAGCGCTTTTCAGGGGTTGCGCGGCCCCGAGCGCCGGGCACCCGGGCAGGCCTTCGTTTCGCGGCCCCCGCGGGTCTTCGGACGATCTGCCCCGTGGTGAAGATCTGCTGCAGGACTAGGGCCGCCGCTCCCAACACTTCCCCCCGCTCCAGGCGGGAGACCTTCACATCTTTGGTCGAAGCATACCATGCGCGCTTGCGCACGGTTTCCATGCAGCTGGGCAGGAAGAGGTCGCTGGCCTTGGAGACGCGCCCGCCGAGGATGATGCACCTGGGATTGAACGTGTTGATCAGGTTGCTGATGCCCACGCCGAGGACGGCGCCCATGCGCGCGTAGATCTCTCGCGCGAGACGGTCGCCCTGCCGGGCGGCAGTTGCGACAGTTTCCGCGGTGACCTTGCCCTCATCACCATGGGCAGCCGCGAGGATTGCGCTGCCGGGGTTGGCCGGAAGCTCGCGAAGCGTAGCGGCGGCGATCGCGGAGCCCGAGGCCAGGGTCTCCAGGCACCCGTGGCTGCCGCAGGCGCACATCGGCCCGTCAAGGTCGATGCAGGTGTGGCCGAACTCGCCGGCAAAGCTGTCGGCCCCGCGGTAGACCTCGCCGTGGAGGACGATGCCCGCGGCCATGCCGTTTCCCACCAGGACGCAGATGAAGCTGTCCATGCCCTTGCCGTAGCCGAAGAGCTGTTCGCTGAGGGCGAAGCAATTGAAATCGTGATCGACGAAGCACGGCACGCCGAAGGCCTGCTCGAACTCCTTCTTCAGGGGCACGTCCTTGAGGTGCGGGTGGTGGGGGGCGTAGAGGCAGACGCCGGTGGAGAAGTCCACCGCGCCGGGCGCAGCGATGCCCACGCCGGCCAGGAGGGTGCGGCTGATGGAATGACGCTGCAGGATGCGCCTGCCCGTGTCCATGAGGCAAGCGAGGATCTCAGGAGCGCTCCCGCGCGAGTCCACGGGCACCTCCAGCTGGTCGACGACCGTGCCCTTCACGTCCATGAGGACCGCTCGCACCAGGAGGCTTCCCAGCTGCAGGCCCAGGACGAAGTTGTCCGTGCGGTTCAGGTCTAGCTCTATTGGACGGCGGCCGACCCCCGTGGTGACAGCGCCGATTTCTGTGATGATCCGGCGATCCAGGAGCTCCTTCGTGGAGGTGGTGACCGTGCCCCAGCTCAGGCGCGTGCGCTCCTTGATGTCCACCCGAGAGATCGGGCCTTCTTCCCGGATGATGCGAAGGATGGCGAGCTGGTTCTTCAGCTTCATCGAGGCGTGGTCGGAAATGGCCTTCGATTTTTCCATTCAGGCGCAGATTGTACTGCAATTCTGCCCTGCAGGAAAGCGGGCGGGGCAGGCGGCGCGCGCGGCGGGGGGCGTTTCGCTCCCCTTGACGCGAAGGGACTTCCCGGGCACAATATCTCAGGATATGAGATATATGGGCGCGAATGGAGACAGCATGCGGCAGATCACTTTGGGACTGATCGTCGGAAACCGCGACGTCTTTCCGGCCGAACTGGCAAAGAAGGGACGGGAAGAGATCATCGCGCTCCTGGCCAAGGAGAACGTCAACCTCGTCGTCCTTTCGCCGAACGACACCCCGGACGGCGTCGTCATGACCTGGAAGGACGCGGAGAAGTGCGCGAAGCTCTTCCACGACATGAGCAACGTCATCGACGGCATCTTTATCACTTTGCCGAACTTCGGCGACGAGCGGGCCGTGGCGGACTCGGTGAAGCTCTCCGGGCTCTCCGTGCCCGTGTTCGTGCACGCCTGGCCGGAAAAGATCGGCAAGTATGCCATCGAAACCCGGCGGGACTCGTTCTGCGGCAAGCTGTCCATCTGCAACAACCTGAAGCAGTACGGGATTTCCTACTCGGTGGGCAAATCGCACGTGGTGGATCCCTCTTCGGAGGAGTTCAGGAAGGACCTTCACTGGTTCGTGGACGTCTGCCGGGTCGTGCGCGGCCTGAAGGGCGCGCGGATCGGCAGCATCGGGGAGAGAACCACCCCTTTTAAGACGGTGCGCTATAGCGAGAAGCTCCTGGAGGCTGCCGGCATCAGCGTGGAGTCCAAGAGCCTCGTGGAGATCGTTGACGAGATCAACGCGCTGGCGGACACCGACCCGCGAGTGGAGGCGAAGCTTTCCAAGCTCACCGGCTATCTGCCGAACACGAAGGACGTGCCGGGCAAGGCCATGAAGACCACCGCGAAGCTGGGCGTGGCGCTGGAGAACTGGGTCACCGAGTACCACCTCAACTCCTACGCCATCCAGTGCTGGTCCGCCATGCAGGGCGCGCTGAAGATCTTCCCCTGCTCGGTCATGAGCATGATGAGCGACGACATGTTCCCCTCGGCCTGCGAGGTGGACGTTATGGGCGCCGTGGCCATGTACGCCCTGCAGCTTGCAGGCGGCGGGCCATCGGCCTTGTTCGACTGGAACAACAACTACGGGGAGGACCCCGACAAGACCGTTCTCTTCCACTGCAGCAACACGGCCCTTTCCTTCATGAAGGAAGCCAAGGCCGGGCTGAACGCGATGGCCATCAAGGGCAACCCCCGCGACTCCTGCTTCTGCACCCTGCACGGTACCCTGAAGCCGGGAGCCGTGGCGTGGGCCCGGTTTTCCACGGACGACGAGAAGGGCCGGATCGTGGGGTGCATCGGGGACGGTGAGATCACCGACGACAACGTGCACACCTTCGGCACCACGGGCGTGATCAAGATGCCCAACACGCAGAAGCTCATGCGATTCCTCGCGGTGAACGGCTTCGAGCACCACATGGCGCTGAACTACTCTCCGCGCACGGAGGTGCTCTACGAGGCGACCAGCACCTACCTGGGGTGGAAGATCTATCACCACAACGGCGAGGACCGCACGCTCTTCGAGAACTGGTAGGAGCGGGTCGAGGATGGTCGGGGGCGGGCGGCTGCCGAGCAACTGCGCCGGGTCAACTCCACAAGGCGAGTGAGGGAATGGACAGCAGAGAGAGAGTGCTTGCATCGGTTGCGCACGAGAAACCCGACAGGATACCCGTTGATCTCTGGGCAGAGCCCGGTGTCTGGGAACGGCTGAAGAAGGACCTCCGGGTCGACTCGGAGGAGGCGGTTCGAAAGGCCTTAGAGGTCGACATCCGCTACATCTCCCCGCGCTATCCTCCTGACACGCTCACCAACGGCGTGAAGCAGAACATGTGGGGCGAGCGATGGGAGAAGACCTCCACCGTCTACGGGCTGGAGTGGGAGCACACCCGGGGGGTCCTGTTCGACGCGCAGTCGGTGTTCGACCTGGAAGCCTTCCCCTGGCCGACCTGCGACCAGGTGGACTACTCGCACGTGGCGGAAGACGTGAAGCGGTGTGAGGGGTACGCCATTTTCTACGGCAACGCAGACTTCTTCGAGAGGCCCGGGCTCGTGCGGGGCCTGGAGAACGCCCTGGTGGACGTGATGATCAACCAGGACATGGCAGACTACCTCCAGGAGCGGTTCGTCTCGTTCTATATCGAGGACTTCCATAGAACGATGGAGGCTGCGGGGGGCAGGATCGACGTGTTCTGGGCCCTCACTGACCTGGGCACGCAGGACCGCCTGCTCATGGGGCGCGAGGCCATGGACCGCTACATCTTTGCGCCGCTGAAGCGCCTGGCGGACGTTGTGCACGCGGCCGGAGTGAAGCTGATGTTCCATTCCTGCGGGGCGGTCCGGGAGGTCATCCCTGAGCTCATCGCCTGCGGCGTGGACATCCTCAATCCCCTCCAGCCCGCAGCGAAGGGCATGAAGCCCGCGGGCTTGAAGAGAGATTTCGGGGCGAAAATTGCTTTCCACGGCGGCATCGACATCCAGTACCTTCTTCCGCAGAAGTCACCGAACGAGGTCGCCGCGGAGGCGGGAAGGGTGGGCCGCCTGCTCTGCGACCGGGGAGGGTATGTCCTTTCGCCCTCCCACAACATCCAGCTGGACACGCCCACGGAGAACATCCGGGCGATGTACCGCACGGAGGCCCGCCGGCTGTAGAACCCCGACAAGGTCCTTGCCCTGCGCCGTGACATGACCCAGATGCTCCACGCGGGCGGCTGCGAGCGTCATGCTTCCGCGGCGCGCTGCTTGCATCTCTATCACAATTCGACCTTCGCCATTTCCTCTCTCACCACGCAGATTACGTCCTCCACCGAGGTGACCCTCCCACGCTCCATCAACCAGCGCACGCCGATCCTGATGGCTGCCTTCTCCGCCGTCGCGCGCTTCTTCATGTCTGCAATGCTCTCGATGTCCCACACGTTCACGATTCCCATCATGCGCCTCAGGAACTTCACCCCGCCGTGGCCCGCGGTCTCCTGGAGGAGGCGCGAAATCGTCGCACGCCTGAAGGCCGCGAAAGCTTCAGCGCCGCCCGCGGACTCCCAGTATCGAACGGGCATGAGATCTCCGTCCGGGTGCGCCTTCCACGTCTCGTCGAGCTTCCGCGCGAACTCGTTCCACACCCCGCGCACCATGCCCAGCACGTACTCCTGGTACTCTTCCCGCTGTGCCCGGTCCGGAGTGTGCCCGAAGTGGGACAGGCAGTTCAGCACCAGGTTCTGCAGCACGGCACCCACGTCGTAGGCCATGGGCCCAAAGTAGCAGAACTCCGGGTCGATGATCCGAGTGTCGTGCTCGTTGAGCATGATGCTTCCCGTGTGAAGGTCCGCGTGAATGAGCGCCTCGGCGTGCGTCATGTAGTCCGCCTTCATGCGGGCAATCTCGGCCTTCACACCGGCGTCAGCCCTGATCGCCCGTACCTCCGCATCGATCAGCGGATTCCATTTGTTCTCGGGGGAGTCGGCGTAGGGGTTGGTGTAGACGAAATCCTCCTGCAGCGAGTTCATGTGCGGGTTGATGAACCGGGCCTGCATCTCCTTTTTCTGCACGCCCGGCAGGTAGAAATCCGAAGTGTAAAAAAGGGAGTTCACGAGGAAAGTGCTGATGTGATCCACGAACTTCGGGAAGCGCCGCCGCTGGACCAGTGCCTTGCGCATGATCTCGTGGCTCCCGAGGTACTCCATGACCATGAGGGACATCTCCTCGTCGTGGTCGTAGACCTCGGGGACCAGCCCGGGGCACAGCCGGTTGTAGATCTGCATGGCCTGCGATTCGAAGCGCATCCTCTCCCGCGAGAGCGGCCAGGATTCCCCCGCCACCCGGAGGTAGTTCAAAGCCTGCTTGGCGATGACAGCCTGCCTCGGCGCGTCCCTGTTCGAGACGACGAAAACAAGATTCAGATTCCCATCACCAACTTCTTTGACTGAGAGCTCCGCCCCGCGATCAAACCGTGCGGCCACAGCTGGGCGGCTTCGAAGGTAGCTGACGAGCGTGTTTTCGTTCAGCGCGTGGTAGGGCATACAGGCTCCCTCATTTGCATTAGGATGCGGGAATCTCCAGCATCTTCTGGTTTGCTGGATTTGTACAGTGGATTGAGATCGAGAAGGCGGGGATGGTCGCTCAACTGGTGACTTACGTCCAGAAGAATGCCACCTGCGGGTTGGAATGCCGCTCGCGGTAACTCTCTGGCTCACCTTTCCCCTGTAGCACAAATGTAGCACACTGAGTGCTTCATGCCGCCACGGAGAGCCATGGAGTGGGAAGCTCCGGAGACCCGTTTCAGGGTCTAGTGCCAGCAATAGTGTGGAGGTTCAAGTCCTCTTCCGGGCATAACGCAGAACTCCTTCTTTCATAAGGACTTGTTGATTTCACCCTGATCACGCCACCTCTCTCCACATCTTGCGGATACCATTTGTCGGGCGGATGGATCGGAATGCTCAGGGCCGGGGTATTCCCATCCACTACTACCCCGGATGAGCGTGACAGTGCCGCCTCCCCGGCGGCTGGCGCTATCCCCTGGCATGATGTACAGTGGCCTCCGACCATCGCGCGAAAGGAGCACCATCAATGGAGAATGCAGCCAAGGCGATCTTTCAGGCTGTCCTGGTCCTGCTGTGCCTGGCCATCCTGGTCCCCGCCGTCGCGGCCCAGGAAAAGCTCCCGGGAGGAGTGGCGAGCCGGGTGAAGAAGATCAACGAGTACCTGAACTCGGTTGAGACCCGCCTGAAGACGGGCTCGGTGGATCGCAACGATTTCGACCGCGCCCGCGATGCCCTCGAAGAGATCCGCAAGGGCTATCCCGCCTCCATGAAGCACCCCGACGTGGTCGCGGCCGAGAAGCGCATCGCGAGCGTCGCGAAGCTCCTGGATGATTTCGAGGCGGGCAAGCAGCAGAAAAAGGCCCAGGCTGAAGGCGCCGCCGCGGCCGAGGAGAAGACCCTCGTCGACTGGGCGAAGCGGCTGTCCGCGTACAAGGCGGACACCCGGCCGGGTTCGAAGGGGTACTTCGGCGTTCCCTCGGGCGACGTGGAGGCCCTCCTCGCCGCGAAGGGCTCCTACGAGGAGGCGAAGGTCCTCTACGCGGAGTTCCTCAAGACCGGGCTGGACAAGGACGCACACAACGAACTGCAGCAGGCGGAGTATGACATCAAGACGGCGATCCTGAACTACGAGGCGAGCCGGGAGCGCGTCCCCGAGGAGGCGGAGCGGAAACTCGACGAGGCGCTCGCCTGGATGGCCGAGCAGAAGGCGGGGGGCAAGGGCCTTTCCCTGGGCAGGGACCAGCAGGCGACGGTCGCCCTGCTCGTCGCGAACTCGGCGCGCCTCTTCCCGGGCTCCGCGAAGACCAGGTCGCTCATCGCGAAGAAAGCCGACCTGGACAAGCGCATCGAGGAGGCCGACGTGTCGATCCTCGAGGCGCGGGTGATGCGCGTCGACAAGTACAGCGGCAAGGACGCGGCTGAGCTCAAGAAGATGGCGCAGGCCGTCGTGCTGAAGGAGCACACGGGAGCGACGACACTCAAGGTGAACATCACCAGCGCGGCGTGGGAAACCGAGAGCGCCGTGGAGTGGACGGACACGACGCGCACCGCGCTCCGCTACAGGGCGACCGACAGCGTGGTCGCCCAGGTGGCGGTGAAGGCGGGAGCGGACGTGTTCCTGTACACCGTGTACCTCAACAAGGACAAGATCGACGGCAAGGAGCAGCCCCTGACAGGGCACGTCATGTACAGGGACAGGCTGCTCGAGAAGAACATCCGCTGAGAACAAGCGGGACGGCGGGCGGGACCGGCCAGCGGCCGCCTCGCGCCTGAGCATGGCGGCCTCCTCGGGGTCGAAGGGAGTGCTGTCAGGCCGCAGGATGTCGTGATACCACACTGTGCCGGCTCGGCTGCCCCGGGCCGGTCGCTCCACGACCACGCGGGCTGAGCGGTATGCGCAGAACGGGCCTCTTGATTCGTGTAGCCGCTGCACGGACAGCAGCACACTGTCGCCCCTGCCATTGCCGTGGCTGGCTCAGGTCTTGGTCACGTCATGCCGGCTCCAGCATGGGGTTGGAGAGCTTCCCTGGTGCGGACAGAGGGCGGCGATATGAGTTCGAGGATCAGAAGCACAAAGAGATTCTCCGTCGCAGAGCCCTGTTCCTGGAAGCCGTTTCTCATTTCTGGTACAGTATCAGCATCATGAAACGGAACATCTGGTTTCTTGCATTCGGTTTCATCGCCGCGGGGTTTGCCCTTGCTGACGCGGGCTATATGGCGGTCCACCCTTCCACATCGGCGGCCGGGCCCCTGTACTCGGCGGTCGAGCATCCCAGCGTGTCCCTGGCGAGCGAAGTCCTGGTCTTCGACGCCGATCGGGACGAGTGGATCGCGGAGTTCGTCTTTTCGAATGATGGCAGCGCCGAGAAGGTCCTGGCCGGCTTTCCGGTCCGCCTGCGCCTGCCGGTGCTGCGGCGCGGGGAGGGCTGGGTTGACCTGGTGGCTGATGAGACGATCGGAGCGACAGTCCTGAAGGAGCTCTTCGGCGCCGCGGCTGTGGTCGAGCCGGACGAGGCCGGCAGGGACCTGGTCCGCGAAAAGTTCACCCTCTCGCCTGAAAATGAACTATTCGGTAGCCATTTCATCCGCGTCAGCGGTCCGGTTGAGGCGAAGCGAATCGAGCGCGCCGGCGCCGTCTTCGCGCCCAGGGGCTACAGCCTGACCCAGGATGGCCGCGAAGCACCGGTCACCTCCGTGATCATCGAGAGCGCTCCGGGAAACGACTGGCTCGACATCACGCTGCACGCACTTCACGAGCTGCGCTTCCCGACCGGACAGCAGTCGCGCCTGAAGGCGGTCTACCTGGCCTCCTCCCGCTTCAAGACCCAAGGAGGCAATCGCGGCAGCACCGACTCACACGCAAGCTGCTACATACTCGGCACGGGCGGAACCTGGAAGGGGCCGATCGGCAGATTTAGCCTCATCGTCTCCGGCGGGGAGGGCATGAATGGAGTTTCCGTGAAGGTCCCCGCAGCCGTCGGCCCGGCCGGCCGCTATTCTGACGGCCTGCGCAGCTACGATTTTTTCAGCGCGGAGAGCTTCGAACCAGCCAGGGACACCGAGATATCGCTTTCCTTTGAGACAGAGAGCGGGCAGGAACCGCAGGTCTACCTGGGTCCACCCCCGCCTCTGAACGGCAAGAGCATTGCCTGGGGCAAGCGCCTGGATAAGCCGAAGGCCCCGGCCCAGGCCGATCTGGTCAAGGTGCTGCGAGCCTCCTCCTGGCTCAAGGACACGCTCGATCTGGTCGTTGCACCGGGCTGGATCAAGGCGGCCGATTTCGGGCCCCTCGCGCTCTTCGACGGCTACCCGAGCACGGCCTGGTGCGAAGGAAAGGCGGATGACGGGATCGGAGAGTGGGTCGAGTTCAGTGTCGATTCCGACGTGGCCGGGCTCTCGATCTGGAACGGCTTTTCGTATATCCCCTACGACTCCGTGGATGAAGTGCGGGCGGCCCTTTGGGCTCTCACCGAGGAGGGAGAAGAGAGCGCCCTCAGATATACCGATGAATGGCGGGAGGCCGGCAAGGGCTTCAATGCCGAGGAGGACTGGAGTGCCGCCGCGGCCGCGATGGCCGCCGAGCTGGAAAAGAAGCTGACAGGCAACCTTGAGGTTTTCAAGCGCAACAACAGGGTCGGGCAGCTGGAGATATCGAGCCTCGAAACCGGGCTGAAATACAAAATCGACCTGGCAGACCGGCGCGGCCGGCAACTCTTCCCCGCGTGCAATCTCACCGCCGGTTCCTACCGATTAACCATTCTCTCCATCTACAAGGGCAGCAAATACCGCGACACCCTGCTGGGCGAGTTGTTCTTTCACCCCATGGATCGCCGCATCCAAACCCTCATGCAGGAGGACCAGCTCTTCAACCAGGTTTTCGACGCGCTCAGAAAACGGAAATAAGCGGCCGCGAGGCGCCCAACGCCAAGTGAGAGAACAATCGATTCTCAGGCAGCGGTGCCGCTGGTCGGGTGACGTGGCGAGAGCGGAGGCTGGGCCGGTTGTCGGGCTGCAGTGAGCATCCCCGGCGAGTTGTCTCTGGCGAATGCTGGCACCTGAAAAACGCCGCGCAGCGCGCAGAAAGGTATCGATGCGCATGACGCGGGGGTTGAAGCGTGGTTCAGTTCAGCGCGCTGGGATCGAGCCCCGGCGGAGCCCTGCCGATCTTGAGTAGGTGGCGCAGGATCCTGCGTACATCAGGGGGATCGGTGATGAGCGCGATGAGCTTCATCTCTGAGCCACACCGGGGACAGAGCATTGGGTCGACCTCGTACACCTTCGCGATCAGCCTCGCCCAGGCTGAGCGGCGTGCGGCACCGTTCATGACGCCGGCCAAGCTGCGCAGCCCAATCGCCAGTATAAAAGGAACCCCTGGGATTGGTGCGGGGCTCCCGCCTATCTCTTTCGCGTAGCACAAATGTAGTACACCAAGCGCTTAATGCTGCCACACACGGACACGGCGTGCTCGGTCGTCGTGGACCCAATCGCCACAGTGAGCTATAATTAGACACACATGGCTCTGAAGAGCCATGGAGTGGGGAGTGCCGGAGACCCGACAAGGTAGTATTGAATCAGGGACCGATGGTCGGTTTTTTCGAACAGCGCGGTTCAGGCGCAGGCCTGGTTCCCCGCTGATCCTTCCTCCAAAATGAGCTGCACATGGTCGGCGACCTTCTGCGCGATCAGCTGGCACTTGGCGATCCCGCTGCCCTGGAGATACTCCTCGACCTCTGCGGTCGAGGAGAAATCCGCTCCCGTGATCGCCCTGCACTGCGTGCTGCTGAACTGCGCGGCGAACCACGCCACCAGCTCGCCGCCGCGGTTCATGGATCTGTTGAACTTGTTGACGCTGTCGTCGAAAGCGGGCCCACCTGTCAGAAGAAGAAAAACCATTCGAAAGACCCGCCACCAGCTGCCCTCGATTTCCCCGATGCGCAGACCCAAGGCCATGACTCCGGCGGTGAGCGCGCTGCAGGTCATCCCCGCGAACATCGTCCCGCCAAGAAACGCGCTGCCGGCATCCAGGAGGCGCGGTTGCGCAGACAGCACTCCATCAAGGTTGCGCAGCACCGTCTGCGCGCAGTGGAAGCCGCAACTGGCGAATTCGGCGTACAGCCGGCAGTACGCCTCGCGCGCTTCGCACGGAATGACTTTACCGCGCTCGCCACAAACGGTGTCGGCACAGAGCCCCCCCGAATCCACGATGGCCCGGATGCAAGGCACGATGCTCCGCGGCGTCCTGCGGATCTCCCGGCAGAGCAGCGTCCCGCGATGGCGAAGAAAAACCTCCATGTGGGCATGGCCACGCTCGAAGACGAGCGGCAGCCCTCCTTCGATGCTGCCGAGGCCGTGTCGCAGGCCCAGCAGCATCAGTGGTGACGTGATCCC
>CAYGXO010000069.1:0-30248 GCA_964353885.1 uncultured Spirochaetaceae bacterium
TGCGAAGGACTGGGTCAGCCCGATGCTGCCGAACTTGCTCCCCGCGTAGGCGGAGTTCCTGTTGCTGCCCTCGAGTCCCGATTTCGAGTTGACCTGGACGATGTCGGTGAGCCTCCCCGTTCTTCGATCATGTCAGCGAGTTCACGAGGAGGGGGTGCATGTGCACGAAAAAGGGGATTGCAGCGAAATTTACGGTACGGGCTTGCCCGGCTCCCGGGCTGTTGCGAGGCTCCCCTCAGACGCGAAAGCAATCGTACCCTCAAGAACCGGTCTCGTACAAGAGGATTGTAGAGTAGAGATCAGGTGCATTTGACAATAAACGTGAGGCGTGTTACAATGTAATGCAGGAGAAGGAAACATGAAACAAACCCTAACGGTACGGATCACGGACGATTTGAGGGAAGAACTTCGGCAGATAAGTGAAAAGGAAGCAAAGCCCATAAGTGACTTGGTGCGTGAGTCTATAAAGCGGTATGTTGCTATCTACACATTTCGAAAGATACGAAACACCATTCTCCCGTTTGCCGAAGCACAGGGTATACTAACCGATGAAGATGTTTTTAGTGGTATCTCATGAAAGTAGTGTTCGATACAAATGTGCTCATAGCTGCATTTGCGACCCAAGGGCTATGCCATGCGGTATTCGAGTTGTGCATTGATCAGCACCAAATAATTATAAGTGAACATATAGTAACTAAAGCAAAAGCTTCCATCGAAAAGAAACTGAAAGTACCTGTGAATATTGCCAAGGCGTTCACCCAATATCTAAGAGAGAATGCTACCGTTGTAGGAGACGTGCCCAGGCTACGGCACAAAGTATGTAGAGATCCGTCCGATGATTGGATACTTGCCTTGGCAGAACGTATTGGCGCCGATTACTTGATTACCGGAGCTCAAGACTTATTGATTTTGAAGACATACGCAAGTACCGCGATCATTCAGCCGCGGCAGTTTTGGGAGATAGTGAGAACGATAGAAAGGCCAAGCGAGAACCGAAACATAGAATCAGCTTCGCAAAGCAAAATCTAGGAAAAGAGATTGGATATACCACAACGTTGGAGCTGATCGCTGTAGGCGCCTTCCAGATTCGGGGTGTCACAGTCAAATCGCGTGCCGACCCTGGGGTCATCTACGATGACGCAGGGGGGTCACTAGAAATGACGGGCTGGGGTCGTCAACAATGCCGATTTACAAGAACTTCTTCAAGAACTTCCTGCGGCGTCTTGCCGAATGCGGAGCAGGAAACCAGGTCGGGTATATGCGCGATGCATCCCTCGTCTTCGTCGCTGGAGAAGATGTCATTGTGGTAGTCGTTCGTTTCGAGTCTCCGGGTTGCAGTCTATGCCTATCGACCAGTCTGATGAACTGCCTGACCTGATATGGTTTGGCCATTCACCCTAGCACGCAAAATACCACATCTCGTCAGCTTGAAAAGGACCGGCTGCATGATCCGCGGTTTGCTCAAAGCCCTCAACATTCAGAACATCGATTCTGTGCTGCCACCGCCGCTCTCTCGCCCCTTATAGCTTCACTTTCAAAAAATCCATCGGCGGTAGTATCCGGATGCCCTTAAACACCTTTAGGTTCAACAGATGCCGATCGCCTGAGATGATGTATTTTGCGTCTGCTGCTACTGCGCATTCTATGAGCATATTGTCACCTGGATCCTCGCGAATCGCCGAAATGGTCGGGACGGAAGTGAGGAAGACTTGGTTGTACCGCTTCTGGAATAGCTGCACCAGCTCTTCGCCTTCGGGCTCCTCGGACATCCCAAAGCGGCCAAGAACCGCGAAGTATTCAGTTAGTATCTGCTTGGAGAGGCAAAGGGTGATCTTTTCGAACCTCCAAAGATCGATGACCTTCCTTGGGTTGCCCTCGGTGTTCAAGAGTGAGGATATGAAGACATTCGTGCCGATCACAACCCTCACTTGGACGCCCTAACGCTCTTGATAGCCTCCTTCACACCCTTCTCCGTATAGCCCTTCTTCTTGAGCTTCTTGGCTGTCCGATCCCAGATATCACCAACAACCAGAGAGAAGTCATTTTCTTCGATGTAGGAAGCAACAAACTCCCTCACTTTGGTGCTCGCTGTCTTCCCCTCCGTACGGGCGATCCTTGAGAACTTTTGCTTCATGCTCTTATCGATCCTGATGATCAGTTGTGTTTCCATATTCTACTCCGTATAAGGTGTATATACAAACTATACAAATGCCAAAGCTGGGAGTCAAGCCCTCCTCCCATGTCAGATTCGGGGTGGCGAGTCCGATACGAGGGATCATCTCCTACGCGAGCATCACCTGGCCGCCGGTCACGGGCAAGGCCTGGCCTGTCTCGTACTCCTGCTCCACGAGGTAGAGGATCGCCCGCAGCACGTCCTCGATCCGCGCTCCCCTACCCATCGGGACCCTCGAAGAAGTTGCCTGGGCACACGGAGTTCACCTTGATCCCGTGCTCGACCAGCTCCTTTGCGAAGGACTGGGTCAGCCCGATGCTGCCGAGCTTGCTCCCCGCGTAGGCGGAGTTCCTGTGGCTGCCCCCGAGTCCCGGTTTCGAGTTGACCTGGACGATTTCGGTGAGCCTCCCCGGCGCAAAGCGCTGCTGGAGCTTCATGATCGGCGCGAAGTGCTTCACGCAGACGAAGTAGCCTGTGTAGTTCACCCGGGTCACGAAGACCGCGCCGTTGGCGGGGGACCCTGAGTTGAGCTCGACGGCGAGCGCCCGTCCCGCCTTCTCGTTGAGGTCCGCGATCACGACGTTTGCGCCCTCGCGGAAAAGCCCCTCGGCGATTCCCTATTAACGATTGACGTGACTACTGGAATGCCGCATACTATGCCATGATCGAGTCCTTCAAGGACAAGGACACGGAAAGTATATGGAATCAACAGCCAACACGAAGCCTTTCTCGAGCAGTCCAGATAAGTGCGCTGCGCAAACTGTTCATGATTAGCAGAGCTCGCTCACTTCATGATCTGCAAACACTGCCGGGAAACAGACTAGAGCTTCTCAAGGGGGATAGGGCGGGTCAATACAGCATTCGCGTCAACGATCAATATAGGGTTTGCTTCCAATGGTCGAACGGCAATGCGTACGAAGTTGAGATCGCTGACTACCACTAGAAGGAGAAGTGTTATGACGAAACTGCCTAATATACATCCCGGAGAGATATTGGCAGAGGAGTTTCTCAAACCTTTAAGGATATCGGGATACAGGCTGGCAAAAGAAACGCATATGCCGGCAACACGCGTGAGCGACATACTGCTGAGGAGAAGGGGAATCACCGCCGACACAGCGCTTCGACTATCTAGGTATTTCGGTAATAGCCCCGACTTCTGGCTAGGACTGCAGTCAGAATATGACTTGCGCGAGGAGGCTCGGTCGCGCAAGAAGGAGCTAGATTTGATAAAGCCGCTTGTTCAAGCAGAGGTCACATAGAACAATGCCAATGCTTTGGACAAATACCTCTGGGCTTCATACGGAGGAACCCTAACATCTCTGCTATGGGTTCCAGAAATTATGGCCGTGGTTTTCCAGAAACTCTGGCCACATACTTTCTGGGTTCCGGCCCCCTGTCAAGTTCGAAGTGGCCAGTCCGATACGAGGGACCATCTCCTACGCCAGCATGACCTGGCCGCCGGTCACGGGCAAGGCCTGGCCTGTCTCGTACTCCTGCTCCACGAGGTGGAGGATCGCCCGCAGCACGTCCTCGATCCGCGCTCCCCTACCCATCGGGACCCTCGACTCGTAGAACCTCTTCACGTCGGCGATGCTCTTCGCGCCGGGCACCTTCCCCGCCCTCAGGTACTGGACGAAAAGGCCCGTCTCGGGATCGGACCACAGCGGCCCCTCGAAAAAGTTGCCTGGGCACACGGAGTTCACCTTGATCCCGTGCTCGACCAGCTCCTTTGCGAAGGACTGGGTCAGCCCGATGCTGCCGAACTTGCTCCCCGCGTAGGCGGAGTTCCTGTTGCTGCCCTCGAGTCCCGATTTCGAGTTGACCTGGACGATGTCGGTGAGCCTCCCCGGCGCAAAGCGATGCTGGAGCCTCATGATCGGCGCGAAGTGCTTCACGCAGACGAAGTAGCCAGTGTAGTTCACCCGGGTCACGAAGTCGAAGGTCTCCTCCGACAGCTCCTCGAGGCTGCCCGCCCTCAGCACGCCGGCGTTGCTGACGAGCAGATCGATTCCGCCGAAGGCCTTCACGGTCTCCAAAGCGAGAGCTTGCACGGAACCGGGGTTGGTCACGTCGACGGTCGCGAAGACCGCGCCGTTGGCGGGGGACCCTGAGTTGAGCTCGACGGCGAGCGCCCGTCCCGCCTTCTCGTTGAGGTCCGCGATCACGACGTTTGCGCCCTCGTGGAATAGCCCCTCGGCGATTCCCTTGCCGAAGCCCTGGGCAGCGCCCGTGACCACGGCGATCCGCCCTTCCATGCGTCGTCGGGCAGCGCCCTCAGCGCTTGCCGCGACCGATCGCCGGTAGTTCTCGACCTCCCATGCGTCGATGAAGCTGATGTCCTTGGGCGAGAGGAAGCGGGGACCGCCGAAGCTCTCCGAGAGGAAGCTCACCTTCATGAGGTCCTCGAAGACGTCCAGGACCGTCTCGACCGACCGCTTGGAGTCCTCGACCCCGATGAGGCCGATGCCCTCCGCGAGGATCACTTTCGGAGGGTATCCCCACTTCTTCCGGTACGCCTCGAGCGCCAGGGGAAACTCGTCGAGCAGCGCTTCGGCGTTTCCGCCCGGCTTCTTGCCCGCCTTTCCGCCCTGCCCGACGACGAGGGGGGCGGACTTGCAGTACACGATATCGTCGGGCAGCAGCGGCAGCGAGACCTTCTCCATGTTGGTAGGCTCGAGGAAGTGGGCAATGAGCGCGTTGCTGCGGACAGCGGCGATCTTCGCCGTCCCGCCCTCGGAGAGCATCATGCGAAGGCCGGGCAGGACCTGCGTGAGCACGGGGGGCACCGGGAGATCCCCCTCCGCCGATGGCAGCGGGGTCCGAAGGTGTTTTCTGATCCGCGCGAACACATCATCGGTGATCGCGCGGATTTCCGCCGTGGTGTCGGCAGCAACCACAAGGCCGTGGTTCTCCATGAGGACGACGTGGGGATCCGCCCCGTGCGCGGCACGGTACATCGAGAGCTCGTCCTCCAGACGCTTTGCTAGGATGTAGCCGGGATCGCAGTAGCGGAGGTAGAGGGCGTCCTTGCCGAACAAGCGCGCCGCCTCGGCCTCCCCGTTCCTCGCGCATGTCAGCGCGTTCACGAGAAAGGGATGGGAGTGGACGACAAAGCGGTAGCCGATGCTCTCGTGCAGCGATGCCTCGACTGACGGACGCCCGCCCTTCTCGAGAGCGGTGCGGCTGGCGAGGAGGTCAGCCTTTATGCGCGCTTCTCGCTCGAGGGGCTCATCCCCGTAGTCCCGGGTCAGGATCTGGCGCACGGCCTTGCGCGACAGCTCGACGAAGCCCGGCTCCGTGATGCCGCGAAGGGCGATGCCGCTCGCCTTGACCGCCATTCGCTCGGCATCCTTGATTGACGTGTTGCCGCCGCCGGCGATCACGAAATCGGTGCCCTCCCCGTAGAGGCGTGAGATCGCGATGAGTTCCTTCAGGTCCATGGAAAAGCTCCCGGCGCCTCGAGCGCCCTCGACGCCTTCAGCGCCCCTACCGCCTCTTCGCGAGCACGGTCTTCTCGTGCTCCGTCACCTTCGATAGCCACGCCGCGCCGGCAGGCACGCCGCTTCGCGCGCAGTACTCGTCCCAGACAGCTCCGAAGGGCAGGTTCTTCGTCTCCTCCTGCAGTGCCAGCCGTGCGGTCAGGTTGCCTGACTCCTCGGCCGCCTGAATGACGGCAACAGGCTCGAGCAGAGCGAGGAGGATCGCTCGCAGCGTCGAGCGCGCCCCGATGACCCACGCGGCGATCCTGTTGATGCTCGCATCAAAGTAGTCGGTGCCGAAGAACATTCGGTTCCACGCGCCGGCTCTGGCAACCTCGGCAGCGACGGCCTTCACCTCATCAGTCAGGGTGACCACATGATCGCTGTCCCAGCGCACGCCGCGGCTTACATGCAGGAAGATGTCCCTCGCGAACGGGAGGAGGGCGGAGATCTTGTCCGCCACCGATTCGGTCGGATGGAAGTGGCCCATGTCGAGGGTGATCATCATGTCGTTCTTCAGGGCGTAGCCGAGGTAGAACTCATGCGACCCCACCACGTAGGATTCCGACCCAATGCCGAATAGCTTGCCCTCGACGGTGTCCCGCACGGCCCGTGGATCCATCTTGCGGGCGTAGATCCTGTCCAGCGACTCTTTCAGCAGGACGCGCGGGGTGAGCCTGTCGGCGGGCTGGTCCTTGTACCCGTCGGCGATCCACAGGTTCACGACGCAGGGGCTCCCCTGCTCCCTCCCCATCGCCTCCCCGATTTCGCGGCAACGAATCGCGTGCTCGACCCAGAAGCCGCGGACCTTCGCGTCCCTGCTCGAGAGAGTGAAGCCGCTTTCGGCCAGGGGATGGCTGAAGAAGGTCTGATTGAAGTCGAGCTTCACCCCGGCCTCCTTCGCCCAGCTCATCCAACGCGAGAAATGCTCGGGGCCGATTTTATCGCGGTCGACCTTCTTCCCGCCTGTTTCCGCGTAGATCGCGTGCAGGGCGAGCCGGTGGCTGCCGGGAATCAGGGCGAGTGCGGTCGCAAAGTCCGCGCGAAGCTCGTCGGCAGTGCGGGCTTTTCCCGGGTAGCTGCCGGTCGCCTGGATGCCGCCGCCCGTGAGTCCGGCTGAGCTCTCGAAGCCCCCCACGTCGTCGCCCTGCCAGCAGTGGATGGAGAGGGGAACACCGGCGAGCTTTCGCAGGGCGTCCTCCACGTCGACGCCCCACAGGCCATAAGCTTTTTTAGCGTCTTCAAAGCTGCGCGCGATCATGTCGGGTGTGAGCTCTTTCATGACGGAGAGCCTACACTTCCAAGGGCAGATGTGCAAGAAACGGGGATGGCGCGGTAGCGGGTGGCGGGTGGCGCCCCGCCCTCAGTTCGTCAAAGCCGCGATCGCCGCGCCGATGAGCGGTGCGTCATCCACGGCGGCGATCTCATAATGCCTCTCGTTCCTCCCGACAAGAAACGCGCGCATGCGCGCCTCGACCCGAAGGCGGTAGTCCTTCATCTGCCAGAAGGTCGTGCCGTCGGCGGTGATGCGCACGGGCGCGCGCGGGTCGCGCCCGCCGCTGCCCTTCAGCAGCACCGCGCAGAGGTTGACCGCCGCGAGCGCGGCCGAGCGCTCCACAAGCCTGTCCAGGAGGACCGCCGCGGCGGCCGCATCGTCGGGAGCAAGCGCGCCGAGAGGGCCAGGCGCGGCGTCGGGGAAGAGGAGGAAATCGTTCACCTCTTTCGTGGACAGCGACGACGCGCCGTCGAGCGCCCGGCCCGCCGCGGGCGAGAGGCAGCCGGCGCGACAGGCGGCCTTCAGGACGAGGAGGCAGAGGCTGCCGAGATAGCCTCCCGAGACCATCTTCTCGTAGCGGTACTTTCCGGGAAACTCCGTGCCCGCGTCGAACTCGTCGTCCAGCCTTCCCGCCGGAGACTTCCCGAATGAGCCGGCCTCGACGTTGATGGCCTGCAAGCCGCCGATCGTGAACCCGGCGAGACCGGAGGCCTTCGTGATTGCAGAGTTCCGCTCGACGTAGCTCGTGTTCACTCCCGTCCCGCACACGAAACCGATGAAGCCGTCGAAGCGCCTCCCCGGCACGGGACGCCGCCCCGCGAGGAGCGCGGCCACGGTGTCGTTCAGGAGCACCACCCGCGAAGCCGGGCGGGCTCCCGCATCCGTCATCGCGCGCGCGAGGCCGGCCCCGATACGCTCACCCTCCATGCCGCGGGCCTTCACCTCCTTGGTGAAGTAGATCAGCCTGCCGTCCCGGTCGGGAGTCATCTCGGCGGGGTACGAGAAGCAGAACCCGATCCGGTCCGAGGCGTCGGCGAGCGGAAGCACGAAGGAGGCGAGGACTCGGAAGAACTCATCACGGCCGATCTCCTCGCCCGCCCCGGGCATGCGGTGCTTCGCGAGCCTCTCGATGGTCGGACGCCCGCCGCCGTCGAAGCTCACGACCGCCGCGCGGAGGTTGGTCCCGCCCGCGTCAAGCGCGATGACCTTCCGCCCCGCCTGCACGGCGCCCGCCGTCTCGATGAACGTCGGCAGCATCGCCAGCGATGAGGATTTTCCCTGCAGGCCGAGGGTCATCTCGTCCAGGAACGCGGCCGTGCAGGCGCGCATGTCAATGTCGCGGGGATGCATGCGGTTGCGGCGGAGGAAGCTGTCGATGTCGAGCCGGCGTGATGGTGCCATACGGGCAACGATCCACGCCTCAGGGGACGGTGTCAACACCGATAAAAAGACGACCCGCCGCGAATGCCTCCTCCCGTTGGCCGCCTTGACTCAAATCGCCAGATATCGGGATACTCCGGCCGAGATCAGGAGGAGCCATGCCAACGCGGGATGTCGTCATCGTGATCGGAAGCCCTCGGGAAACCGGCAACAGCTCGGCCCTTGCACTACAGGCGGCCGACGGGGTGCGGCGGGCGGGCGGCGAACCCCAGGTATTCCGGCTCGCCGACATGGACATCCGCCCCTGCCGGGCGTGCGACACCTGCCAGAGGAAGAAGGGGTACTCGTGCGTGATCAACGATGACATGCGCCTGGTGTACCCCGCGATGCGGAAAGCCCGCGGCCTCGTGATCTCCTCGCCCATCTACTGGTTCTCGGTCTCCGCGCAGACGAAGATCTTCATCGACAGGCTGTACGCGTTCGTCGGCCCCAAGGGACACGGCCTGAAGGGGAGAAGGATCGGCATCCTCCTCACCTACGGGGACGCCGACCCATTCAGCTCGGGCGCGGTGAACGCGATGCGCATGTTCCAGGACGCTTTTCGCTACATCCACGCGCCGATCGAGGGCATGGTCTACGGCAGCGCGAATGAGCCGGGGGAGGTGGCGAAGGACAAGATCCTCATGAAGGAGGCTTTCGAGCTCGGCCGGCAGGTCGCGGGCGGAGCGTAGGAAGAGGGCCGCTGTCCAAAGCTTCGGCGATGTGCCCGATCGCCTCTGTCAGGCGCGGGATCTCCTCGTACCCATAGGACAGGCGCAGCGCCCGGCCTCCCTCCTCCACCATCCCCCCGCGCGGGTGGACGCAGAACCTCCCGGGAATGTACAGCACGCGCGGCTTCATCTGCCCGCGTGCGCCGTCGATCGCCGGGTTTCCAGTTGTGCGCGTGAGATGTCGGAAAAAAGGCGAGCCCTCTTCCGTGCGGATCCCGTCAAAGGTGAGGTAGAAGTAGAAGCCGGCCTGACCGCCGCGGCAGTCGGCGACAGCGCCGCCCAGCTCGCGCTCGATCGCGGCCTTCACGGCGATCGCCTTCTCCCTGTAGCCGCGGTTCACCTCCTCCACGAGCCGGTCGGCGGCCGTGTCGAGGAGCCAGCTCGCGATCTCCTGGTTGATCAGGGGGGCGCTGAACCCCGCGTCGCTCGTCCTCTGGATCAAGGCCTGGAGCAGCGGCCCGTCGCGCCCCGCCATGTAGCCGATGCGGAGCGCCGGGGCGATGATCTTCGAGAGGGTCCCGATCTCATACACCACCCCCTCCTCGTCCCAGTGGAAGCCCGAGACCGGCCGCTCAGCGGCCGGGTCGTGGACGAGGTCCTCGTAGGCCGTGTCGAGCACGAGGGGCACGATCCTTCCCGCTCGACGGGAAAGCCGGGCTGCCAGCCCAACGAGCCCCTCGCGCTCCCTGTTGGCGAGGATCGTCGAGCTGGGGTTGTTCACCGTCACGACGTAGAGGAAGGAGATGTCGCGCGCGGCCTCGCCGAGAGCCGCGACCTTCTCCTCGACGGCCCGTGACGAGAGACCGTCCCGTCCCTCGGGGACCGTGACGACCGTGAAGCCGCTGCGTTCGAGGAAATCGCAGTAAATGTAGTACATCGGGTCTGAGGTGATGACGATGCCGGGCCGCAGCACGTGGGCGAGACCCTCAAGCAGGCTCGTCGCGCCGTTCGGGCCGACGATGATCTCACGCCCCGCCAGGATGTCATCCGCGCGGTCCCCGGCCCGGTGCGCGCCGCTCGCGCCCCTGGCGCCCCGGGTGGCGTGGAACCTGCGCAGCGAGGCGATGAGATTCGCCGAGCCCTTCGGCCCTCCATAATTCAAAGCCGCCCTATATCGCGAGGGCTGGGCGAGCACCTGCTCGAGCGCCTCCAGAATCAGGGCTCGCGGGATCGTGTTCTCGTTCACGTAGCCCACGCCGAGGTTGATGTCCACCCCTTCGCGGAAATCGCTCGCAAAGGACGACATCATTCTGTTCACGGGTGAGGGCAAGCGGGAAAGCTCGCCATACCGGGAGAGGTATACTTCCATGGCCGCTGATTCTACCGGTCGAGGAGGGAGGCGGCAAGACGCCCGCGGCCTGAAACGCTTGGGCTTGTTCCCCTCAGGGTCGGGGATTATACTTGCTCGAGAAAAAAGGAGGCGCAGATGGCACGACGACGCCTTCCCAACCACCTTCCCAGCCGTTTTCCTTCGGCAGCTCTCCCCCTCGCATTCATCCTTTTCCTCGCAGCCATATTTCCCCCGGTTCCGGCTGCCGCACAGGTCGACGAGCGCATCCGCGTGATGAGCGACCTGCAGGTGTGGGCGGACGCGAACAGGAACGGGTTCCTCGAGCCGAACGAGATCAACAGGCTCATGATCGCGACGATCGAGCTCCTCTTGGGACCTCACCCGGGCCGCTCGCCTCTGGACGGCATGTTCGACCTGAACGGCGACGGGCGCATCGGACCCGACGAGCTCATGCGGGCGCGGATGCAGTTCTTCCAGGCGCAGGTCCTGCGCATGGTGGAGCAGAACCCCGAGCTCGCGCGAGTGCTCGACCTGAACGACAATGGCCGCATCGACGAGCGGGAGGCGCAGCTTGTCACCGAGTACCTCTTCATCGACGAGAAGGTGCGCGAGCCCCACCCGGTCGCTTCTCCACTCGACAGGGCGGTCGACCTGAACCGGGACGGCAGGGTCGTAGTGGAGGAGGTCAACCCGTTCCGCGAAAGGGTCGCACGGGCGGTGGCGCTCATGCCCTTTTCGCCCGAGAGCCTGCGCGAACCCGTGCGGGAAACGTGGGCGGAACCGCAGACGCAGCTGCGCAGCGAGATGGTCGTCGAAACCCCCGTCGAGACTCCCGTCAAGACCGCCATCCAGGCCCCCGCCGTCGCCCTTTCGCTCACTGCCTCGTTCGATCCGATCTTCCCCGTGTTCCTCAAGTACTACGACACGCACCCCATCGGCAAGGCCGTGCTGAGGAACGCGGGCACGACGGCCCTCGAGAAGATCAAGGTCCAGCTCATCGTGAAGGAGTACATGACGGACAAGAAGACGTGCGCGGCGCCCGACAGGCTCGAGCCGGGCGAGCAGAAGGAGGTCGACCTGTACGCGCTTTTCACGAAGAGCGTGCTGGACATCTCCGAGTCGACAAAGGCCCAGGCCAACATCAGCGTCGAGTACACGGCATCGGGTCAGGCGAAGACCGATGAGCTGGTCGAGACTGTGAGCTTCCTCAACAGGAACAACATGACCTGGGACGACAACGACAGGATCGCGGCCTTCGTGACCACGAACGACAAGTCCGTGATGCTCTTCCGCTCGGCAGCCGTGAGCGTTGTGGACCAGTCCAGCGCCGCGCTGGATGCGGGCCTGCGCACCGCGATCGCGGTGCACGAGCTGCTCGCCCTGTACGGGATGAAGTACTGGAGCGATCCGAAGAGCTCCTACGAGATCATCACCCAGAAAGACACGAAGAAGACGGAGGTCGACTACCTCCAGTTCCCCGAGCAGACCCTGCAGCTGAAGACGGGCGACTGCGACGACCTCGCCATCCTCTGGAGCGCGCTGCTGGAGGCGTCCAGCGTCGAGACGGCCTTTGTCACGATCCCCGGGCACATCTTCATCGCCTTCGCCCTCACGATGAAGCCCGCCGACGCGAAGAACTCGCTGCGGGCAGCCGATCTCATCGAGAAGGCCGGCAAGGCATGGGTCCCTGTCGAGGTGACCAGCATCAAGGACGGGTTCCTCAAGGCCTGGGAGACAGGCGCGCGTCAATGGAAGGAGAGCGAGGCCAAGGCACAGGCCGGCTTCTTCCCGTTCGCCGACGCCCGGGCCAAGTACGCGCCGGTCGGGTTCTCCGCCGCGGCTCCCTCGTATTCCCTGCCCGCCGACAGCGCGCTCGCGACGGCGTACAAGTCGGAGCTCAAGAAGCTCGTCGACCGGGAGACCGCAACGCAGGTGGCGGCGCTGCAGGCGGAGATCAAGAAGGATGCGGGGAAGCCCGAGCCCGTCAACAGGTTGGGGGTGCTGTACGCGAAGTACGGCGACTGGGATCGCGCGGCAGCCGAGTTCGCGCGCGCCGTGAAGATCTCCGACTCCTACGTGCCGGCCCTCGTGAACGCCGGCAACATCGCCTTCCTCAAGGGCGAGCCGGCCAAGGCCCTCGAGTACTACGAGAAGGCCCAGAAGAAGGCGCCGGACAAGACGACCGTCCTGCTGGGCATCGCCCGCGCCAATCACGAGCTTGAGAACTACGGCAAGGTGAAGGAGGCCTACGCCCGGCTGAAGTCACTCGATTCCCAGCTCGCGGCGCAGTTCACCTACCTCGACCTGCAGGGCACGGAGGCGACCCGGGCCGCCGACATCGGTGGCGTGAAGGAAACTGTGGTCTGGGACGAGAAGTAGCCCGCGGCTTCTGCGCGTCAGCAAGCGGACAGCAGGTGAGTTCGCCGCCACGGCGACTCGCAGGCTGCTGAGAAAAGAATCGTGGTAACGGTATCGCACGGGGACATCTGGTAGGCCGATTTGTCGGGGCCGGTTGGCTCTGCGCCCGGATTCCGACGGCCGGTCGTAGTTGTGCAGGGAGAGCCCCTCAACAGAAGCAGAATACAAACTGTGGTGTGCGTCCCTCTCACGAGCAACATGGAGTGGGCTGGAGCGCCGGGGAATGTTGCCCTCTCATCGGAGCTGACCGGTTTGCCCAAAGACTCAGTCGCAAATGTCTCCCAGATCGTCACCATCGACAAGGCGACTTTCACGGAGAGAGTGGGCAAGCTGCCGCAGGCAAAGATGCGGCTCATCCTATCAGGAATAGATACTGTTCTTGGGAGGTAGGTGCGGGACACGAACCCTTGATAATTTGACATGACATGTATAATTATCGAGTATGAACTATCGAAAACGCCACATTGAGGCCAAAATAGCCAGACTCGCCGAAGTTTTCCCGATTCTACTAGTTTCAGGCGCCAGGCAGGTGGGCAAGAGCACCCTCCTGACGACGCTCTTCCCCCAAGCCGATCATGCCGTCTTCGACCCGGTTATCGACGTCGGTGGAGCCCGCAGGGATCCGGAGCTCTTTCTCGGTCAGCATCGAACCCCGCTCATTCTGGACGAGGTGCAGTACGCACCCGAGCTGCTCGGGGTCATCAAGCGATGGAGTGATCGAGACCCCGCGCCAGGCCGCTATTTCCTCACCAGCTCACAGAACCTGATGGTGTTGAAGTCCGTAAGCGAGAGTATGGCGGGACGGGTCGTCGTGCTCGAGCTTCCGTTCCTCTCGCTCGTTGAGCGATGTGCAATGGCGGGAGCATCGACTTCAAGCTGGATCGATGACCTCTTCAACACGGAACCGTTCGAGAGGCTTCGCGCCCGAAGCCGGCTTGAAGCGAGAGCCCTTGAACCGACGCTTTTCGCGCGAGTATGGCGCGGAGGATTCCCTCGAGTGCTCGACCTCGCTGATGACGTGCTTCCGGACGCCTTTGCCTCCTACCTGCGCACATATGTGGAGCGCGATATACGGCAGGTCGCGGCTGTGGAGGACCAGCAGATGTTCTCACGCTTCGTCGCCCTCTGCGCGGCTTTGACCGCCCAGGAGATCAACCACACCCAGCTCGGCCGCGAGCTCGGGATCTCCTACCAGACCGCGCGGCGCTGGCTCTCGGCTCTCGTCTCCACCTACCAGTGGATCGAGGTGCCGCCCTGGCACGGCAGCACGGTGAAGCGCGTGTCGATGCGTTCGAAGGGATACTTCGCGGATACGGGGCTGGCGGCATGGCTGCAGCGGATCTCCTCCCCTACCGCGCTCGGCGGACACCCGCTGCAGGGGGCGCTGTTCGAGACCCATGTCGTTCTGGACACGCTCAAGCAGGCGCAGCATCTCTCGCCGCCTCCCCGCGCCTGGCACTGGCGATCCCATAGCGGGGCTGAGGTGGATCTGCTGCTCGAGCGCGACGGTATCTTCGTCCCCGTTGAAATCAAGAGCAGCGCGCGCGCCACGCGTGGGGATGCGCGTGGCATCCTGGCGTTCCGCGAGGCGTACCCCGGCTTGCGGCACGGGCCGGGCGTCGTTGTCGCCGCCCTGGAGCGCTGCGAGCTTCTCGGCGACAACCTGATCGCGCTGCCCTACGACCTGGCCTGAACGCGCGAATACCCTGCCGCCCAAGGGATTTTCAAGACAGCGGTCATGCGCGCGGCAGCCTGTCACTGGTCCTGGTGCACCAACCCCGGGAATCAGCCGCGATTTCGCGAGCGCTTGCTCCCGGACCTCAGGCATTGCCCTGGACAGAGTTTCTTTCCGCGGAGTTATATGTTGCCATGAGCTTGGGAGAGAATGGGGCTGAGCTGGACACCATAGTCGTCGAGCCGCCGCTGCCCGCCGACGCGGCGGTGATCATGCTGCACGGGTTAGGCGCGGACGGGCACGATTTCGAATCGATCGCTACCGAGATGGGCCTGCCAGAGCGGCCCTCCGTTCGCTGGGTCCTTCCCCATGCGCCCGCCATTCCTGTCACGATCAACGGGGGCCAGCGGATGCGGGCCTGGCATGACGTCGCGTCACTGGACAAGGATGGCATCGAGGACGAGGTCGGCATCCGCGGGTCGGCACAGGCTATCGGCAGGCTCATCCAGGGGACGATCGATGCGGGAATCCCGGCGCGGCGCATCGTCCTGGCCGGCTTCTCCCAGGGCGGGGCGATGGCTCTTTTCACGGGGCCTCGCTGGGCCGAGTCCCTGGCGGGCGTCGCCGCCCTGTCGTGCTGGCTGCCGCTGGCAGACTCGCTCCACCGCGAGGCCAGCCTCGCCAACGCGCGTGTCCCGATCTTCATGGCCCACGGCACCTTGGACCCAGTCGTGCCGTTTGCGATGGGGGTCGAGTCGCGCGACCGGCTGCGCGCGGGAGGCCGTGCCGTTGACTGGCACGAGTACCCCATGCCCCACGCCGTCTGCGGCGAGGAGCTTGATGACCTGCGGCTGTGGCTGCTTGCAGTGCTCTCCCTGGATCCCTGAAGCCCGAGGCGCTGGCGCGCTGCTGTCGGCTCTATGCGTAGATCAGTCTTCCCTTGGGCTCAGGGACGGGACGCCCCTGCTCTCGGGCAGTCTCAAGCCACTCACTTGTGACCAATTCGACATTCCGCAAGGCTTCCTGGTATGTGGGCCCGTCGGCCATACAACCAGGGAGCTCTGGCACTTCAGCTATGAAGGCCTGGTCTTCGCTGCTCCAAAAAATGATGATCTCGTATCGAATCATTTGGCTATCTCCCAAGCCCGTACTTGATGATCAGGTTTCGCACCTGTTTCACTTGATAGGGCTTTGCCTTGGCGCCTTGTGGCTGGATATTGATGATTTCAACGACGTCGGTCTTTGTGAAAACATGGTGATCACCCCGAACACGTTCCTGGAACCCGATATTCGAATCAGAAGCCGCCCGCAACACCGAATCGAGCACCCTGTCCCATCCGGCCATGTTGGCAAAATACATCGGGTGATCGGATTTATCCACAGCAGACTGGCTCACTTGGCGCGTGGATGAGCCGTTTCTCTCGGTCGAATCCGCCTTCCAGGAAAATGGCGTGCAGAGTTGTAGAATTCATGGATCATGCCCGAGCCTGGGGGTATTTCACCCCTGGGGCTTGCATTGATGCAAAAACAAGGCTTAACATTAGATATGCATGAATATATTGATAGGGCGATGACCGTTCACCTCAAAACCGATCTCAAGATCTTCCCCGTGGTTGCGCTAATCGGACCGAGGCAATGCGGAAAATCGAGCCTGGCCAGGAAGATCCTCGAAGAGTATCCCGGTTCGATATGGCTCGACCTGGAGAATCCACGGGATCGGGCCAAGCTGAACGAACCACAACTCTACCTCGAGGGCAACGCATCCAGTCTCGTGTGCATCGACGAGATACAGCTCATTCCGGAGTTGTTCCCGGTATTGCGCGCCGAAATCGACCGCGACCGAAGGCCCGGACGTTTCATTATCCTGGGTTCAGCGTCGCGCGCCCTGGTGAACCGCAGCGCCGAGAGCCTGGCCGGAAGGATCGGATACCGGGAACTGACACCCTTTCTTGCCACAGAGTATCTGCCGCTCTCCCCTCCTTCGATGCTCGAGGCAGTGTCACGAGGCGGGTTCCCGGAATCGGCGTTGGCCGAAAGCAACGAGGCCAGTTTCAGATGGAGAGAATCCTTCCTGCGAAGCATCGTGGAAAGAGACCTCCCCATGCTCGGGTCGAGGGTCAGCTCGGTGGCGATGGAACGCTTCCTCTCGATGTGCGCTCATCTTCAAGGGCAGGTCCTCAACGCGGCCAAGCTCGGCGCGTCACTCGACCTTAGCGGCCCTGCAGTCAGGGCCCGCCTCGATTTCCTGCAGGAAGCCCTGTTCGTCAGACTCCTGCCCCCCTGGGGCGGCAATCTGAAGAAGCGCCTCATCAAGTCACCCAAGCTGTACTTTCGGGATTCGGGGCTCTGCCACGCCCTCCTCGGTGTCGGCTCAGTCGAGGAGCTTCTCGGCCATCCTGTCTTTGGAACGAGCTGGGAGGCGTTCTGCACAGAGACGATATGCGCCTCGCTGCCCGATTGGCGACCCTCGTTCTATCGTACGTCAAACGGCGCCGAGGTGGACCTGGTATTGGAGCGCGGTTCGCGAAGGCTCGTTTTCGAATGCAAAGCATCCGGTGCCCCATCTCTCACCAGAGGTTTCCATTCCGCGGTAAGGGATCTTTCCCCCGAACACAGTTATGTCGTGTCATTGATTGACGGCGACTATCCGCTTGCCCATGGCGTCAGCGCGTGCGGTCTCAGGGAAAGCATCGAGCTGGCCAAAGGGAGAACACATGTTTGAGAGAACCATCGATTTCTGGGCGATGGTTTCGTCGGTGCTCTCCGAACAGGAGGGTGCGTTTCTGGGAGCGAGACGGGCAGAGGCGATGCAGTGGCCCACCAGCTGGTCTGCCATGCAATCGGGTGGCGACAGCCTACGGCACCTCGCCGAGCACTGACAGGTCGGGGACGAGTCGGAAGTGGGGGTCGGCGGTCACCACCGCGGCCCTTGCCCGCAGCGCGCAGGAGGCGATGAGGAGGTCGGGCACCGGCAGGACGATGCCCCGCCTATCCAACCGCCAGGCGAGGTCCGCGGCACCCCTCACGAGGGTATCGTCGAGGGGGCAGGCGACCATCTCGTCGAACAGACGCTCCATCCATTCCCTGATGCGCTGATCGACGATGCCGCGGAGCACCTCGATGCGGATGATGCCGCACGTCGGGATGGAACCGGTCTCGATGCGGTCGCGGAAACGTGCTCCTGGATCCTCACCTGCCGTCGGAATGCCGGACAGCCAGCACGTCGTACCCGGGGTCCACGGCGTCGGCGAGCTCTTCGCTGTTCCAGCGTGTAGCGAACAGCTTCTCCCGACGGGCGGCGCGCTCCGCTGTCGTGAGGGCATAATCGACTGCCGCGGTCTTGGTGCGGATCCCAGTGAGCCTCATGACTTTCGTGAGCCTCTTCTCGTCCACCTCGAGGGTCATCTTCATGAGTGCATGGAATGGCTTCTTCACCCATATGTCAACCCATATCAGTGACGCCGCATGTTGAAGTCCGAGGCCCCGGCAGGCGCCGGAGGGTGCAAAGGCCTCTTGGATATGTTATCATTCTCCCTGGAGCATCCAATGTCCGTCAATCGATCCGATCTCATTGCACATCTCGGCCGGACCCGGTTTTCTCCTGGAGACGCGTCAGGCGCCAGGCGGGATGCGGAGAGCATCGCCCGATTCCTCAAGGACCGGTACGGCGCCGAAGTCTGGGGGATCGGTTCGTTGTTCGAGGAATTGCGCCCATTTCGCAAGGGCTCGGACATCGATCTGGTCGCCAAGGGGATACCCACAGACAGGTTTTTTGAGGTCCTGGCCGAGGTGGAAGATCAAACCCCGTTTTCCGTTGATCTGATTCCATGGGAAGAAGCGAACGATCTCATCCGTGAGATCGTACTCGCGTCGGGGGTCCGGCTGTGAAGCCCGAAGAGGTCATGATGATCCGCCTTCGCAAGGAGGTGGAGGCAGAATTATCCGGACTCGAGCGTTTGCGCAAAGAGCACGCGGGTGTTCCCATAGGGAGTGAGGACGGCTACATGATGCGGGCTCGGGCTTCGATCCTCCACGATTTTTATGGCGGCATCGAGCGGATCTTCGTGCGCATTGCCCAGGAGCTCAACGGCGGAGTCCCGGTCTCGGAACACTGGCACCGCCAACTCTTGCTCGACATGAGCCTGGAGCTCGAGTCCGTCCGTCCCGCCGTGATCTCCAGGGAGCTCCACGATCTCCTCGTCCCGTTCCTGGGATTCCGACACCTCTTCCGGAACGTCTACGGGTTCGTGATGGAGAGAGAACGCCTGGATCGCCTCGATGCCCGGTTCGACGAAGCCTTCCTGCGCCTGCAGGAGGAATTGCGCCGATTCCTGGACTGGCTGGTCCCGCCGGGATCGGGGACCTGAGGGAGGGGACCGGCCCTAGAAGACATTCCAGGGAAGGGCAGTCACCCTTTCGCTCAGCTTCTGTCTGGCCGCGGTTCTGCAGATCACGTACCCTCGATGGGCTTTTCCCTTGTTCAGATCGAGGAACGTCTCGACATGTCGTGCATCGGACGGGGTGGGACGTTCCGCCCATTTGATCTCGATGGGGATGACCTCCTCCCCGGCGCGCACGACCAGGTCGACTTCCGCGCCTGTCGAGGTCCTCCAGGTCGAAATGCCGAACCCAGTCCCCCTGCAGAGGCAGCGGTAATAGAGCTCCGTCATGACCCATTGTTCGAACAACTCCGCTCCGTGGGTCCTGAGGAGGTCCGTCGTAAGACGGAGATTGGCGAGCTTGTGTCGGATCCCGAGGTCGAAAATGACAAAACGCGGTGCGGCAACCACACGTTTGCGCGTCATCGCGAAGGAAGAGACTCGGAAGCCCAAGAACGTGTCTTCAAGAATCTGGTAGAAGTTCCGCAGGGTGTTGACTGACACGCCGACGGCGCTCGCCATCTTCGTATAGTTGACCCAGCGCCCGGATTCGAGGGCGGCGATTTCCAGAAACCGATTGAATGCCCCTATGTCTCTGGCGAGGTTTTCCTGTCGGACCTCGTTCTCGATGTACAGATCCGCGTACGTCTCGAGTGTTCGGTCCCAGGTTTCGACATCTTCCGAATAGAATCCGGGAAGGTTGCCGAAGAGAAGTTGGCTCTCAAGGTCTCGTTCTGGGAACCGCGCTTCCGGTGGAGGCTCCAGAGGCAAGATTTCCGATGCTCTGCTCTCCGCCTGCAAGACCGGAGAGAGCACATGGTGGATCGCGCGTCCAGGGAGGAGGTTCGCGGTGCCGCGCTTGAGCCGGCGCGTCGAGCTGCCTGTCAGGATGAACTGGAATCGATTCGGGCTCCTGTCATAGAGGAATTGGACGTCGTCGAGAAGCGCCGGAACCTTCTGAACCTCGTCGATGATGACGGTCTGTGTCCGATCCGCGGCATCAAGCTCGCGGATGAGGAGACCGGTCTCAGTTTCGTAGCGGCGGCGGAGCCGGCGATCCTGCAGGTTCAGAAAGAAGGTGCCCTGTCCCTCGGTCAGCTTGCGCAGCAAGGTGGTCTTGCCGGTTTGCCGCGCACCGAAAAGCAGAATGACCTTCTTCTTCCTGGTCGGAAGCGAGGAGAGTCGAGATTCGAGGAATCGGTGGTAGTAGGGTACACCAATCATGTCACTGCATAATTACACGGTTTTTGTGCAGTGTCAATATCGCGGTCTCGCTACCCCCCTACTCCTCGGGGGTTGCGCGCTCCCGCCGCTTCTTGGCGGTCGACCTGCGCTTCTTTTCCTTCAAGCGCGCTTCGCGGGAGCCGGCGGAGGGCTTGGTCTTGACTCTCCTCTTCGGCCTCTTCATCGCCGATGCGATCAGCTCGGCCATGCGCTCCACGGCGATCTCGCGGTTCTTCGACTGCTCTCTGGTGTCCTGCACGGCCACGACGACATCGCCGTCCTCGGTGATCCGGTTGGCCAGGCGCGTCTCGACCCTGCGCCGCGCCTCACCAGTCAGGAACGAGAGCTCACGCAGCGCGAGCCGGGCCACGACCTTTGTCTCCACCTTGTTCACGTTCTGTCCGCCGGGGCCGCCCGACCGGGCGAAGGTGAACTCGCACTTGCCGCGAATCAGCTCGGCGAGCTGCCGGCCGGTCATGATGCGCCCTCCCTGCCGCCCTCTTGCCCCGCGCCTCCCATCCTGATCGTGAAAGTCGTGCCCTTACCGACCTCTGAGCCCACGTCGATGGTCCAGCCGTGGCTCTCCACGATGGTCTTCACGGTGGTCAGGCCGAGGCCGAAGCCCTGCTCGCGACGGGAGTTTGTGCCGCGGTAGAAGGGGTCGAACACCCTCGGGATATCTTCGCGCGGGATGCCGATGCCCGTGTCCGAGATCGCGAGCACCGCCGTCCCTGCCTCCACCCGTGCGTTCATCCCGATCACGCCCTCGGCGCCCGTGTAGCGGATGGCGTTCCCGATCAGGTTCTCCAGCGCGCGAAGGAAAAGCCCCCTGTCCATGCGCACGGTGAAGCCTTCGGGGATTTCGATCGAGGAACGGAACTCGCGCTTCAGGATCAGCGCGTCCTCCGTGAATCGCCGTGAGACCTCCTGCAGGAGGCCCCTCACTTCGACGTCCATGTGCGTCATCCGCCACTCGCCGGTCTCCATCTTCACGAACTCGATCAGGTCGCCGATCATCCCCTCCAGCGCGTGCGTCTTGTCCAGCACGATTCCGAGGTACCTCTTCTGCGTCTCGGCATCGGCCGCCAGGCCGTCCGCCAGGGCCTCGACGTAGCCCTGGATCAGGGTGAGCGGCGTCTTGAGGTCGTGCGAGACTCCCATGATGAAGCGCGACCTCTTCGCGTACTCCTCTTTGAGGGCGAGGCGCATGCTGTCGAACGACCGTGTAAGCGAGGCGATCCGATCGTTGCCCTTCGCGGGCAGCTCGAAGTCCAGGTCGCCTCCCGCGATGCGCCGGGTCGCCCCCTCGAGGGTGAGGATCGATCTGTTGAGCGAGCGCAGGATGAGGAAGGACATCAGGGAGGAGAACACGAGGAGGGCGATCGAGGTGTACATGATGATCTCGACGGCTTGGGGCGCGCGGAAGCCCTCCGGGGGGCGGAACCGCGGCACCTTGAGGATGAGCAGGGAGTCCTCCTCGCTGGGCGCCCGCGGAGCTTCGATCTGGAAGTGGAACCCCTCGATGTTCTTGCGGATGAAGCGGATGAACCCCACGCTCTCTGCCGACATGCCCGGCGGCAGCTCGGCGATCGTGGAGAAAGTGACCTCGTCGTTCTTGTTCAGCACCACGATGTCAAGTCCCGGCGGCCTTTCGCGGGCCGTGCGATCGAAGTCGTGCTCCCGCACGGCGCGCGGCACCCGGTTGTGGACCCACGAGGAGATCCGCGCGTAGTTCGGCAGCGGCTCCTGGCCTCGGGAGACGGAGTAGTGGAGCAGCAGCACGAAGGCGCTCACGAGGAAAGGCATGGCGATGATCCCCGCTACGAGCATCACGAACTGCGTGCGCAGCTTCATTTCAGCATTCCCTCCGGATTGAACCTGTAGCCCATCCCGTGGACCGTCTCGATGCGCACGGGATTGGACGGATCGGCCTCGATCTTGCGCCGCAGGCGCTGGATATATACGCCCACGGCTGTCACGTCGCCGTAGCGGTTCTTCCACACCTCCGCGTAGATCGTCTCGGGGTTCATCGCCTTGCCCGGGTGCGTCGCGAGGAACGCGAGCACCTCGAACTCCCGGGTCGAGAGGGGCACCTTCTCGGTCCCCCTTTTGAGCAGGTAGCCGTCGAGGTCGAGGGAGTATTCGCCGAACCTGACGCAGTTCTCCCCCGCGCGCAGGTCGCTCTGCCTGCGGAGCATCGCGCGCACCCGGGCGATCAGAACCCGGGGCGAGAAGGGCTTGGTCACGAACTCGTCGGCCCCGATGCCGAGGCCGAGGATCATGTCCTCATCGGTGTCCCGGGCCGAGACGATCATGACGGGCACGGCGCTCGTCCTGCGCAGCCTCTGGAGGAACTCGAAGCCGTCGATGCCGGGGAGGTTGATGTCGAGGACCACGAGGTCGTAGCTCCCCGCGGCAAAGGCGGCCAGCCCCTCCTCGCCCGTCTCGCACGCCGCCGTCTCCATGCCCTCTTTCTCGAGGTACAGGCGGATGAGGTCCGACATCTCCTTCACGTCCTCGATGACGAGGATGCGGGCTTTCATCTCTCTCGGCTCACGTCTTCTTCAGCTCGGCCGCTCGGTCCTCAAGCTCCTTGATGAACCTGTCGATCTGCCGGACGCGCCTCTGCTCGGGGGTGAGCTTCGCCTCCGCCTGGGCCGCCTTCATGCGCTCCTGGAAGGCCTTGCGCTGGTCTTCGGGGAGCCTGTCCAAGAGCTGCTTCTGCTCCTCGGGCGTCAGAGAGGCGAAGTTCCGAAACCCTCCCTGACCGCCACCCTGCCCCTGACCGCTCGCCTGCGCCGGGGCGCCCGCGCGAGCCTTTTCCAGGTCTTTCTGCAGCTTGTCCCACGCGGCCTTCTGGGCTTTCGTAAGCACCCCGTCGACGCCGGCCTGGATCGTCTTTGCCCGGGAGGGCGTGGGGAAGGCGCTCGCCTTGAGATCGTTCATGATCGGGAGGATCTTCGCGATCTGCTCCCCCGTGAGGAAGAGCGCGGGATCACGGTTGAAGTGGAACGGCGCGCCCTGCCCCCCGCCAGCGCCGCCCTGCCGGGCAGGTCCGCCTGCACCGCCGCCGCCTCCGCCGCCACCCGTGCTGCCGCCGCCCGTGCTGCCGCCGCCTCCGCCAAAAGCCCCGGGCGCGCCCTGCCTCTCGGGCATGAACAGCGACAACTCGAAGAGAAGTCTCTCGACGGAGAACCCTCCCTGCAAAGAGGGGGGCTGCTGAGCGCTTGCGGCCGACCCGCCGGCCAGAAGACCTGATAGAACCATCGCGGGCAGCGCGAATTGCCGAATAGATCGTTTCATGTCGATCCCCCTATTCGAAGTGCAGCGCCTGGATGGGATCCATGCGCGACGCCTTCTGCGCGGGATAGATGCCGAAAAACACGCCCACCGCGACCGAGAAGCCGAGGGCGAGCAGCACCGTCCCCGCCGATATCGAGGTCGCCAGGCCGAGCCTGCTCACGATCGTGGCAAGCAGCGCGCCCAGCGCCCATCCGAGCAACCCTCCAATGGCCGAAAGGATGATCGCCTCCGTAAGGAACTGCGACAGGATGTCCCGTCGCCGGGCTCCGAGGGCCTTGCGGATGCCGATCTCCCGGGTGCGCTCGGTCACCGACACGAGCATGATGTTCATGATCCCGATGCCGCCGACGACCAGCGAGATCCCCGCGATGCTCGCCAGCAGGATCGTGAGCACTCCCGTCACGCTCTGCGCAGTGGCAAGGATATCCTCCTGGCTCATGATCGTGAAGTCATTGTCCGCGTTGTCGGCGAGCTTGTGCCTGCCGCGCAGGAAGGCGGTGATCTCGTCCCGGGTCGGGTTCATAAGGTCCTTCTGGGACACCGATACCGCGATGTTGCGGATGTTCCTCTGCCCGGTGAAGCGGCTCACCGCCGTCTGAAGGGGGATCAGCACCGTGTCGTCCTGGCTGAAGAACCCGCCTCCTCCCCTCTTCTGCAGAACGCCGATCACCTTGAACGAGACGGGCCCGACCTTCATGACCTGCCCGATGGGATCGGACTCGCCGAAGAGGTTGGTCGCGATGTCCTGGCCTATGACGGCCACGTTCCTCTTCATCTTGTTGTCCTCGTCGCTGAAGAACGTGCCCGAAGCCACCGGCCAATTGTGCACCAGCGGGTAGTCGGCGAAGGTGCCCACCGCGCTGGTGGACCACGTGTTCCTGAGATAGCGGAGCTGCACGCGCGAGTTCGCCTCGGGAGCGACCCCGGTCACGTTGGGCACCTGATCGCGGATCGCCTCGGCGTCGGCGTAGGTGAGGGTTGTCACCGAGCCGAATCCCTGGCGCACGCCCCCCTCGGCACGCATGCTGCCGGGGATGATTGTGAGCAGGTTGCTTCCCAGGCCCTCGATGCGCTGCGAGACCGACTGCGATGCCCCCTGGCCGACCGACACCATGGCGATGACCGCGCCGACGCCGATCAGGATGCCGAGGGCGGTGAGGATCGCGCGCATGCGGTTCTTCCAGAGGGATCGGACCGCGGTGCGCAGGTTCTCGTAGACCTCCCCGGGGCTGAAGACGCTTCCGCGCCGGCCGTTGCCCGCGGCGTGCCGGCCGTTGATCCTCGCGATGTCGATCCCGCCCCCGCTCGCGGGCGCCTCCTTCACGATCGGCTCGTCGGAGACGATCCTGCCGTCGCGGAAGCGCACGAGGCGCTTCGCGTGGGCGGCGACGTCCTCCTCGTGGGTCACCATCAGGATCGTGATGCCGGCCCTGTTGAGGCTTCGGAAGATCTCCATGATCTCGTTGCTCGTGTTGCTGTCGAGGTTGCCAGTCGGTTCGTCGGCGAGGATGACCGCGGGGGTGTTCACAAGAGCGCGCGCGATGGCCACCCGCTGCTGCTCCCCTCCCGAAAGCTCACTCGGCGTGTGGGTCCCGCGCTCGGGAAGCCCGACCGCCTCCAGCATCTGGTGGGCGATCTTCCCGCGCTTCCTGTTGCCCGTGTAGACCAGCGGCAGCTCGATGTTGTGAAGCGCCGAGGTCCGTGAGAGAAGGTTGAAGCCCTGGAACACGAACCCGATCGACCGGTTCCTGATCGCCGCCAGCTCGTCGTCGCGGAGGGTCGACACATCCGTGCCGTTCAGCACAAACGTGCCCGATGTGGGGTGATCGAGGCAGCCGAGGAGGTTGAGGAACGTGGACTTGCCCGAGCCCGACGGCCCCATGACTGCGACGAACTCCCCCCGCTCCAGCGTGAGGGAGACCCCTTTCAGGGCCTCCACCTCGACCTTGCCGGTGCGGTAGGTTTTTGTGAGGTTCTCGATCCGAATGACCGGCTCGGGGCTCACGTCCCGCTCGCCCATTAATGCATCCCTCCAAAGATCCCGCCGGGGAAGCCGCCTCCCTGCCGCGCTGGGGTTGACGATGCCGCAGACTTCTTCTGCACGATGAGCACTTCCTCCCCTTCGTCAAGCCCCGCCGCGATCTGCGTGCGCACGCCGTCAGAGGCGCCCACCTGCACGTCCCAGGGGATGACCTTCTCTCCGTCGAGGATGTTGACCTGGCTCGTGGTCCCGCTCGTCTTGACCGCACCGGCCGGGAGCGTGAGGACGTTCGCGAGCTCCAACACTTTGATCTCGCAGTCGGCGCTCATGCCCCACAGGAGCTTGCCCCCCTTGTTCGGGACCTTGATCGAGGCGAAGTAGGTCGACACATTGCCCGAGACTTGCGCGCGGAGGTCGATCTGCGTCACGGTGCCCGTCAGGGTCAGATCGGGGAAGCCCGAAGGGATGACGTCGGCGCTCTGGCCGACCCGGAGCTGCCCCATGTCGTTCTCGTTCACCTGGGCCTGGAGGACCATCGTGTCGTTGTCCACGACGGTCACGATCGCCGTCGAAGGGCCGACGAGGTCGCCGACCTTCACGAGGATTTCCGCGATGACCCCCGCGGCCGGCGACCGGATGGTGGTGGAGCCCATGATCAGGCCGGCCTTCTGCAGCGCGTTGTCCGCCTGGGCGAGGGCGGACTCCTGGGCCTGGATGAGGTCCGCCGTGGGGCCCTCCTTCACGCTCTCCGCGTCGAGGACCGCCGAATCGTAGCGGATCTGCGCGAGGTCCCGCTGGCGCTCCGCGTCGGCGAGCTGCGCCTTGGGCGCAAGGTCTTTCGCAACCAGCGCCTTCGTGTTCTCCAGCGTGTCGGTCGCCTGCTGGAGAGTGAGCTTCGCCGAGGCGAGGCTCGCCGCGGCCTGGGCCAGCTCCTGCTTCGTGGGCCGCGCCTTCAGGTTTTCAAGCTTTGCTTTCTGCGACTCATAGTTCGCCCGGGCGCTGGCCAGCTCGAGGTCCAGCCCCGAGGGATCGACCTCGGCGACGCCCTGGCCGACAGCCACCCTCTGGCCATCGACGACGAGCATCCGCACGAGCTTGCGCGTCGGCATGTTGGAGTCCGGCCGCACCGTGGTCATCTCGTTGGGCTCCAGCTTCCCCGAGGCCGCCACCAGGAGGCTGATGTTCCCCCTGGCGACCTTCACCTTCGTGTAGGCCGCCGCAGCCGTCGTCTTCGAGGCTGCTGCTTCGGGGAAAATCTTTCCCCGAAGCGCATAGACGACTCCGCCCCCGACGACGATCACGATGGCGAGTATGAGAATGATCTTAGGACCCTTTTTCACGATGCCCTCCTAGTACCCGATCGCGTTCTGAAGCTGCAGGACCGCCATCTGGGCGTCGCTCTGCGCCTTCTCGAGGCTCGCGCGCGCGCTCGAGAGATTAACCGAGGCAGTCAACACGTCTAGCTGCGAGCCGGTGCCCTGCTGGAACTGCAGCTCGGCAAGCTGAGATTTCATCTCGGCCACCTGGAGGCTCGCGCGCGCGATCTCCACCCGGGCCTGCAGGTCGCGGGCGGAGGCCGCCGCCTCCTCGACCGAGGCCGCGATGCTCGCTGCGAGGCTCTCCTGCTTCAGGCGCGAGATCTCGTTCTGCTTCGCGGCCTCCGCCACCTGGGCGGCCGCGAGCCCCGCATCCACGATGGGAAGGCTGCCCTGCAGCCCGATGCTCCAGGTGGCGAGGTCTGTCTTCACATCCCAGGCATGCGACAGTGATGCGCCCCCGCTCGCGCTGATCGTGGGAGAGGACTGCGCCTTCTTCAACGCGAGCGAGATCTCGCCTGTCTGCACCGTGAGGGCGGCCTGCTTCAGGTCACCCCTGCGCGCGAGGGCGGTCTGGACCAGGGCCGCGAGGTCGAGGCTCGGGACAGCCGGATCGCCCGCCTCGGCCACGTCGTAGTCCCTGTCCGCCGGCCACCCGACGAGATTGGAGAGCTTGACCCGAGCCGCGCGCAGGCTGCTCCCCGCGGACTCGAGGTCCAGGCGCGCCGTGCCGAGGTTGATCTCGGCCTGCTTGAGCTCGACCGCCGCCGCTGTTCCCGACTCGTACAGTGCCTGGGTCTTCTTCAGCTCTTCCTCGCGTTGGCTCACGGCGTCCCGACTGAGCCCGAGTGTCCTCTGTGCCGAAAGGACGGCGTAGTAGGCCTGGCTCACCTTGAGGGCGATGTCCCTGCGGTCGGACTCCGAGGCGATCGCCTGGGTCTGCATCGCGATTTGCGCCTGCTGGACCGACGCCCTGGCCTGTCCTCCAGGATAGCCGTCCCAGATGGTCCGGCTTATGGAAAGGGAAAGGGAGGTGGACTGGGCCAGGGGGTCTGTCTCCGTGATCTTATGGGTCGCACCGATGCTCACCGTCGTCAGGGGAAAGGCGAGGTCGAGGTTCGCCTGAGCGGTGTCCGACGGCTTTGTCCGCGGGTTCCAGGGGGTCTCGGAGCGGCTGTCGGCCAGGACATCCGCCCTGTTCGCCCCCGCGGTGCCTTTGAGCGAGAGCCCATCCCGGGCCTTCGCCTGACCGTACTGAAGCCGGCTGATCTCCGTCTGCAGCTCCGACTGTCGGATGTCGGGGCCCTGTCCAAGGGCCGCCTCGAGGACCTGTGCAAGGCTCACGGTTTCCCGCCCGTCGTTCGCGAGGGCCGCGACCGGGAGCGCGGCAGCGGCGAGCAGGATGAGCAACGAGACCAAGGCAAGTGCTGTTCTGCGCCTCATATGGAGAGAGTGTACGAAAAGGCGGCCCGTGCGCACAATAAACGCGCCATGAAGACGGGATAATATATTGTTAGTCGTATCTCCGATGGCGAAATCGAGGTCATAGAGTTGGGGGAAATCGTGTCTCGGCGAGGGGCTGGCTCTGGAAGAAGAACCTCTTGCTGTGCTCGGGACCAGGAGAAGAGCGCGGCGCTTCCCTCTGGAAGGTAATCACGGGCGAGCTTGGCCACAGGGTGCGACTAGACCGACGGTCTGGCCAAGCGATGTTCGAGAGCTGAGAATGGCTGGATCAGGGGCGAATGTGAGCTGACTGATGCTGGATAGGTTGGAGTGAGGATATTGTCCAGTACGGCGCCGCGCAAGAACAATGTGCACGGGTGAGGATCTGGGCAGGGCTTGTCATGAAAGGGCGGAACGCCTAACAAGTCGCTGAAGCTGACGCGGGGCTTGTCTCTTGTACTGTGGCTGCACGGGTGAAAAGCTGCCAGCTTGGTTCAACCTACTGCGCGCAGCTTAGCTCTATGTTATGAACACTCAGGAGCCCGGTGGTCGCGAGACTTGCTGGCGGCAAGGAACCGGGGCAGGAGGTCAGGCGTCCCTGCCTGACCTCCTGCCCCTCACCAGTTCGCCTTGGACAATCGCCGCAACCTTTGGACTTACCACCCACTTGATGTAGGTTCACTTATATGCTAACTTAGGGTATGGGAAGGTCGGTCGCCTTCTATCGGACCGAGAAAGGACGCTGTCCCGTAGCCGAGTTCCTGGATTCCATGCCCTCCCAAGTTGCCCAAAAGGCAACTTGGGTGCTGAAGCTATTGCAGGAACTGGAACCGGTTCCGAGGCAGTATTTGAAGAAGCTCAGCGCCGCTGACGAAATCTGGGAGTGTCGTATGATCTTCGGGGGCAACACCTACAGGATACTCGCGTTTTTCCACGGCGGAAGCCGAATCGTCTTGACACATGGCTTCATGAAGAAGACCGAAAAGACGCCTCCCCAAGAGATTGCTGAAGCACAGCGGCTGAAGGCCGACTACATACGGAGGTACGGTCGTGCGTGACGACTTGAACAAGTATATCCAGGGCAGGAAGAGGACTGACAAAGCGTTCGCTGATGGTTTTGATGCCGGCTACCAGGAATTTAAGATCGGTCAGGTCCTTCGAAACGCTCGCCACAAGAGCGGGATCACCCAGGACGAGCTGGCACGTAGGCTTCGGACTACCAAGAGCGCTATCTCGCGTATCGAGAATCATGCGGAGGACATTCGGCTCTCCACCCTCAAGAAGGTTGCCGACGCACTGGGCAAGGAATTGCGTATAGCCATCTCGTAGCAGGACAGGGCGCTCAGCACGAGTACAACGCCCTCGCCATCCTTGGCTCGGGCGCCGGGGTCCGCGGCGAACTCGCTGAACTGATGGGCTTCTTTGGACAGTTGAGTGTTCATAACATCTATAACAGCGGTTTCGTTAAGGGAATAATTCAGCTCTGATACTCCTCCTGTCCCTACATGGATTGCGCCGGTCTTACCGGAAACATCTATACGCCCTCTTTTGGGGCATGATCACCTACAGCAGGGGTGTCACAATCAAATCGCGTGCCTGCAACGGCACATGTTATGCCCGTGCTCACCCCTGCCTTGGTGAGACTCGCGCAACTTCACGGTACGGTTCATTCTTCGAGAGAATCCAGAATGTCGATTCCGCAAGATGTCGTGCGACCGCTCCGATTGCCACCGAAGATCCTTTGCGAGAGTGGATGCGCAGGTAGAGCCCCGAGACATGGCGGGTGGTCCAGCCGCGTTGAGCGTGATGAGCCGAGACGACGTTGGCTGCTTCGATGAAGGCCCATTTCAGGTAGTGGTTTGATTCGCTACGCATCTTGCCATAGTGGGTCTTGCCACCGCTGGAGCTGACGCGGGGGGTGGTGCCGCAGTAGCTGCTGAACTGTGGGGCACAAGGAAAACGGGCGATGGCACCGAGCTCCAGGTCGATGACGATGGCCAAGATGTCCCCGACGCCGGGGAGGGTTTTCAGCAGTTGCATGCTGGGGGTGAGGGCGATCTGGCCGCGGATACGATCCTCGAGAGCGGTGATCTGCAGCACCAGGGCGTCGAGCAGTTGCAGGTGTTGCGAGAGGCAGCGG
>CAYGXO010000070.1:0-103717 GCA_964353885.1 uncultured Spirochaetaceae bacterium
GGGATCGGCGACGGCGAGCCTGTTGAAGTGGGTGAAGCCGAACATGTTCATGAAGTTCGCCCCCCACGCGTCGTTTGAACGGAAGCGGACATTGCAGTTCAGGAACCATGCCCCGTCGTGCTCGAGCAGGCGGTACCAGAGCGACTGCAGGCAGGGGGGGTCGTAGGCGTCGAGGTCTTCCGCCGGCATCCACGTGATCATCTGCGCCTGCCGGCTGAAGGGCTGGCGCGCGAGCTTCTCCACAACCTTCGCGACCTGGTCCACGCCTGAGCCGGGCCTGCCCCGATCCTGGGGGGATTTCTGCTTCCACGTGCCCCAGTCGGCAAGCCGTTGGTGGTAGGTGTATTCCCAGCGCGTGTCGGCGGGGTCGTCCATGTTCCTCACCCAGTGGTCCTTGGCGCCCATGAGCTCCATCACGTACTCCCTCAGGTCCTCGATGCCCCCGGGGAACGCCTTGTGGATCATGGGGTCCGCCCACGGCTCCTCCACCGTGATGTTCATCGTACAGTCGATCGACTCGGGCTCCCCGAGCTTGTCGTACTGCGTCCGCACCCGGATGCCGCGCTCGGAAAGGGCGATGAGCGCCCGCTCGTAGGCTTCCGCGAGGCTGCGCCCCTCGACGTGCAGGACGGGGATGCTCTTCATGTCCGCTCCTTCCCGAGCGACTCGATGCGGCGCACGTACCCCTCGATGTCGAACCCGCGCAGCAGGCCAGACTCGTTCCTGTAGCGCACCATACCGAAAATCGGCCTCTCCTGCCACGGCCTGTCGTGCAGCCGTCCCGTGAGGCGCATCTCGCGCCCCGGCATTTCGTCGTGCATGAGAGCTCATTGTGCCGGGTGCCGGGCGCGCGTCAAGCCGAGGAATGCCTGACGTTTTGCCTTCATTCTGATACAATCGGGGGATGAGGATTGATCCAGAAGGGCTGCGGCAACGGGCTGCCGCGCTCGCCCCCGAGATGGTCGAGCTTCGTCACGAGCTTCACCGCGATCCCGAAACGAGGTTCAAGGAGAGAGACACGGCCCAGACCATCCGAGCTTTCCTGTCCGGCACGCGCGCCGAGGTCCTGCCGCCCCTCATCGGCACGGACACCGTCGCTCTCCTGCGGGGGAGCGCTCCCGGGAGGAACCTCCTTCTTCGGGCGGACATCGATGCCCTTCCCCTGCAAGAAAAATCTGACCTGCCGTGGCGCTCGACTCACGAGGGCAGGGCGCACGCGTGCGGCCACGACGGCCACACCGCCATGCTGCTCGGCGCGGCGAAGCTGCTCGACGGCCAGGCCGACGAGCTCGCGGGGAGCGTCCGGTTCGTGTTCCAGCCCGCGGAAGAAGAGGAGGGGGGCGGGAGGCTGATGATCGAAAAGGGCCTGCTGGACGACGAGCCGAGGCCAGATGCGGCCTTCGCCCTGCACGGGTGGACGGGCATGCCGGCCCGAACCATCGGAGCGGCCGGTGGCGCGGTGATGGCGGCCGCGGACAGGTTCGTGCTGACCGTGAAGGGACGGGGAGGCCACGGCGCCCTTCCGCATCGGGCGGCGGATCCCGTGCTCGCAGCCGCCGAGCTCGTCACGTCGCTGCAAGCCGTCGTGTCGCGATCCGTCGATCCGCTCGAGCCTGCCGTGCTCTCCGTCTGCGCGATTCACGGAGGCCATGCGAGCAATGTGATTCCCGACGAGGTGTCACTCGAGGGCACGGTCCGATATTTTGACCGCTCGCTGCGCGCGTTGATCGAGGAGCGGATGGAGAAGATCGCCGGCGGAGTCTGCGCGGCGCACGGCTGCGCCTACTCACTCGTTTACGAAGCGGGTTACATCCCCCTGGTGAACGACGCCGGCATGGTTGGTTTCGCGCGGGGGGTCGCCGAGGGATTGTTCGGCCCGGGCACGTGGGATGATGCGAGCCCCCGCACGATGGGGGCGGAGGATTTCGCCTACTACCTCGAGAAGGTCCCCGGCGCCCTCCTTCGCCTGGGGCTGGGGGAGGAGTGGCCCCGCCTGCACAGCCCGCAGTTCGACTTCAACGACCAGGCAATCGAAACCGGTATTGCCCTCCTCGCCGGCCTTGCGCTGGAGTTCTCCTCCATGGGGGCCTCCTGATGAGCCGGGCGAGGATCATGGTGGTGGAGGACGAGGGGGTCGTCGCCCTTCAGATCAAGGAGGCCCTGGAGGGCATGGGCTACCAGGTTCCCGGCATCGCCCTCACGGGCGAGGAGGCCCTCGCGAAGGTCCTCGACATGGAGCCGGATCTCGTGCTGATGGATATCCAGCTCAAGGGCGGCCTGAACGGCGTGGAGGCGGCGGGCCGGATCAGAGCCCGGCTCGATGTGCCCATCGTGTACCTCACCGCGTTCTCCGACGAGGAGACCCTCGAGAAGGCGCAACTCACCGAGCCGTATGGGTATGTGCTGAAGCCCTTCGAGGAAAGGTCCCTGCACGCGATCATCCAGATGTCGCTCGCGAAGCACCGCCGCTCCCGCGGCGAGCGGGAGAGCGGCTGGTGGATGTCAGCCGTGGCGGCGAGCATGATGGAGTCGGTGGTGATCTGCGACGCAAAGGGCTACGTGAAGTTCATCAACCCCTCCGCCGAGGCGCTGTTCGGAAAGAGGCAGGCCGAGGCGATCGAGAAGAGGATGCGCGAGGTGGTGGAGCTCGTGGATGGGGAGACGCGGGCGCCGCTCACGATCCCCGTCTCGGAGCCTCTGCTCGAGGGGAAGAGCACAATCCGGGGCAACTGCCGGGTCGTGACGAGCAAAGGGACGGAGGTTCCTGTCGAGTTCAGCGCCTCTCCCTTGAAAAGCCCCGAGGGGACGCTCTTCGGCATCCTGTTCGTGTTCCGCGAGGTGAGCGAGCGCGAGCGCATCCAGAACCTCGTCCTGCGGGAGATCGAGCAGTTGGCGAATGTCCAGAAGAGGCTCCTCCCCGCGGCTGACGCGGCGGTCCCCGGCCTCCGGGTCCAGTGGTTCTTCCGTCCGTCGCAGTTCGGCGGCGGCGACGCTTTCGGCTACTTCCGCCTGGACGACACCCATTCCGCGTTCTACGCGGCCGACGTTGTCGGGCAGGGCATCCTCCCGGCCCTCTTTTCCCTGCTTCTTCATACGTTCCTCTCACCCGATGCCGAGCGCGGCGGGATCCTCGTCGAAAAACGATGCGAGGAACCCAAGCGTCGGGTCCTCTCCCCCGCGGAGGTCGTGCGCGAGCTGAGCAGGCGGTTCTTCCTACAAGATCAATCGAATCCCTTCTTTACGCTCGTGTACGCCGTCGTCGACACCCTCACGGGCATCACCCATCTCGCGCGCGCGGGCCATCCCTACCCAATTCTACAGAAGGCCGGCGGGAAGGTGGAGCTGGTGAAGCCCGAGGGGTTTGCGATCGGGCTGTTTCCGCACTCGGAGACGGCGGTGGCGGAGTTCCTGCTCGAGCCCGGCGACAGGCTGTTCCTCTGCTCCGACGGGCTCGTCGACGCCACGAGCGCCGCGGGAGAGCGCTTCTCCTCCAACAGGCTCGTCGAGATGATCACAGCGGAAAAGGGACGGCCGCTCGCCGACCTGGTCGCGTCGCTGGGAGCGAGAATCGCGGAGTGGCGGGGCTTGGAGAGCTTCGACGACGATGTGTCTCTGATCGCCTTCGAGAAGGAGTGAGCCAGGGCGCGGGGCTCAGGCCACGGGGGTCAGGCCACGGGGGTCAGGCCACGGGGAAGGCGAGGGTGAACGTCGTGCCCTCCGCCGTCCGCAGGTCGAGTGATGCCCCGATCTGGGTCGCGAGGATGTTCACGATCCGCAGGCCGAGAGTGCGGGGCGCCCGCACATCGATGTCGGGCGGGAAGCCGATGCCGTCGTCGCTCACGGTGAGCACGAGCGTGTTGCCCTCCCCCCGGCGCAGGCCCAGGCGGACGCGGCCCTTCCGCCCTCCCGGGAAGGCGTGCTTGAGCGCGTTCGAGAGAAGCTCGTTGATGATCAGGCCGCAGGGAACCGAGACGTCCATGTCCAGCGAGACATCCGCGACATCCACCTCGACATCGACAGCCTCGGAGTCCCCCGCGTAGGAGTGGCGGAGGTGCGCGGCGAGGTCGCGCGCATAGTCGGCGAAGGTGACTCCCCGCTCGGCGCCGGTCTGGTAGAGCTTTTCATGGATCAGCGCCATGCTGCGGATCCTGTCCTGGCTCTCGCGCAGGAGCGAGCGGGTGCGCGGATCGCTCGCCGCGCCGGCCTGGAGGGCGAGGAGGCTGGAGATCACCTGCAAGTTGTTCTTCACCCTGTGATGGATCTCCTTCAAGAGGATCTCCTTCCTCTGCGCATCCTCGGCGCGTTTCTGCGCCGTCACGTCGCGTACGAGGGCGATCGCTTCGTTCTCGCCGCTCGCGACGATCCTCTCCTCGAAGAAGCGCCGCACGCCGTTCACCTCGACGTCGAACTCCATCGTCTGGGGCGCGCCCGTGGCGAGCGCCGCCGCCGTCGCCTCGATGGAGCGCTCCAAGCGCTCGGGGGAGATGAAGGGGTAGAGCAGCAGAATTTCCTCGGTGTCCTTCCCGACCAGCGCATTGGCCACCTCGACGAGGGGGAGCTTCGCGGGGGAGCGCGCGTCGATGATCGTGCCGTCCCTGTCGATGCGGAAGATCGTGTCGGGGATCGCGTCGAGGAACGCCTCGTTCCGCCGCGTCGATTTCTCGAGGGCGTCGAGCATCCCGTTGATCGCGGCTCCGAGGTAGGCGATCTGGTCTTTGCCCTCGCTCGCAAGCCGACGGCCCGGCTCGTCTCCGGACCCGAGGGCGAGAACCCCCCTGCCGAGGGCGATCACTCGCGAAAGCATCGTGCGCTCGATATAGACGATCACCACGACGCCGAAGACCACCCCGATCATGGCGAGGCAGGCGAAGAAGTAGCCGAAGCTCCGCATCCCCTGCAGCGCGATGTCCCGGGGGGCTTCCACGCGGACGACGAGGCTCGGCGAGCCTTCGCCGGCGGGGAGCAGAGCGTAGCCCGCCGCTCTGTCACGAGTGAGGGGCGCGACCAGAATGGGATCCCCCGAGGCGAGCCTGGCCGGCGCGTCGCGGATGTCCGCCGGCGCTGCCGGGTCGTCGGGAGCGAAAATCGTCATCGAGAGACCCAGCCGCTCGCCCAGACGCCGCGCTTCGGCCGGTCCGAGAAACCTGCCCATGATGAGAGAGCCGCGGCTCGGGGCGGTCTCCGCGCTGTTGGTGATGGGCTGCGAGACGGCGAGCAGGGGCCCTTCGGGAAGGCTGACAACGCCGCTCCTCTCCCCGCCGGCCTCTGTACCAAGGAAAGCGGGATGCTCCAAAAGCCAGAGGAGCAGGCTCTTAGGGAGTGGGACTTCCCTGTTCCCGTCGAGGTCGAACGCCTTGCCGAAAATTAATCTCCCCTCTCCGTCGATGAACAGCATGATGTTCATGCGCAGGTTCGAGAAGGCCGCGTCGGAAAGGTTGTCCTCGACGTAGCGGCGCGCTCCAGCGCTGGCGAACGCGTAGGTTTCATCCCATGCGGCCCAGTCGTTCGCCGTGCTTGTCATGGCAGCGAGGTCGCTCCTAATGGCGTTCAGGACGCGGGTGACATCCTTTTCCACGTAGCGCCTCTCGAGGAGCGTGAAACTTTCGAGGAGGATCAGGCGCGTTGTTACGGTGAGGACGGCGAACATCCCGATGAGAGTGAGGCTGAGGACGAGGATCATCCGCCTGCGCATACGCTGCCGTGAAGCCTATGCCTCCTGTATCGCACCGTCAAGTCAGCAGCGCGAAGCGCTGCGAGCCGGCGCGGTACTCCGCGCATCCTGCGAGAGCCCCAGCAGCGCGAAGCGCTGCGAGCCGGCGAGAGCCCCAGCAGCGCGAAGCGCTGCGAGCCGGCGCGGCACCCCGCGCCCTACCTCGAGAGCAGCGCCGCCACGGAGCGCCCCGCGACCCGATAGGTATCGCGCGCGATCCGCTCTTCATCCCCTGGCCGGGCGATATCAAGCGGCGGCGCGAGGGCCGTGTCGATCGCCCGATACCAGCCCTCCTTCCCGGGCGGGATGGGGGCGAGGGTGAAGATCACTTCCTCCTCGGAGGCGTTGTACATGACGTAGAAGTCGTTGTCGTCCCTGTCCGCATCGATGTCGGCCTTGTTCCCGTCGATCAGCAGGGCGAGCGTGGCGCTCTCGGGGCTCCAATCGGCGGGTTCCCCTGCCGCGGTGAACCAGGCGATGTCGGGGATCGCATTGCGGCTTGCGTCCTTCCCGTTCCAGAACTCGGGCCGCAGGAAGGCATGGTGGCGCTTTCGGAAGGCGATCGCTTCGCGGCAGAAGCGATGGATGTCCGCGTGAGCTTCGAGCAGGCGCCAGTCGTACCATGACATCTCGTTGTTCTGGCACCAGGGGTTGTTGTTCCCCCGCTGGGTCCGGCGCATCTCGTCGCCGCCCAGCAGCATTGGGGTGCCGAGGGAGAGAAGCAGGGTCGCGAGGAAGTTCTTCACCTGCCTGTTCCTGACCTCCTCGATGCGCGAGTCGCGCGTTGGGCCTTCCTCCCCGTGGTTTGCGCTCAGGTTGTTTCCAAACCCGTCCTCGCCGCCTTCCCCGTTGTCCAGGTTGTGCTTCTCCGCGTAGCTCACCAGGTCATTCAGGGTGAACCCGTCGTGCGAGGTGAGGAAGTTGATGCTGTGGAAGGGCTTCCTGCCGTCGCGCAGGTACAGGTCAGAGCTGCCGGCGAGGCGCGTGGCGAGTTGCGGCACGCGGCCGGGATCCCCGCGCCAGAACTGGCGCACGTCGTCGCGGAACCTGTCGTTCCACTCGGCCCATCGACCGCCGGGAAACCAACCGACCTGGTAGGCGCCCGCAGCGTCCCACGCCTCCGCGATGATCTTTGTGTGCCGGAGAACGGGGTCCTCAGCGATCCTCTCGAGGATGGGCGGGTTCTCCATGATGTTTCCCTCGGTGTCCCGGCCGAGGACCGAGCCCAGGTCGAAGCGGAAGCCGTCCACGTGCATCTCCACCACCCAGTAGCGCAGGCAGTCCATGATGAGGGTGCGGACGATGGGGTGGTTGCAGTTCATCGTGTTCCCGCAGCCTGTGAAATTGCGGTACAGCCGGGGGTCCTTCTCGTCCAGCATGTAGTAGATCGAGTTGTCCCATCCCCTGAAGCACAGGGTCGGCCCGGTCTCGTCTCCTTCTGCAGTGTGGTTGAACACGATGTCGAGAATGCACTCGATGCCCGCCGCGTGCAGGGCGCGCACCATCTCCTTGAACTCCGTCACCTGCTCGCCGAGGAAGCCGCTGGAGGAGTAGCGGCTCTTGGGCGCGAAGAAGCTGATCGTGTCGTAGCCCCAGTAGTTCTGCAGGCGCTCGCCGGTGCGGGGGTTGCGCCGCGTGTTTGCCAGCTCGTCGAACTCCTGGACTGGGAGAAGCTCGAGGGCGGTGACGCCGAGCTCGTGTAGGTAGGGGATCTTCTCGATCACTCCCCGGAAGGTGCCGGGGTGCTCGACCCCCGAGCTGGGGTGCCGGGTGAGCCCGCGCACGTGGGTTTCGTAGATCACGCTGAAGCGCAGGGGGGTATTCAGGGGCCTGTCGCCCTGCCAATCGAAATCGTCGGCGATCACTATGCCCTTCGGCATCCCCGCGGCGTCGGAGGTCGTGGACATGGCCTCCTCCCCATCAGGGCAGCCGGGATCGAATCCGCGGGCATCGGCGAAATCCCAGGTGAAGTTGCCCGTCACCGCCTTCACATAGGGGTCGAGCAGAAGCTTGTGGGGGTTGAAGCGGTGGCCCTTCTCGGGCTGGTAGGGACCATCGACGCGGAAGAGGTAGTAGGTCCCCGGACACGCGCCGTCGACCTGCACGTGCCACACGTCGCCCGTCCTGTTCGTCGTGGGGTCGAGGGCGATCTCGCGCGCCGGGACGGCCTCCTGCGGATCGTCGAAGAGCAGGAGCGAGACGGCGGTTGCGTGGCGGCTGAAGACGGCGAACTGCGTCCCCCGGGCGTTGACCGTCGAGCCGAAGGGAAGAGGCTTCCCCGGCGATGTCGTGAGAGAGCGTGTCGTGGGAAAACGCGTCGCGATGTCGGTCCTCCGGTTTCCCAAAACGCCAGAAGAACGCGCGGGAGTCGATTCCTTCAGGGAAACGGCTCGCTCACGAGGAGCGTTTCCGGCTCCCTCCGCCCGTTCCCCCTTCGGTCTTACGGTAGCCCAGCCGGCTGGAGATATCGTCCGCGGCCTCGATTGCCATCCGTCCGAATCGAGTGACGTCCCTATCGGCGAGCCTCACGGATGGCGCGGAGACGCTCAGGGCCGCAATGACGTTCCCCGTGTTGTCGCGAACGGGAGCGGCGACGCAGCGGACCCCGACCTCGTGCTCCTCGTCGTCGATCGCGTACCCTTTCTTGCGGATCGCTTCCAGCTCCCTGTCGAGGTCCGCGCGGTCCGTGATCGTCCGCTTCGTGAAGGCGACGACCTTTTCCTTCTTGAGGATTCTCGTGACGCGTTGCGCGGGGAGAGACGAGAGCAAGGCCTTTCCCAATCCCGTGCAGTACGTTGGGGCGCTATGTCCGACCCGCGACATCATGGAAACGCGAAGGGTCTTGGATGACTCGATCTTGCCGAGGTACACCAATCGGTAGTCGTCAAGCGTTGCGAGGTGGATCGTTTCCCCCGTGGTCTGGGCGAGCGATTTGAGGATCGGCTGCGCCTCCCGCCACAGCTCCAAGCGATCCAGGACCGCCATTCCGATCTCGAAGATCTTGAGAGTCACGGAGTACTGCTCGGTCTCGGGATCCTGCGTGACGTACCCCAACCCCTTCAGGGAATTGAGGAACCTGTAGACGGTGCTCTTATGCATCCGCGCATTGCCCGAAAACCCCGCTATCCTGCTGGCGAGCCCCGTGACTCCGAGGCTCCGCTCCCTCGACAGACACTCAAGGATATTCATCGTCTTGACGACGGCCTTTGCGAGCTCGGGTTCCTTCAACGGTTTCCTTCTATCGGTGCGCGATGCGTCAATACTACTTCATGCGCCGCGCCGTGTCCAGACAAGTTTTAAAACATCGTTCCACTGTAGCGACAATTGGAGTGACAACGCCTTAGGAGATGCTGTATTCTCCGGTCGGGCGGATCATGGAGGAAGGGACGGGCATGCACGCAGGGGGGGCGGATGATGGAAGGCGATGGTGTGCGGGTCGCGCGGACGGCGCTCGAGACGTTCTGTCGGGGGGTCTTCCGGCACTATGGGCTCTCGGAAGAAGACGCCGTGGTCGCGGCGTCGGTTCTCGTCGCGGCGGATGCGATGGGGATCGTGTCTCACGGCGTCGGACGGCTTGGTCGGTATGTCGATGGGCTCACGACGCGACTGATGCTGCCGGATGCCCCGGTCGAGATCGTGAGGGAGACCCCTTCGTCCGTGGTGATCGATGCGCACGGGGCGATGGGAGCTCCGGTGAGCGCCAGGGCGATGCGGACAGCCATCGAGAAGGCCCGGACGAACGGCTCGGCGTTCGCCTGCGTCCGGGACTCGAACCACTTTGGAATTGCCGGTTTCTACGCTAGGATGGCGCTCGACGAGGACATGCTCGGTTTTGCGATGACCAACACCGCCGCGCTCGGCGTCCCGACATTCGGACGTCTGGCGATGTTCGGAACGAATCCCCTCGCCTTCGCCGCGCCGGCCGACGAGGAGCAAGCCTTCGTCCTGGACATGTCGACCACCGTGGTGCCCAGGGGGAAGCTCGAGGTCTACGACCGTCTCGGCGAGGAGCTTCCCGAAGGGTGGGCGGTGGACAAGACCGGCCGCTCGGCAAAAGACGCCCGGTCGGTGCTCGCAGACATGCAGAATCGAGCCGGCGGAGGGATTCTTCCCTTGGGCGGCCGGGGGAACGACTTCGGCGGGCACAAGGGGTATGGCCTGGCGATCATGGTCGACATCCTCTGCGCCGTGCTGTGCGGGGCGCATTCCGGCACGGATGTGTATGATACTCCTTCCTCCTATGCTCGGGTCAGCCATTTTTTCGGCGCGATCAAGATTAGTTGTTTCCAGGACCCTCGGCAATTCCGTCGCGACATGGACACGATGCTCCGGTCGCTCAGGGCTTCTCCGCCGGCAGAAGGCGAGGAACGCGTGTACTACGCGGGACTGCCGGAGCGGGAGAAGGAAGCCGAGAGCTCGCGGATCGGCGTCCCGCTGTCGAAGAAAACGCACAGCGTTCTCAGTTCTATCGGCCGCGATTGCGGCGTCGAGGCTCCCCCCGTCCTTGCTGCGATCGAAGATTCCCGCGGGCTGGGCGCCTGAGGCTCTACAGCGCTCTCAGCTTTTCGACGTCGGCTCTGCACTTCTCGTAGAACATTCCCACATCCACGGAGTAACAGAGGTATTTCACTCCGAGGTCCTTCCAATGCTGCGCGTCCTGGATGGTATCGACGAAAGTCCCGACTGTAATGCGGCGGCGAATGCACTGGCGCACGATCTCCTTCATCTTCTCCGTCACGAGCGGGTGATTGACCTGCCCGGGGACCCCCAAGGACTGGGAGAGATCGTACGGTCCGATGAAGATGATGTCGAGGTCCTTGACAGCGAGGATCTGCTCGAGGTGTTCCAGCGCCTCTTTGCCTTCCAGCTGCAGAATGACCAAGGTCTCGTTCGCTTCGCTGAAATAGGCAAATCGGTCCGTGGAGGAGTAGCGGGCGGCTCTCACGAACCTGCAGACGCCCCTGTTCCCCTTGGGAGAGAACTTCGCCGCTTGGATGACCCGCCGGGCGATTTCGGCGTCCGTGATTTGGGGGACTTGTATCCCGCCAGCGCCGATGTCCAGCACCTCCCCGATGATGGGCAGGTTGTCTTCCTTCACGCGGACAATGGGGAGCAGCCCGGAGAGCTCCGCTGCCCTGACGAGATCCTGCAGATGCTGAACACTGGTGGGACCATGTTCGAGATCGAGGATGACAAAATCGAAGCTCCCGTGTCCCATGATTTCGATGAATGCCGGATCCGAAGTCTTGGAAAAGGGACCTATGACAAAGCCCCGCTCGAGCTTCGACTTGAATTCCCTGAGAGCCTGCACTCGCATACCTTCCTGCTTCCCCTTGCGCGAGAAACCGTCAACTCAACGCTTTGATGATCTCCTGGCAGAACTCCGGCAGATCATCGGGGACCCTGCCCGTGACGATGTTCCCGTCTCTCACGGCGGGGACATCCACGAACTGAGCACCAGCATTGACCAGGTCGTCCTTGACTGGGGCATAGCTGACGACCTTCCTTCCCTTTAGGATCCCGGCGGAAATCAACAACCACGGAGCGTGGCAGATCGCGGCCACGACTTTCCCCTTCCCGTGGCATTCGCGGATCAGCCCCAGCAGGCCCTGGTGGATCCGCAACCCGTCAGGGGAATAGCCGCCCGGAAAAAGGAGACAGTCCAGCCCGTCAGCCGAGATCTCCTCGAACTCCTTGACGATGTACCTCTTCCCCTCCGCCATGACCCCGATCGGCACGGTGTGCCCGAACCTGCCCGTCACCGGCTTGTCCTTGAGGTACGGGCGCGTATGCGTGTGATACGCGAGCTGCATCGGGACGACGACGATCGCAGCCCCCTCTTCGCTCAGCCGCAAGATCGGGTAGAGGAGCTCGATATCCTCGAACTCGTTTGCCACGACGATGACAACCGTTTTTCCGCTCAGCTTTCCGCCCATTGCCTTCCCCCTTGTGAGAGGTGCGGTGATCCAGGGTGGCGATCACCGGACCTGCATTCTGTGCGCTTTTCGCTCGTAGCTCGACAGGGTGACGATCCCGACGCCGATCAGCAGCAGGGATCCTCGAGCGAGCCACACGATATACGTTCGCAGCCCCAGGAGCGTGATCCAATTCATCAGGACGGTCAGCATGATCACTCCTATGAGCGTCCCGATCACGTTGGGTTTCCCGGCCTTGACGACCATCACCCCGAGGAACACCGCGGTGAAGCCTTGAATGGTGAGAGTGCCGCCGCCTATCTCCGATACCCCGGAACCAAGCTGCGCCGTGGAAAGGATCCCGGCGATCGACGCCAGCACGGAACAGAGGATGAAGTAGTAGAAGATGATCCTTGGCTCCTTGATTCCGGCCTGGCGGGCGGCTTGCCTGTTTTCTCCCAAGGCGTACAGATGCTGCCCCATCGCGGTCTGGTCCTGCAGGAAGCGGCAGAAAAAGTAGATCGCCAGAGTCGTGAGGAACAGAATAGGGATACCGAGGACCTCGCCGTAGACGAACCCGTACACGATCCCGGAGCCGCCGCTTTCTATGGGAAGAGGCTTCCCGCCGCCGAGTATCTTCGCAACCGCCTTGGCCGCGTACCCCGTCGCGATGGTCCCGATCAAGGACGGGATCTTCATGTACGCGGTCATGAACCCATTGATCACCCCGATCAGCGAGCCGCACAGGAATGCGACGAGAAGAGCGAGCCCAATGGGGAGGTGGCTCTTCACCGCGAGGGAGGCCGTGATCATGGTGACGAGAGCGGCGACGTCCGCGAAGGAGATGTCCATTTCGCCGATCGCGACGATCCACGTCAGGCCGAGCACCAGTATCGCCGTGATTCCCGATGACTGAAGGATCTCGAGGAGGTTCTCGGGCGTGCGGAAAGCTCGAGACGTCAATGAAAACACGACGACTATTGAGAACAGGAGCCAGAGGAGGCTGAATCGCGACTGAAACAGTCTCCGCAGACCGCGGAGGGATGGCATCAAGGCGCCACCTCCTTCCTCGACACGCCTTTGCCGGTCCGACGCGTCCCGATCCTTGTTCTCACCACCATGTTGCTCGACAGTGCCAGCGCCGCGATGAGGACGAGACCGATCACGAAATCGCTGTAGTAGTAGGGCACCGCCATGAGGGTGAACCCATTCAACATGGTAGAAATGAAAAGCGCCGCAAGGAACGTCCCATACACCGTGGGCTTCTTGAAGATGGCGCTGCCGAGGAAGATGGTCGCATATGCGGGCAGGAGGTACACCATCCCGACCCTGACGCTCCCGCTGCCCTGTGACGCATTTCCCATGATGGCGCCCACGGAAGCCAGGACCGCACACACCATGAATGCGGCGACGATATATGCCCTGACGCGAATGCCCGAGAAAACCGCGGCGATGCGATTTTCTCCCGTCGAGTAGAAGCACCTTCCGAACCGCGACCAATGGAGAACCACTTGCGCGAGAAGATACATCGCAAGCATGAGGATCACGGGCAAGGGGATGGCAAAAATGAGGGCGTCGTTGAGCAGCAGGATGCCCGACGTCGTGGCGTTTTTCCAGATATAGGAACCATCGCTGTAGATCCACGCGAAACCCCACGCGATCGCGCCGGTCGCGATGGTCGTCACCATGTCGGGCAGCTTCAATTTTCCGATGGCGACCCCGTTGCAGAACCCAAACACCGCTCCGGCGGCCAGCCCGGCAGCGATGCTCGGGAGCACGGGGACGTTGCTCGCGATCAGGAAGCTGGTCGTCATCCCGGAGAGGCTGCACACGAGGTGAAACGAAAGGTCGAAGTGGCCGACGACGACGACAAAAAGCGCCCCGAGAGCGAACATCGAGCTGACCGAGGCGTGTTTCAAGAGGTTGGAGATGTTCCTGGTCGAGAGAAACTCTTTGTGCAGGAATGCGAATGCGACGAAGATCGCGACCAGAAGCGTGAGAAAAATGAGGACCGGTCTGGAATCCTCAGAAATTCTGTTCAGCGGCTTCCCTGTCATCGCGCTCATATCCTTCCCTGGACGCCGAGGAGGAGCATCTCCTGCAGGGAGACTTTCTCAACGTCGGTGTCCCCGGTGACCCGCCCCTTGAAGAGGGTGATGATGCGGTCGCCCACGCCGTACACTTCCTCGCAGTCCGACGATATGAGTATCACGGCCGCGCTCCTGGACAATTCGCGGATCAAGCGGTAGATGCCCGACTTGGCTCCCACATCGACGCCCGCCGTCGGTTCCAGGAAAATGTAGACTTCGGCCTCAGTGAATAAACCTTTGCTGACGATGACTTTCTGCTGGTTGCCGCCGCTCAGCGCGGAGACTTTCGCATGCACGTCGGGGGGGGTCACCCCTACCCTGCCGATCAGCGCGGAGACGCGGTTTTTCTCCTTTCGGCCGCGTATCAAGCCCGCGAAGGCGGACACCTCTCCCAGATTTGCGAGAGAGACGTTGAAGAACATCGGTTCCAGGGCGATCAAGCCTTCGCGTCTTCGATCCGCGGGAACCAGAAAGATCCCCCTCTTGATTGCGTCATGCGCTGACCGCAGCTCGATTCCCTTCCCGTGGAGGTTCAGCGTGCCACGCGTCGGTTTGAACAGGCCGAAGAGCGTCTTGGCGAGCTCTTCCACACCCGAGCCGACAAGCCCGAAGATTCCCAGGATCTGGCCTTTCCGCGCCGAGAAGGTCACCTCCTGGAACTTCCCTTCCAGGGAAAGCCCGGTCGCCGCCAGGACCTCCTCCCCGATGGTACCCCCCCTCGCCGGATAGATCGACTCGATCTTCTCGCCCAACATCAGCTCCGCGATTCTCATCGGGTTGGTAGTCTGGTCTCTCGCATCCAGCGTCGCCACGTTCTTGCCGTCCCGGATGATCGTCAAGCGGTCCACCACCTGGCGCACCTCTTCGAGGCGATGCGAGATATAGATGATCGAGATGCCCCGCTGCTTGAGCGCCGCGATGAGGCGGAACAGGACGTGTTTCTCCGTTTCGGTCAGAATGGAGGTGGGTTCATCAAGCACGAGCACCGTCATCTTCCGCGACAACGCGCGAAGAATGGCGAGGATTTCTTGATCGACTGCGCCGAGTTGCCCGACAGGTCTTGTGAGATCGATTTCCGCCGGAAAGAGCTCCAGGATGCGTTGCGCCCTTTCACGCAGCTGTTTTCGATGAACCACCGAAAACGTGCCCTTTCCCTCTGTTTCGGTCCCAAGGAAAATGTACTCGTAGCCCGTGAAGGAAGGGAGCACCTGAGGCTCCTGGTATACCGTGGCGATGCCATGATCCATCGCATCCTGGGGGCTGTTGATCTCGATCGGCCGGTCATCAAGGAGAATCGTGCCCGCATCCTTGCGGAAGGTCCCGGAGAGGATTTTGATCAGGGTCGATTTTCCCGCGCCATTGACGCCCAACAACGCATGGACTTCGCCAGGTTTCACGGCGAAGTCGACCCCCTGCAGGGCGCGCACCCCGGGGAACTCCTTCGCGATGCCTTTCATCTCCAGTCTGTAGCCAGCCACCGCTTCCTCACCCGCCTCGCGCAGAGGCGTTCACCATGGAGTGGGAACCGGCGTGCGGAGGATTCCCCGCACGCCGATCCCTCGACGTGTTCCTACAGAGCCCGTTTCCAGCCCAGCTTGTTCGCGTTGCCCGGATGATCGTAGGTGTCTCCGTACATCTTGATGTCGACGGTCTTCAGTTCAGCGTCCGTGATCGCGTAGACCGGGCTCACGACGAGCCGCGGCACTTTGCGTCCCTTCAGGTGCTCGGAGGCATAGTAGACGGACATGTAGGCCATCAGCCACATGCTCTGCGCCGCGGTGAACTTCATCGCCGTCGCGTCGCCCTTGATGAACTCGAATGCCCTCGTTCCGCCGTCGATGCCGACGGTGAAGACCTCTTTCTCGCGGCCGGCGCTCTTGATCGCGAGCGCGCCTTCCATCGCCGCGCCATCCCACGCGCACCAGATCGCATCGAGGCTGCCCTTGCCGGGATTCGCGGCCAGCATGTTGTCGATCCCCTGGCGCGGGGTGACCGCTCCGGCAGGGTCGTAGTTCCAGCGCGAGACGACCTGGATGCCGGGGTATTCGGTCTTGAATATCCAGTCCATGCCCTGTTCGCGGTGATCCCACGTCTCGTTTGCCGGCAGTCCGATGACGCCGACTTTTCCCTTGCCCTTCAGTCTCTTGGCGATGTATTCGGCCGTCAAGATCCCCATTCCGAAGTTGTTGGACAGGACCGACGTCGTGCACATCGTGCCGGCAATCAGGGAATCTCCCGAGAAAACGGGAATTCCCGCGTCGATCGCCCGTTTCACCGCAGGAGTGATCGCCGCCGCCTCAGACGCCGTCACGAACAGGGCGTCCGGCTTCATCTTGATGAAGGCTCCGATCTGTTCCGACTGCAGCTTGGTGTCGTAGTTGGAGTTGACGAATACGGCATCCTTCAGCGCCTGGTCCCCGAAGAACTCCTTGAACCCCTGCTTATAGCCCTTGTTCATGTTCTGTCCGGAATCGTTGTCCAGCCAGCCCTGGGAAACTGCAAACTTATAGTCCTTTGCCACCGCGGTTTCTACCAGGACACAAAACATTGCCACAATCATGACCAAACAGAAAACCATTGTCTTTCGCATGAATACGCCCCCCTTCATAGACTTTTGCGGCATTCCCGCCGCTGCACGTATTCGGGACTCCTCGACTCAACGCCCATCATCAGTTCCCTTCGCTTCCTCCTTTCCCGTGGCGAAATATCGACGCGCGCCCTTCTGGATTTCTCTTCCGGCCACCCCCTTCCGCGCGTCTCGCGTCAGTACCTTCCCGCATGGTGAGGGTGCAAGTGTAATGAAATGGTGTTTTATTCTAATGTGTCGCGGCTCACTTGTCAACATTAAATTCGCTTCTTGAGGAGCTCGCGGCCTCCCTCTGCTCGACGAAATCGCGGATGCCGGCGACTACCCTGTTGACGAGTCCTGCCTGAGCGGAATACCCCATGTGGCCGACGCGAAAGATCCGCTTCCTCAAAGGGCCAACCCCGCCTGCAATGAGTATGCCGAAGCTCTCGCGCAGATGCTTCTGCAAGTCCTCCGATTCCATGCCCGGGGGGAGGACGCCCGCTGTCACGGTGGCCAGGCGGTTGGATTTTTCGCCGATAAAAAGACCAACGCCGAGCTGCTCGAGTTTGACCTGCAGCTCCTCGCTGACTCTCCTATGCCTCTCCCACCGCGCCTCGAGGCCTTCGCGCTGGATGATCTCCAGGGCCTTCTCGAGACAGAAGAGAAGGTGCACGGGGAGCGTCACTGGGTAGGGGTGCCAATCGCTCCACTCCTTTTCGTACATAGCCCATGTGCGCAGGTTCAGATACCAGCTTTTGATCTCGTCCTCCGGAGGCATTGCTGCCCACCCCCTCTGGCTGACGCCGACTATTGCGAGCCCCGGCAGCGAGCCTAGGGCTTTTTGTGAAGCGGAGATGTAGAAATCGATGCCCAAGGCGTCCACGTCCAGAGGCGCTCCGCCCAGCGTCGAGACGGCATCTACGATGAAGAGGGTTTTGTATTTACGGCAGAGCTCTGAGAGGGGCGAGAGATCATTCAGCATGCCGGTGGATGTTTCTCCATGCACGACCCCGAGGAGGTCAACATCCCCCGGGCGGAGAGCTTCCTCCACCTCACCCAAATCGAAGGCTTTCCCCGGCGCTTTTTCGATCACTGTCACGTGAGACAGGTGACGCGAGGCTATCGTCGCGATCCGATTCCCGAACGTCCCGTTGTTGAGCAGCACTCCCCGCCGGGGGGCAAGTGATGTGAAAACGGCGTCGAGCCCGGCAGAGCCCGATCCGGGAATCACGTAGACGCTGCCGCTGGCGCGGCTGATCTCCTTCAACCTCTGGATGATCCTCGAGTAGGTGCCCATCCATATCTCGCCGTAGTGAGGGAGGTTCGGCCGGGCGAGCTCCTGCAGCACCTCGGGATCGCATTCCGTAGGGCCGGGGAGCGAGAGTTGAAAATCGTCCATGGGGGCCTCTCCTTTCTTTGAGGACTGGGGGGTCTTTACAGAGCGCGTCGTGGGCGTTATTATGAAACATCGTTTCATAATAATGGCGTCACGTTGCGCTTGTCAACGCGGCGAAGAGGCGGGGCGCCGATTCTACAGGGGAGGACGAAGTGGACGAGGTGCTGAAAAGACTCGGAGAGGTCGGCGTCATTCCGGTGGTCAGGATAGAAAAAGCCTCGGACGCCGTCGACCTCGGCAGGGCGCTGCTTGCCGGCGATTTGCCCGTCGCCGAGATCACGTTCAGGACCGCCGCGGCGGAAGACGCGATCAGGGCGCTTTCGCAGAACCTCAGCGGGATGCTCGTGGGCGCGGGGACGGTGCTGACCGTCGAGCAGGTCAGGAGGGCCGTCGACGCCGGGGCGAAGTTCATCGTCGCGCCCGGCTTCAACCCGCGGGTGGTTGACTTCTGCATCGGCCAGGGGATTCCCGTCGTGCCAGGGATCAGCTCGCCAACGGAGATCGAGTTCGCCCTGGAGAGGGGACTCGAGGTGCTCAAGTGCTTCCCGGCAGGAGCGATGGGCGGCCTGGAATACCTCAAAGCCATCGCGGCTCCGTACAAGGGTGTGCAGTTCATTCCCACGGGCGGGGTGGATCCCGCCAATCTCAAGGAGTACCTCTCGTTTGACCGCGTGCACGCGGTGGGTGGTACGTGGATCGCCAGGGATGCGGCCATTTCGCAGCACCGGTTCGACGAGATCACGCGCCTTGCGCGCGAGGCGGTCGCGATCTCGCTGGGCTTCGAGTTGGCGCACGTCGGCATCAATGAGGCGAGCGGCGAGAGGGCGATGGAGCAGGCGCAGGCTCTCTCGCGTACGTTCCTGTTCCCGATCAAGGATGGGACCAGCTCAGTCTTCGCGGGGACGGGCTTCGAGATCATGAAGAGTCCGTACCTGGGCGCGCACGGCCATATTGCAGTCTCGACGCTGAGCATGGCGCGAGCGATCGCGTTCCTCGGGCGAAGGGGAATCGCGGTCAAGCCGGAGACCGCGAAGGAAAAAGAGGGAAAGCTCATCGCCATCTACATTGACGCAGAAACCGCTGGGTTTGCGATTCATCTGCTGCAGAAATAAAAGGGGAGGGCTCGAGCGGGGGAGGAATCTCCCGCTCACGCATCCTTCATCCGGTAGCCAACCCCCGGCTCCGTCAGCAGAAGCAGCGGCCGAGCAGGGTCCTCCTCCACCTTGCGGCGCAGCGTCGCCATGAATACCCGCAGGTAGTGGCTCTCGTTGACGTACGGCGGTCCCCAGACTTCTTTCAAGATCTGGCGGTGGGTGAGCACCTTGCCGGCATTGCCGGCCAGCAGCACGAGCAGCCGGTATTCGATCGGCGTGAGGCGGATCTCGCGCGCCCCGACCGTCACTTCGCGCCGGGACTGGTCGATGCGCAGGGGACCGACTTCCAGCACTGCTGGGGGCGCCCCCTCGGACGCCGCCGCCGCGCGTCGCATCGCCGCGCGGATCCTCGCGAGCAGCTCGTTCACGCCGAAGGGTTTGGTGAGATAGTCGTCGGCGCCCTCATCCAGAGCAGCAACCTTGTCCTCTTCTCGCCCCCGCGCCGAAAGAACGATGATCGGCACCCGGTTCCATGCCCGAATCCGGCGAGTCAGATCGATCCCGTCCCCGTCGGGCAGGCCGAGGTCCATCAGGATGACCTCGGGATTGTGCGTGGTGACGGCCACGATTGCCTCGGCAACGGTCTCCACTTCCACGACACGGTAGTCGAGGGCCGAGAGCGTCGTGCGCAGGAATCGACGCATCTGAAGCTCGTCCTCGACAACGAGGACCAGGGGTGCCGGCTCACCCAAGGGGTTCGCTCCCGTCCGCTGCCGGGACGATGAGAGGACCGGTCTCGGGGGGGCGCTCGGGAATCGGCAGCCTGATTCGGAAAACCGCGCCTCCACCGGGCTGGTTCTCTGCGGAAAGGGACCCATCATGGATCTGGGCGATGCTGCGGCAGATTGTGAGACCCAATCCCATCCCGGGTCCGCGTGCCGCAGGCCCGCGGTAGAACTTCTCAAACACCCGCTGCTCCTCGCCGGGCGGCAGTCCCGGTCCGCGGTCAGCCACCTCGATCTCGACCCATCCCTCGCCCGCTCGGGCGCGCACCTCGATCGGCACGGCAAAGGAGGTATGCTTCGCCGCGTTTTCGATGAGGTTGAAGAGAAGGTGTTCGAAAAGCACGGGATCGACGGGGAGGAGGGGGAAGTCCGCAGGCAGGTCCACACGTACGTTTCGTCCGGTGAGCCGGTCCTCCAGCCGGGCCAAGGCCGGGCCGATCACCTCCTCCAGCGGCACCCACTCCCGCCGCGCGGCCAGGCCGCCTGCTTCAAGCCTCACCATGTCGAGGATGTTGCCAATCAGCCTGTCCATCCGTCCGGCCTCGTCGCAGATCGTGTCGAGCAGCTCCTTCTGCTGGTCGGCGCCCAACCGCCCTCGATCGAAACGCAGTGCAGTGCCGGCTCCGGTGATGGCGGCGAGCGGCGTACGCAGGTCGTGGGAAACAGCGCTCAGCAGGGAAGTACGCGTCTCCTCGGCGCGGACGCGCAGAGCGGCGGCACGCGCCTCATCGCCCAGTCGCGACCGTTCGATGGTGAGGGCGACCTGACGGACAAAGGCCTCGAGGAAGCTGCGCTCCTCGGCGTCGGGCGGGAGCCGGCCAGACGGCCGTATCGCCAGCACGCCGAGAACCGTCCGTCCGGTCGCGACCGGCACGCAGGCGACCGCGGCGCCGGCGTGGGTTTCCGTGCCGCGGCCGGCAGGACGCCCATTTTCGCCGACCCACCGCGCGATCGCCGTCTCCTGCGTGCTCAACCGAACCCCCCGGTCGCTTTCGCCCGCGACCCGTAGGTTGCCTGCCGGGTCGCGGAGAAAAACCGCGGCTTCTCCTCCGAACGCGCCCGCGGCGTGCCGGGCCGCGATCCGGGCGGCCTGCTCCTCGTCAGCCGACGCGGCGAGCTCGCGAACTAGAGCATACAGGCCAGCCGTGCGTCGCTCCCGCAGCCTGGCCTCATGGCCCTGTCGTCGCAGCCGGCCCGTGAGGCTGCTGATGGCGAGCCCGACCCCGAACATCATCGCGAAGGTGAGCAGATGCCGGGCGTCGGCGACCGTGAACCTGAGCACAGGCGGCACGAAGAAGAAATCGTAGGCTGCCACCGCGAGGCCCGCTGCCGCGAGAGCGGGACCCCGTCCATAGGCGAACGCGACGACCATGATCACCAGCAGGTACGACATCACGATCTCGGTTTCCGGTAGGAAGGCGCGGACGAAAGACGCCGCCAGCGTCACGGCGGCGATCAGCGCGAGCGCGAGGACGAACCCCGTCACTTCCACCCGACGCGTCGAGCGGGCAGCCTGTACATGAGCGCGCGGTTCCTTTTCGCCGGCGATGACGTGAACCTCGATGCCGGTGCTTCCCACCACCAGAGCATCCACAAGCGATCCCCTCAGCACGTCGCGCAGCCGAGAGTGCGTTGGCCTGCCCACGACGATCCGTGTGACGTTGCGCTCGCGCGCGCACCGCAGCAGTTCCTCGCTCACTCTGCGGCCGGTAAGCCTGACGACCTCACCACCCAACGATTCCGCGAGCCTGAGGTGCGCCTGGAAGCGCTCCCGGTCTTCCCCCCGCATCGGCCTAGCGTCCGACGCCTCGACGTAGGCCGCCACCCACGGCGCGTGCAGCTCTTCGGCCACGCGCATGGCCGCGCGCACGACCCTGGCAGACGACGGGCTGGGTCCGACGCACGCGAGGATTCGTTCGGAGGTCGGCCACCACGTCCCGATCCCGTGCTCCCGGCGATAGGAGCGGATGTCGGAGTCCACGCGTTCAGCGACGCGGCGCAGCGCCAGCTCCCGCAGGGCGAGAAGGGCGCCCGGCTGCAGCAGAGGATCGGCCACGCCGCCGGCATCCGCGGCGTCTGCTGCGATGTCGGCCATGGCGCAGCGAGCAGCGAGTTCCCTCGGGGGGACATCGACCAGGACGATATCGTCGGCTCTCTCGAGGATTGAGTCGGGGACCGTGTCATCGACCCGCACACCTGCGATTTGGGACACCACGTCGTTGAGGCTCTCGAGCCGGAAGACGTCGAGCGTGGCGTGGACCGCGATGCCGGCGTCGAGAAGCTCGACGAGGTCCTGCCAGCACCGGGCGTGTCGGCTGCCGGGTCCGTTCGGGCGCTCGATGTCGTCGACAAGCAGCGCCCCCGGCCGGCGCGCGAGAGCGGCATCGAGGTCGAGTCCGGCACGCGATGGGCTTGCATTGGCAATGCTCGTTCCCGAGAGGACCTCGAGCCCCTCGAGGAGCTCCCCGGTGCCGCTCCTCCCTCGGGTGTCGACGAAACCCACAACCACGTCGAAACCTTCGTCTCGGAGGCGACGGCCGTCTTCCAGAAGCGCGCGGGTCTTGCCGACCCCCGGTGCATAGCCCAGGTAGAGCTTCAGCTTTGCCCGCAATGCCGGCGATTCCGAGGTCGGCACATCGCCTCGCTGCCCTGTCTTGCTGGCCACCCCTCGATAGTACCACGAGGGTGAGGTCTCTTGCGACAGATCGGCCATTCTCAGCGATCCGACCCTCTCCGTCGTCGAAGAACCGCTCGTGTGAGGAACAGGAGCGCCGTCAGAGCGGCGATCGACCCTGCTGCGAGAATGCGCCGAAGGCCGACGGGCTGCGCGACCTCGTAGCCGCCCCGCGCGATCCGAAGCGTATCGGCGTGGATGTCCATGTCCCCGCCATGCTGTGGGCAGGCGGCGTGGAAGATGCCGGTCACCTCCGCCACGTCGCCGTGACATTTATAGTGACCGAAGAGGGCGATGCGGGCTGCCGATCGCGCGTCGACCCACACGCCGATGCCGCTGTTGAACCCGGAAAGCCCCGCGCCCGCAACTTCAGCGAGTCCGTAGGCGTCATCGTTGAGGTGGATCCATGCCATGGTCCCCCGGCGCATCGCCTCGCCGATCGCCTCTCCCGTGAAGCTGACGGTGCGGCCGTCCCAGTCTCTCGCATCCTCGACCAGCGCCGTGCTGCCCGGCGACGGGGTCTCGGCCGTCTGGGCCGCGCTGGAGAAGGCGGCGACCAGCAGAAACGCCAGAATCGCGATGCCCCGCATGTCGCCTACCGTCCCCTCATGATCGAGATCACGTATCCGCCCAGGGCGAACACGCTCATGAACTCGAGGCGACCGGCCCACATGGACAGTAGGTAGACAACCTTCAGAAGAGCGGGCATCTCAGGCGAAGTGACGCCGCAGGAGAGCCCGGAGTTCGAGCCGGCCGAGACCGCATCGAAAAGCGCCTCGATGAGCGGATAGCCGCACAGCACCCCGGCCAGCGTCCCCAGCGCGTAGAGCGCGACGTAGCAGATGACGATCAGCATCGCCGAGGAGACCGCGGACTCGTCGAGGACCCGGGTGCGGAGGTGGTGCCATTTCACAACTACACGGGCCCGCTCGGGCGCCAGGGCTCGGCGGACGCTCAGCAGGAGGCCCTTGAAGATGAGCCCCACGCGGATGCCCTTGAACCCGCCTGCGGTGGAGCAGGCGCTTCCCCCGACGGCCATGGCCAGGGTGATGCCGAGCATCGCGACAGGTCCCCACTGCCGAACGAAGGTCCGGGAGTAGATCGTGGAGAAGCCGGTGGTCGTGTGGCCGCTGGCCACCTGGTAGAACATCTTGCGCAGGGAGGCCAGGAAGTCGGGGTAGACCCCAAGCTTCATCAGGCCGGCCGTGGTGACGAGCATGGCGATCGCGATCGTGATTGCGAAGGAGATGGTCTCGATGTTGCGGCGGATCTCGCCCCGGCGTCCGGTCCACACAGCCCAGTGCAGGGCGAAGTTGAGGGAGCCGGCTACGAAGAGGACTACCGTGATCACTTCGAAGCCCAGGGAGTGGTAGTAGTAGGTGTTGTAGGACTGGGGAGCAAAGCCGCCCGTTGACCAGGCCGCCATGAAGATCCACAGCGCGTGCAGGAACCCCCTGGCCACGGACTGGCCGTTCGCCACTGCGATGAGCCAGAGGATCGGAGTACCGACCGCGAGGTACACAAGCGAGACGAGCCATATGGCCCGTGCTGTCCGGATGACATTGGGCAGGAGCCGCTCGTCCTTGCCCTCGCCCACATACATCGGGTAGGCGCCAGAAGCGCTGCCCACGAGGAAGGTCAGGGCGATCACGATGATCCCCTGTCCGCCCACATACGTCAGGAGGTGGCGCCACATGTTCAACGCGTGGGATACGTGGTCGAGGTCCTGGATGAGGATTAGCCCCGTGGTGGTGTAGCCGCTCATCATGTCGAACATGGCATCGAGGTAGGAGCCGTAGTGACCCGAGAGCCAGTGGGGGATGGCCCCGATGGCCGTGGCCGCCAGCCACGAGAAGCCGGCCACCACAAGGCCATGTGTCCAGGTCGGCTCGCGCGCGGTTCGGCAAGCGATCTCGGCCAACAAGCCGAAGGCGAGGCAGGCGCACATGCCGATGACGAAGTCGACGGCCGGGCCCCACTCCGCGGCGACAAGCGCGGTCGCCAGAGGAACCGCCATCAGCAGCCCGACCCCGAGGATGATCCTGCCGGTGTACAGGCCGATGACCTTCAGGTCAGCGGCCCGTGGCCTGAGGAGCATGCGCGCCGTCCTGCCGGCTACCTGCCGAGGATCCAGAACCCGGCAAGGATCAGCATGCCGATGCCGGGCAGGGCCAGGGCGAACAGGGTTTCCACGCCGATCCCGGCGAGGTAGGAGGCGATGTTGCGCCACCGCCGGAAGTCGAGGTAATCGCCATTGCCGTTCATGACACCGCCCTTTCTCGCCCGCGGCCGTGCGCCGTCGCTCCGTTGCCGCGGAGAAGCCGTGCAAACTCCGCCTCCCGTCCCGCCATGGTCACTGCCATGACCCGGTCGCCGGGCCGCAGGGACGTCCTGCCCCGAGGGATGAGAAGCCGGTCGCCGCGCGTCAGGGAGACGAGCACGATGTCGTCGGGAAGCCCGAGCTCGGCCACGGTCCGGCCGTCCGCCGCGGCCGCGCCCTCCTGGACCTCAACCTCCACGATGCCGAGCTGTCCCTTCTGCAAGGTGTACAGGCGGATGATGTCGCCGACGGTCAGCTGCTCCTCGATGAGCTGGCTGATGACCGTCGTGGATGAGATGGCATCGATGCCGAGGGCGTGGAAGGCGCCCTCGTTGCGCGGGCTGCTGACCCGGGCGACCACACGCCGGACGCCGAAGTGCAGCCGGGCGAGCTGGCAGGAGACGAGGTTGTCCTCGTCGTGGGGCGTCACCGAGGCGAAGACGTCGGCCCGGTCGACGCCGGCGTCCTCTAGGGCGCGCACATCGCAGCCGTCGCCTTCGATCAGGAGGATGCCCGTCGGAACCTCCTCGGCGAGCTTGCGCATGACCTCTGACCGCTTGTCGATGACGCTGACAGAGTGCCCTTTCCCGAGGAGAGTGCGGGCCAGGAAAGAGCCGACTTCGCCGCCGCCATTGATCGCCACGAACATCTCAGGCGCTCTCCTGCCGTTCGCCTGCCGGCGCGGCTGCCTCCAGCTTTCCGAGGATGGCCTGCACCGACAGGGCGGCGTCATTGACGTACTCTAGCCCCAACACGCGCATCGACCGTTCGTGCCCGGGATCGTACAGCCTGACCACGACCCGTGGAACGCGGTAGATGCGCAGGGCGATCTCCGCGGCCATCATGTTGACGCTGTCGGAGTCGGTGGCCGCCACGAAAGCGTCGCAGCCCTCGATGCCCGCCTCGCGGAGCTGCTCCTCGTCGCAGCCGGTGCCGCGAATGGTGACGCCGTTGAATCCCGCTCCCAGCTGCCGGAAGGAGCCGGGGTTGGTGTCGATGACGACGACGTCGTCGCCCCCCCGGGAGCTGACAGCGGCCAGGGCGGACCCGACGCGCCCGCAGCCCACGATGATGATGTGCATGGACCCTCCTATCGCGACGCCGCTGCCGCAAAGTTGCCGGTCGGGATGGCCCAGCGGCATGCGCTCCACCGCGCGAAGCACTGCTCCGTGAACTGCCGTCGGCCGAGCACGAGCCTGTCGAACTTGTTGCCGCAGACGCTGGTCGCCTGGCCGTCGAACTCCCTGACGTGCAGCGCGGGGCAGATGTCACGCGGGACCTCGATCAGGCTGCCTCGGCTCACCTCGCATGGGCTCGATCCCTGGCAGCTGGGACTGAAGTAGACCTTCCCGATACCCTCGGCGCGCACGGCGCGGATCCAGCCCAAGGAAGGGTAGGCGCTTGCGATCCCCAACCGGTCCACCTTCCCTCCCGCCACCTTGAACAAGCCGATGAAAGCGACGAGATCACCGACATCGGCGACCGGATCCGTGCTGACGACGACGAGGTCGCTCGATGAAACCCTCGACAGTCGGAGTCCCTGGAGAATACTAGGAAATGGAACCCAGGCGTCCTGGCGCTCCATATACGTCATCAGCTCCATGGCATGACCCTCCCCGGCGGTGGCGGCGCCCCATGGCGCTGCCACCTCATAGTGAAAGTCTACAGCTCCCGGTGTCAGAATGGGGTCAAGCTTCGTTGAGCAAGCGTCAAGAATGCGTCAAGAATGGGCTTGGAAGGGCTCGAGGCGCTGGGTGTCGGAGAGCTTCCTGAAGTAGCCATCTCCGGCGGCCAGCTCCTCGGTGCGGCCCCTCATCAGCTCGATCATGCCTTGCTGGATGTGGAGCTCCGTTCGAGCGTCCACGGAGCTGGTGGCCTCGTCCAGTACGAGCAGTGCAGGCGCTGCGAGGACAGCACCGAGGCAAGCCCCGGCTCGAGGATGATGGCCGTGGCGAGGCCCCCGATGGCGAAGATGGGCGCCTTTGCGGAGATGCGCATCACCCCGTTGACGAAGGTCTGCACTTGGGTCACGTCGTTGGTCTAGCGCGTGATGACGGAGGATGCATCGAAGGAGTCCAGCTTTTGAAAGGAGAATGAGGTCACCCTGCGGAAGAGGTCGGCGCGGAGCCGTGCGCCGAACCTGAACGACACGATGCTCGCGATGATGTTGCGGCCCATCGCCCCGGCCGCGCCGAGGGCCGCCGCCGCGAGGCACGCGAGGGCGGCGAGGAAGGGTAGGAGATGTCTGCGGAGATAGGGACGGGTAAAGCCGGCAGGGGAACGCTGATCGTTCAAGGAGTTCCTGGCTTCGTGGGACAAGCATAGCCGGAAATCGCGGGACGTGACCACTCCGCCACCCACCGTAGGAGTCGGACGCCGGCGAGCAGATGGAGGTGGCAGCGGAGGGGAGCGGTTCCTGCCGCGGCAGGGGGAATAGGCGCCATGGAGATTGCCCGAATCGGGGTCCGGTCTGTCGATCGTTCTCCCTTGAAGATCAATCAGTTCTCAGTGCCGCAGTCCACGACCTCCCCCTCCTGGTCCTGCATGAGGGCGGTGGGCAGAAATCCCCTTCGAGAGGCGGGGCGACTACGGGGTGGCATCCAGCGCACACGTTATCGGAATCTTCAAGCGGCAATCGGGGTGAAAAGCCAGATGTCCTTGCAGAATGCAGCCATTGGCCGCGGGCAGCGCTTCAGTGCATGCGCAGTGGGTTCGGAACCCAAACGCGACTGACATTTGTTCACAGACCAAGCGTCAGAGCTCGTTGCTTGACATCTGCCAACTATAGTTGGTAGAATCGGAGGGAGAAAGCGGAATGCCGCTGAGCGGCGCGGAGGTCCTGAAGCTCTACGTGAAAGCAGGTTGGCTGATCATCCATCGCAAGGGTTCGCACGTGAAGATTGGCAAGGGCCCGCTTCGGGAGACGATCCCGGTTCACAAGGAGCTGGGGGTGGGGCTCCAGCGCAAGCTCTTGAAACGCTTGGCAGAAACCACAGAGGATTCAGGAGAGAGTCAGTGACCTATCATTTTCGCATCCACCATGGAGCAATACCCTGGGCAGAGTGTGTGGAACTGGAGGGTTGCGTCACTCAGGGCAGAGATCGACTCGAGCTGGAGCGAAATATGAAGGAGGCGCTGAACCTGTACCTCGCAGAGCCCGAGACCTCAACTCTGATTTTTCCTCCACCTCTGGCGAATGCAGCAGGCCGAAACATTGTGCCCGTCGAGGTGGACCCAGCTGTCGCGTTTTCCGTACATCTGCGTCAGCTACGGGTCGCCAATCGACTCACGCAGAAGGAGGCGGCCAGACGCCTCGGTATGAAGAGCCTGTTCAGCTATCAGAGGCTTGAGAGGCGATCCAATCCGTCTCTGGCGACCTTGAGGAAGGTAAAGGGTCTCTTTCCAGCTTTCTCCTTGGACCTGGTCCTGGGGGGATAGGAGATTTCCTGTGCTGGCTTGACCGGTGCTGGCTTTCCCCCCACAATACCCAGCCATGGATGCCGCTACCCTCGCCTTCGATCTCGAGAAAGCGCTGCGGAAGGTCCCGCTCCTCGACGCGCACACCCACCTCGACGCCTCGCACCTCTCGGCGCGCGGCCTGCACGACATCCTCCTGTACCACATGGTGGTGAGCGACCTGTCGAGCGCGGGCTGTCCCGACAGGGAGAGGCTGTCCGAGCAGCCATCCGACGAGGAAGCGCGCGCCAGGATCGAGCGAGCGCTGCCATACCTTCCCGGCATCGCGAACACGAGCTGCGCGTGGGGCATCCGCATCATCCTCGAGGACCTCTATGGGTGGAGGCAGCCCGTCACAGCGGCGAACTGGAGCAAGCTGGATGGGCTCATCCGGGAGCGCTCGAAGGACCCGTCATGGGCACGAACTCTGCAGCGGAAGGCGGGAATTGCCAGGAGCTGCACCGAGCTGTGGCGCAGGCGCGAGGGCGAGGCGGACGACATTCTGCAGTATTCGCTAGAGTGGGCGTTCTTCGCGCGCACGCAGTGGGGTGAGAACGACACGGCCCTTTTCGAGCTCGAGAAGGCGTGGTCGGAAGGCACGCCGGGCGCTCCTTCGCCCGTGACCAAGGCGGCCGCCCGACCCGAGCCGGCACGGAGAATCCGAGAAGTCGCCGACGTCAATGCGGCCCTCGATGTGTACGTCGAGGCAATGCCGACCGGCATCCTGAGCACGGCTCAGCACATCTCGACCGACATCGAGTACCGCGAGGTCGACGAGAGAACCATGGCCTCGGCCATCCGCCGCCGCCGCCGCGCGGGGCGCGAGGAGCGGGACATCTACGCCTCGTACATTCTCGAGGGGTTCTTCCGCAGGCTCGAGCAGCGCAGGAGCGGTGTCGTATTCCAATTCTCTCTCGGCGCCGAGCCCCTTCCCTTCGAGACGGCGAGCAGGCTCGACCAAGCGACCATCGCCCGGCTTGCGGGGATTGTTGCCCGTCACCCCGGCATCCGCTTCCAATGCTTTCTTGCGAGCGCCCATGCGAACCAGGGCTTGTGCACCCTCGCGCGCGAGCTTCCCAATTTCTCCCTCGCCGGCTACTGGTGGCACAACTTTTTCCCGTCGTTCATCGAGCGCATCATGAGTGAGCGGCTGGATATGCTCTCTACGGCGAAGCAGATCGGGTTCTTCTCGGACGCCTACACCATGGAGTGGAGCTGCGCCAAGGCGGTCCTCGTGCGCGGGTGCCTCGCCCGTGTTCTCGCCGCCAGGGTTGCCGCGGGACAGTTCGAGCGCAAGAGCGCCGAGCGGATCGCGCGGCAAATGCTCTTCGAGTCGCCGCAGGAACTCCTGGGCATGGAACCGGCCGTCTCGCAGGTCAGGAGCACCCATGACAGCGGGCAGAGCGGAACCCGTCGCGGCGGACCGCGCGATGCCGCCCAGACCGAGGCTGTCCCCCACAAGGTGAAGCCGAAGACGCACACCGCGAGGGGAGGGTAGCGCGTGGCACCGGGAACCGACGGATCGATCGACGTCCTGGGAATCGGGGTGGTCGCGGTCGATGACCTTGTCTTTCTCGAGGGTTTCCCGTCGCCAGACTCGAAGATGCCCATTGTGAGAAGGGAGCGCCACGCAGGGGGACTCACGGGCACAGCTCTCGTCGCCGCCCGCAGAATGGGGGCCCGGTGCGCGTACGCCGGCATCCTGGGGGGCGACGAGCTCTCGCGGTTCATCCTTGATTCGCTCGCGGCGGAGCGGGTGAGCACCGAGAGCGTTCAGAGGCGGGACGGGGCGCGGCCATACCACTCCACGATTCTCATCGACACGACGACGAAGACCCGCACCATTCTCTTCGATTCCGACGGGGTTGTCGGGCCCGATCCCGACCACCTGCCCGAGAAGGAGATCCTTTCCGCGGGCGTCTTGTTCGTCGATCATCTCGGATTGGCGGGGATGGTGCGCGCCGCCCGGCTCGCGCGAGGAGCGGGCATCCCCGTAGTGGCCGACCTTGAGGTGAGCAGCGCACCGCTGCTCAGAGAGCTGATCGGCCTTGTCGACCATCTCATCGTGCCGTGGAATATCGCGGCGGAGCTGACCGGCGGCGCAGACGGCCCCGCGGCCGCGCGCGGCCTGTGGGAGGCGCGCACCGATCCTGTGGCTGGCAGCCGTTCTGCCGTCGTGGTGACGCGCGGAACCGAGGGAGCATGGTGCATCAGCGCGGAGCGGCCAGGGAAGGTCTTCCACCAGCCCGCGTTCCGTGTCGAAACGGTCGACACAACGGGCTGCGGCGACGTTTTCCACGGCGCGTACGCAGCGGCTCTGCGGGAGGGACAGCCAGTTGAGAAGCGCCTGCGCTTCGCGGCAGCGGTCGCCGCGCTGAAGGCGACGCGCGTCGGCGGGCAGAAGGGAATCCCCATGCGCGGGGAGGTCGAGAGGTTCCTCGGCGAGCGCAGCGGAGAAGCGAAAGGAGAATGGGCATGATCCCCAACCAGTGGTATGCGGTGCTCGAGTCGCGCGAGGTGACGCCGGGACGGCTTCTCGGCGTGACGCGCCTGGGCGAGAAGCTCGTGTTTGCCCGGGACCGGGAGGGCAATGTGATGTGCCTTCGCGACCGCTGCGCGCACAGGGGCGCCGCCCTCAGCCTCGGCGAGCTCTGCGGAGATCTCATCCAGTGCCCGTTCCACGGGTTCCAGTACGACTCTCGCGGCCGCGGGAGGCTCATCCCGGCCAACGGCAAGAACGCTCCGGTCCCCGAACGCTTCCGCGTAGTTTCGTACCCGGCCGCCGAGAAGCAGGGTTTTGTTTTCATCTGGTGGGGAGAGAATCCCCCCGACGACATCGGCGAGCCTTTCTTCTTCGAGGACATCGACGAGAGCTTCCGCTACCGCACGGCCGTCGACCCCTGGAGCGCTCACTATTCCCGGGCCATCGAGAACCAGCTCGACGTCGTTCACCTGCCCTTCGTCCACAGGGACACGATCGGCCGCGGGAACGCGACGCTCGTGAACGGTCCCGTAGTCGTGCGAAGAGGCGAGAACCACATCGTCGTGCACCCCTACAACGCTGTGGACACCGGCCAGGTCCCCCTGAAGGCGGAGGAGATCGCCTCGCCGTACACCTCCTTCCACGTGGAGTTCCATTTCCCCAACCTCTGGCAGAACTGGATCGCCGATGCGGTGCGCATCGTGATCGCATTCGTGCCTGTCGACTCTGAGCATTCGCTTCTGTACCTGCGCTTCTACCAGAAGTTCCTCCGCCTGCCTCTGCTCGGCGGACTTGCGGCTCTGCTGGGGATCCCGTACTCGCTGAAGATCGCCCACCAGGATAGGCGGGTCGTCGAGACGCAGATTCCCAAGCCCAGCGGGCTTGGCGTCGGAGAGAACCTCGTCCAGGGCGACGGGCCGATCGCGGCCTACCGGCTCAGACGTCAGGAGCTGATCGACCTGACCAGAAAGTCGGCAACCCGCCAGGCCGGGCGCGACGATGCGGGTGCGTCCAATCCCCGGCGCGGGCGCGGGTTCCGCGGACGCACGAAGCCGCCGGGAACGGCCCGCGGGCCGCGCGGGGGGAGGGAGAAGTGAGCGCGCGCATGAGATTCGCCGTCATCCTCGGAAACCTTGGCAACACCAACGACCGCTTCCTTTCCAGCGGCTACAAGGACCAGCCGACCAAGGAGGAAATGCTGAGGAAGGCTGCCGCTATCGAGGGGGTGGAAGGCGTCGAGCTGGTCGGCAGCTGGGACATCACCGCCGACAACGTCGACGAGGTGGGAGGGCTGCTGGCCCGGTACAACCTGAAATGCGCCTCCATCATTCCCGACCATTTCGCCCAGAAGCGCTGGGGCAGCGGCGCTTTCTCATCCAAGGACCCCGGCATCCGCGCCCAGGCGGTGCAGGAGACGGCGACAATGGCCGAGGCGGCCATGAAGCTGGGATGCGACACGATCAACCTCTGGCCGGGCCAGGATGGATACGACTACCCCTTCCAGGCCGACTATCGACAGGAGAGGCTGTGGATCGAGGAGGGGATACGCTCTCTTTGCCAGAGCTACCCGCGCGTCCGCTTCGCCCTGGAGTACAAGCCCAAGGAGCCGCGCACGCACTCGTACCTCGCCCGCTGCGGCGATACGCTTCTTCTGGCGCAGAGGATCGGCGCTCCCAACGCGGGAGTGACGATCGACACCGGGCACTCGTTCTTCGCCTGCGAGGATGTCGCGGAAGCCGCCGTCATGCTCTCGATGTACGGCGACAAGCTTTTCCACCTCCACTTCAACGACAACTACAGGTACTGGGACGACGATATGATCGTGGGCTCCGTGCATTTCGTCGAATACGTCGAGCTGCTGTTCTGGCTGCGTGAGATCGGTTACACGGGCTGGTACTCGATGGACCAGTACCCCTACCGGGAGGAGGCCCAGGGCGCGCTGCGCGAGAGCATCGAGTTCCTGAAGGCGATCGATCGCCGCCTGGACGCGAGCGCGATGGAGGAGATCCGCGAGCTCGTGAAGCGCGGGGATGCCGTGAAATCCACGCGGTGGCTGCGGGAGCGATTCTTCGCGTAGCCCTCGCTTGGCCCCTCGGGGGCACTTCATGAGGAGGACTGCTGCCCCGCTGCTGGTATTCTCGCCTGGATCAAGGACAAGGATCTGCCTTGAGAAACGCAAAGGGGAGGGGCTGGTCAATTCGGTAAGGAGGCCTCCATGCCCGGAGGGGCAACGCCGGTCTTGATGAGGTGCAGGAGGATCCTTCGGACCTCGGGGGGATCGGTGATGACCGCGAGCACCTTCATGGGGGAGCCGCAGCGGCTGCAGTGAAGTGCGTCTACCTCGTAGACCATGTCCACCAGCCGCGCCCAAGCAGAACGTGATTCCCTAGTGGAGACGGACGGCTCGGCACTAACCTGGAGGACCGCTCGCACAGGCCGGGAGGAGGCTGCTGCGGGTGCTGCTGCGAGCTAGTGCCCCGCGGGCGGTATATGCCCGGGGCTGTCGTATCCATGGCCAGCGCGAGTTGGTCTGCCACGCATGGATAGACGGCCCAACGGTGCGCACTGCCTCACTGCCGCCATCGTCCGCCAGCATAACGGCGGCTACCGGAGTCGCACTAGGATGACATCTACCCAAGGAAAGGTCAGGGGTGGGAACGCTCAGAGCAGCCTGAATTCCTCCTCGGTGAGGCCTGCCTGCTTCAACGGCCGGATGTGCGCCTTCCTGGCGCGCTCGGTGGTGGGAGGGCTGTTCATTACGCTGCTGAGGGAGCGCGGCCTGGACAACCCTGCAGCCGCCAGGCCGCAGGGGCTCACGTGACCGGGAAGCCCTCGATGTCGGCGGCGGCCGACAGGCGGGCGTCGCCGGAGATGAACGCGAGCGCGGAGGGGTCGCCGTGCGCGGCAGCGAGCGCTGCGGCGAGTTGCAGGGCGTCGGCCGCGCGAAGCGGGTGAACCCGCAGCAGTCGGAGCGCCGTCCGTCGAACGGCCACAGAAGGCTCCACCTCCGCCCACGAGGCGGCGTACGTCGTGAGCCTGCGAAGCGCGGCCCCGAAGCCCGCCTCGTCGAGCAAACCTTCGCGCCGGAGTCGGCCGAGGGCAGATGCGCACTCGACCCGGGTGGCCCACCATGTGACGATCACGGAATCTGCGTCCAGGAGGCGCTGCCTGTCGGCCGTCGACGCCTCCTCGACCAGGAGCGGCACGATGCCGGATGCGTCCCAGTACTTCACGGGGAGTCCTCGCGGTCGGCCAGAAGCGCTTTCACCGCGCTGTCGGCTCTCACGAGCAGCGGAAGAGGCTCCGCACGGAGCGCGGACACGTCGAGGGTGCGTTCCGGCGGAGAGACGATCCCCTCGCCGATCAATACTGCGAGACGATCGTCCTTCGTCCCCGGAGACCCGCGCACCGGCTCGATCCGCGCAACGGGCACTTTTCGCTCCGTAATCAGGATCGTCTCTCCCCGCCGAACCTCGTCGAGCAGTCGGCTGAGGCCGTTCTTAGTTTCGGTTATGGTAGCTCTTTTCATAAAGCCATAATAGCCTTCTCAATGAGCACTGTCAATACCTTTGTGGATAGAATAGCCATAATTAGCACGACATGGCAGTACAGAATCGGGTGGAACCGACGGAAGGGACTTGGTGGGTATTCCTTGGGCGACAAGAAGGCACTGGGCAGGGTTCCTGGAGCCAGGACCGCGGTGCGATCACCTTTACGTACAACGGAGGGACGAGCTACTTCGGAACGCAGAGGGGGCAGGCCTGCAGGCGAAGCGGCAGCTCGAGATGGTTTGCCGCGAGCAGCGCCTGGTCGCGCAGGACCACGCCGGCCGGGCCGTCGGAAGCGACCCTCCCGCCGCTGAGCACGATGACCCGGTCGCAGAGGTCGAGGACAAGATCGAGGTCATGCGTGGCGATGACGAGCGTGCCCAGCAGCGTCGGGACGAGCTCGATCAGGCCGCGTCTCGAACCGGGGTCCAGCCCCGAGGACGGCTCGTCGAGGAGCAGGATCGAGGGCTCCAAGGCGAGCGCCGCGGCGATGGAGGCTGCGCGTTTTTCCCCGCCGGACAGCTCCCATGGAGGACGATGCGCGAGAGACGAAGCCCCGGTAGCGGCGAGGGCGGCGCGAACGCGCTGGTCCACCGTCCGGGCATCCAGCCCGCGACTGGACGGCCCGAAGGCGACGTCCGCGCGGACCGTGGGCATGAAGAGCATGTCGTCGGGATTCTGGAAGACCAGCCCCGCGCTCTTTCGGATCACTGCCAATGTGTCTCTGCTCGATTCGACCCCCCGCACGGCGAGCCGGCCGGATCGGGGCGCCATCACGCCCGCCAGCAGGAGGAGCAAGGTGGACTTTCCGACCCCGTTCGCCCCGATGACTCCGACCCGTTCGCCTTCCTGGATTGACAGGGTGAGTCCGTCCAGGACGAGCGCTCCGCCCGGATAGCCGTACCCGAGACCGTCCGCCTCGATCACTGGCAGAAGAGAGGGATCAGACATGCAGCACGCTCCGCGCGAGTGAGCCGACAAGCGCCGGCACGTCGAACAGACGGCAGAGCAGGAACCACGCCATCCATGAGACTGCGAACAGCCAGTCCGACGGCCGCCGAAGCCAACGGACGGGATCGCGCGGCCTCTGCCCGCCGTCTCGTGCGAGCATCGCGGTGTGGATCCGCTCCGCCCGGCCGATGCTGCGCACGAGCACGCTGCCGGCGACGCTGCCCCACTCGCGCGGAGCAACGCCGCGCCGCCTTCCGCTGCGCAGGCCATAGGCGAGAAGGGTGCGGGCGACTTCGTCCGACAGGGTGGAGAGATGACGGAACATCAGCCTCAGTTGCAGCACGAGGCCGCGGGGCAGCCCGAGGCGCTCGAGTGCCCCGCAGATGCCGTCGAAGCCCGTGAGGGCGGTGAGCGAGAGGGCGGCGGCGACCATGAGCAAAGCTCGAAAGACGATCCCGGCCAGGCTCATCCATCCCCGCGTGATGCTGGCCCCTCCGACCATCAGCGCGGGGGTATGGTCGAGCAGGGGGTTGGCCGCGCCGAGCAGCGCGGCAAAGGGAAGCACGACAGCGAGCCTGCTCGCCAGGAGTCGTGCCGGTATGCCGCCGATGACGGCCAGGAGCACGGGATACGCGGCGTAGGGAGCGAGCACGGTGACGGCGCTCGCGGGGAACGACGAGGTGAAAGCGATGAAACCGATCGTGATGAGGAGCTTGGCCACCGGATCCACCCTATGAAACGCGCTGGCCCCTGCCGCGAGATCCTCGACGCGGCGGACGGCGCCCCAGCCGGTCGCTCCGATGCTCAGGTGTCCGCCCTCCTTCGTCTTCTATGGAAGAATCGGATCGTGAGGCCGACGGCCGCGACAAGTGCAAGAACGATCCCGGCGCCCAGGATACCCGAGAGGCTCGTGTCCGCGCTCATGGCGCGAGCCTTCGCCGAGGCCGCCAGCTGTTCATTTCCGCTCGCCCGGGCGATGGACCACTCGAGGCCATCCGGCGAGGAGGAGGCAAACAGCGAAAGGACTCCCCCCGCGAGCAGAGCGAGCAGGATCCCGCCGAGGAGGATCGGACGCAGGGGGGCGCCCCTGTAGGGCTCATTCTGCAGGGAGCTTGCGAGAACCCCCGGTCTGGCCCGGTGCACGACTGCAAGGATCGACGCAGTCACAACTCCCTCCACGGCTCCGATTGCGAGGTGAATGGGCTGCATCAACAGGGCGAAGGCCCTGAAGGGCAGCTCGGTTCTCCCAGAAAGCAGGGTTTGGACGACGACACTGAACGCGCCGAGCTGAAGACCGACGATCGCCGCGAGGAGCGCCGCCGCCATCACAGGACCCGCGCGGGAGGAGCGCTTCGCGATCGGCTTGAAGATCAGGGGGTAGGAGACGAAGCAGGTGAGGAAGGCGAGGTTGAAGACATTGCAGCCGTAGGCGAGCAGGCCGCCATCCGCGAAGAACAGCGCCTGCACGGCGAGGACGGAGGCCATGACGAGGAATCCCGCGTACGGTCCGAGCAGCGCGGCGAGCAGGAGGCCGCCGCCCAGGTGTCCCGAGGAGCCCGTCCCCGGGATGCTGAAGTTGATCATCTGCGCAGCGAAGACGAAGGCGCCAAGGACGGCCATCAGGGGCAGCCGCTGCTCGTCGCGCCGGCGCGCTTCTGCCCTCGCCGAGACCGCGCCGGCTGCGGCTGTCGCGGCCCACAGCGCCCCGCCGACCGCGGGGGAAATCAGCGCATCGGCCATGTGCATGGGGTTCCTCTCGCGCCGTGCTCCTCGAAGCGTAACACGATATTCGGATTGGTAACACGATAGATGCGGCCTGTCAACCGGCGCGCGGCGGACTGGCGATCGCCAGTCCGGGCTTGGATCAGTTCCGCTTTCGGGCCGCCTTCAGGATCGGAGCGATCGACTCGCGTGAGACTCCGTCGAACTCCACCATTGGCTCAGCGGGGGACCCGGCAGGGGTTCCCTTGCCCGCGTCAGCTCGAGGGCGTGAAGCCGCCTTCATGATCAGCCTCAGGGGGAGCGGGAGCGTGGCGATGGTGAGCCGTCCGTGCAGGGGAACCCAGCTCATCCGTCCGATCATTTCTGGAGAAAGGCTTTTTTCCAGGATTTCGCGGAGCCCCTTCTCGTCGCCAGGAGGGGTCCCCGACACCGAAAACAGTACCAGGCGGCGGGCGCTCAGGATGCGCCAGTTCTCCTTGATCCACTTTCCGAGGATGAGGCTCCCCATTCTGACCGCGGAGCCGAGCACGACGGTATCGGCGGCCTCGATATCCGCCGGCCGTGCCTGGGCAAAGGGAATCGCACGGGCAGAGAGATCTTCAGCGATCCACTCGGCGTACTGCCGCGTGCTGCCCTGCTTGCTCGCGTAGACGACGAGGGTGCTCTGCGATGCTGGCTGTGCCTGTTTCATTTCGTCCTCACTCGCTATCGAATGCCGCTCTCAAGGGCAATCTGCCCGGCCTTGAGGATGACCTTGCTCGAGTACGTCGCTCCCGCGATCGCGTCCACCGCGACGCTCTGGCGTTCGACCACCAACGGCGCGAGCGCCTCGGCGGCCTTCCCGCGGCCGTTCCTATGCTCCAGAATCGAGAAGCTGGTGATCCTGCCCCCCGCGACTCCCACGGAGACCTTCACGCGCACGGGTCCCGCCGTGTACTGCCCAACCCACGTGCCGTCGGCGACCCGGGAGAGGTCGGGCATTGTGATGACGATCGATGCCGGATCGACGCAGGAAAGCAGGACGAGCGCCACGCAGACGAGCGCCGCAAGCGGCGCGATTCGTCTCTTGATGACCTTCATGGGATGCATCATATCGCGGGGCCGGCCAGCCCGATCTCCTTCGCAACGCTCCGCATCCCCGCAATGGTGTCGGTGATCAGACTGGTGAGCTCCACTCCGAGCATGGCGGCGCCCTTCTCGATCACCTCGCGGTTGACCCCCGCGGCGAACCGCTTGTCCTTCCACTTCTTCTTGACCGACGAGGCCTCCAGGTCCAGGACGCTTCGGGAAGGCCGCACGAGGGCGGAGGTCACGACGAGCCCCGTGAGCTCATCGATCGCGTAGAGCACCTTCTCCATCCGCTCCGTCGGCTCCACGTCGGAGCAGATGCCCCAGCCGTGGCTCACGACGGCATGGATGTACGGCTCTGGCCATCCTGCCTCGCGCAGGATCCCGGGGCTCTTTCTGCAATGCTCGTCTGGGAACTTCTCGTAGTCGATGTCGTGGACGAGCCCGACGATCCCCCATTTCTCCTCGTCCTCGCCGAGAGCGCGCGCCATGTGGCGCATGACCCCCTCGACAGCAAGCGCGTGCTTCACGAGGCTGTCCGTCGTCGTATAGGTGGTGAGCAGGCGGAGGGCCTCCTCCCGTGTCGGAGTGTGGGTATCCATGCGGTGCACTCTAAGTGGAAGGCGGCCGTTGGGCAAGAGGTTCCCCCGCGGCGGCGAGACGCAGATCCGCCTCTCGGTATATGCTTTCTGGAGATGAAAGTGCAGCAGATGAAGGCACGGCTATTCTTACGCATCAAGCACGCTCCAAGGGACCCGCCCGAGTCATGGGAAACCCCGTACACGGGGCAGGACGGGGGGGAATACTTCCGAGCGATGAGGACGCCGCACCCCTTCGTTCCTGCCTCCCGGGATGAGTTGCCCGAGGGGGCCCTGGAAGCCCTTTCGGAACCCTGCGGCGTGGATGACCTTGGCCAGCTTTTCATCATTCCTTCGTGCGTCCGGCTCACGGGCCGGCGCGCCGAGTCGGTCATGACTCCGCTGCGAGTGGCCGCGCTGGGCGCGCGGGCCGTTGGCCTGTGGACGGCGGAGCCGACGCCGGGGCTGCGGGCATTGATCGGGATCGACACGCTTTCCTACATCGAGGACATCCACATCCTTCTCTACGGGAAGCTCAGCTTCATCTCGCGCGAGGGCCGGATCAACATCCGGTACAACACGGTCGCGCGCAGGGTGCTGGAACCGGCCCTCCTCGCCTTGCGGGAGAGGCTCGCAGGGGCATCCGGGCCGATGCCGCCTTCCGAGCCGGCCGAGCCTCTGCCGTTCAAGTGGCAGGTCATTGCGCGATCTGCATTCTCCCTGTTGGGAGAGCGGGTTCCTGCCATATACCGGTTTGACTCCGAAACGCGCGCTTCGGGCTGGCCGCGAAACAGGAGGCTGGGTCACCTTCTGATGCTCACCCCTCGCGAGCTGCTCTCGCTCTGCGATCCGCTCGACTCGATTCACTCGTACGGGGTCGACGGTCACTACATCCCGCGGCGCGGAATCCAGGAGGCACTTTTCAGCGACGGCAGCCTGCGATTGAGGGTGAGGGGCGCGACGCTCGAGCTTGCACTCGATGAGCGGCTGTTGGAGGCGGCGCGGCTCTGGCTTTCGGGCCGGGGCCTGGCCCTTGCGCCGGTGAGCGATCCCGGGCTCGAGCTATAGCTCGATGCTGACCACCTCCAGCAGCGCTCGTCGGGAGACTCCCGGCCCAGGGAACGAGCCGAGGTATGCGGTGAGCGGAAACCTTGGCCCCACGCGGAGCTCCAGGACAGCCTCCCCCCCGGTGTCGGTGAACCGTCCGGCGAGCAGCGCCTTCTTCCGCAGCGCCTTGTCGCCGATCGTGTACTCGCCCCCGCCCTCTGCGCGGCGCAGCGTGATCGGGATGTGCTCGGCGTTCAGGAAGGAAGCAAGCCGCGCGCCCGCGTGCGGGAAGAATGCGCCGGGGAGGGTGAGGCGCACATCGAGGCTGTGGAAGGCGCCGGGCGAAAAGTCCCCTGGCGAGAAGTCCCCGAGGGCGGACTCCGTGTCCCACGCGGAAACGCCGACGACGGTCTGCCCGAACCACGGGGTATCGAGGTCGGATGCCCATGGGCCGATGAGGCTCTCGCGCATGGAGAGAACGTTCTCCAGTTGATCCGGCCTGGCAGCGAAGAGCGCGCGCATCAGCCATGCGTCCCTCCACTCGGGACCGAGGCCCGCAGCCTCGCGGGGAAGGGTCGTCCGCAAGAACACCGGCTTCAGACGGCGTTTGGCATGCATCAGCGTCGTGAGACCCGAGATCGCGCTGCCCGGCACGGGCGGTCTTTGCCCTGCCTGCCTTTGCCCCGCGGGCTCCTCCCGCGCATGTCCGGTGGCCAGGCCCTCTGCCGCCCGCTGGAACCGCCTGTACAGAGCCGCGCGGCTTTTCTCGTCCTCGAGGAATCCGAAGGCGAAGGGATGGCCCGCGGGTTTTTCAGCTTCGAGCGCCGCCCGGTGGGCCGCGATCCAATTGTCGAGGGGCTGCCACTCGAGCAGGGCATGCGCATCGTACCCGCCAAGGGCGAGCGACTGCGTGGCCGCATACTCGCTCCACTCGGAGGCGAGCCTGAACTCGAAGCCACTGGTCTCGCACGCCGATTTCGCCCGGCCGGCGAGCGGCCGCCACACAGACTCCTCGAGGATCGCGCCGTCGTGGCGCAGCGGCGTGAAGGGCATGCGCACGAGCATCCCGAAGCTGAAGACGATCCGCGGCGGCGACTCGGCGGCCTGACGGATGCCCTTCAGCCACTTGGCGAAGACGGCGAGCTCCTCGAAATCCTCTCCCGTCTCCCGGCCAGTGAGCACAAAGAAGAGCTTGATCTCCCGAACCCTTCGGGCGTGAAGCGATTCGAGGACCCGGTGGATGTCCGCGTCCGCGAGGTTCTTGCGGAGGAAACGCCTCTGGCGCGCGCTGATGCCTTCGATGCCGAGGGTGAAGCTGCGCTTGTCCGCAGCCACCTCGAGGTCGAGCAGCCCCGGAGTCCGGGCGAGGATGTCGGCCCTCTGGCTCATCATGTTCACCCTCAGGAACAGCCTGTTCAGGGCCTCGAGGAGCTCGGCGAGCCGGGAGTGGGTGTTGAAATTGAAGCTCTCGATCTCGAGGGTTTCCGCTCCCGTGTTCAGCTTCATCTGTCGGGCGGCGGAGAGCAGCGTCTCGAGGGGAATCTCGCGGAATGGCGTCCTGTCATGGGCCTCGTAGCAGAACGAGCACAGCGAGGGGCAGCCGCGTGTGATCGCCAGCCGGGCCGTGCGCGCCTCCTCGCCAGGGAGAATGGGGAAGGGGAGCCCCTGATTGCCGGCTTCAGAGATCGGCGCGACCGCGCGCTCGACTCCGCGCGAGAGATCGCCTGCCGGCCAGAGCCCGGGCACCTCCTCCGCGATCCGGGCCATGCGCGCGGATTTCGGCGCATCGGCCAGCGCGCGGCACATCGCGGCGATCCGGCCCGCCCTGCCCTCGCCCTCGCCGAAGAAGATCGCATCCGCCATGCAGTCGCCGTTCACCTTCACGACCGCGGCTGCCGCGGAGGCGTTGGAGCCCCCCAGCACGATCGGCGGCCACCGCTCGCCCCGTTCCCCCGCCCAGAGGGGAACCGAGGAACCGGCGAGCAGCATGGGCAGGTTAAAAAGCTCCATCAGGTACGAGTTGGAAATGAAGAGGAGGTCGAAATCCTCGAGCGAGCGGCGCGATTGCGTTCCGAGGATGAGCGGGACCCCGTGTTTCACGAAGACCGCCGCGTCCCCGGCAACGGGGAGGAAGGCCATATCGATGAAGGCCCGGGGCAGCGCCGCGCGCGTTTCGCGAGCGAGGAAAAGGTGGGGTGTGGAGCGCTCGACGTCGCCGAAGGAAGACAACCGCAGGATGAGCAGGCGCGGCCCGGTTTCGGGCCACGGCGGGTTGCCGAAGCTCGGGTTGGCCTCGTACAGAACGGCGTCCTTCAACCGGTGGGCGAAAGCTCGGACGAACTCGTTGTGCTGGGACATGGGGCAGTGGATAATGTAGTCCGGAATACCGCCCGGGGGAAGGGAGGCCGCCACTTGTATCTTTTGCCGCGGGGGTCTAAGGTGGCGGTTCAGTCCCCACTCTCAAGGAGATGAAATGAAAAGGGCGATCGTCCCTGTTCTTGTGGTTTTCTTCATCCTCGTCCTTCTCGGCTGCGGCGCGACCGTGGCGGACAAGAAGGTCGTCCAGATGAACTACACCCTGACCCTGCCCGACGGCTCCGTGTACGACAGCTCGATCGGAGAGGGCAAGACGCCGCTGGAGTTCATGTACGGCATCGGCCGCATGATCCCCGTGCTGGAGAAGGAGATCAAGGGCCTGAAAGTGAACGGGAAGAAGAAGGTCACCGTGAAGGCGGCGGACGCCTATGGCGAGTACGACACCGCGGCCGTGCAGGAGATCCCCCGTGCCCAGATACCGAAGGACATGGTGCTGACGGCCGGCGCGACCTACTCGATCCAGACCCCCGCGGGCCCCATGCCCGTGACGATCAAGTCGGTGAGCGACACCACGGTCGTCATGGACCTCAACCACCCGCTGGCGGGAAAGGACCTCACCTTCGACATCCAGATCATGAAGGTTCGCGACGCGACGAAGGAAGAGCTCGCTGAGGCGCTCAAGGAGCAGGAACCCGAACCCGCGCCTGCACCCGCGCCTGCGCCTGAACCCGCACCCGCGCAGTAGCCGCCGCTTCGATCCCTGTCCGGGGCGTCCGGGGCGGTCGTCTTTACGCGCCCCTGCCCCATCCCTATACTTCATCGGCAATGGCGATGAGGATCTTCCTCGCTTCCGACTTCCATCTCGGGATGAAGTTCGCGGGCTACCCCGACGTTCAGGCGGAGCTTGTGAATGCGCGATTCCAGTGCCTGGAGCGCGTCGTGCGCGAGGCCGGCGAGCGCCGCTCGGATCTGCTCGTCGTGGCGGGCGACCTTTTCGACAGGGTGTCCGTGGCAAGGCGCGATGTTCAGCGGGCGGCCGAGACGCTTCGCGGCTTCACCGGCAGGCTCGCCGCCGTGCTGCCGGGGAACCACGACTTCCTCTCTTCGGGCGATGACCTCTGGCGGACCTTCCGCGACGCCTCGGGCGGATCGGTGCTCGTGCTGGAGCGGGCGCAGCCGCACCCGCTCGCCCACTACGACCTGGACGCCTGTCTGTATCCCGGACCCTGCACGACGAAGCACTCGAAGCGGAACGCGATCGGCTGGGTGCGGGACGCTTCGCGCGAAACCGCCGCTCGGTTCCGCATCGGCGTGGCTCACGGCAGCCTCGAAGGCGTCTCGCCCGATTTCGCCGGCGACTACTATCCCATGACCCGCGCGGAGCTAGGGGAGGCCGGGCTCGACCTTTGGCTCCTCGGCCACACCCACGTGCGGTTTCCCGACGCGCCGGGCAGCGGCGAAGTGAAGGCCGCCAAGAGCGGCGAGCGGGTCTTCTTCCCCGGCACGCCGGAGCCGGACGGGTTCGACTGTCCGCACGAGGGCGGCGCGTGGTCGCTGGATCTGGGAGAGGACGGGGGGATATCCGCGCAGCCCGTCCAAACGGGCGCCTTCCGATTCGTCGATCTTGACCTCGGCATCAGGGCGGCAGCCGACCTCGATTCCCTTGAGAAGCGTTTCTCCGGGCCGGAGGCGAAGGCCGTGCTCGCCAGGATCCGCCTGTCGGGGCGCGCGCCACGGGAGCTGCTCGACGAGGTGGAGCAGGTCCGCCGACGGATGGCCGGGAGGCTCCTGCATCTCGACCTTCGCACCGACGCCCTGCGGGAGGAGATCACCGTCGAGGCGATCGACAAGGAGTTCGCGGAAGGCTCCTTCCCTCACGCGCTTCTCCGCCGGCTCGCCGACGCAGGGGACTTCGAGGCGCTCGAGATCGCGCACGGGCTTCTCGAGGAGGCCCGAAGGTGATCGTCCATCGGCTGCGCCTCCACCCGTTCGGCTGCTTCGCCGACAGGGAGCTCGACTTCGCTCCCGGGCTGACCGTCGTGCTTGGACCCAACGAGGCGGGCAAGTCGACGTTCTACCGCGCCCTTCGCCATGCCCTGTTCGTGCCCACGACGCTCTCGAAGCCGAAGCACGCGCAGTACGTCGCCCCCTACCTGCCGGCAGCGGGCGGAGACACGATCAGAGTCGACCTCGAGCTTTCGGCAATGGGCGGCCGGTGGGTGTTGAGGCGCCGCTGGGGCGCCGGCGCAGCCTCGGAGCTCGTTCTCCCCGCAGGCTCGGCGCTCGCCGACGAGGCGGCCATTCAGCAGAGGCTCGCCGCCCTGCTTCCCGCCCGGCCCGGCACGTTCGCGGGCGTGCTCCTGACGGGCCAGTCGGACTTGGCTGCCACGATCGACTCCCTCGAAAAGGACAGGAGAGAGGCCCTCTCGGACCTCGCCGACATCCTCCGCACGGCCGTGCTGGAAACTGGGGGGGTGTCGGTGGACAGATTCCGAGAGATCCTCGACGAAAAGCTCAAGGACCTGTTCTCGAGCTGGGACCGCGCGCGCGGGCAGCCGAAGAACAACCGGGGCCTCGACAACCCGTGGAAGCGGGAGGTCGGCGAGATCCTCCAGTCCTGGTACGAAATGGAGAGGCTGCGGGCCGGGTCGAAGGCAGCTCTCTCCTGGGAGAAGGAGCTGGACGAGCTGAACGCCCGGCTCCGCGAGGCATCCGCCGCCTCCTCCGACCGGGAAGCCTTCGTGGACCGCCACGCCAAACCGGCCGTCGATGCCCGAGATCGTGGGAAGCTCGAGGCCGAGGCGCGCAGGGTTCGTCAGGAGATCGAGTCGCTCACGCCCCTGGCTGCCGAGTGGCCGCGCGCCATCGAGAGGATTCGATCGCTCGAGGAAGCGATCGCGGCGCTCGCTGCCGAGCGCGCGCCGCTCGAGCGCGAGCGGCAGGAGGCGGAACGGGAGGAGGAGGGGCGGAAGCTTCGGGAGAAAGCGGAGCGCGTGGCTCGGAGGAAGGGGCAGGCGGAGCAGGCGCGCGCGAGACTCGCCGCGATCCCGAAACTTGAGAAGCAAGCCCTGCAGGAGATCCGAAGCGCCGCCCGCGAGCTCGAGCGGCTCCAGGCCGGCCTCGATGCGGGGAAGCTTTCCGTCACCGTGGCCGGCAGGAGGGTTGTCGAGATCGCCGTGCAGGAGGACTTCGCCTTGGAAAGCGCGAGAAGGCTCGCGCCGGGCGCGGTGGTTCGGCTGCGGGCGGCCGGCCGGCTGCGGATCGTTCACCCCGACCTCGAGGTCGAGGTGAGGTCCGGAGAAGCGGACGCCGATGCGAGGGTGGAGAAAGCGCGGGCGGCCGAGCAGCGCCTCTCGGCGTGTCTCGCCACGGCCGGCGTCGCGAGCCTCACCGAAGCCGAGTCGCACTGGAGCGCGTACGAGCCGCTCGCTGCCGATGCGGCGGCCGCCGAGAAAGCCCTCGTCGAGGAGCTCGCTGGCGAGCTGCTCGACGACCTTGAGAAGCGCTCAGCGGCGCTCGGCTCCACCCGTTTGCCGCGACCTGTCGCTGCGATCGCGGGGGAGCTCGCGCGGAAGGACACCCAGCTCGAGGAAAGGAAGAGGGAGCTGGAAATCCTCCGCCGCCAGGCCGTCGATTGGGGCGCAAAGTTCGGGAGTCCCGAGAGGCTCATAGGGCGACTGGCCGATTCGCGAAGCGAGGAGAAGGGGTATCAGGATCGGATCTCGCGATGCGCGCCCCTGCCGGACGGTTTCGCGGACGCCGACTCCTTCCTCCGCGCGTGGGAGGCGGCTCAAGCGGACGCGCAGCGGCTGCGTGCCGAGGAGGGCGGCCTGCGCGAGCGCAGGTCCGGGCTCGAGGCCCGCGCGCCCGACCAGTCTTCGGAGGAGCTCGCCGGGCTGCTCGCGCAATCGCAGGCGCACCTGCAGGCCGTGCTCCGCCGGGGGGAGTGCATCGAGCGCATCAGCAGGATCGCGGGCGAGCTGCTGGACGGGAGCGACTCGACGGTCACCTCCGTCATGCGCAGGGACTTGGAAAAGACGCTGGCGGCGATGACGGCCGGCCGTCACGCGAAGATCGACATGGAAGGCGCTCTTCCCCACGGACTCGCCGACTCTGATGGGGCAAGGCTTGGCCGGGACCTCCTGTCCGCGGGCACGAAGGACTCGCTGGCTCTCGCGCTTCGCCTCGTGATGGCGCGTCACTTCCTCGCGGGGACGGACGGGTTTCTCGTGATGGACGATCCCCTGGTGGATATGGACCCCGAGCGGCAGCAGGCGGCCGCTCGGGTTTTGCGGGAGCTGGCGGCCGAGAAGCAGATGATCCTCTTCACGTGCCATCCGGCAACGGCACAGATGCTCGGGGGTACGCTCGTCGAGCTGTGATCGGGCGCCTCAGGGCGCGCGCCACCCCGTCCCGCAGATCCCCGTGAAATCGCAGTACGGGCAGGCAGTCTTCGGATCAGCGGCAGGCGCGAAGGGAACGTCCGGCGAGACGATCTCGCGAAGAAGACCGAAGATCACCGATTCGAGCCGGGGCAACGCATCGGCCGGCGTCCCCTCCCCGCCAAAGAGGGGCAGCTCGATGCCCTCGTCCATCCGGGTCCTGCCCAGCAGCAGGAACATGGCCCGGACATCGCTCACCGCGATCCCTTTCTCGGCGGAGTACAGAAGCATGTAGAAGGGGAGCTGAAGCGTCCTGATCGCCGTCGCCCAGGTCGAGCGGTCCTCCACGTCGAGTCTGTCCAGGCGAAGGGCGTAGGAGGCGCGGTTGGCCGAGCTCTTATAGTCGATCAGGCACGGCCTGCCGTCGCGCTCCTGGACGGCGTCGATCCTCCCCCTGAGAGCGAAGCCCTCCCGGCTCGCCGCGACGTCGAGCTCCAGCGCCCTCATTTCGACCCTGTGGCTCTCGAAAAGACCGCGGAGGTAGTCAGTGACGAAATCTCCAAGGTGCGATCGGATCTGGTTTCGCAGCAGGCGGTTCGCGCCCGTCTCCGCCGGGCCGAACTTCGCTGCGAAAAGCTCATCCACGAGAGCCGCCATGGCCGAGCGGTCCGCATCGCCTGCGCCGAGCGGCCTGCCGGTCCGGGACTTGAAATACTGGAACAGCACCTCGTGAACGAATGTCCCGATGTCGACAGGCTCGACGCCGGCCGAGGTCTCCTCCCGCTTGCCCAGGTTCAAGGCATGTTGATAGTAGAAGGCGAGCGGGCAGCGCAGGTATGCGTCCAGCGCAGTGGCGCTGTATTCGCGCAAGGCGAGCCATTCGGCGACCTCGGCTGTCTTTTCCACCGGCGCGGGCGGCCTCGCCTCCAGCGAGACTCTGTACTGGATCTGGCGCACGAGGCGCGGGCCGTCGATCGTGCCCTGCTCCTGCTGCATCTCCCAGAGCAGCCGCTCGGCGAAGCGCGAGCGCTCCTTCTCGCCGCTCTCGACCGAGAACAGGTGCAGCTCGCGCGCGCCCGCCTTGAGCAGGGCGAAGTGGTAGGCGGCGATTTGCTCCTTGTCGCGAGAGGTCGAGAGCCCGAGGGCGGCGCGCACCGCGAATGGGAGGAGCGTGCTCTCCGCGCCGGACTCGGGAAGAACGCCTTCGTTCGCGTCCAGGACGAAAATCCTTTCGAACCTCAGGTTCCTGGTCTCAAGCGCGCCGAGGACTTGCATGCCGTGAAGGGGCGTGCCGGGGAAGGGATGGTAGCAGGTCTGCAGGTAGCGGCGGAGCAGGGCGAAGTAGCCCGCCGTATCGGTGAAGGACATCGAGGCCATCAGCGAATGCGAGATGGACTCGAGGGTCTGCAGAAAAGACTCGGAGATGGGCGTGAAGGTCGGGTGATCGCGCGCCGTGCTCGCCTCGTGCACCCACGTGATCAGCTGGATCGCGCGCTCGGCGAAGGCGCGGATGTTGGGGAAGGAGAGGAAGGCGGAGATCGTGCGGGAGTGAATCAGCCGCAGGTGCGTGCGAAGCTCCCCTGCAATGGCCGCGCGGTCCTCTTCGGCCGCGATGCGCCTGGCTGCCTCCTCGAACAGACCCTCGAACGGGCTTTCGTTCGACTCGATCTCTTCCAGGGTGGCGAACCTCCGCGTGCGAGCGGCGGCCAGGCGCTCTTCGAGGACGTGGAAGAGAACGCGGGTGGACTCGGCAGACCCGCGAAACCGGACGTTTTTCGTGTACGGGTGCAGGACGAAGGAGATGTAGGAGGGGAGGTAGAGCCGTTCCCCGTCCATCGAGCCGACCAGCTCCATGAGGTTGTTCAGGAACCCGTACAGGGGCGTGCGCTGCAGGGGATAGCCGAGTGAGACGTTGTAGCTTTCCTCGTCGAAACGCGACAGGCAGTGGCGGAGCAGGGGGAACAGGGTGTCGGGGCTCGGCAGAACGATCGCGGTCTGGCCGTCAGGTTTACCGAGCACGGCGTTCAGGGCAAAGACCTGGCCGTGCGCATCGGGGCTGCTGGACAGGCGCACCTCGGGCCGACGCGTCCCGCTGGCCGATGCGCCCGCCGGGCTCACCGCGGGATGGCGCACGCCGAGTGAGTCGAGCTGCGCCCGCAGGCCAGGGCCGTCCTGGAAGATGAAGAGAGACTGCGGCCAGGCGGCCGCTTTCCCGAACAAACCGCGCTCGGCCGTGGTGAGCGTCGAGAACCCGGCAAAGACCAGGAGCTGGAAAGAGCCCAGGTCGTTTGGCTCGATGCCGCCGGCCACCTCGACGTACCGCGAGGAGCGCGTGGAGAGGTTGTTCTCCGCCACTTTCGGATAGAAGCGCTCATAGAACAGCGAGAGGGCCAGCAGCCTCTCGCGCGAGCGCTCGGGCACCTCCTCTTCGATGAGTGCCTGCACCTCCGCGACCTTCCGCGCGGGCACGCGCTCGATCGCGAGCTCCTCGAGGTCCCGGTGGATCTTCAGCCCGAGGGGGAGGAAGCTGTCCAGAGTCATGAATGCCGTGCCGCCCAGCGGGCGCTCCGCCTCGAGCTGGATCTCGTAGAGAAGAGCGACGGCGTCGATGGCTTCGGCCTTTGGGAGGACCCTGTCAGCCCGTGTCTGGCGCGCCTCGAAGGCCGCATCCACGAGCTGGTCCATGGAGAGGATGAGCGGCGGCAGGAACCCGGCTGTCCTCCCCTCGGCCAGGCGCTGTCTCAGGAAATGGGCGGGGCGTTTGCCCGGGAAGACCACGATGGCGTCACGGAGGGCGACCCCCGATTCGCTGATGCGTCCGGCGACCACATCGATGAGGTTCTCGCCCGGACCGAGAAGGAGGGCGTTCACAGCACCCTCCTCGCTTCACGGCGGTCGAGGTACGCGAGAACCGCCTCGACGCGCCGGCCCGGATACGCGCCTTCGAGGATGCGCGCATAGGATTGGATTTCCTGGAGGTGCTCTTCCTCAGCTTCAGGCCCTGTTTTGTAGTCGATCACGGTGACGCGATCGGGATCCACGACGACCCTGTCCATGCGGCGCAGGCGGCCATCCGCGTCGCAAAACTCCTGCTCCGTCAGGATCGTTCGACCGGACGCCGGCGCGAAATACTCCCTCAGCTCCGTGTCCCTGATCATGCTGAAGGCAGCCTGCGCGAGGCCGGCCGCAGCAGGGAGCTCCCGAGCCTCGAGGCCTGCCTTCTCGGCAGCCTCCCCGAGGGCAGCCTCGAGGTCGTCTCCCGCCTCGCGCACGAGGGAGAGCATCCTATGAGCGAGGTCTCCGCGCCTGCGTTCCTCGCGGTTGAGGCTGCCCCGCGAGAAAGTGACGCGGACCGAGCGGGTTTCGTGAGAAAGCTCGGCGCCGGGCTCCGCCTCGCCCGGCCCCGCGGCCGCTCTCCCCTTGTCGGCTGACGGGGCGAAACCGCTCACCGGCAGGAGGTCGAACGGGAACGAGTCGCGAAGCCGCTTCACCCCTACGACGTACAGCTCGCGCCGAGCCCTGGTGAGGGCGACGTACAGCGCGTTGAGCCTGTTCACTTTCTCCTTTGTCGCCTCCTCGTCGTACAACTGCTTGAGCTCCGGGTCGCGCGCGGCGATCTCCTGCGTGAGCTTCACGAGACCGATGCCGCCGGCCTCGCGCAGCACCGTGTGCTCGAATCCCCTGCTCCCCTCCCCGTACAGCAGGGCGATGACGACGGGAAAGCCGAGGCCTTTCGCCTTGTGCACCGTCATGGCGCGCACGGAATCCGCTCCGCGCGGAACGTCGATGGCCCACTCCCCGCCGTCGCTGGCCGCGCCCGCCGAGCCGAGGAACTCGCGCAGGCTGTTGGAACCGGATCCCTCGAACTCCTTCACCTTTTCCAGAAGCTTGGCGAGGGTCGCCTCCTCTTCTCCCGCGGCGTCGAAGACGCGGAAGGCCGTGTAGGCCTCGCTGACAAGGTCGTACAGGGGGAGGTACCCCGCTGAACGGAAGAGTCCGGCGAAGAGCTCCCGCCACAGCTCGGGGAACTCGCGCTGAAACGCCTTGTACAGCGGCCGGTCCTTCCGGCAGCGGAAGAGGAACGAGCGCATCGACGGCAGCGCTCCGGCTCGGCGCGCCGCAAGAGCGCTGGCGAAGATGCCTCCCAGGAGGAAGGTGGCGAAAGCCAGGTCATCGGGGGGGGAATCGAGGAAGCCGAGCAACGCCAGCATCTCGGCGGCGACCTTCCTCCCGCGGACGTCCAGGCTGCTGAACGAGATGAAGGGGACCGCCTTCTCGTTCAGCCACGATGTCGCGCGCGTGACCTCCTCGTTCTTCGACGCGAGAAGGGCGATGTCGCCCCACCTGTACCCCCGGGCCCGCAGCTGCTCCAGCACCGCGTGGATCCAGCGCCTCTCGGGCGGGTCCTCGTCATCGCGCTCCAGGACCTCGACCTCGACGTAGCCCGGATCCTCGCCCGGGAGCGGCTTCTGCGTCCAGCGCGCGAGGCCGCTGCGCTGCGCCGCTTCCGCGTACTGCGGCGAGCCTGCGGCGGCGCCGCGGAACACCTCGGAGGCGAGCTCGAGGATGCGCGGCCTGCTGCGCCAGTTCGTGTCCAGTTCGAGCGGCACGTGACCCGCGGAGGGGAAGGGGCTCGCCGATTCGAGCTGCCGCATGATCGTGTAGTCGGCCTGGCGGAAACCGTAGATGGCCTGCTTCGTGTCGCCCACCACGAACAGGCTCCCGCCAACGGCGAGCGAGTTCTCAACCAGGGGGGCGAGGTTCCTCCACTGGACAGGGGAGGTGTCTTGAAACTCGTCGATGAGATAGTGGAAGACCCTTTCGCCGAGCCGGAAGTAGATGTCCGGCACGATCTCCGCCTCGAGGTAGCCGCCCAGCGCCCGGTTGATGTCGCCGATGAAGACCTTTCCCTGGCCGCGCTTGACCTTCTCGATCGTCTTGGCAAGGTCGGCGTGCAGCCGCAGGTAGGGCTGGTAGTATGCCCGGGCCCAGCACGCCGTGTACTGGCCCACCAGGCCGTCGGCCTCGGCCCAGGTCTCCTCGATCTTCTCGTAGCGCTCGCGCCCGCGCTCGTCCTTCGGGCCGGGCTTCTTCACCGGACAGCTCTTCATCCCCCGGCCGATCATGTCGCTGAACCTTCCGGCCCGACCCTGGGCGAGCATGTCGGGGAACGTGGACCGCTGGTTCGGCTCCAGGCCCGATGAGTCCACGAGAACCTTGACCCGGTCCAGGGCGCCCTTGATCTTCTTCTCTAATGCCCGCATCCGCATACCCGTGTCGGGCGCCGAGGGAGTTTCCTCGATCATCGAGAGGCGATTTTCCAGCTTTTTCGTTTCCACGAGCAGAGGGGCCGAAGGGTCCCATTGGTACGCGTCCTCGCCGGCCTTGAAGCCGAGAACCGCGCGGACAGTCTCGTCGAGCAGCGCCGCCCGCGCGGTCCCTTCCCGGGCGCCGCGGAGGAAGAGGTTGAAGGCGTAGTCGAGCAGCGGAGCGGGGTCCAGCAGGATCTCGAACTCGGGGCTGAACCCGAAGTCCAGCGCGGATGCGCGGAACACCATGGACATGAAGCTGTCGATTGTCCGAACCTGGAAATCGGAGTAATGGGAGAGGATCTGCTCCAGCAGCTCGGCGGCCCGGGATGCCGCCCGCTCCATGCCGCCTCCCGTGACTGAGCAGATTTCCGCCAGTCTGTCGCGGTCGCGGAAAGCGAGCCTCTTTAGCCACTCCAGGACCTTCTCGCGCATCTCCCGTGAGGCATTGTTGGAGAAGGTGATGGCGAGGATGTTGCCCAGGTCGTTCTTCGGGATCGCAGGGGAGAGGAGGAATTGGACGTAGCGCTCGGTGAGGGCAAAGGTCTTGCCGGACCCCGCCGAAGCCTTCAGGACGGTGACGCTCGGTAGCCGTATCGAGGAGTCCGGTTCCAGGACGGGCATGCGCGGCCATGATAGCCCCGCCCCCATTGATTGGCAAGGCTGGCGGTGCTCTGGTACCCTCTCTCCCGAAGAGGATTCCAATGACCCGAGCCATGGCATGCGCCGCCGCTGCCCTTCTTGTCCTCCTCTGCTCCTGCCGCACCGCTCCCGCCGCGTCCGCCGTCGACGCGCCCGCAGCCAAGCGGCCCGTTGTCGATTTCACCGAGCTGCTCCACCTCTCGGAAGCCTACAGGTCGATGCGCTGCGACACCGACCAGCAGATCCGGAAGGACTGGGGCGCGTACTATGATGACCTGGCCGTGGTGGACATCGAGAGCACGCGCAACCGCTACATGGTCGGCACCCTCGATTCGGCGAAGCGCGTGGAGATCTTCATCCGCGGCACGGCCAACAGGCAGAATGCGCTCGCCGACATGGCGGTGGTAAAACGGATGAACGCGAGGCTCGGGATCAACTTCCACCGCGGGTTCGAGGACATGGCGATGGCGGTGTACAGTGACATCGTTCCCCGGCTCCGTCCCGGATACCAACTGGTGATCTTCGGCCACTCGCTGGGCGCTGCCGAGGCGACCATCCTCGGGCTGCTGCTCAGCGCGGATGGAGCGCAGGTGGCGCGGGTGTACGCCTCGGGTTCGCCGCGCGTCACAGACGCGGCGGGAGCGGCCCTCTGCGGGTCCCTGCCCCTGATCCGCATCGTCAACGAGGGGGACCCTGTCCCCTTGCTCCCCCCTCTCACCCTCATCTCCCCGGCGGATCCCTATGTGCATATCGGGGATGCGGTCGTCCTTCTGGACGGCGCCTTCTACTGCGTGCTCGGCGAGGAGTCCAAGAGCGAGCCGCTTGCGGTGGACTTCTGGCAGTCGCTGAAGACGAACACGCTCAGGGGCGACGTAAAAGAGCACTTCATCGCGAGCTACCTCGAGCGCATCCGGCCGAAGGCGGTCAAGGCTGTCGAGGTGCCCGCGGCGGATCGAGGGCTCTCCATCAGCGGGAACCGGCCCGACATCGGAAAGCGGTCCGTGGGCGAGTAGCCCTGCACGCTCTTGACAATCGGGCGAAGCAGGAGAGAATACTAATCTAGAGACACTTCATTTCGCCGAGGTGGAGTGGAGTCATGGTGAGAAAGTTCATTATTGCGATGTTCCTGGTCGCTATCTGGTGCTCGTCTCTCCCCGCCCAGACCCTTGATGTGAGCCTGAAGCCCGGCGGGAACATCCCCCTGGGACCGCTGAGCTCGAATGGAGAAAAGCTCTACACCCTCGGCGCAGGCGCGATTCTGACCGCGGAGTACGCGTTCCCTAAGCTTTCGCTCCTCCGCGCCCAGGGGCTCGTCGGATACGACCTGATCAACACTCCCGCCCAGACCAGCCTCTCGCTTGTTACCGCCGGAGCCGGCGTGGGGGTCCAGCTTGCCTTTGCACCTTTTCTCGTCTTCGAGGTCTCCGCTTCCGGTGGATACGGCCTGGCGATCCACCAGAATATCGTGGGTGGAGCGCCGTACGTTTCCGGCGATGCGCTTATCTCCTTCCGGCTCAACCCCTCGTTCAGTCTCGGCCTGGGCGCTGGCTACAGGTACTACCATGCCCTCTACAACGGCATCAGCGTGTTCATCGGGGCGACCTTTCATACGCTCCAGGAGAAGCCGAAGCCCCGGATGGAGATCAGGAACATCCAGCTCGCGCCCGTTTTCCCTGTGTTCTACAAATACTACGACGAAAATCCCCTGGGCAGCATCCGCATCCGAAACGGAGAGACCGGGAAAATAAGCGACGTGAAGGTAAGCTTTTTCGTCAAATCGTACATGGACACCGCCAAGGAGAGCGCCGCGATCTCCTCATTGGACTCGAACGAGGAGAAGGAGATTCCCCTCTTCGGCCTTTTCAACCTCAGCATCCTGAGCGTCACGCAGGGAACGAAGGCTCCGGCGGAGATCCAGGTCCGCTATAAGCTTCGCGACATCGACATGGTCCTGGAGCAGACGAAGACCCTCGACATCTACAACCGCAACAACATGACCTGGGACGACGACAGGAAAGCCGCAAGTTTCGTCACGGAGCTGGACCCCGGAGTGCTCAAGTACGCCAAGACGATCGGGGGAATGGCGCGGGAGTCAGGAAGCCAGGCGGTGAACCTGTTCTTCCGGCAGGCAATGGCAGTGTTCGAGTCCTTCCCGCTGTACGGGCTGAACTACGTGGTGGATCCCAACTCCTCCTACCAGGACCTGTCCGCCCAGAGGACTGCCGTGGACTTTCTCCAGTTCCCCATCCAGACCCTGACGTACAAGGCGGGAGACTGCGACGACCTTTCGATCCTCTACTCCGCTCTGTTGAAATCCATCGGGATCGAGCCTGCTTTCATCACGGTCCCAGGGCACATTTTTATGGCCTTCGACCTGGGTATTCAACCGGCCGAGGCCAAGAGGCTGTTCCTCAATTCAGATGACCTGATCTTCCGCGAGGAGCGGACATGGGTGCCCGTTGAAATCACTATGATCCGCGACGGGTTCGTGAAGGCCTGGCAGTACGGTGCGAGGGAATGGCGCGAGAATGGCGCGGCTGGAAAGGCGGCATTCTACCCTATCTCCGAGGCCTGGAAGCTGTACCAGCCGACTGGGTTCATTGCCACCGACGCCACGGTCACATTGCCAGACATGACGCAGGTCACACGCCGGTACATGACCGCCCTGGATGCGTTCGTGGGGCAGGAGCTGCAGAGCCGGGTCGCGCTGCTTCGTGCTGACATCAAGAGCAACAACAATGACCCCAAGCTTGTGAACAGGCTCGGGGTTCTCTACGCGCAGTACGGCAGGCTGGACAGCGCCGAGGAGGAGCTGAAGAAGGCGGCCGCCGCGAAGTACACGCCGGCGATCTTCAACCTCGGGAACATCGCGTTCTTACAGAAGGACATGCGGAAGGCCATCGGGTTTTTCACGCAGGTTCTGGACAAGGATCCCGAGAACTTGGCGGCCATTCTGGGTCTCGCCCGAGTGAACTACGAGCAGGAGAACTTCGGGGCGACCAAGGAGTACTACGCGAAGCTAGAAGCAAGAGACCCCAAGCTGGCCGAGAAATATGCATACCTCGCCTTGAAATCTTCGGACACCGGCAGGGCGGCCGACGTCTTGGCGAGGCTGAACGTGTCCTGGGAGGAGTAGGGCGCCGGAGAGGAGATCGCGATGATGATGCGGATCCGCTGGATTTTGCCTCTTGCCCGGCCGCTCCTCGCAGCCGGGTGCATTGCGCTCGTCGCAGCGTGCGCGAAAGATGTGATCACCAGTATCGAGGCGAACACCGCGAAGGACCTCACCGCGTTCTCGTTCACCGTCCTGAAAAACCCCAGCATCTCCCCCGTGGACGCCGTGGGGGTGATCACCGGCAGGGAGATCAGCGTTTCCGTCCCTCACAGCGCGACGAAGAACAGTCTCATCGCGACGTTCACGACTACCGGAGCATCTGTCGCCGTCGCTGGTGTGCCACAGGTGAGCGGGAACTCCGTCAACAACCACACGATCCCGGTAATCTATACGGTGACTGCAAAGGACGGTACAAAAAAGGATTACACGGTCACGGTGAGCAGCAACGGGAAGGCGATCACTTCGTTTGGATTCGGCCTGTCTGGGGAGGTCGACGCAATCAATGAGGCCGACCACACCGTCTCGGTGACCGTGCCGTTCGGAACGAACGTCGCCAACCTCACGGCCATCTTCGAGATCTCAGGCGTTTCCGCCAACGTCGGGGGGGTCGTCCAAGCGAGCGGAACGACGGCAAACGATTTCACTCTGCCGGTCACCTACACCGTGACTGCTGAGGACAACACAACACAAACCTACGTCGTGACTGTTACGGTACCCCTGCCGGGAACCACGAAGGCGATCACCGCTTTCAGTATTGACGCGCTCGACAGCATGACGTGTACAATCAATGAGTTCGCGCACACGATCACCGCGACCACGCCCACGCACTTCACGGACAGGTCCAGCCTCGTGGCGGTCTTCACGACGAACGGCGTGGAGGTGAAGGTGGGTTCCACGGTCCAGCAAAGCGGCGTGACATCGAACAATTTCTCGGCTGCTGTCACGTACACAGTGAAGGCCGAAGATGGGAGCACACAAGACTACATCGTTACCATCTCGCTGGCCCTTGATATTCGGAAGGACCTAAGCACCTTCGGGATCCAGACCCCCTCGGCGACCGGCACTATTACACAGGGGAACCAGACCATCGCAGTGACGATGCCCGCGGGCACGGCTCTTACATCGCTGGTCGCGACCTTTACGACCAACGGTGATGGAACGAGCGTGACAATCGGAGCCGCAACGCAAACGAGCGGTGTGACCGCGAACGACTTCACGTCGCCCGTCACGTACACGGTCCACGCTCAGGACAGCTCGACAAAGAGCTACACCGTCTACCTTCATGCAGCCCAGGCCATGGTGAGCGTTCCTGCAGGGTCGAGTTTCTCCATGGGGTGGGACACCCCCGCACTGGAGGACGCCGCACCTTCGCACCTCGTCTCCTCGATCAGTGCATTCAGCATGGGGACCACGGAGGTTGCCTGGTCGATTTGGAAATCGGTGATCGATTGGGCAACCGCACATGGGTACAGTTTCTCGAACACTGGAAAGAAGGGCAGCGACGCCTCGAGCACTGCCGCGGATCCGGTCACGCTCGTTGATTGGTTCGATGCGGTGAAATGGTGCAATGCGCTTTCCGAAAAGGAAGGCCTTGCGCCGGTGTACACCACAGACGGCTCGACGGTCTACCGAATGGGTGAGCCTTCCACGATAACTAATGCCAACACGATCTGGGCCAATGCAGGCTACCGTCTGCCCACCGAGGCGGAATGGGAGTTTGCGGCTCGATACCAGAACGGCAGCGCCTGGACGGCGGGCGATCAGCATAGCGGCTACAATCTCGACTCGGTTCTCGGCAACTGCGGCTGGTATACTGTGAACTCTTCCTATGTCACTCATCCTGTGGGGCAGAAAACCGGAAACAGCCGGGGAATCTACGATTTGAACGGGAACGTGTGGGAGTGGTGCTGGGACTGGTACGGGACCTACACAACCGCCAGCCCATACACAGACCCCAACACCAGGGGACCGGACGCTGGGACGAATCGGATAACGCGTGGCGGGGGATGGTTCACTTCGAACCTTGCTTGGCTCAACACCGCGCGCCGTTGGTACAAAGCACCAACGGCGACCACCGTGGGAACGAGCGGCGCTGCTCTGAACGGGGATCTGGGGTTCCGCATCCTGAAGAAGTGAGGGTGGCATTGCACCCCCTTTCGAAATACCGAAACGAGGAGGAATGAGATGAAGGTGCCGAAAAAGAAACCGGTCGCGAAGAAGAAGCCTGCGGCCGGGAAGAAGGTTGTGGCAAGGAGAAAGCCTGCGTCACGAGTTGCGGCTGCCGTGACGAGAAAGCCGTTCGTACAGAAGGTGCCCGCAGAAGTACGCGCCCTGTTCGAGGCGTGCAAGTCCGGGAGCAATCAACAAGTCCTTGCTGCAATGCAGAAATTGAAAGCCCCCGTCATGAAGGACCTGCTCACCGGATTGAACTGGCGCTCGGAGCAGGGACAGAGGGTTCTCAAGGGTCTGAGTCAGGCTAAGCCGATGTGGGGTATCAGGCCATCCGCGTGGGGCTTCGACCCTCCCGATGACTGGGAACCGGTGATTCCCTACGTGCCGGACATTATCCTCGATCCAATCATCGACCTCGATGACATTCGACATATACTGATCTGCTGCTTCTGTTGTTCCTGCAGCTGTGACTGTTGGCCGCCTTGGCGATGCCACTGCTGTCATCACCGAATCTCGTGGTCGCAGATAGTCGATCCACCTGCCACCTACGCGCCCAGGCAACACGACATTTTCGGTGCGGCACACAGTGGCACCGGCGATGTCATGAAAGTATCCATTCATGACGCCGCGAGCGGACACGCGGGTCTCATCGTTGGGCAGGCAAAATGCACGGACAATGTGACGACCGTGGACGATCTGCAGACCAAGCTGATTGACCTGACCGACGGCAACAAATGCATCACACGTATCGACGCCCAAACGACGAGCCCTGCGGTCTCAACACAACCAGGTCCAGACGGCCTGCCTTGCATCAGTATAACAACGACTGGTACCTGGCCAACGGTAGATACAGCCAAGGTCATCGTGATCGCCACGGGATGGGTGGAGAGCGGCGGCGGATGGGTCAGTAACCTGCACATGAAGGCATTCTCCGTGACCAGGGTAGGGAATCAATTCGTTGCGGAGATCGCGCTCTGTGATTCAAGTGGTTGTGACTATGATTCTGCGATTCTGTACTGGAATGCCAAAACGCTCCACCTGACGGTTCAGATCCTCGCGTGAACCGCTGCGCCGGGTCCCCGGCGCGGCTGGCCATGCTTACCCACGCTGCTCTGCTATCGGGATTTTGCCCCCGGCACCGAGCTCCGGCGGTAGAGCAGGGCGAACAGCGCGAGACCCATCAGCGCGAGGCCCTCGAGGTAGCGCGGCGCCGGGCCGAAAATGCTCGCGAACGCCACCCGGTCGCGAATCAGGTCGCTGAGCGGCCGACGAGGAGACCGAGAGGCGCCGCTGGCCTCGCCGTGGATGCGGACTTCGATGCGGGAAATCCCGGCCTTGATCCAGGCGTCCCCGACCACTGTCGTCTCCCGCGGGAGCTATCGGGGGGACTCCCGGGGGAGGGTGATGCCGGGCGAGGGGGCCTGCCCGCTACACCGCCTCGATTGTCGAGGGCGGCTTGGATGCGAGGTTGTAGGTGACGCTGACAATATCCGGCACTTCAGCGAGGATCTCCTGGGCGAGGCGCTCCAGCAGATCGAAAGCGAGGCGCGTCGGGGTGGCGGTGCGCGCGTCCACGCTGTCCCAGCAGCGCACCTCGATCTGTCCTCCGAACTGGCGCCTGCCGCCGCGCATGCCTGTCACCTTGTCTTCGTGCAGGATGGCCAGGTACTGGAAGGCGCCGCTGCCGCTGAGCAGCCGCTCGACCACCGCCGTTGCCTTCCGGACAGTCTCGACGCGCTCGGGAGTGGCCTCGCCGATCACCCTGGCCGCCAGCGCCGGCCCCGGGAAGGGGATGCGTTCGAACAGCTCGGCCGGCAGCCCGAGTGCCCGGCCGACCTTCCTCACTCCGTCCTTGCGCAGGGCAACCAGCGGCTCCAGGATGCGGTAGCCGAAGGCCGCCTGCGGATCGATGCCGAGCTGCTCGAAGACATTGTGCTGTCTTTTGATGCCCGCGACGGTCTCGTCGACATCGGTGAGGATCGTGCCCTGCAGCAGGTGCTTTGCCCCGCTCTCCTTCACCAGCCGCCCGAACACCTTCTTATAGAAGGTTTGTGTGATCGCCTCACGCTTCTGCTCGGGGTCGCTGATCCCTTTGAGGGCGTCGAAGAACTGCCCCCGCGCCTCCACCACCTCGACGCTGACGCCGAGATCCCGGAAAAGTGCGACGACCCTGCCGGCTTCGCCGCTGCGCATGAGGCCGTTCTCGATGAATACCGTTCGGAGGCGGCCGCCCAGGGCGCGGTGCCCGAGCATCGTGACGGTTGAGGAGTCGACGCCTCCCGAGAGGGCATTGATCGCCCGGCCTTCGCCAACCGCCCTGCGGATATCCTCGACCTTCTCGGCGATGAAGCTCCCGGCGTCAAGCTCCTGGGCGCGCATTTCCTTGATCATGTGCCAGCCTCCTTTGCGGCCAACGTGCTGTTGACGATGCCGGCAACTATACGGGGCGCGTTCGGGCATGGCAAGCGACCGGCTGTGCTCGCCGCACCGTCCGCCGGCTTCCTCTCTTGCACAAGACCCCTTCAAAGCCATAGGATGGGGACCACGTCGGAGGCCGGTCTCTGAGACTCAGAAGCATACGGTCGAAGCTGCTCTTCTCCTTCGTTGCAGTGATCATGCTCCCGCTCTTTACCCTGGGCATTCTCGGGCCGTACATCTCGGCGCGAACAATCGAAAGCGAAACCACCACCCATACCGTGCAGCTCATCCGCCAGGTGACGCGGAACATCGAGTTCTACGTGCGCCAGGTGGAAAGCATCATCTCCATCGTCGATGCCGACCCCGACGTGCAGGCTTTCATGTCGTTCCGTGGATCGGTCCAGCCCTTTTCCGCGCAGGCCCAGGCGGCGGCGCGGCAGCTCTTGAAAGCGATTTCCGACGCGCATCCCGAGATTGCCGGGATCCTCGTGGTCAGCGCGGAGAACCGGCCCCTGAGCAACGAGATTCAGCCCATCACGCGGGACCCGCTCACCGACGAGAGCTGGTACAGGAAGGCGGTCGAGAACCAAGGCACCGTGCAGCTCCTCCCCCGGCCCATCGGCAGGAACCTCAGGAGCAGCTACGAATACAGCGCCGACGAGGTGGTCTCCATCGTGAAGGCGGTCGTGGAGCCCGGCTCGGGCCAGGTCCGCGGCGTCGTGCTCATCGATATGCGCTTGAAGGTCATGGAGGCCATTTTCGACGACTTGACCGTTGGCCTGGGCGGCTTCCTGTTCATCGTGGCGCCGGGCGGAGCAATCGTGTACACGCCGGTGAATCCGATCGTCTACCGCGTGCGCGACGAGTGGCTGGACACGCCGCGCACGAGCAGCGTGCGGCGCATCAAGGGGGCCGACTACCAGATCGTCTCGCAGGGCTCGGACTACACTCTCTGGAAGACTGTCGGCGTGTTCCCCATGAGCGAGATCATGAGCCAGGTGGCCACGATCCGCTACTACTCCCTGATCATCGCCGGGGTCACGGTGCTCGTGGCGCTCATCGTCTCGGTATTCTTCACAGGCGGAATCGCGCGGCCCGTGATCAAGCTGCGATCGCTCATGAAGGAGGCGGAGGAGGGCAACCTGGGCGTCCGGTTCGAAGGACGGCAGGAGGACGAGATCGGCTACCTCGGCAAGAGCTTCAACGCGATGATCGAGGAGGTCCAGAAGCTCATCGCCATGGTCTACCGCGAGCAGCAGAGCAAGCGGGAGGCGGAGCTGAAGACTCTGCAGGAGCAGATCAAGCCCCATTTCCTCTACAACACACTCGACACCATCCAGTGGATGGCGCAGGAACACGGCGCCCAAGACATCGTGAAGGTCGTCAGCGCGCTCACGAGCCTCTTCCGCATCGGCCTCTCGAAGGGCAAGGAGATGATACGTCTCGCCGACGAGATGGAGCACGTGCGCAGCTATCTCATCATCCAGAAGGCGCGCTACGAAGACAAGTTCGATTTCGCCCTCTGCACGGACGAGGAGGCCCTCTCCTGTCTGGTGTTGAAGCTCACCCTCCAGCCGCTGGTTGAGAACGCGATCTACCACGGCATCAAGGAGCGGCGGGGCCACGGCTCGATTCGGGTGGAGGCGCTCCGCCGCGATGGGATGCTTGTCCTGCGCGTGAGCGATGACGGGGTGGGGATGACGCAAGAGAAGCTCGAGGAGGTGCGCGCGCTCCTCTCTTCTGCCTATTCGCCCAGCGAGGGGCTTGCGGGCTACGGAATTCACAATGTCCACGAGCGGATCCAGCTCTCCTTCGGCACGCGGTACGGCCTGCGCTTCGACAGCGCGCCGGACCGCGGCACGACCGTGGAAATCCTCCATCCACTGGTGACGAGCGAGGGGCTCCCGGCGTCTCCCAACGGGAGCCGCCTGCCGCCCAAGGGGTAGGACGATGTGGAAGGTCATGATCGCTGACGACGAGCCGAAGATCCGCCGTGGACTGCGCACGACGATCGAGCGCATCCGGCCCGACATGAAGGTCGTGGCGGAAGCTGAGGACGGGGAGATGGCGCTCGCTCTCGTGCAGAAGGAGACGCCGGATATCCTCATGATCGATATCCGCATGCCGTTCTTGAACGGCCTCGAGCTCATCGAGAAGATCAACGGGGTTCTCAGCGACTGCATCATCATCGTCGTGTCGGGCCATGACGAGTTCGAATACGCCCAGCGCGCCCTGAGGCTGAAGGTGTTCGAATACGTCCTGAAGCCGGTGCCGCAGGAGGTGCTCGCGAGCGTTCTCGCCCGGGCCGAGGAGGCGCTCACCGAGTCGCGTCGCCAGCGGCAGTACACCGCATGGGCGCGCGACCAGCTGGAACGGAACATGCCCCTGCTGCGAGAGCAGTTCCTCCGCGACTGGACGCGCGCCCGGCTCTCGCCGCTGGAGATCGCGGAGCAGGCGCGGTTCCTTGATATGGAAACCTCCGGACGGCTCGCGATGGCCGTGATCCACGTGGTGGAGCGCGCGGTCGCCACGGCGCAGACGGAGGAGCGGGAACGGCGGCTCGCCCTCTACGCGGTGCGCTCCGTGGTGGAAGAGGCGTTCGGCGAGTTCACGCCGCGGTGGGTTTTCATCGACGACCATGACGACATCGTCGTGCTCGCCCACTCCTGCGGCGGCCAGGCCTGGGTGGAGGCGGCATCCAGCACCGAGGGGCGCGTGGTCCCATCCCTCTGCCAGGCGCTGGTTGTCGCCCACGCGGCTGTGGAGGACACGCCACAGGGCGTGCCCGAGGCATACGAGGCGCTGAGCGCCGAAGTCTCGGCGAAGGGTAGCCACCGAGGCCTCGTGGTCCTCGCGCAACGCCACATCGACGCTCATTACGGGGAGCCGGCGCTGTCCCTGGAGGAGGTGGCCTCCTCCGCCCAGATCAGCCCGGGCTACCTCAGCAGACTCTTGAAGCTGGAGACCGGCTTTTCCTTTGTAGAGTACCTGACAAGGGTGAGGATCACCAAGGCGATGCAGATCATGAACGACCCGGCGATGAAGGTCTACGAGGTGGCGGAGGCGGTCGGATACCAGAGCCAGCATTACTTCAGCCGCGCGTTCAAGCGGGTGTTCGGACGGCCACCGGTCGAATACCGCAAGGGCGGAATATGAGCCGTCAGACGACGCGCCTCCTCGTGCTCCCGCTGCTCCTGGTGCTCGCGACCTGCCGTCCCTCGGAACGGGATGCGGCGCCGTTCGACTCAGTGATCGGCGTTTCCATGGCCAACCTCACCGAGCCGTGGCGAATCAGCATGAGGGATGAGATCAATGGCGAGGCGGCGCACTACGGCGACCTTCGCATTGTGTTCGCCGATGCGGCGGATTCGAACAGCCGGCAGATACAGGACGTCCACACGCTGCTCAATCTGGGGATCGACCTGCTCATCATCTCTCCCAACGATTCGGAGGCGCTCTCGCCGGTCATCGCGGAGGCCTACCGCCGCATCCCCGTCATCCTCCTGGATCGGTCAGTGATCGGGTTCGACTACACCCTTTTTATCGGGCCCGACAACCGGCTCATCGGCAAGCAGGCGGGGCAGTACGTCACCGAGCTGCTGGGCGCGAAAGGCGGGAAGATCGTTGAGATCATGGGCCGGTCCGGATCGCCCCCGGTGCTCGACAGGAGCGTGGGCTTCCGGGAGGCCATCTCGCTGTGGCCCAACATCACCGTCGTGGACACGATCGTCGCCGACTGGCTGCGCGACAAGGCTGAGGACGAGCTTACGGCCTGGCTGAAGAAGAACGGCCCGGTGGACATCATCTATGCCCAGAATGACGCCATGGCCGACGGGGCGCGCCGGGCGGCCGCAAAGCTCGGAATCAAGGGCATCCGGGTCATCGGCATCGACGGGCTGCCCGGGCCGAACGGCGGCATCGAGATGGTGCGCGATGGAGCCCTGTCCGCCACCTTCACCTGCCCGACGGGAGGCAAGGAGGCCATCATCTACGCGAGGGACATCCTCAACCACGAGGAGGGCATTCCGAAGAAGATGATTCTGCGGACATCCCTCGTCACGAAGGAATCGATCGAGAGCGGCGCCCTCGCCGGACCCGCGCGCCCGCCTCTTCCCAGCGCGGAGGACCATCGCATCGTGCTGGGATTCGCCCAGGTCGGGAAGGAGAGCAACTGGCGTCTGGCGAACACCGAGTCCATCAAGACCGCGGCGCGGCAGGCCGGAATCGACCTCGTCTTCGTCGACTCGGAACAATTGCCAGAAAAGCAGATCGCCGCCGTGAGGTCCTTCATCGAGCGCAAGGTGGACATCATCGCTTTCTCCCCGATTGTCGAATCGGGGTGGGAGCCCGTGCTCCGCGAAGCAAAGGCCGCGGGAATACCCGTGTTCCTGTCCGATCGCACGGTCGACGTGAAGGACGAGTCCCTCTGGACGACCTTCATGGGCTCCGACTTCGTGGAGGAAGGACGGCGCGCCGCCCGGTGGCTGATCGACTACATGAAGACCGACGAGCCTGTGAACATCGTTGAGCTGCAGGGCACGATCGGCTCGGCTCCCGCGATCGACCGAAAGATCGGGTTCGAGGAGGTCCTCAAGGACCACCCCAACTACCGCATCGTCGTTTCCGAGAGCGGCGACTTCTTCCGCAGCATCGGCAAGGTGGTCATGCAGCAGATCCTCAAGGACCTGGCCGCGAACGGCACGAAGATGGACGTGCTCTTCGCGCACAATGACGACATGGCGATCGGAGCGATCGAGGCCATGGAGTCGGTGGGCCTGAAGCCGGGGAAAGACGTCGTGATCGTGTCCGTGGACGGCATCCGTGACGCCTTCAAGGCGATGATCGCGGGCAAGCTCAACTGCTCCGTGGAGTGCAGCCCGCTGCTGGGCCAGCAGCTCATGAAGGCGGTCAAGGACTTCATGTCCGGCAAGGAGCTGCCCGTCCGCCTCATCACCTCGGAGGGCGTCTACCCCGCGGAGGTGGCGCGCAAGGTCCTGCCCACCCGCAAGTACTGATCGCCCGCCTCGCGCCCCGCGGCGCCCCCCGCCATCCCTGGCGATGCTCGAAAAGTGCACAAAATAGCCGATTCGTCTAAATACCCCGACCTGTAAGTATGCTACAACGATAAGCGGATCCGCATCGATTTTTATTTTTACCATGAAGAAAGCTTGGAGCAGAGGAGCAAGGTCATGCGACAAATCCTTCGAGGTGGAGCGGCACTCTTCTTCTTGATCACGGTGGCAGGGATAGGCGCCGCTCAAGTGAAGGCAGGCACCCTGACATGCGTCGGGTTGTATTCGGAAACCGCCGCTGGCTCCGTCAGCTACAGGGTCGGCACCGGCGAGTGGGTCGTCATCAAGATCGCAGACAAGATTCCCGCCAATGCGGAAATCAGAATCAACGTGGACAGGGATTGGATAGAGCTCACGCCGTCCGACAAGCCCAACTCCGTGTACGAAATCGCGGGAAGCGAATCGGGAGAGGTCATCAAGAAGCTGGCGGACATCTTGAAAGGCAAGCCAAAGGTGGTCAGCTTTCCGAAGCCGAGCGGCACGACGCCCGATCCCAAATTCAAGGACAAGCTGGTCGTCACCCAGTATCTGGGGAGACAAATCTACATGACGGCCGAGGGTGATACCAATGACATCAAGTACGGCGACGTTCTGGATATCAAGGGGAAGGTGACGATCATCGCCATCAACAGCACCGTGACGCTCATGAACGCCGGCGGAGCGGTTACCACGGTCATCGGGCCGCTCAAGTTCGACGTGGAAAAGGTCCTCACGAACCAGAAACTGTACAAGTTCTTGAATGTCCCGAGATGATCGGAATGAAGGAGGGAACCGGGAAAGAAGAGAAACGGAGCAGGGTGCCCGCCGTGATCCGACGGGAATCGTGAAGCAGGTTCTAGGGCTTTTCTTCATCGTCACTGATGAAGAAAAGGAGCATCGCCAGAAAGATATGGGTTGTTTTGAAGGAGGAATCTTCATGAAGAATTGGGGTAAGATCCTGACGATTGTGGTCGTGGCAATGATGGCATTTTCGGTGGCCGCAATCGCCGCGCCCAAGACATGGGTGGTCGGGTTCTCGCAGATCGGATCCGAAAGTGAGTGGCGGACAGCCGATACCATCTCCGTGCAGAATGCGTTCAACGAAGATCCGAGCTTTCTGCTGATCTACTCCGACGCGCAGCAGAAGCAGGAGAACCAGATCAAGGCAGTGCGGTCCTTCATTACCCGGAAAGTCGACTGCATTCTCTTTACCGCGCTTGTTGAAACCGGCTATGGTCCCGTCCTCCAGGAAGCCAAGAACGCGGGGATCCCCGTCGTCATGATCGACAGGGACGTCCAGGTGGCGGACCGCGGACTGCGGCTCACGATCATGGGCTCCGATTTCGTCAAGGAAGGCGAGAAAGCCGGAACATGGCTTGCCGACTATCTGAAGAAGCAGGGCATCGATGACGGCAAGAAGGTGATCAACATTGTCGAGCTTCAGGGAACCACGGGCTCGGCTCCCGCCATCGAGAGAAAGACCGGCTTCGCGACCATCATGGCAAAGCATTCCAACTGGAAGCTCACCCGCTCACAGACCGGCAACTTCACCTCCTCTGAGGGGAAGGCGGTCATGGAGGCCTTCCTGAAAGCCGACAAGAACATCCAGGTTCTCTACGCTCACAACGATCAGATGGCTCTTGGCGCCATTCAGGCGATCAAGGAAGCCGGCCTCAAGCCCGGAAAGGACATCATCATTGTTGGCGTCGACGCGGTGAAGGGCGCCTTCGAGGCGATGGTCGCCGGCGAGATGAACGCTTCGATCGAGTGCAGCCCCCTGCTCGGACCCCAGGCGGTCCAGGCCGTCAGGGATCTGAGGGACGGGAAGAAGCTTCCCGCCAGGATCTGGACGATCGAAGGCATCTACGATCAGACGAATGCCGCTGCGGCATTGCCGTCCCGCCAATACTAATCTCGAAGATATCGGCGTTTGATTCAAAATCGTGCAGGACCACCCCGTCTCTCGGGGTGGTCCTGCCTTCAGAAGGGTCCCATGCCGCCATCGCGCAGGGCGGGAGTTGACTAACCGCGGTGTCTGCTTATCATGTCACGAGAGGAGGCGTGGGAATGTCCGACGAGATGCCTATCCTATCGATGAAGGGAATCACCAAGGTATTTCCGGGCGTGAAAGCCCTGTCCGACGTTGACTTCCGCCTCTTCAAAGGTGAAGTCCACGCCATCATGGGCCAGAATGGAGCAGGAAAATCGACGTTGGTGAAGGTTCTCACCGGAGTGCACGAGCATGACTCAGGCGAGATTCTTCTGGAAGGCAGGCCGATACGGCCGGATTCTCCCCTCGCCGCCCAAAAGCTGGGAATCAGCACGGTGTACCAGGAGATCAATCTCTGCCCGAACCTGTCGGTCGCCGAGAATATCTTCGTCGGCAGGCAGCCGATGCGGTTCTCGGGCATCGATTGGAAGGCGCTCAACCGAAGAGCGGAAGAAATCCTCAAAAGATTGAACATCTCGATCGATGTCACCCAGATCCTCTCGTCGTATTCCATCGCGATTCAGCAGATGGTGGCGATCGCCCGCGTGCTCGACATTTCCTCCAAAATACTCATCCTTGACGAGCCGACCTCGAGTCTCGATGAAACCGAAGTGGAACAACTCTTCAAGGTCATCAGGTCATTGAGGGATGAGGGATTGGCGATCCTGTTCATCACCCATTTCCTGGACCAGACATACCAGATTTCAGACCGGATCACCATACTCAAGAACGGAGCGTTCGTCGGGGAGTTCAGGACCGAAGCGCTCCCGAAATTGGATTTGATCGCCAAGATGCTCGGCAAGGAACTGTCGGAGTTCAGTTTTGCCATGGGCAGCGATGAAAGAAAAAAGGCGTTCGCGCAGGTCAGCAAAGACGCAAAGAGCCTCCTCACGATCAAAGGGCTCGGGTTGCGGGGTTCGATCGCGCCCTTCGATCTCGATCTGAACGAAGGCGACGTTCTCGGTCTCGCCGGGCTCCTGGGGTCCGGCAGGACGGAGATGGCGAGGCTCATTTTCGGCATCGACGGCGCAAATCAGGGTGAAATCCGGATCAAGGGAAAAAAGACGACCATCAGCGCTCCCCGCGGCGCGATGATGGCCGGCATGGGGTTCTGTTCCGAGGACAGGAAGCATGAAGGAACCTTCGCCGAGCTCACCGTCCGGGAAAATCTCATCCTGGCCCTTCAGGCCAGGAAGGGAATACTCAGATACATCCCGACGAGAAAGCAGCTCGAGATCGCCGACGAATTGATTCGATCCCTCGATATCAAGACTCCGAGCGCGAACAATGAGGCCAGCCAGCTCAGCGGAGGCAACCAGCAGAAGGTGATGCTGGCGCGCTGGCTTGCCACCAATCCGATCATCCTCATCCTGGATGAACCGACGCGCGGCATCGATGTCGGCGCCAAGCTCGAGATCATGGAATTGATATTGAACCTGAGCCAGAAGGGAATGGGCGTCGTATTCATCTCCTCCGAGTTCGAGGAAGTCGTCCGGTGCAGCAATCGAATCGTCGTTCTGAAAGACAAGGCAAAGATCGCCGAGCTGAGCGGGGACGACATGAACGAGAGCAGGATCATGCAGACGATCGCGGGAGGGAAATAGCATGGCATTGTGGAGGTCCCTGAATCGCAGCAAGATCGTGTGGCCCCTTGTTGCCCTTGGGGCTCTGATGCTGTTCAACCTGTTCTTCACTCCCAACTTCTTTCGCATGGAAATCAAAGAAGGACACCTGTACGGCAATCTGATCGATATACTCAAGAACGCCGCCCCGATCATGCTGCTGGCAATCGGATTGACGCTGGTCATCGCAACGCACGGGATCGACATTTCCGTCGGCTCCGTTGTGGCGATCTCCGCCGGCGTGGTCGCGATTCTTATCGGCGGGGACCTGGCCGGCCACCCCAAGTACCCTATTGCCCTGGCGATGGGTGCCGCCCTGCTGGTGTCGACCGCTGCGGGAATGTGGAACGGGATGCTGGTGTCGCGAGTCGGCATGCAGCCCATCATCGCGACACTGATTCTCTTCGTCGCGGGCCGCGGCATCGCGATGGTGTTCACGAATGCGATGGTCATCTGGCTCTACACGAAGCCGTTTGCTCTTCTGGGCCAGGGGTACGTGCTGGGCCTGCCGTTCTCCATCTATATCGTGGCGTTTGTCCTGCTCTTGACCTTCATTTTCACGAGAAAAACCGCGGTCGGGCTGTTTATCGAGGCGGTGGGAATCAACCCGACGGCGGCCCGGTTCTCCGGAATCAACGCCAAGAACATCGTCTTCTGGTGCTATACGTTCAGCGGGTTTTGCGCCGGGGTATCCGGGTTGATCGTGTGTTCGACGGTCATGAGCGCGGATGGGAATAATGCGGGAAATCTGTTCGAGCTGGACGCCATTCTGGCCGTCGTGCTGGGCGGCACGTCGCTGAACGGCGGAAAGTTTTACCTTCTCGGCAGCATGGTGGGCGCCCTGATCATTCAGACCCTGACCACGACGATCTACGCATTCAATGTCGCGCCCGAGATTTCCCAGGTCGTGAAGGCGATCGTGGTGTACGCCGTCAGCTTGCTGCAGTCCGAGGTGTTCCGTTCGAAGATTGCAGGGGTATTCGGCAGAAAGGAGTTGTCGGCATGAAGAGGAAGCTCTTCGTCAACTCCGGGAACCTTCCCGTCTTTGTCACCCTGGGATTGTTCATCCTCATGTTCGGATTGGGCTCAATCGCTTTCACCGGTTTCTTCTCGGTTCAGAACTTCTTCAACCTCTTCATTGACAACGCGTATCTGCTGATCCTCGCGGTGGGGATGACCTTCGTGATCATTTCGGGAGGCATTGATCTGTCCGTCGGGTCCATGCTCGCCTTGTCCACGATGATCTCGTCAAGCCTCGTGGAAAAGTCTCACATGAGCCCGATACTCGTGATACCGGTAGTCCTCCTGACAGGAACTGCGCTGGGTGTCTTCATGGGATATCTCATTCAGACTTTCAAGCTCCCGCCGTTCATCATCACCCTGGCCGGTCTCTACCTGGCGCGAGGGCTGTGCTACGTCGTCAGCATCGATACGATAGGGATCACAAACAGCTTCTTCCAGGCCGCGGCGCACTCTCAGATCGCCATCATCGGCAAGAGCTTCGTTTCGACGAGCGCGGTGATCGCGATCGTCGTGGTTTTGATAGGAGTGTACGTTTCGCGTTTCACGAAATTCGGGCGAACCGTCTACGCAATCGGAGGGAGCGAGCAGTCCGCGCTGCTGATGGGACTTCCCGTCGCGAGCACCAAGATCGCGATCTACGCATTGAGCGGCTTCTGTTCGGCATTGGCCGGAATTGTGTTCACATTCTATACCCTCTCCGGTTATGCGTTGGACGGAAAAGGGATGGAGCTGGACGCGATCGCGACGGTCGTGATAGGCGGTACTCTGCTGACAGGCGGAGTGGGGACCATTCTAGGAACGGTCCTGGGCGTACTGGTCTACGGAATCATCCAGGTGCTCATCGTCTTTCAGGGCACGCTCAACTCATGGTGGACGAGAATCGTGATAGGTTTTCTTGTATTCGTCTTCTGCATCCTGCAGCGGCTGTTCGAATCGAGGAAGAGGCGGGTCGCGGGGCCCGCCTCCTCACCTCCTTCGAGGACTTAGTAGACCGACTTCCACTCGCCGATGTTGGCCTTGTCGAACTTGAACGGGGGCCCGAGCAGGATCTCGGTGCCGCCGTCAGCGGCCTTCACGATGGTGTAGTCGCCGAGGCGTCCGGCCTTGAACTTGTCGCCGACCGCGCCCTTGATTTTTCCCGCCACGAGCGCCGTTCCCGTGTAGGCGCCCAGGTATCCGACGTCGATCGGGTTCCAGAGGAACATGTACGGGCAGGCGTCGTTCTCGATGTAGGTGGCCATCTCAGACGGGAGGCCGAGGCCGGTGAGGAACACCTTGCCCTGCAGCCCCTTGTCCGTCAGCACTTTGCCCGCCGCCGCGATGCCGACGGTCGTGGGAGCGATGATGCATTTCAGATCCGGGTAGGTCCGAAGCAGGCCCTCAGCCTCCGACACGGACTTGTCGCGCAGGTCGTCCCCGTAGGCGATCTTCACGAGCTTGACATTGGCGTATTTCGCGTCCTGCAGCTCTTTCTTCATGTACTCGATCCAGAGGTTCTGGTTCGATGCCTGGCTCGTCGCCGAGAGGACCGCGATTTCCCCGCTCCCGCCGATCATGTCGTATGCCGCCTGGATCAGCGTACGGCCGATCTTCTCCGAGTCGGCCTGGTTGACATGCGTCAGTCGGCTGGCGGGATTGACTGCCGAGTCCAGAGAGAAGACCTTGATCCCCTGACCCATGGCCTTCTTGAGGACGGGCTGCAGCGCGTCGAAGTCATTGCCGACGATGCAGATCGCCGCCACTTTCTGGGAGATGAGCTGTTCGAGGATCTGGATCTGCGCTTCCGCTGTCGGCGCCTCGGGAGCGCGGAGAATCGCCTCGAAGCCCTGCTCCTCGATGCCGGCCTTGAAGCCGCCCATCTGCTTGTCGCCGTATGGGTTGCCCGTGTTCTTGAAGACGATGGCGTACTTTTGCGCCCCGCTCGGCTTCTCTGCTCCGCCTGTGGCAAACAGTGCGACGGGCAGCGCGATTGCCATGATCGCGACGATCACAGCTGCTCTGGTGATGACCTTTCTCATAGTTTCCTCCTCCTCTATGACTTTTCTTCGTCCGGTTGCTCCGGCGCGGCGATAGGTTTCGCCGCGGAGGGCACCGGACGTTTTTGCGCACCTCGAAACCGTACGTTGAGAACGAGAACCGAGAGAATCAGCAGAAGACCCACGATGATCAGAAGGACCTGAGCCTGGATGTTGACCAGCCCGAGCCCATAGTTGAGGAAGCCGATGATGAAGATGGCCAGCAGCGGTCCCGCCAGCCTCCCCTTGCCGCCGGACGTACTCACCCCGCCCAGCACGACCATCGCGATCACCTCGAGCTCGTAGCCCTGCGCGACATTCGGCCGCGTGCTGCCCATGCGTGACGTGAGGAAGAGCGCCGTGAACCCCGCCATGAGGCCGGTGAGCACGCTCACGATCAGGATGATCGAATCGGTCTTGACCCCTGAATAGCGGGAGGCGACCAGGCTGTTTCCCATGCCGTAGATCCTGCGTCCGAAGCTCGTCTTGTGAAGAAGGATCCAGAAGACTGCCGCGCAGACCGCGAACACGATCAGAACGAATGGCACCCGTGCGATCGATCCCCAGCCAAGGTACGAATACCACTCGGGGAACTTCCCCGAGGCCTGGTTCTCGAGAATCACGTAGGCGATGCCGCGGTAGATGATCATCGTCGACAGGGTGATGATCATCGCCGAAAGCTCCTTGAACCTCGTCATGAGCAGGCCATTGATCAGACCGCAGGAGGTGGCCACCACGAGGCACAGGATGAGCGCGAGCGGCATCGGAAGCCCCGCGTTGTAGCTCACCGCCATCACCACGGCGGACAGCGCGACGGTGGATCCCACCGAGATATCGATGTTTCCCAGGATGATGACCATGGTCATCGGGAGAACGATGAACGCCTTGTCGAGGAACGTCATCGGCGTGTCGAGGAACGTGCCGAGGTTGAAGTAGTAAGGAGAGAGCGTGCTGTTGACGATGTGGATCACCACGAAGATCACGACGAGCAGCCATTCCCATTGCAGGAAGAACGCGCGCCAGCTCCACGGCCTCTCGATTCTGATCGATCTCTCCTGCATCGGCATTTCCTTAGATGGCCCTCTTTCGCAACGTGGATCGCAGGTTGTTCCTCTTGACCAGCACATTGACCACGATCGCGGCAAGTATCACGACGCCCTGGATCGCTTGCTGCCAGAACGGGGAGACCTTGATGAGCGGCAGGGCATTGTTCAAGATCCCGAAGAGGATTGTGCCCAGGATCAGGCCCGACACCTTTCCGCTCCCCCCCGAGACGCTCACGCCGCCCAGCACCGCCGCGGCGATGACGTTCAGCTCGTAGCCGACGGCCGTGTCGCTCTGGGCGGATGCGAACTTGGCAACCCAGAGCACGCCCGCCAGCCCCGACAGGGTCCCCATCGCGGCGTACACCAGCCAGACGATGCGCCGCCGGGGGATGCCCGAGATGTCCGCGGCCTCCGCGTTGGAGCCCACGGCGTAGATCTGGCGACCGGTCCGCACGTGGTTGATGAAGTATGAGAACACGAGGAAGATCCCCACCGCGATGAGGATGAGGTTGTTGATCCCCAGGAGGCTGCCCGTCGCGAGCTTCTTGAATCCATCCGACATCTGGTAGGCGCTGACCCAGGCCCCCTGGCTGACCAGGTAGGTGACCCCCCGCACGATGTTCATCATGCCGAGGGTGGCGATGATTGGAAGCACCTTGAACTGCGCGATCAGCACTCCGACGAGGGCTCCCACCACGAACCCGACCGCCATGCCCTCCAGAACGGCGACGATGGGGGGGAGTGAGGGGACCGCGCTCACGGTCAGCGCGCTCACCATGCCGGACAGCGCGATGGTCGCGCCGATTGAAAGATCGATGCCCCCCGTGAGGAGCACCATCATCATGCCCACCGAGAGGATGCCGAGGATCGCGGTGTTGGTGAGGAGGTCCTGGATGTTCGCGAGGGTCAGGAAATTGCGGTTTCGGATCTGGAAGGCGACGCAGAGGATCACGATGAAGACCAGAAGGCCGAGCTCGCGGAAGCTCTCCGAGAAGGACGTCGTTCGCCTCATTACGCCACCACCGCCGCCATCGCCGCGCGGAGGATCTGCTCTTGCGTGGCCGTGCGGGTTTCGAGGATCGCCGCGACCCTGCCTTCCTTCATCACGACGATGCGGTCGCTCATGCCGAGCACTTCCGGCATCTCGGAGGAGACCATGACGATTCCATATCCCATCGCCGCGAGGTCGTTCATGATGTTGAAGATCGCGGTCTTGGCGCCCACGTCCACGCCCTTTGTCGGTTCGTCGAGGATGATCACCTTCATCTTCGCGGCCAGGAGCTTGGCGACGATGATCTTCTGCTGATTGCCGCCCGAGAGCGTCGCCGCCGTGTCGAAGATGCTCCCCGCGCGCACATCGAGCTTTTGGACGAGCTCCTTGGTGATATCGTACTCGCGCGGGAGATGGAGCCAGCCCAGCGTGGCAAAGCTCGCGAGGGTCGGGAGCGTCACGTTCTTGGACAGCTCCCAGTCGAGGACGAGCCCCTGCCGCAGTCGATCCTCGGGGAGATACCCGATGCCCTTCTCGATCGCCTGCGCCGGGTTGGCGACGTGCAGCTCCTCCCCCGCGAGCACGACGCGCCCGCTGTCCGCGCTGGTGATGCCGTAGATCGCCTCGCACACCTCGGTGCGTCCGGCGCCGACCAGGCCGGTGATGGCGAGGATCTCGCCCCGGCGCACCGAGAACGAGACATCCTTGAAATAGCCCGTACGGGAGAGACCTTCGACCCTGAGGACCTCTTCTCCGAGCGTCACCGCTCTCTTGGGGAACAGCTGCGTGATCTCGCGGCCCACCATCGCGAGAATCACCTGCTCATGGCTGATCTCATCCAGGGGCCACGTCCCCACGTACCGCGCATCGCGGAAGATCGTGACCCGGCTCGCCAGGCGGTACATGTCCTCCATGCGGTGGGAGATGAAGATGATCGAAACGCCCTTGTCGCGCAGGCCTTCGGTGATCCGGTAGAGGTCTTCGCACTCTCGGACGGTCAGAGGCGCGGTCGGCTCGTCCATGATGATGATTCGCGCGTTTGCGGAGAGCGCCTTCGCGATTTCCACGATCTGCTGCTGGGCGACCGAGAGGCTTCCCATGGTGGTGCGGGGATCGAAATCCGCGTCCAGCCCGCGCAGCAGCTCCTGGGCCCTCTGATGGAGGTCCTTCCAGTCGATTTTTCGCGTCAGAGGGTGGATCTTTTCGTGCCCGATGAAAATGTTCTCAGTGACCGAAAGGGAGGGGTAGCAGGTGACGTGCTGATAGATCGCCGCGATCCCCATCCTCTGCGAGTCCGTGGTGCTGTGAATGCCGACCGGTTTCCCGTCAAGGAGGATCTCTCCCGCGTCGGGATGGTAGACGCCGGTGATGACCTTGATGAGCGTCGACTTGCCCGCGCCGTTCTCTCCGATCAGGGCGTGGATCTCCCCGGGCTTCAGATCGAAGTGCACGTCGTCCAGCGCCCTCACCCCAGGGAATGTCTTCGTGATGTGGTTCAGCTCCAGAATCCGCTCGGACACGCCGCTACGCTCCTCTTGGTGGTGGATCGTAGTATGCCATACGATCGAGGTGCTTGTCACCAGTCAGCCGGTCGAGGGTGCACGAGGCGTGGGCGGCGTCGTGCGAGCTGACGATCCGGGTCCTCCGGCGGGTCACCTTGCCGCTTTCGTTCTGGTACCCGATCTCGAGAATGGAACCCGGCATGCTTCTTGCATATACTTTGGAGTGCTCGCGATGGAAGTGAAAAATAGAACGACCGTTCCAGGGATCGGCGGCTCATGAGCTGGGCCACGAGCCCCGGCTTTGCGCCGTCGCTTCTCCCTGCCGCCATCACCACCGGCGCCTGGAACGTCCTTCTCCTCGTCGTCGACCCCCACCGAAAAGAGAAGAAAAGCACTCGATCGCTGCTGGTCTCCTTCCTCTGGGGGCTGTCCAGCATCGTGATCGTGTCGATCCTCTATGCGCTCGCCCCAAATCTCACAAACACCATCGGCAGCGAGCGCCTGGCGGAATTCCTCGACCAAGTCCTGGTGGTCGGGCCCGTGGAGGAGTTCTCCAAGTTCATCGTCTTCTTCCTGATCTGCTGGCGCCTGCGCCCCGTCCAGGAGCCGCTGGACGGGATGCTTCACGCGGCCATGGTCGCCCTGGCCTTCTCCGCCGTGGAGAACGTGAAGTACGGCGCTGTCTACTTTCCCGAGCTCGTCATTTTTCGCGCTCTGCTCTCCACGCCCGGGCACCTGAGCTACGCTGCCGTGTGGGGCTTCACCTACGTCGCGCTGATCTACGCGAACCCAGCCAGGAGGAGGAGGGACTACGTCGTTGTTTTTTTCTCGATCTTCCCCGCCGCGCTCATCCACGGGTTCTCCAATTTCCTAATGACGCTGGGCAGCGCCTTCGTGGTCCTCTTCGACCTGGCGGTCCTGACGGCGGCGGTCGTGGTGCTGGCGGTCCTGCGCAAGGCGTCGCCTTTCCATGCCTTCCGTCTGGGCGAGTCCGCCGCTGCCCTGTCGCGGATCGAGCTGGGGCTCTCGGCGAGGCAGGACAGCTACCCGCTCCTGATCCGCTCTTCACTCGCCCGCGCCGCACTTGGGGACTACACGGGCGCCCAGGTGGGGCTCGAGAAGTGCCTGGACATCAGGGCAGGGGACGTATTCTGCCATGCACTTTCCGCGGCTGTCCTCGTGCTTCAGGGCCAGACCGAGAAGGGCGAGTCGATGCTCGCCATGGCCTACCCGATGCTCAGCCTGCGGCAGAAGCTCACAATACGGCGGCTCGCCCGGCACATCTCGAGACGCCGTGCGCGGCTTTCCAATGCGGTCAACGAGTTTTTACTGTCGCGGTGGATCGCGGACGAGGATGCGCGACGCCGCAGGAGAATCGGCCGGCGCGCAAAGGCACCCGCGCCCCCGAAACGGGAGTCCTCCTGAACAGCGCCATCGATCCAGAGCTGTCACGGAAGGCCGACCTGCTCGAAGCGCGCTCCTCCCCCTGCCAGCTCTGCCCGCATCGATGCGGGGTGAACCGGCTCGAAGGCGAGCGCGGCAGGTGCCGCGTGGGCGCGGAGACGCTCGTGGCAAGCGCCTCGCCCCATTTCGGCGAGGAAGCACCCCTGGTCGGTCAGGGCGGTTCGGGAACGATCTTCTTCGCCTCCTGCAACATGGCCTGCGTCTTCTGCCAGAACTACGAGATCAGCCATTTTGCCAGGGGGGATGCGCTGACCGCGGAGCAGCTCGCCGGGGTGATGCTGCGGCTGCAGCGGCTGGGATGCCACAACATCAACCTTGTCACTCCCACCCATGTGGTTCATGCGATCGTGCGGGCGCTGGCGATCGCCGCGCCGCGAGGTCTGCGCATCCCGCTCGTGTACAACTGCGGCGGCTATGAGTCCGTCGAGACGCTCCGTCTGCTCGACGGCGTCATCGACATCTACATGCCCGACATCAAGTATTCTAAGGATGAAGAGGCGCTTCGCTACTCCGGCGTCGAGGACTACTGGGAGAGAACAGGGGAGGCGGTGCGGGAGATGCACAGGCAGGTGGGTGATCTGCGGATCGACGCGAGCGGCGTCGCGCAGCGTGGCGTGCTCATCCGCCACCTCGTCATGCCGGGCGATCTGGGAGGAACGGCCCGGGTTGTCCAGTTCATCGCTGGGGAAATATCCCGTGACAGCTACGTGAACGTGATGGGCCAATACCGACCCTGCTTCAAGGCATCCCGAATTCCCGAGCTCTCGCGGCCGGTGACGCGCGCGGAATACCTGCAAGGCGTCGCGGAAGCGCGGCGGGCAGGTCTTTCGCGCGGGCTGCCAAACTGGCCGTAGCAGAAAGCACAGGAGGCCCGGATCGATTCCTTGTTGCGGCTTACTCGTGTCAGAAGTTTGACGCGATAGAGGGAGAAGAGTAGCTTATGGAATGGGTCTTTGGCAGAGGAGTTCTTTGGAACATACGGTGATCTGACGGACAAGTACGGGATCAACTGGATGTTCACCTGCGAGAAACCGAAGGCATAGCCTCGGGCTTGTCCGTCATCTGTCTCAGCTTCAGCATCGTCGCCCAGTTGCGCGAGGTCACCCGATCACCGAGTGACTTGCTGACCGCTGCATTCAGCTTGCTCTTGGTCACCCCCTGGGGCATCCACATGTACAGTGCGCGAGCCGCTCCCAACTCGATCCTTTCCTTTTCCCAATCCCGCTTTGCGATCTCTGCGAGCTTCACCCGATCCGCCGGGTCCCCCAGGATTCTCACCAGCAGGCGGGAGGGGTTGTCGGCAACCTTTCCCAGCGGGTTCACTGCCACCACATCGGCGAGCTCTTTGGCGCTGATCACCGTCACCCGTGCCGAGATGTCCAGCTTCGCCTCCAGCGCTTTCTCGATGCGCAGGGCCGCTTCCCGCGGGTCAGCTTTTCTGGCGGAGAACACGATGTTCCCGCTGTTGAGCAGGGTGCGTACCTCGTTGTAGCCCAGATCCTCCACCAGCGCGCGCAGCTCCGCCATGGCCACGCGCTTGGCGGTCCCGACGTTGATGCCGCCGGGACCTGCTGCTCAGCGCTGCCCGGCAGTGCGCTCCCCATCCGCTTGATCCGCGACGATTCCCCTGCGCTCGAGAAGGGAACCTTCAAGCCGGTACAGCGTCACCATCGCGAGGAGGTGCTGGACCGCGGCCTGGGCCTCGGCTAGCTGGCCTGCCAGAAGGTCCCGCTGCGCCTGGGCCACGAGGTAGGTGGTGGAGCTCCCGTTTCGGAACTTCTCCACCTCCGCGGAGAGCTTCTCCTGCTGCAGGACGCGGAGCTCGGCGCTTGCCGCGATCCCCGCGGCGGCGAACTCCGCCTCCCGCCACGCGTTTCTGATGTCAGCCTCCACGCTCCGCTCGAGCACCCGCAGGGCCTCCACGGCCTGGGTCCGGGTCAGCGCTGCCCGTTCGGCGCGCGCCTGTGCTGCCCGGTTTCCCAGCGGGAGCTGGAAGCTCAGGCCGGCGCTGGCATACGGCTCCCCGGCAATGCCGACGATCGAGCCGCCGAAGGAGTCCGCAGATCCCGTACCGCCCAGCCGAACGAAGAAGTCCAGCCGGGGCAGGAGCCCGGCCCGGGTTCGTACGACCTCCAGCTCGCCGCGCTCCAGGGCGAGCCGCGCCTGCGCGAGGTCCGGCCTCTGGCGAAGGCCCAGCGACACGTGCGCCGAAGGATCGTCGAGCGCACCGGCCGGAGGCTCAGGGGTGTCCAGCAGCCGCAGGGGGGAGCCCAGGCCGGCGTCGACCGGGTTCACCAGCAGGAGCAGCCGCTGCCGGGTGGACTGGACGCGTTTCTCCCCCTCCCGCAGGGCTTCACGCCGGGACGTGACCTCTGCGCGGGGGGCTGCCAGCTCGCTCGCCGCGATCCGACCCACCTGCATTCGGGCACGGGCTTCCTCTAGCTGCCGCTCGGCCAGTCCAAGGGACTCTCGGTAGATGTCGCGCTGCCGCAGGGTCAGGTAGTGGCCCCAGTAGGCAGACTCCACCTCGGCAGCCAGCGACTCCGTGAAGCCGCGAAGCTCGTGCCGGGAGGCGAAGAGGTCGAGCCGGGCCTGCTCCACGCGCGCCCGATTCGCGGCCGGCCTGCCGCCGGCAAGGAGAGCCTGCGTCACCTCCAGGTCGACACCCGTGGACCAGGGATCTGTCCAGCCCGTAGAGACGGAGGCGCTGAGCGAGGTGCCGGTGGAGAAGCCCAGGGAAAGACCGGCCTCGGCGCCGCTTCCCGCGGACAAGCCGGGGGGGGAGCCGGCCAGGATCTGCCCCGCATCGGCGGACAGCACGGGATCAAGGCTTCCCTGTTCCTCTTTCAGATACGTCGATCGAAGCGCGGGCCCGAGACGCTGGACGCGGAGCGACTGGTTTCGCTCGAGCGCGGTGAGAACCGCCTCCTGGAGCGACAGCGATACCTCGACAGCGGCAGCCTGGGCTCCGAGTCCCTGCACTGCCAGGAGGAAGCCGGCTGCCAGCAGCAGCCGCGGCCGTCGAAGCATCCCGCCGCCCCTCATGCCGCGGCCCTCTTCCTGCGTTCCCGGCCCCGCTCGAAGAGGAGGTACAGGGCGGGAATGAACAGCAGCGTGATGAAGGTGGCGCTCGTCAGGCCGCCGATGACGGTGCGCGCGAGCGGCGCCTGGAGCTCCCCTCCCTCTCCCAGCCCAAGGGCCAGGGGGAGCAGGCCGACAATCGTCGTGAGCGATGTCATGAGCACGGGCCGCAGCCGTCGACGTCCGGCCTCGCGCACCGCCTCGGCGAGGGCCATCCCTTCGCGCCGGCGCAGGTGGTTCATTGTGTCCACCAGCAGGATGGCGTTGTTCACTACGATGCCGCCGAGCATCAGCACGCCGATCCAGGTCTGGATGTTGAAGGTTGTCCGTGTGAGGAACAGCATGAGGAGCACGCCGATGGCGGCCAGCGGGATTGAGAACATGATGATGAAGGGATCCCGCAGGGACTCGTAGAGACCCGCCATGACCATGTAGATCAGCAGAAGGGACAGCGCGATGCTGATGGCCAGCTCGCGGAAGCTCTCGCGCTGCTGCTCCCAGTCCCCGCTGAAACGCACGGAGAGCCCCGAAGCGACCGGCACGGCGCGCAGCCTCTCGCGCGCCTCCGCGACGATCGAGCCCACATCGCGGCCGCTCGTGTTCGCCCGCAGCGTGATCATCCGCTCCTGGTCCGTGCGCTCGATCACCGTCGGCCCGATCTGGCGCCGGACGCTGACCACGTTCTTCAGGGGCACCGCCCTGCCTTGCCCGTTGATGACGGGCAGGGCGAGCAGGCTCTCGAGGTCGAACGGGTCCTGCTCGGCCAGCCTCACCACGATGGGGTATTCGCTGGAGGCCTCGCGGAAGGTGCCGGCCTGGCTGCCGCCCACCAGCGTGCGCAGGAGGCTCGTGACCTGCTGCATCGTGAGGTCGAGCTCCGCCACCCGGCGGCGGTCCACGACGAGCAGGTCCTCGGGTGCGCCCTCGACCTGGCTGAACTGGACGTCCGTGATCCCGGGCACCTCCTGCACGATCTCGCGGATCCTTCCGGCCAGGGCCCGTCCCGCGGCCAGGTCCTGGCCGCGCACCTCGATCTGGACCCGCTCCGCGCCCTGGCCTCCCATTCCCGGCATGAAGGAGCTCTGGCTCGTGCGGGTGCGCAGCGTCACCCCCGGCGTGCCGGCCAGCCCGCGGCGAAGAGCATCGGCGACATCGGCATCGGAGCGCTTCCTCTCGCGCATGGGCGCGAGCGTCAGGTTGACCTGGCCCGTGCTGGAGCCCGAACCGCGGCCCCCCCCGCCCACGCTGGAGAGCATGGTCCGCGCTTCCGGCACGAGCTCCAGGGTCCGCTTCTCGAGGCCGCGGAAGAGCAGGTCTGTCAGCTCAAGCCGGGTCCCCACCGCGAGCTCGCCGCTGAGGCGCACCTCCCCTTCGTCGGATGCGGGCATGAGCTCCGAGCCGATGAGCGGCACCAGCATCATGCAGGCCGCCAGCGCCGCGGCCACCACGATCACCGTCACCCCGGGGTGCTTCAGGACCCTGTCCAGCAGGACCCCGTAGGCCCGCTCCATCCCGGCGAGGACCCGGCCAAGGGCCTTCACGAGACGTCCCTCGCGGGAGTTCAACTGACGGACGAGGAGCCGGGCGGACATCATGGGCACAAGGGTCAGCGCCGACACGAGGGATGCGATCAGGGCGAAGCTCACCACGAGGGCGAGCTGCTTGTACATGATCCCCGAGATCCCGCGCGTGAACACGAGGGGAAGGAACACGACGATGGTGGTCAGCGTGCTGGCAACCACCGCGGAGGTCACCTCTCCCGCTCCCTGGACCGCGGCCTCCGCCGCCGGAAGGCCCGCCTGGCGAAGGCGATAGGTGTTCTCCAGGACCACGATGGAATTGTCCACCATCATGCCCACGCCCATGGCCAGTCCTCCCAGGCTCATGACGTTCAGCGTGAAGCCGCCGGCGTACATCATCACGAAGGTCGCGACCATCGACAACGGAATGGAGAGCGAGATGACGATCGTGCTCCTCACGCTGCGCAGGAAGAAGAGCAGGACCACCGCGGCGATCAGGCCGCCGTACAGCGCGGAAGTGCCGACGTTCGAGACCGCGTTGCGGATGTGCCGGGAGCTGTCGTTGATCACGATCATCTCAAGCTGGGGATAGTCCTGGCGGATGCGCTCCACTTCGCGGCCGAGCAGGCGGGCCACTTCCACCGTGTTCCTTCCCGACTGCTTGCTCACCGCGATGCGGATGCCGGGCTGGCCGTTGATCCGGGCAATGCGGGTGACCTTCGCGCTGCCGTCGACCACATCCGCCACCTGGCGCAGCGCGATGGGGGTGCCGTCGCGGACCGCCACCACCGTGTCGCGCAGCTGGTCGAGGTTCTCGTAGAGGGCCGAGGCGCGAAGAGAGCGCTGGAAGCTCCCGTCGGTCACCGTGCCGATGGGGCTTTCCAGGTTTGCCGCCCTGATCCGGGTCAGCACCTGGTCCACGGAGAGGCCCAGCACCTGCAGCCGGTCGGGCATCAGGTTCACCTGGACCTGCCGCACGTCCCCGCCCCAGATGTCCACCGAGGCCACACCGTCCACCCGCTCCAAGCGGTAGGACAGCTGCTCGTCGATGAGCCGGCGAAGGTGGACGGGATCGATGTCCCCAAAAACCCCGAGCGACAGGATGGGCGCGCTGGAGGGGTCGAACTTGAACAGGCGCGGCCGATCCGCGTCATCCGGCAGGCTGCCGATCACACGGTCCAGCCGGTCACGCACGTCGTTGGCCGCGGCCTCGAGGTTGGTGCCCCAAGCGAAGGAGAGCCGCACGCCGCTCGACCCCTCGGCAGAATCCGAGGTGATCTGCTCAACCCCGGGCACGGCGCTCATTGCCTCCTCGATCGGCCGGGTGATCAGCTGCTCCACGATCTGAGGGCTGGAGTTCGCGTATGAGGTGTTGATGGAGAGAACCGGGAAGGTGATATCCGGCATCAGGTCCAGGGGCAGCTGCCGCAGCGCGATGACGCCTAGGATGACGACGATCAGCGCGATCATGGAGGTGAGAATGGAGTGACGGACGGTGAATGATGAGAGCTTCATTTGGGGAGAATCACGGCTCCGCCGTCCTCCAGGAGGTGCTGGCCCAGGGTCACCACCCTGCCCGAGAGCTCTGGCTCCACGATCTGCACGAGACCCCCTTCCGCGGCGCCTGTGCGCACGGGCACGAATCGCACGACGGGCTGCGCGGAATCCACGAGGAACACGCCCTGCACCCCCTTGCGCTCCACGACCGCAGCGAACGGGACCGTCACGACGTTCTCCAGCCGGCCGAACTCGAGCTGCACGCGGACGGCCAGGCCAGGGGCGAGCTCGCCCGCTGGGTTGGCGATCTCCACCCACGCATCAGCCTGGCCCGTGCGCTGATCGAGGAAGGGCGCCACGGCGGAAAGGGTCCCTGCGAACAGCCGGCCCGGCAACGCCGGAGCGCTCACCTGGGCCCGCAGGCCCGGCCTCAGCCGCGGATACGCCGCCTCTGCCACCTGCAGGCGGGCGACCAGCGGATCTGTTTCCAGCAGGGACACGACGGGGTCGTTCGCCCGCAAGAGGGTCCCCGGCTCGGCCAGGCGCTCCCCCACGACCCGAGGTCCACCCCCGTCCTCCCACTGAGCGGCAAGCCGGGTTTGCTGAACGCGCAGCTCGGATGTGGCCAGCGCCACCTCCTTCTGCCGCAGCTGGGCCTCGGCCACGGTGAGCGTGACCTGCGATCTTCGCGCCTGGGTCTCGGCGCCGTCAAACTCCGAGGCCGAGGCGATCTGTTTGTCCTGGAGGGCGCGCACCCTTTCAAGCTCGCGCGCGGAGGCCTCCGTACCGATGCGCGCGGTGTCCACGTTGGCCCGCGCCACATCGTGTTCCGCGCGGGCCTGCTCGAGCTGCTGCCGGTACTCCTCGTCCTCCAGCTCGGCCAGAAGCTGGCCCTGCCGGACCTGTTCGCCGACCCGCACGGGCAGGCGCTCCAGACGGCCTGCCACCTTGGTGGCGACCACCATGCGGGAGCGTGTTTCCAGAGACCCGGAGAACTCGAGTGCATCCCTCAGCGTGGACCGGCTGACCGCGGTGACCTCCACCGCCACCGGCAAAGCCCTGCGGCCGACCGCCCCGGGCTGAACAGCGGCACCCGGCGTCGCAGAGGGCGGACGGACGATCAGGAAGATGCGCCAGCCCACGAACCCTGCAACCGCCGCGGCTGCCACGATGATCAAGATGCGCTTCCAAGCCATGGGGAACACTGTAATCGCAGAGTTCAATGCAGTGCAAGTGTTCGTGCACGGCTTCTGATGGCGCCTCCGATCGCGCCTCTGGACACGTCACGCCTGGGTCGGCGACTGTCGAGTTGTCTACGCCATGCTCGGAGACGCCATTCTCGTGCTGCGCATCGCTCATCGCGTGGAAGCATACCGGCAGGATTGAGGCGTCGCGCCGGCTGGGATATACTCGCCGGGGAAAAGTCGATGCGCCGTTCCGCGGCTTCTCTTTTTCTGTTCCTCTTCCTGCTCCTCGCCGCCTGCCTTCCGCTCGCGGCTCAGGATTTCGCTGCCGAGCGCCGGCGGATGGTCGAGACGCAGATCGAGGCGCGCGGGATCGGGGATGAGCGCGTCCTCGACGCGATGCGCCGGGTCGAGAGGCACCTGTTCGTGCCCGCCGACATGCGGGGCCGCGCCTACACCGACTCGCCGCTCCCCATCGGCGAGGGCCAGACCATCTCGCAGCCCTACATCGTCGCGCTCATGACCGAGACGCTCCGCCTGTCGGGGAGCGAGAAGGTGCTCGAGGTCGGCACGGGATCCGGCTACCAGGCCGCCGTGCTTTCTCTCCTCGCGAAGGAGGTATGCACCGTGGAGATCAGGCCCGGCCTCCAGAAGCGCGGAGCGGAGCTGCTGGCGAGCCTCGGATTGCGCAATGTGGCGGCGCGTCAGGCCGACGGGTACGACGGGTGGGAGGAGAAGGCGCCCTTCGACTGCATCATGATCACCGCTGCGGTGAACCACGTTCCGCCGCCCCTCCTGCGGCAGCTGAAGGACGGTGGCAGGATGGTGCTGCCGCTGGGAAACCCCTTCGCCTTCCAGGACCTCGTGCTGGTGACCCGCACGGGGGGCACCTATACGGTCGACCACGTGCTCGGGGTCCTCTTCGTTCCCATGACGGGCAAAGCGCTCGGGGCACAGCCCTCGAAGGAGTGAGATGATCCTCGCGGCCGTCCTGGCACTCTCGCTCTCGACGCTGGGCTACGAGCTTCTGCTGACCCGCTACTTCTCACTCGCCCATGGGAATCACCTTTCCTTTCTCGTGATCGGCATTGCTATGCTCGGGTTCGCCGCGGGCGGGACCTTCGCGAGCCTCGCAGGCGACAGATGGGTTGCGGCGGCCCGGCGCAGGCAGGAGCTGTTCCCCGGGCTGTGCCTTTTGTGCTCTCTCGCTATGGCCGGCTCGTTCCTTCTACTAAAGTGCATTCCCCTCGACTACCTGCGCTTCCCCGTCGACGGGCTGCAGCCCCTGTACCTCCTCGCCTCCTGCATCCTGCTCTCCCTCCCGTTCTTCGCTGCAGGCCTCGCGTCGTGCACGGCGTATGCGATGGAGCCGGGGAGGAGCGCAGTACTATCGTGCGCCGGCATGCTGGGCTCGGGTGCAGGAGCGCTCCTGCCGCTCGTCGCGCTGCCGGTGTTGGGCGAGGGGGGCAGCATTGCCGCCGCTGCCATGGCGCCCCTGCTCGTCGTGCTGTTCTGGCCCGGTGTCGGCCTGCGGTCCCGACTCGCAGGCGCTGCCCTGGTGGCAGGGCTCGCTGCCTTGATGCTCGTGAAGGCAGGGGCCGCCCTCGCCGTGGAGCCGTCGCCGTACAAGAGCCTGCCGCAGATCATGGCAGCGCCGGGAAGCAGGCTCACCTCGCGCTCCACGGGCCTGCTCGGAAGGGTGGAAGTGGTGGAGGGCTCCTCCCTGAGATTCGCGCCGGGTCTGAGCCTCGGCTTCGCGGGGACTCTCCCGCCCCAGCGGGCGGTCGTGGTGGATGGGGACGAGCAGACCGCCGTGTACGACCTGGAGGCGACGCCCGATGGCGCGGGCTTTGCCCGCAGCTCGCACCTGTTTGCCCCGTACGTCCTGGCAGGCGAGGCGGCCAGCTGCCTGGTTGTCGAGCGAGGCGGCGGGCTTGCCCTCGCCTGCGCGGCAGCCTCGGGCGCGCGACTGACCACCGTCCTGGTGGAGGACCCCGAGGTTGCCCGCATCCTGCGAGAGAGCTACCGGGTGTCGGGCCTCTCCGTCGAAGCCACGGGATCGCGGTCCTTCCTCGCCCGCGGCAGCGCTCGGTGGGATGTGATCGCGGTGGAGAGCTGGGGCCCATCCGTGCCCGGGATGGCAAGCCTTTCAGTAGATGCCACGCTGACCGTCGACGCTCTGCGCGCATACTGGAGGCGCCTCGGAGAAAGCGGCGTGCTCGCGATCTCCCGCAGGCTCGTTCTCCCTCCCTCGGATTCCGTGCGCATCTTCGCCACCGCCCTCGAGGCGCTGCAAAGGGAGGGGATCGGCGATCCACAGGAGCACCTCGCGGTCATCCGCAACTGGGACACCTGCACGATCCTCGTGTCCCGCCTCCCCGTTGCAGGCCCCGGCCTCGCGCGTCTGGAGGCATTTGCGGCCCGGCTCGGCTTCGACCTGGACTATTTCCCCGGCATCACCCCGGACAAGATCGACAGGTTCAACAGGTACGGCAGGCCTTTCTTCGCGGATGCCTACCGCGATCTGGTCGGCGACCCTTCCTTTGTCCGACGGTATCCTCTGGACGTCGCGCCTCAGCGGGACGACAGGCCGTTCCCCAGCAGGTTCCTCCGCTGGTCCCGGATCGGGGATTTTTACAGGATCACGGGAGAAAGGGCGTACCTGCTGTTCTTCTCGGGGGAGCTCATCGCCGCGGCAGCGCTCGCGGAGGGAGCCGTGGTCTGCCTGCTGCTGCTCGTGCTGCCCCTCGCCGCCGGCGCAGGGCGGTCCCGCACCCGCGGCCTGGGCGGAGGCCGGCCCCTGGCGGTCTTCGCTGCGATCGGTCTCGGGTTCATGCTCTGCGAAATGTGCCTCATCGATTCGCTTGCTCTGCTTTTCCCGGGGGCGTCGGTCACCCTGGCCGTTGTTCTGTTCGGCCTGCTCGCCGCTTCGGCGGCCGGCGGGCTTCTCTCGGCGCGCCTGAGCGGCCGTGGCCTGCGGGGTGTTCTTGCCGGGGCCGCCCTCCTGCTCGCGGCCCTCGCCCTGTCGCTCCCCCTCATCGTTCACGCCCTGCTCCCACTCGGGCTCGCGCTGCGGGTTGCGGGGGCTCTCGTCGTGACAGCCATCCCCGGCACCCTGCTCGGGATCCCGTTCCCCGCCGCCATGCGAGGGCTCGGCGCCACGAGCCCTCGTCGTGCGTACGCCTGGGCCGTGAACGGCTCGGCGTCGGTCCTCGCGTCGACAGGCTCGGCCCTGGTGGCGATGAGCGCGGGGTGGATGACGTTGGGGCTTCTCGCGGCCGCAAGCTACGCTGCCGCGGCAATCCTGCTCCCCTCGGCGCGCGCGTGGAACACGGAGGTCGGGGGACTCTGACGGAAGAACGGGATTACTGTATAGTGAGGAGGAGGTCTGCTTGAAGAGGGGGTCTGTATGAAGAAGAGCCTCGTGTGTCCTGCCGTCGCGGTTCTCGCCGCGCTGCTTGCGGCGCCGGTGTTCGCCGCGCCGGTGAGCATGGCCATCTTCGTTCCCGGCGTGGCCGCGGGAAGCCCTCTGTACGAGCAGTTGGTGAGCGGGGCGAACAAGGCGGCGGCCGAGTTCCCCGAGCTCGCCCTAAAGGTTGTCGAGGCCGGGTTCAACCAGGCCGAGTGGCCCGAGAAGATGATGTCCCTCGCGGCAACGGGCGAGTATGCCTACATCCTGACCTCGAACCCCTCGATGCCCGCGATCTGCGCCGAGGCGGGCAAATCCTTTCCGACGCAGAAGTTCATCTGCATGGACGGATACCTCGCAGGGAACCCCCAGCTCTACACCCTGATGTACAACCAGGTGGAGCAGGGCTACATGGCGGGATACCTGGCCGGCCTGGTGACGGGGAGCAAGATGAAGGGCGCGACCCCCGAGCTGAAGGTCGGGGCGATCGTGGCGCAGGAATACCCAGTGCTCACCAAGGAGATCCTCCCCGGCTATACCCAGGGCTTCAAGGCCGTGAGTTCCGCCATCGCCCTCGACTACAGGGTCATCGGCAACTGGTGGGACGCGAACAAGGCTGCCGACCTCGCCAACAGCATGATGGACGCAGGCGTCGACGTGATCCTCTCGATCGCCGGAGGCGCGGGCCAGGGCATCATCAAGGCGGCGCAGGCGCGCGGACGCTACGTCGTGTACTTCGACGCCAACGCCTACGCGATCGCGCCGGGGACGATCGTCGGCTGCGCGATCCTTGCCCAGGAGAGGGCGGTCTACGAGACGGTGAAGAAGGCCGTGCGGGGAACGCTCCCCTTCGGCAAGGCTGGCATCGTGAACGCGAAGGCCGGCTACGTCGACTTCGCGGACAAGGACCCCCTGTACACGGAGAATGTGCCCGCCGATGTGGCCGCGAGGATGGCCCTGGTCATGAAGAGGTTCAGGAGCGGCGCGCTCTCCCTGCCCGTCCCGAAGATGTAGAGCCGCGAGGGCGATTTTTCCCGCGAGAGGAGTGCATGCCGTACCTCGAGATGACGGGCATCACGAAGCGCTACAACGGCTTGCTGGCGAACGATGCCATCGATCTCACCGTGCAGAAGCAGGAGATCCACGCCGTTGTCGGCGAGAACGGGGCCGGCAAGTCCACCCTCATGAAGATCCTCTATGGGCTGGAGCGCCCCGACGCGGGCGCTATCTCACTCGACGGCGTCCGGACCGCGATCCACAGCCCCCTGGATGCGAAAAGGCTTGGCATCGGCATGGTCCACCAGCACTTCAAGCTGATCCCGGAGTTCACCGTGGCCGAGAACGTCGCGCTGGGCGCCGAGCCGATCCGCCGCGGCCTGTTCATCGACAGGGAGGCGGCCAACGCGCGCATCGCCGAGGTGATTGCCAGTCACGGGTTCGCCGTCGACCCGAGGGCGAGAGTCGCCGAGCTCACCGTGGGCCAGATGCAGCAGGTGGAGATCGTCAAGATGCTCTACCGGAAGGCGGAGCTCCTCATCCTGGACGAGCCGACCTCCGTGCTCACCGAACAGGAAATCCGTAGGCTCTTCGACACCCTGCGCAGCCTTCGCCGGGATGGGAAGACCTGCATCATCATCACCCACAAGCTCCACGAGGTGAAGGAGATCTCCGACACGGTCACCGTGATGAGGAAGGGCCGCGTGGTCGCCGTCCGCGGCACCGCCGAGGTGGACAAGGCGGAGCTCGCGCGTCTCATGGTGGGAAAGAGCGTGCTGTTCAGGCTGGAACGCGAAGCGAGGGCATTCGGCGGCCCCGTGCTCCAGCTCTCCGAGGTCAGCCTCCGGAAGCGAGGAAGCGGCCGGCCCCTTCTGGACGCGGTCTCGCTCACCGTGCGCTCCTGCGAGATCGTCGGCGTGGCGGGGGTGAGCGGCAATGGGCTGGGCGAGCTCGAGGACGTGGTCTCGGGCCTGCGCCGCATCTCGAGCGGGAGGATCCTGCATAACGGCAATGATATCTCGGGTCTTTCCACGGCCGCGCTGCGCGAGAACGGCCTGGCCTACGTGCCTGCCGACAGGCTGCGCCGCGGGGCGAGCCTCGCCTCGACGGTGGCCGAGAACATGATCGTCTCGCAGCGACACGGCTTCCTTCGGGCGGGGTTTCTCGCCGCGGCGAGGATCCAGAGCTTCGCCGAGCGCCTGATGAAGAGCTTTTCGATCGACGGGACGCCCCAGGACCGGGTCGGCGCCCTCTCGGGAGGGAACATCCAGAAGGTCATCCTGGCGCGCGAGCTGGCCTCGGCGTCCAACCTGCTCATCGTCTCGGAACCCACCTGGGGCCTGGACGTGGCGAGCAGCCAGTTCGTCTGCGAGAAGATACTGGCGATGCGCGCCGCGGGAGCCGCGGTCCTGCTCATCTCCTCCAATCTGGATGAGATCCGCGGGATCGCCGATACGATCGCCGTGATGTACAGGGGACGGATCGTTGCGATCCTGCCGAACACGCCCGACCTGTCCAAGGAGCGCATCGGCGAATACATGCTGGGGCTGGGGAAGGACGCGCGGAAGTGAAGGGCAAGAAGAGCCTCGGCGGAGCGCTGGCGAGTCTCACGGGGCTTGCCTTCACCCTCGCGTTGTCGTTCATTCTCGTGATCGCGCTGGTCTTCCTCCTGAGCAAGACCCCGGGGAAGACGCTCCTGTACTTCTTCGCTGGCGCGTTCAAGAACGCGTATGACTTCGGCAACATGCTCAACAGCGCCGTCCCGCTCGTGTTCACGGGCTTGGCCATCGCGATCGCCTTCAAGGCCTCGGTGTTCAACCTCGGAGGCGAGGGCCAGGTCTATGCCGGCGGCCTGGCCGCAACGGCCGTGTGTCTCGCGCTGCCGACGGGGAACGCGTACCTGGGAGGCCTCGCCGCAATGGCCGGCGCGGTCCTCGTGTCGGGTGCCCTCGCGGGGCTGTCGGGCTTCTTCAAGATGAGGTGGAACGCCGACGAGATGATCTCCTCATTCCTTTTATCCTCCGCGATCATCCTCGTCGTGAACTTCTTCATCACCGGTCCTCTCGATGACCCGAGCAGCAACCTCCTCGCGACCCTCCCGATCGGCCGGCAGTACACGCTGCTGAAGCTGTTCACCCCTTCGAAGCTGAACATAAGCGCTCTCTTCGCGGTCGCGGCGGCGGTGCTCGTGTTCTTCTTTATGAAGAAAACCCGCGCGGGCTACGAGATGCGGATGTGCGGGCTGAATCGGGAGTTCTCCCGCTACGCCGGCATCAACGTCCAGACGTACCTCGTGCTGCCCATGGTCCTGGGCGGGGCGCTCAACGGGCTCGCCGGCGGGCTGCTTGTGCTGGGCACCTACGGGGCGAGCATCAAGGGTTTCTCCGCCGGCATGGGGTGGAACGGGATCGCCGTCGCCCTCATCGCCAGGAACAGCCCCCTGGGGGTCATCCCCGCGGCTCTCCTGTTCGCCTACCTCGAGGCGGGCGCGAAAGCGGCGATGCTCCGCTCGGACGTCACCTTCGAGATCGCGGCGATCGCCCAGTCCTTCATCTTCTACTTCGTCACGGCCCAGTCCCTGTACGGTCTCGCGCGGAGGAGGAAGATGCCATGACCGACAACTCCCCGTTCGCGATCCCCCTGATCCACAACGCCGTCGGCATCATGACCCCCTTCCTGCTCGCCGGCATCGGCGGGCTTTTCACGGAGCTGGCGGGCATGCTCAACATCGCCCTGGAGGGTCTCATCCTCACGGGGGCATTCTTCAGCATCGTGTTCGCCGCGGCTACGGGGAGCCTGCTCCTGGGCATCCTCCTCGGCATCCTCTGCTCGATGGCTCTCGCGCTGCTCTTCGGGGCGATCACCCTGTACCTCAGGGCCAACGTGTTCATCACCGGCCTCGCGACGAACCTCTTCGCCTCGGGGTTCACGGTGGTCCTCGCCTTCACGCTGTTCAGGACCAAGGGGGTGATCCAGTTCCCCGACATCCCGCGCCTGCCCGTCTTCAGCGTCCCCGCGGCCCTGCAGAGGATCCCCGTGATCGGCGACGTCCTGTTCGGGCACGACATCATCGTGTACGCCACCTGGCTGATCGTGCTCGTCTCGGCGATCGTCATCTACCGCACGCCCTTCGGGCTGCGCCTGCGCGGCACGGGGCTGAGCGGCGCGACGATCGTCTCGCTCGGCCTGGACCCGAAGCGCTACCAGCTCGCCGGCATCCTCATCTCGGGCCTGACCTGCGGCCTGGCCGGCGCCTTCCTCACGCTGCGGCTGGCGGCGTTCGTGCCCGAGATATCCTCGGGCAGGGGCTGGATCGCGCTGGTGGCGATCTACCTGGGCAACAAGACCCCGTGGGGCATCGTCGCGGCCTCGTTCGTCTTCGGTCTTGCGGAGAGCCTCTCCAACTACGCGCAGGGCATCATGAACGTGCCGGCCGACTTCATCCTCGCGCTCCCCTATGTCATCACCGTTGCCGCGATGATCGTCTATGCCATCTGGCGTCACTCCCGGGCGTCTCGGGTATGAGGAAGATATCGCCGTCCGACAGGAGAAGGGAATGAAAGCTGCTGTTCTGACCGGCCCTGGGACGATCGAGATCCGCGACGTGGAGGCGCCCGTGCCCCGGGCAAACGAGCTGCTCGTGAAGCTGAAGGCCTGCGGCATCTGCACCCTCGAGCAGCGCCTGTTCACGGGCGAGATGAAGACCTCCTATCCCGTCATCCCCGGCCACGAGGCATCGGGCGAGGTCGTGGCCGCGGGCGCCGACGTGCTGCCGGGCTTCCCTCCCGGAACGCGCGTCGCTCTGGACCTCGTGCTGCGCTGCGGGGAGTGCTACTACTGCCGCACGGGTCAGTCCAACATGTGCCAGAACAGGTTCAACTCGAACCACAGGGCGCTGGGCGGCTTCGGGGAGTACGTGGCCGTGAAACCGACGCAGGCCTTCCCGATCCCCGCCGGCCTGTCATTCGAGGAGGCAGCCTTCGCGGAGCCGGTGGCCTGCTGCATCCATTCGCTCAAGAAGCTCGGCCTGCGCCTCGCCGAGGACCTGCTGATCATGGGAGCGGGGCCCATGGGCCAGCTGCATTTGCTGGTGGCCTCGTGCATGGGCGCGCGCGCGTTCGTCTCGGACCCGGACGCCGGCCGGCGCGAGACGGCGATGAGGGCGGGCGCGTTCGCCGCGATCGACCCTACAGGCGGCGGGCTGCTCCCGCTCATCAGCGAGCGCACCGAGGGCAGGGGCGTTGACGCCTGCGTCATCACGAGCCCCGCCCCCGCCGCGCTGGAGGCGGCCTTCGCGGCGATCTGCAAGACCGGCAGGGTGAACATCTACACAGCCTACGCGGACAAGCCCCTCATCCCCGTCGACGCCAACACGCTGCACAGGTCCGAGCAGACCGTCACGGGGAGCGAGGGCAGGACGGAGATCGATTTCCTGCAGGCCGTGCGCCTGCTCTGCTTCGGGAAGGTCGACGTGAAGCCCCTCATCAGCAGGACGATCGGCTACCAGGATCTCGAGGCCGGCATCCGCGCGGCCATGACGCGGGAGACCTACAGGGTCCTGCTGCGGCACGAAGGCCCCTGATGCTCCTCGCCTTCGACCTCGGCACATCGCAGCTCAAGGGGGGACTGTTCGATCGAGCCGGCGCCCTGCTCGCGCGCGCCGAGGTCCCCCTCGCCCTCATCTCACACCCCGATCCCCTGTGGCACGAGTCCGATGCGCGGGGGTGGATCGCCGGCCTCGCGCAGACGGCGCGGAGGCTCGGCGCGGCGGGCGCAGGGCCAATCGACGCCGTCGTGGTGAGCGGGAATGGCCCCACCCTTGTGCCCGTGGACGGCGCCGGCGCGCCGCTTGCCCCCGCGCTGACTTGGATGGACAGGCGCGGCGCCGAGGAAGCGAGGATCATCTCGGAGAAATCCGGGGCTCCGATCGATCCCAGCTTCTACCTGCCCAAGGCGTTCTGGTTCTTCCGCAACGAGCCCCGCGTGTACGCGGAGGCGAAGCACTTCTTCTCGTGCCCCGAGTACATCGCCTATCTCCTCACGGGCGTCCCCGTCACCTTCCTCCCCGCGCCCCAGTTCACCCGCTACATCTGGGAGCCGTCCCTGATCGCCGCGCTCGGGATGGATCCTTCGAAGTTTCCCCCGTTCATCGCCTCGGGGAAGATACTGGGCGCCGTGAGCGCCGCGGGGGCAGCGGCGAGCGGCATCCCCGCGGGGACGCCGGTCGTCGCGGCCGGTCCCGATTTCATCGTTTCGCTGCTCGGCACGGCCACGGTCTTTCCCGGCCGGGCCTGCGTGCGCTCGGGCACCTCCGAGGGTATCAACCTCTGCTCGAGTGAGCCGGTGCAGGACGGGCGCCTGCTCTGCCTCGGCCACATCGCCGAGGGGCGCTGGAACGTCTCGGGCATGATCTCCACCTCGGGAAAGGCCCTCGAGTGGTGCAGGAACGCCACCGGCAGGGCGCAGGCGAGCTACGAGAGCCTCTTCGCCGAGATGGAGAAGACGGTTCCCGGGGCGAACAGGCTCCTCTTCCTGCCGTACCTCGCGGGGGAGCGCGCGCCGCTCTGGGACCCCAACGCCAGGGGGGCCTTCATCGGGCTCACGCTGAACCACGGAGCAGCCGACATGATGCGCGCCGTTGCGGAGTCCGTCGGCTATGCGATCCGCGACGTCGTGGAGGTGATGGAGGAGGCGGGCCTCGCCGTGCAGGACCTGCGCATCACGGGCCGGCCTTCGCGCAGCTCGCTGTGGAACCAGATCAAGGCCGACATCACGGGCCGGCGGATCCTAGTTCCCGCGACAGAGGATTCCGATCTCATCGGGGACGTCTGCCTGGCGCTCCGCGCGCTGGGGGACTACGGATCTCTCGCGGAGGCCTCCGAGGCCATCGTGAAGATCGGGTCCGTCTTCGATCCCGACGAGAAGAGCAGGAGGCTCTACGACGAGATGTTCGGCCTGTACCGCGAGTCCTACGGGAGGTTGAAGGCGATTTTCGAAAGACTCTCCCAACCACTTTCTCTGCCAAGGAGCCTGTCATGAGCATCGGCAAGACCATCCGCATGTCGTCGATCTTCAGGCGGAGCACGGGGAGGACCGTCATCGTGGCGTTGGACCACGGCGGCATCGCGGGACCCATTGCCGGAATCGAAAAGCCGGCCGAGGTCGTGCGCGCCTGCAGGGAAGGAGGGGCTGATGCGATCCTCGCCACCCGTGGGATCGTCGCCGCCTCGCAGGGCGAATGGGACCGCGGCATGTCGGTGATCCTCCGACTCTCCGGCGGATTCACGGTGCTGGGGGGGAAGTTCGAGGAGGAGATCATCTCCAGCCCCGAAACCGCCCTCCTGTTCGGGGCGGCGGCGGCCGCCGTGACCGTCAAGTTCGGCCACGAGAGGGAAGGGGAGTTCACGCGCCAGGCATCGCTCGTCGCCGATTCCTGCGAGCGGTGGGGCCTGCCGCTCATGGTCGAGGCCATGGCAAAGGGCAAGGAGATGAAATCCGCGGACCCGAATGGCATTCTCCTGGCAGCCCGGGCAGCCCAGGAGATCGGGGCCGACATCGTGAAGACCTGCTACACGGGCGACACCGACAGCTTCCGCCGGGTGGTCGAGGGGTGTCCGGCGCCCATCGTTGTCCTTGGGGGGGAGAAATCGGACGGCCTCGAGCAGATCTTCGCGGAGGTGCACGCCTCGCTCCTGGCCGGCGCAAAGGGCGTCGCCATTGGGCGCAACATCTGGCAGCACGGCCGCACGAAGATCATGGTCGAGGCCATGGTGGGCATTGTCCACGAGGGCTGGACGGTCGCCCAGGCCCTTCGCCACGCGGCCGTCTAGAGCGCGGGCACAATACGTGCAGGCGCTTGCCTATGCGTCCAACTTCCTCTGGGTGCTGGTGATCAGCCTGCTGGGCCCGTCGCTGCCCGCGATCGTCGCCGACCTGGGCATCGGCTACGCCCAGGCCGGACTTTTCTTCACGCTGCTCTCGCTGGGCTCCTTCTTCGGCACGAGCCTCGGCGCGATCGCGAGCGACAGGCTCCCGCGGAAAGCCCTGTTCGCCGGCTGCGCCGCTTCTCTTGCAATCGGGCTTTCCGTGTTGGGGTTCACGAGGAGCTACGCGGTCGCCGCCCTGCTGATCCTCCTGCTGAGCTTCGCGGGCAGCCCGATCGGGGCGATCGGCCAGAGCATCATGCTGGGGATGTTTCCCGCCCGGCGTGAGAGGAACCTCTCCGTCATGGCGTCCTTCGGCGCGCTCGGCAGTTTCGTGGCGCCGATTCTCGTGTCGATCAACTATTCTGCCCAGCTGGCCTGGCGGTGGCCGTTCGTCGAGGCTGCCGGACTCGCCCTGCTGCTGGTCGCCGCCGTGCTGGTCCTGCCCATGCCTCCCGCGGGCGCTCCCCAGGAGAGGCAAAGGGTGCTCGCCATACTGAAAAACAAGCGCGTCGCCGCTGCCGCGATGATGATCTTCTTCTCCATCGCGATCGATCTGGGCTTCTCATACTGGCTTGCCGAATACTTCGCGGCGGAGCTCCACGTGAGCCTGGGCTTGTCCAGCTCCGTCGTGGGCATCTACCTCGCCGGCGTCGTCGCCGGGCGGCTGCTGATTCCCCTCGCGCTGAAGCGGATAAGCCCCGAGACGCATCTGCGCCTGAGCCTCTCGATCGGCCTGGCGGGCATCCTCCTTTTCATCCTGACGCCTTCGGCGCCCGCGAAGGCGGCGCTGTGCGCGCTGTACGGGCTGGGCGTCGGCCCGGTGTTTCCCCTGCTCATGGCACGCGGCTCGCGGGAGTTCCCCGAGCAGTCCGGCGCGGTGACGGGCGTGCTCTTCGGGTGGCTGTCCCTCGGCGGCATGACCTTCCCGCTGCTTGTGGGATCGCTCGCGACCGGAATCGGGATCGCTCGTTCGTACTGGTTCTGCGCCGCTGTCGCCTTGGGGCTCCTGGCGGCGGCTCTGGCCATGCGGCCGGACCTCGAACGCACCCCAAAGAAGTAGCCTCGCCGCCACCGGCGTCACCCCCTTGCCGATCCTGTAATACTATAGTACTATAGCATGTGCGCAAAAGCTTTTCGGGTAAATTCGTGCTGAGGCTCCCTCCGAAGCAGCATGCCGCCCTCCAGCATCTGGCTGCGGCGCGCGATGTGTCGCTGAACACTCTGTGCAGGCAGGCGTTGACGGAGTTTCTTGGCAGTGTCCCGTCGAAGCCTATTGCTGAAAATGTGGAAGAACCCCTTGTGCGTGCGGTGAGGCAAATGCTTGGATCCTCACTCGTGGGAGTGATCCTGTTTGGCTCCAAGGCCCGGGGTGAAGAGCATGACGGATCGGACGTCGACCTGCTCATCGTGGTCGCCCCCCAGCAGCCTTTGTCCCGACATCTGTACCGCCAATGGGATGAGGCGTGGCCCACCGGCGCCTACAGCCCCCACTTCGTCCATCTGCCCGACAGCATCGAGAAGGCCGGCTCGCTCTGGCTCGAGGCGGCGATTGATGGGGTCGTTCTGCACGATGGCAACGGGAGCGCGCAGCGCTTCCTGGGTCGATTGAGAAGGGTCATCGCAGAGGGCGGGCTGGTGCGCCGAACGGCATACGGCCACCCGTATTGGGTCAAGGGTGATCAGGGGGCGCTCCGTGTACAATGACACACTCGGAAGAGACTACCTGCGCCGAGCGGGCGCGCGGCTGCAGGCCCTTGCGGTACTGCACGCTGCAGGAAGCTGGGCAGACGTCGTTCGTGAGGCGCAGGAGGCCGTGGAAATCACGCTCAAGGCGCTCTTGCGCGCCTGCCGTATCGAGGTCCCGCGCATCCACGACGTGAGCCCGGTGCTGAAGGACAACCGCGAGCGGCTGCCGAAGGGCATCTTGGAGCAGCTTCCCGAGCTCATGCAAATTTCCCGCTCGCTGCGGCGCGACCGCGAGCTCGCCTTCTATGGAAGCGAGGACCTCACTCCGTCGGAGTTCTACACCGAGGAGGATGCAACAACCGCTCTTGCCCAGGCGACAAAGGTGTACGAGGCGGTGAGCGGGGCGCTCGGGCCGGCGGGAAGGAGCGGGACTGGCGGCTGATCCGGCACCGACCGAGAAAAAAGCGACGATACAAGAGCGCTATGAGGGGCTGAATGCGGCTCTATCGGCGCCGAGGCTCGACAAGACGGAGGGACAGCGCGAGACCGGCGAGCGGACCGGCGGCCGCCGCGAGGAAGAGCGCGCCGTAGGAGCCTCCGGCGGCGAGAAGCGCGCCGCCGATGAGCGGCGCAAAAAGCGAAACCCCGCTCGCCGTGTTGGCGAACCCGACGTAGATCGCCCTGTCCGACGCCGGGGCGAGCTCCAGAACGTAGTTGATGAACCCCGCCATGACGGAGTTTGCCTGCGCGCCGACGATCACGAACACGATCGCGTAGAGGTACATCAGCCCCGCGGATGGGAGCAGGGTTCCGGCGAGGGGAACGGCAAGGGTGGTCGCGAGGGCGAGCAGCGGGGTGGCGAGCGATATCCCGCCCCCGATCCGCATGACGGCGCGAGTGCCCTTCTTCTCGCCCACGTATCCCATGAGCAGCGCGGAGAGGACTCCCCCCGCAACCTGGGCGGAGGTGAAGATGCCCACGCTGAGCTCGCCGAAACCGAGCGAGGCGAGCCCGTGGATGACGTAGAAAGGCGTGGCGATCCCGGTCATGCCGAAGAGCAGCTGTACGACGACGGCGCGGCGGAAATCCCCGTTGCCGCGGAGGATTCGCCAGAGGCGTCGGAAGTACTCGGGCCACGGCAGCGGCCGGGCGCCGGTGTGCTCGGGCTCCTCCTTCAAGAACGCGAACGAGGCTATCGAGAGCGCGAGCATCGCCGCGCCGAGGAAGAGCAGCAGGGCATAGTTCGACGGGTAGGGCAGGCGCTTCGACGAGAGAATGATCCCGACGAGCAGCCCCACCGCGATGCCGGCGATCCCCGATCCGGCCTGGCCGACACCGATCATCCTCGCTCGAAGCCGCGCAGGGAGGCATTTGCCGATGATGTCCAGCCAGCTCACGCTGGCGATCCCGTCCGCCACGAAGAAAAGGAAGAACAGCGAGAAGAAAGCTGCGAGGGCCGCGGCGGGACGCCGGGGAGCGAGGAGAAGCATGAGCGGACCGAGGGCGAGGAAGAACACCCTGCTCGCCGCCGCGGGAATGATGACGGACGCCTTTCGCCGCGGCCTTCCCGCGATGGCGTTCGCGGCGAAGATCTGGGGCAGCAGCCATCCGCCGGTGGCGAGGGTCGACACCAGCCCGATCAGCGGCGCCGAGCGAGTGAGGGTCGCGACGAACGAAGGCAGGACGGTCGTCTGGCTCGCGAAGCTCAACCCGATGCCGAAAAAGACGAAGTCTCCGGCGATCGCGAGGAAATTGCGCCGATCGACGGGCCGCACGAGCTCAGAGCCCTTCGAACGCCTGCTGGACGCGCTCCTGCGCCGGCGGCGAGGTGAACGCGCTCACGGCGGGGACAACCGCGAAGGGGACAATCATGGCGATGGTCGAGGCGATGGGCGAGTTGTCCGGGCCAAGGATGAAAAAAAGACCTATCGCGAGGGCCATGCCGGTGAACATCCCGGCGAGGATGCCGGCCTTCGTGGTTCTCTTCCAGTACAGGCCGTAGAGAAACGGGGCCATGAAGGAGCCGGCCACGACGCCCCACGAGAGGGACATCAGCGTCACGATCACTGCGAGCTGGTAGCGCGCGATGAAGTAGGACACCACGATGAACAGGCCGCTCAGGATCCGGATGAGGGCGAGGGACCCGTCGCGGGAGCCTTTCTTCACGAGGTCGATCGCGATCGCCGAGGCGGACACGAGAACGAGGGAGGAGAGGGTGGACATGGAGGCCGCGAGGACCAGGAGGAGGATGATGGCCATGAGCCAGCCGGGGAGGATCCTGGTCAGCATGTCGGGGATGAGCCTGTCCCAGTCAGGGCCGCCAGATGGCAGGACCGGGGGCGCCGCGGCGAACACATGGGTGAGGCCTCCGTTGAGGTAGGCGGCGGCGCCGATGACCAGGGCGAAGACGAAGGTGACGATCGCCGCCTTTGCGATCACCTTCTCGTTCTTCACCGCGTAGAACTTCTGCACCATCTGGGGCAGGCCCCAGGGCCCGAAGGAGGTCATGAAGACCAGGGACGCGAGCATCGCGATGTACATGAAGGGAGGGTTCTTGGCCACCGGCACGTGCGCCAGGAAGTTGGCCCCCGCGGTGGCAAAAGCGGCTGGGATGCCGCCGGCCTTTCCCAGAACGACGGCGATCATGATCGCCGAGCCTCCCAGCATGATGAGGCCCTGGAAGAAGTCGGTGATCGTGATGGCGAAGTAGCCGCCCAGGACGAGGTACACTCCGGTGATTCCGATCATGATCAGCAGGGCGATCGTGTAGTCGATGTTGAACACGGCCTGGAAGAGGTGGCCGAGTCCCTTGAAGATGGAGGCGGAATACGGGAGGAGGAAGATGAAGATCACCAGGGCCGCCAGCACCTTGACGAACCGTCCGCCGAACCTCTGCTCGAGGAACTCCGGCATGGTCATGGTGTCGAGGTTCTGCGTCATGCGCCGGGTGCGCCTGCCCAGGACGAGCCAGGCCGCCAGCGAGCCGATGGCGGCGTTGCCCGCCGCGATCCACAGGACGTTCAAGCCGAACTTCCATCCCAACTTGCCGGCAAAGCCGATGAAGAGCACCGCCGAGAAGTACGTGGTGCCGTAGGCGAAGGCCGAGACCCAGGGCCCGATCGTGCGGTTGCCGAGGAAGAAGTCCCCGAGGGTTTTCGTCTTCCTCATGCCCCAGACGCCCATGGCGATCATCGCGGTAAGGTACACCCCCAGCAGGATCCACGCCGTCATCGAGTCAGCCTCCTTTTCGCGGGCTCCATTTCTAGCGATTGGGGTGCCAATGTCAAGGTAGGCTTGACGGCGAGGGGTCCCTCACTATAATTGGCGAATCGGCGCCACCTTCTGGATCATCACCATCCCTCTTCTCGCCGCGGCAGCGCTTGCGGCAGCGCTCGCGCTCCGGCTCGTGCTGCGCACGAACGCCCTGCTGCGCGCGAGGCTCGCCGAGACTCGCCGCCTCCTCGCCGAGTCCGAGGAGGCATTCCGGGTTCTCGTCGAAAGCGCCTCTCTCGGCGTCCTCGTGCACGCCGGGGGCCGCATTCTCTCGGCCAACGATGTTCTCTGCCGCATGCTGGGCTGGGAGCCGGGCTCGCTTGACGGGGCTGCGCTTGACAGGCTCATCCCAGCCGAGGATATGGCCCGTTTCCTTTCACTTGGCGTCAAGGCGGGCTCCGAGGGTTCGCCCGAGTCCGATTTTGCGCGCGCGCGTGGCGAATATCGGATGCTCCGCGCCAACAGCGTGCTCCGCGCAGACAGCGTGCTCAGCGCAGACGGCGGCACGCTCTGGGTCGAGGCGGCGGGGGCGGCGGTGAGCCGCGGAGGCGCCGAGGCCGTGCAGGTCGTCGCGTGCGACCTTTCCTCGCGCAGGGACGCCGAGGGCAAGAGGCGCGAGCTGGAGGAGCTCGCCCGAAAGCAGGAGGAGCAGCTGGAGCACTCCACGCGCCTCGCGGAGTTGGGCGGCATGGCGGCCGCGATCTCGCACGAGCTCAACCAGCCCCTCACCGGCATCCGCAACTACGCCCGCAACGCCTTCTACATGATCGAGAAGGGGCTCGGCGGCGAGGAGGATGTGAAGGGGAATCTCCGCCTCATCTCCGAACAGGTCGACCGGGCGGCGAAGATCATCAACCAGATGAGGGAGCTCACCCGGCGCACCGATCGCACCAGCGCGGGGGTCGATATCAACGGGGTCGTCCGCGAGAGCATGGAGTTCCTGCTGCCGCAGATGCGGCTCTCCGAGGTCGAGGTGACCCTGACGCTCGCGCCCGACCTCCCCCTCGTCTGGGGCGACAGGATCCGCCTTGCGCAGGTGTTCCTGAATCTCCTCACCAATGCGCGCCAGGCAATGGACGGCGCGGCCGAGCGGCGCCTCTCGATCGCAAGCCGGCGCGATCCCCTCGCAGACCGTCCTGTCGTGATCGAGGTGACGGACACGGGCCGGGGATTTTCCGAGGAGACTGCCCGCTCGCTGTTCCAGCCCTTCTACACGACGCGCAAGGGCGGCCACGGGCTCGGCCTCTCCATCTCGCGCGCGATCGTCCAGGACCACGGGGGGACGATCGAGGCGGCGGGCAGGACCGGCGGCGGGGCGAGCTTCACGATACGGTTGCCCGCGGAGCTCGGGGGGTCGGGGAGGCCCGCGACATGAACGGACGAGCGGACGGCGTGCAGCTCATCGTCGTCGTCGACGATGATGAGGTTGCCCGGCACTCCATCGGGCAGATGCTGCGGCTGCGGGCCTGGGCCGTCGAGGCCTTCTCGTCGGCCGAAGCGGCCCTTGCGTGGCCCGGCCTCGCCGATGCGGCGTGCGTGATCACCGACGTGAAGATGCCGGGCATGGACGGGGAGGAGTTCCTCGCCGAGGTGCGCGCGCGGCCCGGCGCTCCGCCCGTTGTGATGATCACGGGCCACGGCGACATCGCAATGGCCGTGCGCTGCCTGAAGGCGGGCGCCTTCGACTTCGTTGAGAAGCCGTTCGACGACGACGTGCTGATCGCCTACGTCGCCAAGGCCGTCGAGCAGTCCCGGCTCGTGCGCGAGGCGAGCGACCTGCGCCGCAAGCTCATCCTGTTTTCGCCCGGCGAGGACGGGCGGTTCGGCATGGTCGGCAGGAGCCGCGCCATGCAGGACGTGTACGCGCAGATCGAGGCGGCGGCGCGCTCGGATGCCCCCCTGCTCATCACGGGGGAGACGGGCGTAGGGAAGGAGCTGGTGGCCCGGGCGATCCACGCGCAGAGCGGCCGCGCGCGCGGTCCATTCGTGCCCGTGAATGCCGGCGCCCTGCCCGAGACGATGCTCGAGAGCGAGCTCTTCGGCCACGCCCGCGGCGCCTTCACCGGCGCCGTCGGAGAGAGGGAGGGGAAGCTCGTCACGGCTACCGGCGGGACCCTGCTCCTGGACGAGATCGAGACCATTTCCCCGCGCGCCCAGGTGCAGCTTCTGCGTGTGCTCGACGACGGGATCGTGGCGCCGCTGGGCAGCGACAAGCCGCGCAAGGTGGACATTCGCCTGGTCTGCGCCTCGAACGTCGACCTGTCGGAGGAAGTGCGCCGCGGGACGATCCGGGAAGACTTCTCCCACCGCATCATGGTGCTTTCGATCCTCGTGCCGCCGCTGCGCGAGAGGGCGGAGGACGTGGCGCTGCTGATCTCCCACTTCCTGCGCCTGGCCGCAGACAGGAACGGGGTCCCTGTTCCCACAATTCCCGAGGAGCCGCTGGTTGCGATGGTCCACCACCACTGGCCGGGGAACGTGCGGGAGCTGAAGAACGCCGTGGAGCGCATGGTGATCACCTCGCGGGCAGGGGTGGCTGGCGGGTTCTCGCCCGATCTTCGCTTCGATTCTGAGAGGCTGCTGTCGCTGCCGGCCTCCCCCGGGCGCCTGCGCGACGAGATGGAGAGGGTCGAGAAGGCGGCGATCGAGGCGGCGCTCAGGGAAAGCCGGGGCGAGATCGCGGCGACCTGGCAGGCCCTGGGCATCTCGCGGCGCGCTCTGTACGAGAGGATGAAGAGGTACGGCCTGGACAGGGAGAAGTACCGCTAGGGACTGCCCTCGCCCTTGGGCTCTCGGCGTGCTCCCGATCGGGTCTTCTCGATCATCATCACGCGGTAAGTTCCTCGAAGGATGTTCGGCTCGTCATGCGTGGTGATGCAATCGCAGCCGGCAGCTAGTTCGCTGAAGCGCCGCGTGATGTCTGTGCCGAAAAGGGTGCTGAAGACATTCATCACCTTGCGTCCCGGGGACAGCTCATGTTCGGCGGGGATGAACTTGTCGAAGATCACCGCCCGGCCGCCCGGTTTGAGCGCGCGCAATGAGGCGCTCAGGCATGCGCGGCCGTCAGGCACCACGCTGAGGATGAGGCTCAAGATGGCCGCGTCGAAACTCTCATCTGGAACCAACGAAGTCTGTGCGTCTCCCTGGATCAGTTCGACCGATGCCTTGGTCCAGGGCAGCTTGCGGCGGGCCTCAGCGAGCATTTCCGGGCTGTCGTCGATGCCCACCGCTTCAACCCCGGGCGGCAGGAACAGCAGGTCCTCGCCTGTGCCTACCCCCACGATCAACACGCGTTCGCCCCGCTTCGGCGACAAGAGCTGCAAGGCTCGTTTGCGTCCGGGCATGAACAACCGGCCGAGCACGGCATCGTAGACCGGCGCCCACATGCGGTAGATGAACCTGTTCCAGCGGTTGGTCATTTTCATGGGCGTGTTCTGAGCCGGTCTCCGAGCCGGTAAGGGAAGATGCCGGTTGACCTGCCGAGAAGCGGGAAACGGCGCATCCAGAGATACCCCTTCATGCGCGGCTCGGGCCGGTCAAACCCGTCTTCGACACTTCGAAAAATGATGTGTTTGCTCCGTAAGGAATTAGAACGCGCCAGGAATTTGTTGGCACTACAGTGTGACTTCCCCTGGAATGGCCGATCATTCGCGGACCGTCGGCGGCGCAGCCACACCCGCGG
>CAYGXO010000071.1:0-22768 GCA_964353885.1 uncultured Spirochaetaceae bacterium
TTGCCCACCCCGCCTATCGCATCACGCGCGTTCACCGCCAGGTTGGCCAGGATCTGGTCGAGCTGCGCGGGGTCGATCTTCACCTTCCACAGATCGTGCTCCGGCATCCACGCCAGGTCGATGTCCTCTCCGATCATCCGCTGGATCATCTTCTGCGCGCCCGACACTGCGTCGTTTAAATCCAGCACCTTCGGGCTCACCGTCTGCTTGCGCGCAAAGGCCAAAAGCTGCCCGGTGATCTCGGCCGAGCGCTGCGCCGCCCGACGGACCTCGAGCAGATACTTGTGAAGCGGCAGCCCGGCCTCCACCTTCGCCAGAGACATCTCTACGTAGCTGATGATGACCTGCAGCATGTTATTGAAGTCATGCGCCACCCCACCCGCCAGCTGGCCCACGGTCTCCATCTTTTGCGCCTGGCGAAGCTGGTCTTCGAGTTTGGCCTTCATTTCCTCGGCCTGCTTGCGCTCGGTGATGTCTGAGAAGAAGCCGACGTTGCAGCGCTTTTTGTTGAGGACCATGGCGCTGGCGGTGATATCGGCGTAGATGACGGAGCCGTCCTTCCGCCGGCAGGGGAGCTCCGCCCCGAGGCGCTTCTCGCCGCGGACCTGAGCCGCGAACACGCCGAGCACGTGCTCCAGGGACTCCGTTGGGTGGATGTCCTGGACGCCGAGGTTCTTCATCTCCTCCTCGGAGTAACCCAGCATCCGGCAGATAGAGGGGTTGGCGTAGATGAACCTCTTCGTCTCCAGGTCGGCAACGAGTATCCCCTCTGCAGCGCCCCGGAAGACGGCGGCGTAGCGCTCCTCGGACTCTCTTATTGCCTCCTCGGCCCGTTTGCGTTCGGTGATATCTGCAAATGATGCATATAAGCAGACTGGCTGGCCGGTTTGGTTCACTACGAGGCTTGACGCAATCTGGACATCGAAGGAAATGCCATCCTTGCCCTGGGCAACCAATTCCCCAATCCAACCTCCCTTCGTGCGCACCTCCTCCATGATCTCTGCGGCTTTTTCGTTCATCTGCCAGAATCCCACAGCCGGTTTCCCCAGTATCTCTGCCGGAGAGTTATATCCCCACAACTTGAGAAACGCGGGGTTCACATAGTTCAGGTTTCCCTCCATGTCGGAAGTGGCAATGGCGCTTATCGCCGATTCGATGGCCCAATCCTTTACCCGCAGCACCTCCTCTGCAAGCTTGCTTTTTCTTCTAGATTCTGCCCCCCTCAATTCCCGTTCAATGGCGGGGACCAGACGGGACAGGTTGACTTTCATGACATAGTCATAGGCACCTGATCGCATGCACTCCACCGCCGTCTCCTCACCGATAACACCCGAAACAATGATGAGGGGAATGTCGATGTCAATTTCCTTCAGCAGGGCGATAGCGGCAAGACCGCTGAACTGCGGCATCTGGTAATCGCACAGAATGAGGTCCCAGGTCTTCTCCCGGAGGGCGGTGCGCATGGCCTCCGCCGTCTCTACACGTTTCCACGTCACGTCGAAGCCCCCACGCCGGATTTCGCGGACAATAATCTCCTCGTCCTTCGGCGAGTCCTCCACAACGAGAAGGCGCAGCGGCTTTGCGGCCACGTCCACGGTTCTGTTGTCAACGTCCATACCAGCTCTCCTTGTCAGTGATCGTCGATCGGTGTCCCGCGACTGATGGCAACCGATGATCGATCACCGACGCTTTCCCCGTCACACCAGCGGTTTGTTGATAAGCAGCCAGTACAAGCCAAGCTGCCCGACCGCCTCGACGAACTTGTCGAAGTCCAAGGGCTTGACGATGTAGCTGTTGACCCCCAGCTGGTAGCTTTCGACCATGTCTTTCTCTTCCTGAGAGGACGTCAGGACCACCACAGGGATGGTGCGGGCCTGCGCGTCGCCCTTGATGGCCCGCAACACCTCCAGGCCGCTGACCTTGGGGAGCTTGAGATCAAGGAGCACCAACTTCAGTATGTGGTTGAGGTCCTTGTGCGCGTAGGCGCCCCTGGCGAAAATGAAATCCAGGGCTTCGGCGCCGTCCTTTGCCACGTGCACATTGTTGGCCAGGTTTTGCTTCTTCAGCGCCCGCAGCGTCATTTCCACGTCGCGCGGGTTGTCCTCAACCAGAAGAATATCGATGCCACTTGTTGTCATGGTGTTTCCTCCTCTTCGTTCTTGCGACACGGCAGTGTGAAATAGAACGTCGCTCCCTCATTGACCTTTCCTTCGGCCCAGACTCGCCCGCCGTGGCGCTGGACGATACGCTGCACCAGCGCCAGGCCGATGCCTGTGCCTTCGAACTCAGCGGTCGTGTGAAGACGCTGGAAGATGCAGAACAGTTTGTCCTTGTACGCCATGTCAAAGCCGACGCCGTTGTCCGTCAAGGAATAGACGACGTTGTTCCCTTCCACGCGACCACTGATGCCGATAGCCGCCTCCAGCCGGGGCCGGGTGAACTTGACAGCGTTGGCGAGCAGGTTGATCAGCACCTCGCGGATCATCGCCTCGTCACCGAAGGCAGGAGGCAATTCGCCGAGGTTCCATCGGATGGCCCGACCGGTCTCGACCTGTTCGACCTGCCGCCGGACGTCTTCGATAAGTTCGCTCATTCCGATGCGCCACATCTTCAGGTCCTTCCGGCTTAGCCGGGAGAACGCAAGCAGATCGCTGATGAGTTGACCCATGTCCCGCGCACTGTCACGGATGACCTGCAACAGCCGGCGGCCTTCGTCGTCCAGCCGCTCCGCGTAGTCTTCCTCGATCATTTTGGCAAACGCGTCTACCGACCGCAGCGGCGCCCTGAGGTCGTGCGAGACGGAATAAGAGAACGCCTCCAGTTCGCGGTTCACCGCCTGCAGTTCGGCGGTGCGTTCGGCTACCATCACTTCCAGGTGTTCGCGATGACGGCGCAGTTCCTCCTCCGCCCGCTTGCGCTCGGTGATATCACGGGCCGCAGCGAAAACACCGAGAACTTCGCCTAGTTCATTTCTGTAGACGATAGCGTTATAGAGCACATCCGTAATCGCGCCTGATGCATGGTGAACGGCAAGCGGGTAGTCAATGACTTTACCCTGTGCAAATGCCTTCAGGTACCCGGCACGCGCTACTTCCGGTTCGGTGAAATAAGCAGAGAAATCAGTGCCGATGAGCCTTTCCCTGCTAATGCCGGTAATATACTCGGTTGCTCTGTTGACATCAGTGATTTTCCCTTCTGCGCTGATGGTGACTAATGGATCAAGGCTGGTTTCTATGAGATTGCGTGTATAAAGCGAAGCTGCCCGTAATGCATCCTCCGCATGCTTGCGCATAAGGGCCTCAACGAAAGCTCCGGAAAGGGCTTCAACGGCCTCCTGGTCGGCTGGGGTATAGCCTGCTTCCTTATTGGCGAGGCCGATAAGGCCGATCGTCCTCCCGGCCTGTTTCAAGGGCACCCCGAGGAAGGAGGTGATCGGAGGGTGGCCAGGAGGGGTCCCGACGCGGTCGGGGTGTGTGGCCGGGTCGTTGACGATCAGGGAACGCCCTTGGCGGATTACGCTGGCCCATATTCCGCGAACCTCCACGTTTTTAAGCAGGATCACCGCGTCAGTCTTGGGCATCCTACAGGCTTCCCAACCGGGGTCGCTGATGGCGATGCTGTCCGCTTTCCCCTCCGCGTTCAGCTCATCAATGAAACCGAGCTTACTTCCGGTCAGCTCCTCAGCGACAGCCAGGCAAGTTCTGCCGAGCTGCTCTGCGCTTTCACACGCGATGGCCTCTCGAAGCACCCTGGTGACCGAATTTAGCATCGACGTTTGAGATATCAGCGCCCCCTCCGCCTGCTTGCGCTCGGTGATATCTTCTCTAAGTTGCGCAGTGAGCTGTCTGACGATCCTCCGGAGAGTTCGATTCCACACAATGGCTCCCACGACCGTCAGCGTGATCACTCCCAGCCCCGCGAAAAATATAATCCAGAACGTTCTGCTGGCGAAAATGCTCCTGTCTCCAACGATGATCCAACGCTGGCTGATTTCCCGCTTCTCTTCATCCGTCATGGAAGAAAGTCCCTTGTCCAGAATCTCGGATGCCCGAGAAACCTCGACCACCATGGCATCGGCTTCGCCCATCGAAACTTTCATCAACCTGCTCAGTTCGTCGGCAAGAGGGCGCAGTTCCAGATAACCGAACTCCTTTTTCAGGTATTCATGAACCGTACTGCCCTCGGAAACCGCAACGCTCCACCCTTGCATGTCATTCAAACTGGAGCCACCCTGCCGGTCCTTGCGCACCAAAATCATATTGGCCAGCTCGATGTAGGGCTGAGTGAACTGGAGGTAAGTCAAACGCTCGGCAGTCCGCTGGGCCGCGAAGATCATGTCGATCTGGCGCGTCTTGGCCGCCTCGATAACCTCGTTCCATGTCGCGTAGGGAACCAGATCGAACCGGCACCCAAGCTTGCGCTCCATGAGCTGGATATAGTCAATGGAAAGTCCCTTGTACTTGCCATCGTTACGAAAAACCTGCGGAGGAATCACGGTGATGCCGATGCGGATCCACTCATGCTGTGAAAGCCATTGCTGCTCATCTGGCGAGAGCGACACGTTGTTGCCGGCCGCCGGGAGCAGCGGCGCGTCCGCAAGCGGAGCCGTCGCCGCCGGCCCCGCTTGCTGTGCGCAGGCCGAAGCACAGATACAGAAAGCCAACAGTATCGGCAGAAATCTTACCAAGAGGATGCCCATCAGAAACTTGAGAGATGCTGGTGCATTATCGATAGCGAGGACATAGTTCTTGCTGGTCATGGTGTATCGCCTTTACGGTGGGCTGCTTCAAACGCGTCTACCGACCGCAGCGGCGCCCTGAGGTCGTGCGAGACGGAATAAGAGAACGCCTCCAGTTCCCGGTTCACCGCCCGCAGTTCGGTGGTGCATTCGGCTACCATGGCGGTCTGGACGGTCGCGTGTCCCGTCATGATGATCCCGATGATGTGGGGGTCGATCTCCGCGGCCTGCCGGAACAGCTCGATCCCGTTCATCCCCGGCATCATCAGGTCGGTCAGGAGGATATCGAAATCCGTCGCCTTCAGCGCGGCGAGCGCTTCGACGCCCGTGGAGAACCCGTCGACCTCGTAGCCATGGGCGCCTATCATTTCCTTGAGAGCTGCGAGCAGATTGGGTTCATCGTCAACCAGGACAATCCGACCCAGGGGTCCGGCCACCGGAGCGGAGATCGGGGCGAGATTGGCATCGTCATCGTTCATTTCGCCCCTCCTCCCTGTCCACCGGAAGGACGATTCGGACTGTCGTTCCATTGCCCGGCTCGCTCTCGATGGAGATCCTTCCGCCGTGGGCTTCTACGATGCGCCGGCAGATCGGCAGGCCCAATCCCGTTCCTTTGCCCGAAGGCTTTGTCGTGAAAAAGGTCTCCATCACCCGCGGCAGATCGGCCGCGGCGATGCCGGTGCCAGTGTCGACGATCTCGATAAGGAGGTTCTGTCCGCCGCGCGCACGGAGGGTCAGAGTCCCTCCCGAAGGCATCGCATCGCTCGCATTGGTGAAGAGGTTCAGAAACACCTGCCGAAGCTGCTCAGGGTCGGCCATGATCATGGGGATTCCGCGCTGAAAATCCTTCCTGACCTCGATGCCGAACTTTCTCAGGTGGTAGTACAGGAGTTCGACAGTCTTTTCGAGCTCTTCCACCACGTTCACAGTCGAGATCCGGTGCTCTTCCCGCCGGCTGAGCTGCAGCAGGTTCTTCACCAGGTTGGCCATCCGGTCCAGCTCCTTCTCCACCACAGAGAGCGCCTTGAGCGCGGCCGGGTCGTCGGAAAGCCGCATCGAGAGCGATTCGACGCGCAGGCCAATCGTCTGGAGCGGGTTGTTGAGCTCGTGGGCGATGCTGGCGGTCAGCTCGCCGACCGTCGCGAGCTTCGCGGCGTGCCAGAGCTGTTGATACATCGACGAGAGCTCCTCGGTGCGATCCTTCACCTTCGTCTCGAGCAGATCGTTCAGCATGCGCAGCTCGTCGCGCACCCTGATGAGCTCGGCATTGCTGCGCATGGCCGCATCGTAGGTGGAGATGAGAAAGTCGAAGATTCGCTGCGGCTCCGCGACAATCCGGCGTTCCTGTCCGTCGAACCAGGCCCGGATCCCCGACAGGTCTTCATCGCGAACATTCAGCTCGCGGGTCCTCAGCAACTGATCGATGCCCTCGAGGACAAGAGTTTCCGAGCCGGTTTTCACGATGAAGCCGTCGGCGCCGCACTCCAGGCCCTTGATGACGTCTTGTTGATCGGACAGGCTCGTGAGCAGGATCACGGGCGTGCCCTTCAGGCGCTCGTCGGCCTTGATCGCCCTGCACAACTCGTAGCCGTCCATGCCGGGCATGACGATGTCGGTGATCACGATGTCCGGCCGGCGTTCGCTGGCGATCGTGATCCCCTCGGCGCCGTCGGCGGCCACGACGACCGCGTAGCGGTGTGCCTCGAGGCTCGCCCTGAGCTTCTCCGCCTGCGTGGCGCTGTCTTCCACGATCAGGACGCTGATGACCCGCCCGTCGTCATTCATCCTTTTTTTCCTCGTAGATCTCCTCGAAACACCGGGCGTGCGCTGAGAAACACTGTAGAATCCGGGGATCGAAATGCCGCGGCATGGTCCTCCCGTCGCCCTCGGTGATGATGCGGACGGCCCCCGCGTGGGAAAAGGCCGGCTTGTACGGCCGCCGCGTCCGCAGCGCGTCGTACTGATCGGCGATGTTCGTGATCCGCGCGGCGATGGGAATGGACTCTCCGCTCAATCCCGACGGGTACCCGCTCCCGTCCCAGCGCTCGTGATGGGATCGCGCGATCTCCTCCGCCATTTTCAGATAGGGGGAGTCCGAGCCGCTCAGTATGCGGGCGCCCCTCTCGGTGTGGGATTTCATCGTTTCCCATTCCTCGGGGCTCAGTGCGCCCGGTTTCAACATGATGCTGTCGGGGATCCCTACCTTTCCGATGTCGTGCATGATGGAGGCGTGGAAAATCCCTTCCGTGAAATCCGCGTCCATGCCGAGGGTGGAGGCGAGCTCTTTCGAGTAGAAGCTGATCCGCCTGATGTGCGAGCCCGTGTCCTCGTCCTTGTACTCGGAGACCACCGCGAGCCGGAAGATCGTATCGATATAGCCCCGCGTGACCAGGCCGCTCGCTTTCTTCAGCTCGTCGAGGGTCCTGCGAAGCTCCATCGTCCTCTCGCGGACCTGCTCCTCGAGGATCTCGGCGTGATCCTTCAGGAAATCGTGGTATTCCTTGATCTTCAGGTTGTTCCTGACCCTGAGGGCGAGCTCCTCGGAGTCGACGGGCTTCGTGAGAAAGTCGTTCGCGCCGGCCGTGATTCCCTTCAGCCGGTCTTCGCGTGTCTGGAGACCCGTCAGCATGATGATGGGAATGTGCTCCGTGAGCATGTTGGACTTCAACTCCCGGGTGGCCTCGAAACCGCTTTTCACCGGCATCGCACCGTCCATGATCGCCAGGTCCGGCAAGAAGCGGACGGTCTTTTCCACCGCCTCAAGCCCGTTCGACGCTTCGATCGTCCGGAAGCCCATGCCCTGGCAAAGGGTCTTCAGCAGCAGCACGATGCCCGGTTCGTCATCGGCCAGGAGGATCGTTTTCCCCGCTTCCTCGCCTGTCACTCTTCACTTCTCCCTCTTGAGAACCATGCGCACGTTTCTGAGCAGCGTTTCGGACCGAAATGGCTTTTGAATGAACAGGCCGGGAGCGCTGAGGCCGCCGAGCATGCCTGCTTCCCTGTCTCCGTAGCCCGACATGACGATGATCCCGATTCCCGGCCTCTTGCGGTTGATCGCTTCGGCTATCTCAATCCCGCTCATCCCTGGCATCACCATATCGGTTATTAGGAGGTCGATCCCCTCATGGTCCTGCGCAAAGGTCCCGAGTGCCTCAGCGCCGTTCCTGCATTCGAGGACCGTGTAGCCGTTCTGCTCCAGGACGGTGCGCACGATCTGTCGGACCGAATCCTCGTCCTCGACCAGGAGAACGGTCTCGCTGCTCCGGTAGTGCTCTGGCGCGGCTTCGGCGATCGCGGGCTCCCTTCCTTCCTCCTTCGTGCGCGGCAGGTAGATGGAGAAAGTGGTGCCCCTGCCCTGCTTGCTCAGACACCATATGTGACCCCCGCTCTGCTTCACGATCCCGTACACGGTGGCAAGTCCAAGGCCCGTGCCTTTCCCTTTTTCCTTCGTGGTGAAGAAAGGCTCGAACAGGTGCGCGCGCACCTCCGGGGGGATGCCCGTACCCGAGTCGCTCACCGTCAACACCGCGTACTCCCCCTGTTGTACATCGGGCTGGGCGGGGCTCGTTTCGTCTATGATCATGAGAGAGGTCCTGATCGCGAGAGTTCCGCCCCTGGGCATCGCGTCGCGGGCGTTCACGGCGAGGTTCATGAGCACCTGGACGAGATGACCGCGATCGGCCTTGACATCCGGCGTCAACGGGTCGGTGGAAACCACGAGCTGGATATCTTCGCCGATCAGGGGCTTGAGCATCGCCTCCGTGTCGGCGATAATGGTTTTCAGGCTCAGCACCTCGCTCTGGGACACCTGCTTGCGGCTGAACGTGAGGAGCTGCTGAGTGAGCGAGGCGGCGCGCTCCGTCGCCTTCCTGATCTCACCGACATACATCTGCCTCTTGTCGTCGGTGGGAAGGCTCTTTGCCATGATGTCGCTGAACCCCTGGATGACCATCAGCATGTTGTTGAAATCGTGGGCCACTCCTCCGGCGAGCCTCCCCACGGCCTCCATCTTCTGCGCCTGGAGAAACCGCTCCTCGAGGCTCCGGTGCTCGGTGATGTCCATCATCGCGCCCTGGACGCCGACGATCTGACGCCCTCGCATGATCGGGCGGTTCTGGAACCTGACCCAGCGGGTTTCACCCGATTTCGTCAGTATCCTGCACTCGATCGGTTCCGGTCGGCCGAGGAGCGTTTTTCGGTGGTTCTCCATCACAGCGGCGCGATCGTCCGGCAGGATGAACCTCCGGAAGGAGCGACCGACTATCTCCGCGAGTCGGTACCCGCTCACCCTTTCCGCAGCAGGATTGATGAAAGTGATGACCCCCCCTCCATTTGCGGTGAACATGATCTCGTTGATGTTCTCCACCAGGTAGCGGTATTTCTCCTCGCTTTTGCGCAGCGCTTCTTCGACCCGTTTTCTTTCGTCTATCTCGACCGTGAGCGCCGAGGTTCTTTCGTCCACTTTTTTTTCTAGGTCCCGGGTGAACCTTTCCAGCTCGCTTTGGGTCGCTGCAAGCCTCCTGTTCACCTGGATGGCGCCCTCGTAGGTGGAAAGCAGGAGCCGCATGATCTGCCGATAGCTGGATGTGACGTGGTGCTTCCTGCCGGCATGCTCGAAATCGATCCTTGTCTTTCCGGTTTCCCGAAGGGGAAACCGGAACTCTTCGATGATGCTTCGGACGTGGGCGACGAGATACTCCTCCTCGCAAGGCTTGGTGAGGAAATAGTCTGCACCGCATTCGAGGCCGGCGATGACGTCCTCCGTGCTTCCCAAAGAAGTCATGAGAATGACGGGGATGCCTTTATAGTATTTGTGTCCCTTGAGGTACCGGCACAGGGAGTACCCATCCATCTCTGGCATGAGGATATCGGCGATGACCAGCGAAGGAGCTGAGCTGTCGAGGACTGCGATCGCCTCCTTGCCGTTGGCCGCGGTTCGCACGCGGTAGCCGTTGCACTCGAGAGTGTGTCTCAACGCATCGCGTTGGGTTGCGCTGTCTTCCACGACAAGGATGTCCTTCCCGTCGTTCATGACGCCGCCATACCGTTCAGAGCCGCCGCGATCCTTTCCGGCGGAAGCACGTGGGTCGCGGCGCCAAGCTCTCTCGCCTTGCCCGGCATGCCGTCGACGACAGCGCTCTCCCCATCCTGCGCGATCGTGAGCGCGCCTTTCTCCCGCATCGTCTTCAGCTCCCTCGCCCCATCCTCACCCATGCCCGTGAGCAGCACCCCCGCGGCTCGGCTTCCGAAAGAGGAAGCAACCGATCGGAAGAGGAAGGAGACGGAGGGACGCAGTCCGCGCTCGGGTGAGTCCAGGCTGAGAAGGATTCGTCCATTGCGCTCCACCCCCAGGTGGAAGCCGTCGGGCGCGAGATAGGCGTGACGGGAGCCGATGAGCTCGCCGGCCCGCGCGATGGAGATCGGGAATCCGGTATCTTGTTGGAGCCATCTCGCCATTCCCTCCTGGAATCCGACCGCCATGTGCTGGACCACGAGGAGGGGGATCGGGAAATCGCTCGCCAGTCCCGAAAGGATCGTCTTGATCACGGGCGGGCCTCCCGTCGACGCGCCGAGGGCGACGACGTCGATCGTCCGTATGGAGGGCGCGAACAACCCCGCAGCCGGCCCCGAGGGAGCGGAGGGTCCTGGCCGCCTGCCCGACCAGCGTTTCACGAGCTTGACCTCGGCCATCAGTTTCACGGTTCGTACCAGGTATTCCGCAATGTTCCGGAAATCGGGGTGGCCCGGCCCGGAAGGCTTTTGCACGATGGCCACGGCTCCCGCCTCGAGTGCGCGAAAGGTCTTCTCCACATGGGTCGGCTCCCAGCTCGCCGTCACGATGACGATCGGCACGGGCCTGGTCTCCATGATGCGGCGTGTCGCCTCCAGGCCGTCCATCCCCGGCAACTGGATGTCCATGGTGATGACATCCGGCTTCTCGCGCGAGAGAAACTCGAAACCCTCCTCGGCCGTTGATGCGATGCTGATGACCCGGATGTCGCCATCCGAGCTGAAGATCTCCTTCAAAAGCAGCTGGACGACCGGGGAATCCTCGATGATGAGCAGGTTGATCATCGCTTCCTCCTCATGCCAGTCTGCGAACGATGTCGAGCAGGTTGCCCTGGTCGAAGCTGCTCTTCACGATGTACGCATTGGCCCCCGCGTCGATTCCCCGCTCACGGTCCGCGCGGGAGTCGAGCGCGGTCACAAGAACGACGGGAATCTCCGCGACGTCCTTGTCGCTCCTGATCCTTGCCGTCAGTTCGAACCCGTTCATGCGCGGCATGTCGATGTCGGACACCACGAGGTCGAAGGCGGCGGTTTTCAGCTCGGTGAATGCCTCCAGTCCATCGACCGCAGTCTTCACCCGGTAGCCGGCGGATTCGAGGATGTTCTTCAGCAGCATCCGCGACGTGATGGAGTCCTCGACAACGAGTAGAGACTTTTTTTCCGTATCGACTTTCCTCTCTTCCACTGTTTCGCGCGGCGGGCGAACGGCAGAATCGCGCGCCGTTTTCATCATGTCCGTGACGTTCAGGATGGGCACGACCCGACCCGAGCCGAGGATCGTGGCTCCCGAAACGCCACGAATGTGGGCGAGCTGCTTGCCGAGACTTTTCACAAGAATTTCCTGCTCGGAGATGATTTCGTCCACTCCGAAAGCCGCTGTCTTTTCATCCACCTCCAGAATGACAGCCTGGATGGGCGTGCCCGCGACTTCGCGCGCACCCTCGAGGCCAAGTACGGTCTGAAGGGACGAGAAAGGAACGGCCGCTTCGCCGATTTGCAGGAATTCTTTGTTCCCTGCCGTCCTGATCTCCTTTGGGTCGATGCGCAGGGCGAGGCGCACCGCCGAGGTGGGGATGGCGAAGAGCCGATCGGCAACGCGCACGATAACCCCGCGGAAGCTGGCGAGGCTCACGGGGACGAGGATTCGGAATGTCGTGCCTGTGGATGGCGCGCTCACCACCGATATCGTTCCCCCGAGCTTCTTCACCTTTTCGAGGGTGATGGCGAGCCCGAGCCCTCGGCCGGAGATACCGTCGACACGCCTGCTCGTGGTCACCTCCGATCGGAAGATGAGGTCGAGGGCGTCACTGTCGCCCATACCGTCGGTTTCCGCGCGAGATATCGCGCCCGTCCGAACGGCGGATGCTTTCACCGCCTTCACGTCGATTCCCGTCCCGTCGTCGGACATCGCGAGCTCGACCATCCTACCGTCCCTCTGCGCGATCTCGATCGCGATCGTTCCCCCGCGGGGCTTTCCTTTCCTGGTACGCTCCTCGGGTTTCTCGATCCCGTGGCCGACACTATTCCGCAGCATATGGATGAGTGGATCCTTCAGCTCTTCCAAGATACGGCGATCGACCTCGATAGCGTCCCCTCTCACGACCAGCTCCGCCTCCTTTCCCTGTTCGCGGGCAAGGTCGCGTATCATGCGGGGGAAAAGCTCCAGCAGCGACGAGAAAGGAAACAGGAGCGCGCTCCTCGCGCTTTCCAGCAGATTAATCCACATCCCTTCGCTCGATTCCCGGTCGCGCTCGGCGGCGGTCGCCGAGACGGAGGCTTTCTCAGTCAGAGAGGCGATCCGCTCCTGACCAGCAGCAAGAAAATCGAGCGCTCTTTCGATCGGGGCAAGAATCTCCTTTCTTGCGTCCTGCGCGGCCAGGCTCTCCAGCGCCGGGCGCGCCCTCGTTGCCTCCATCGCGGCCTTATTCCATTCATTTCTCCAGCGCTCCGCGTGCTCCTGCAGGTCGGTCAACTCCGCGGCCCGTTGGTCGGCTTCCAGCTTCACGGAGAGCATCTCTTCAGCGAGCAGCAGGAGCGCAAGGAGCTTTCTCGTGGAAATCCTCACGGTGTCGGAGAGCTCGACGGGGGCGACCGGAGATCCCCCAGGAGCGTGAGCGGGGATCTCGGGAGGAGGCGGGGCATCGAGACTTCCCGCTTTTTCCACCAGGCGCTCGAGCCGCGGAAGAATTTCGCTCGGCAATCTCGTGCGTTCCGCATCGTCGGGTCCGGAAAGCAGCCCGCGCGCCGCATCGAGAGCCTGGTGGAGGGTATCGAAGAGCTCGGCATTGACGACGAGCTCGCCGCGCTTTGCCGATCCAAAAACGCTCTCCAGAGACTGGCAGACGGATTCCATCGCGCCCAGGTTGACGGCCCGTGCCGCGCCCTTCAGGCTGTGCGCCTCGCGAAAGACGATCTCCGCGATCCTCGATCTCTCCTCGGTTGACCCGGCTTTCTCCAGATCGAGGAGCCCAGCGGACATCTTCCCGAGGTGGTCCTCCGCCTCCACGCGGAAGGTCTCCATGAGCTTCGCAAGAAACACTTCGTCCTTTTTCCCCATGGCGGCGCCTTCGGCTATGCCTTGTACCTCTCCGCGAGCTCCTTGAGCTTCTGGCCGAGGTTATGCAGGTTCTGCGCCTCCGCTTCCAGCTGCCGGGAGCTCTGCGCGTTCTGGTTGCTCGCCTCCCGGACATGCTCCATCGCGAGGGTCATCTGGTCCATCCCCACCTGCTGCTGCTGGCTGGACACCGCGATCTGCGATGCCGCCTGCGCCGCCTTCTCGATGTTCTCGGCGAACCGCTGTATGGTCTCCCCGGCTCCGGTCGACTGCCGCACCCCCGCATCCACTGCCTTGCTGCCCTGTTCGGTCGCCATCACGGCGGCGCTCGTCGCCTTCTGGATGTCCCCCAGGATCGTCTTGACCTGCACCGTCGCGCGCTTGGACTGCTCGGCGAGATTCCTGATCTCGTGGGCCACCACCGTGAAGCTTTTGCCCTGCTCGCCCGCCCGCGCGGCCTCGATCGCGGCGTTGACGGCCAGAAGGTTCGACTGGTCCGCAAGGCCGTTGACCGTTTCGATGATCTCCCCGATCGCCCGCGTCTGGTCGCTGAGGCGCACGATGCTCTCCGCGATGGACTCCACCTGGCCCTTGATCCGGTTCATGGCTGCAACCGATTCCTGAACGGCCTGTCGTCCGCTGCGGGACAGATCGGCGGTCTTCTGCGCGTCCGCGGATACCTGGTTCGCCTTCTGGGCGGCAAGCTGGGCGGTCTGCTTGACCTCCTCCACGGTCGTCGTCGCCTCGCTGATGGAAGCCGCCGTCTCGGACGCATTGGAGGCAAGCTGGGAGGTGGAGGAAGAAATCTCGCTGGTCGAAGTCGCCAGGATGTTCGCCCCGTCGATGAGCTCTTTGATCTGCAGGCGGAGCGATTGCTTCATCTCGACGAACGACCGGGCCAGCATGCCGATCTCGTCCCTGCCCCGCGGCTTGATTTCGTACGCCAGATTCCCCCGCGCTATCTCGGCGGCTGCCCTCTGCAGCGCGATGATCGGCCTGGTAACGGATCGTGAGAGGAGGAAGGCTAGCAGAATGCCCGCGACGATGAGGATGGCGGATGCGATGATGATGTTGTTCCGCAATGCGAAGCTCGGAGCCAGCACCTCCTTCACGTCGTGGCACACCAGGAGTATCCAGGGCATGCTGGGAAAGCTCAGGTATCCCCTGTCCCGCGTATACGAAAAGAGGGTCGCCCTGCCTTCCTCCGAGGCGATGAACGAACCGGACTCGCTCTTGACGCTGCGGAAATACTCCTTCTGGGAGACATCCTCCAGGAACCTGTACGCCTTGGTCGCGAAGATCAGCCTGCCGTCGGTGGTGGTCAGCTTGACCTGGGTGGTCTCGAATTTCTTGTAGGTGATGACCGCGTTGCGGATGATGGAGTCGGCGGAGATCTTCGCCAGGAGAACGCCGACGAAGCTCCCCTGCGGGTCGCTGATCGCCACGACCACGGGGAGGACAGATGTCCCGCTCGCTTCATCCTGCTCAACCATGCCGACGGAGAATCCCGATTCCTTTGCGCGCTGCCACAGGGCTTCCCCGTCGTGGCGATAGCGCGCTCCCACCCCAGTTGCCGCCACCGCGGCCCCATATCTGTTTGTGACGATGATCTCGGCGACGATTTGGGTGCCCAGTTTTTTCTCGAAGTGGGTGAAGTACAGCCTCCTCAGCTCCTCCGAAAGGTCATTTCCTACAAGCTTCTGGACGTTCGGCAGTGACTCGCCTTTCGAGGCCGCCTCCCATTCCTTGTCCATCCGGTCCATGTAGGAGGAAACGGATATCATGGTGTCGAAATCCCTGTTCGAAGCCGATACCGTCTTCTGGATGGCTTGATCCATCGCCCTCAGCTCGAGCCTGTCGATCCAGTAGTAGATCGCCATATTCATGTTCACCAGCATCTCGTTCGCCACGAACACCGAGTTTTGGCCGATGCTGTCCTGCAGCGATTTCTGGCTCGCGTACGTGGCATAGAACGCCAATGCCATGATCATCAGGACGAGCAGAAGGAAGCCCGCGATGAGTTTCGTTCCCAGTCTGTTCATATAAATGCGTTTCCCTTCTTCCTACCGATACTTGAGAGATCCGTCCACAATCTGCGCAGGGTAGAATAGGAAGGTCATGTCATGCTCCCCCGGTTTGACTCTCAGGTGACCGAATACTCCCGAATACTCGAATCCGCCCGCCAGCGCATCCCTCACGCCTTGCCGGGATACCTTCCGATCCTTGAGAAGACTTGGAAGAAGCGTGAGGAAGTCGTAGCCAGAGGCAGCCCACTGGTCGAACGGCTTCTTGTACCTTGCTTCGAACTTGTCGGAAGCTTCCTTGGCATAGAGATAGCCGGGATTGTGGATGATCGGTGCGGCAATGTAGACGCCATCCAACTCGGGTTGGGCGAAAAGCGCGGGATTGGCCGCGCCTGCCGTCGTCAATATCGATCCCTGGTAACGAGCCTCCTTCAGCTGCTGCAGCGCGCCGAGGAGGACATTGCCGAGGCATGCGACATAGATCGCCTCCCGATCCTTCAGCTGCGCGATCTTCGATCGAAAGTCCGTGTCTTTCAATTCGACGGATTCGCTGGCCACGGTTCCGCCTGCGCTCGCAAACTGCTTCGCTATGAGCTGCTGCTGCTCCCTGCCGAACTCCTCGTTCTGATAGAGAATGCCCAGCTTCTTCACCTTCAAATCCTGCAGGATGCGAAAAAGTGGTGCGATATATGCCTGGCCGAGCGGCCAATAGCGATAGACGCACTCACGCTCCTTGGTGAAGTCGATCGCGGCCGTCACAAGACCTACCAGCACGACTTGCTTTTCCTCCGCAAGAGGCGCCAGCGCCATTCCTACGGAACTCAGGAAGGACACATAGCAGGAGGGTTGGCGGGTCGATTCGATCCGGTTGAATCCCGCCACCGCGGCCTGTGGATCGCTCTTGCTGTCTTCGACTACGAGCTCGAACCTGCTCCCATATACACCACCTCTCTTGTTGATCTCGTCGACGGCCAGCTGGAGCCCATCGTTCATGCTCTTGCCGTTCGAGGCGGAATTGCCGGTGAGGGGCAGAATCGCGCCGATCTTGATCGTGTCGGCGCCCGCAGCCCCAGGCATGGCGAGCGTGACAAGGGTGGCGATCAGAGACGCAAGCCGAGCATCTGACTTGAAAATGCTTATCATGATCCTGCCTCTTCCTCCACGATGATCTTCCGATCGGCGAGGATCTTCTCGCTGTCCAGGACGATGCACCCGTCCGACGCTATGCCCATGATGAAATGCGCGAGAATCCCCGTCTGAAAGGGTTGCTGCCGCATCTCCCGCCGGGGCATGGTCCGCATCCCGAGGATCTCGTCCGCCAGGATGCCGAACTCCATGTCCCCCGATTTCAGGATGACGACTCGGTTCAGTTCAGGGATCCCCTTGACGGGGAGACCCACATATCGCCTGAAGTCGATCACCGAAAGGATCTGGCCGCGAAGGTTCATGATCCCGAGCACAAACGGGGGAGTGCACGGCAAAGGTGTCAGCTCCTTCAACGGACAGATCTCCCGGATGAACCGGAACTCGAGAGCGTAACGTTCGTGAGCGAGCAAAAACTCCGTGACGGCGAGCAGATCTCCTGACGGCTGCTCCTGTTCCAATGGTTTCCGCGCGAGCATCCCAGCCCGAGCTTTGAGAATCTTCAGCGTCTCTTCGGTCATAATCCGCCGCTCCCGTTCAACGACCCGCTGATCATTTCCCTGAGCCTCCCCACCGTCGTTCCTTCGGACTCAGGGATCATTTCCTCCCGTTCGTGCTCCTGCAGCAGCGAGAGGGCGTTGCGCAGGTGCCGTTCCCCTTCCCGTTTCTTGCCCAGGCGGAGCATTGAGTGGCCGAGGGAGAAATGCGCGAGAACGAAATCCGGGTCCGCGTAGAGCGCCTGGCGGAGAGACCGTTGCGCCCCCTGTGGATCTCCCTGTTCCTCCATGATCGTGGCGAGAAGGAAATGACGCGACGGGCTCAGCCGGTCCGCACGGATCGCTTTCTCGCACCACTCCCGTGCAAGCGGAAGCCTGCCGAGGTTCGCGTACGATCGGGCGAGCAATGCCAGGACATCCCCATTCTCCGGGGCGGCGCAGAGAAGGCCGCGCAATGCCTCCACCGCCTCCATATAAAGCCCACGCTGATAAAGATCAGCCGCTCGCTCAAGGCGCTCCTCGAGGGAGTGGGCTGGCGCGGGGAAAGCGCCCTGATCGACACTGGGAACCTCGGAACGCGAGGCGGGCGACTCGAGCCGCTCAACGGAAGTCCTCGCGGGTTCTTCCACGGGAAGCGCCATGGATTGCGCTTCCGGGGCTTCCTCTTTCCGAAGAAGATGAACACCCGAGAGCATCACGACGCCGAAAGGTGCGCCCTGGACTTGCGGGATCTCGGTCGGACTCACGATGAGCCAGCCGCCGGCAATAAGCGAGCGCGATAAGCGCTCGACAACCCTGCTCATGACCTGGGGCGAGAAGTACATCAGAACGTTGCGGCAAAACACCAGGTCCATCGCGTTCGTGTTCGAGAAAAGCGAGGGGTAGGTATCCTCCGCAAGGTTGAGCATGCGGAAGTCCACCATCCCCCTGAGGGAAGGGGAAATCTCGAACCCCCCGTCTTCCGCGGAGATAAAGTATTTTTCCTCCAGCCACGACGGGGCGTCACGGAAGGACCAATCCCGGTAGACTCCTCGAACCGCCTTTTCGATGAACTGGGGATTGATGTCGGTCGCGAGGATCGTGACGTTCCATTCCGAGATGTCGGCGATCGTCTCCTTCAACAGAATGGCGATCGAGTAGGGTTCCTCTCCGGTGGCGCACCCGGCGCTCCATATCCGAAGGAATTTTCCCTCCTCCCGTCGCCGCGCGACGAGCTCGGGAATGACCCGTTCCTGAAATACCCGAAAAATCTCCTTGTCCCGCCAGAAATACGTCTCGCCGACCGTCAGGTGGCTGGCGAGGGTCTCAAGCTGTTCCTTGCTCAGCGGGGAGCGCGTAAGCTGCTCCACGAACTCGACGCTGCTTGGGAAGCCGGTCTCCAATGCCGCGCGTGCGATCCTCTGCTCCAGCTCGCCGCGGTTGGACGGCGAAAATCGAAGTCCGATCCGCGTTTCGACGAACGTGGTGAACCTGGCCATCTGTCCCTCGGACAAGCGGGCGCTCATTGCTTCCCGCCCATTTCGGCCATGGCGCCGGCGATCGACTTTTCCTCTTCGAGCGACAGGAAACTCTCCAGGTCATGGATGAGCACGAGACCCACGTCCAACCGGACGACCCCCTCGATGTAGTCGCTCCCCAGGAGGACCCCGGTTCCTCGCTCGATGTCCGCTTCGGCCACATCGATCACCTCGCCGGGCGCATCGACAAGAATCCCCAGCGTCCTTCGCGCGGTCGTCGCGATGATGATGCAATCATCTATGCCCATCTCCCGTCCCGGCAGGCGGAAGCGCGCGCGGATGTCCGCGACGGGAACGATCCTCCCCTCGAAGTCGATCAGGCCGAGGACGATCGCGGGAGCGCCGGGAAGGGGAGTGAGAGCGGCCGCGGGGACAACCCTTTCCACCGTATCCAGCCGGAGGGCGTACAGAGTGCCGTCGAGGAGGAAGGTGAACGCATGCATGATGTCCTGCTGGTCTAGCACACCAGCTCCTTCTTGAGGACGACGAGCGCCTCGACGAGCCTGTCCTGTTCCCGAGATTTGTCGAAAAAGTATGCCGCTCCCGCCTCGTGGAATTTCGTCCGGTATTGGAGGTTGGGAAAGCTCGTAATCACGATGAACACCGGGGTGGGGCCCTTGCTCCTCAGCTTGCGCAGGAGACCAAGCCCGCCTTCAGGAGGCAGGCTGCTGTCCAGGATCACGACCTCTGGCTCGCATGCACGGATCAGGGCAATCGCCTCCTCCCCGTCCCCCGCATGGCCGGCGATTTCAACTCCGGGGATCTCGGAGAGAAGAGAGTCGAGCCGCTCGAGGATGGAGGCCGAGCTGTCGGCGATGAAAACCTTCAAGCAAGCCTCCTGAGCAACAAGTGTAGGCTGCGGGTGTGGGCGGCGAAATGAGATTCTGTCTGAAAGACTTGTAGGACAAACCGTGGGCGGGATGTCGGTCAATGTCCTACATCGATCCCCGCGCGATCAGTTCGCGGCGAAGGTGATGATCAGTGTGTCGTTGAGGGGAGCCTCGTTTGCAGTCCCGGGTGAGCTGCCGCAGGACACCCTCACCTCCCTGATGACACCGCTGCGGGTCAGGGAGTACGCCAGCGCATGCGTGTTGCCCTCCGAGGCGAGCGTCACCGTATAGCCCGTCGCGCAGTTGGCTCGTTCAAATATCGTGGCGAGGAGCACACCGGTCATTTTTTCAGACAGGGTCATTGCGTTGCACGTCGGTTCCACCGCGATCGTGATCTCATGCCTGCGGAGAACCGTGCCGCGCAAGGTCATGCTTCCGGCGGCGTCTGAAAAGCAGGGGGCCGAAACCGCCATTATCACGAGCGCAACCGCACGCCATTTCTTCACGTTTCACATGATAACGCAACAGGACGCGGACGCAATTGGACCGTGTCCGAAAAACACGTAGGAAACAGGGTAGCATGCTGTCGGTCGATGTCCTACATCACTGCACGAGGTTGTACTGGACAGCGTACTTGATGAGCTGGGAGGTGGTCTTGACGCTCAGGGAGAGCTCGCCCGCGATCGGAGAGCAGCTCGGGGGGAGGCCGAAGCGTCGTCGCGGAGACTGCGGATGGCGTATTGCTCTTCGGAATGCATGCTGAGAACCATTAGCTTCATCGACAGCTTTTCCGCCTTCAGGTCCCTGAGGATCTCCAGCCCTCCCCTTCCGGGCGCTCCCCGTTCCTACACGACGCGAGTGTGATCGCTCTCGTGGATGCACTCAGTCACGGTTGTGATTGATAAGCGGGCTCACAATCCATACCTGGTTGCCCATTACTTTCGGGTAAAATCCTGCAGAAGCCCGTGCGCCGTTAGCTCATTTCGGTACCGTGGAAAACGAGGTCAGACTACTTTCTCCATCGTGAAATGGACGACGTTTGGGGGTTCCTCACGTAGCGCTCCCCAGAGATCGAGCTTTGTCTGCATGGAAAGCCAGCTTTCAGGGCTGGTGTCCGTAGCGCGGGCGATCCGCAAGGCCATCTGCGGGCTCAGTGCAGTTTTTTGGTTTACCAGCTCGGACAAAGCTTTGCGGGATACCCTCAGCTTGATTGCTGCTTCCGTGACCGTCAGGCCAAGGGGCTTGATCACCTCTTCAAGGAGGATTTCGCCAGGGTGCGTCGGTCTCCGCTTCGTCATATGATCCCCCTTTAGTGGTAGTCACGATAATCGCAGATGGAGCCTGAAACCGGGAAGGTTCATGTCTCGAGGACTGATCGAGGCGTCAAGCCGGTCGAGTATGCGGGCAAGTTTTGGTGCCTGTTCCGGGATGATGCCTCTCAGGCTCCCGGATTCGAAAAACACCCGAAGGCCCTTGTGAGCGAAGGACTTGCTCTTCCTCCGTGAATTTATTCTGTGACCTATGGCGTGTCAAGGGCAATGCGGTTCCGGGCTGCCAAGAAAGCCGCGCCCGGCAGCGCGCCCTACGTCGAAGTGACGGTCCCCCCATGCGTGGAGCTGTCCGACCGGACCCGGCTCCCGACCCGGTCGGACCTGTGCAAGTTCCTCGCTCGTTTTCAATCGGGATGGTTCCTTGTTTCCCCTTCACGCCTCGTGTATGATCGCTCTCGTGGATGCGCTCACCCCGGAAGGTCTCGAGATCCCTCCCACACTCTCAGAATCTTATCGTGAGATACTCACAGAAGCGACAACGGATTGGGTGGTCTCTTTTGGATCTCGGCTCGTCTCGCTGGTTCTCTTCGGTTCCGTCGCTCGGGGGGATGCGCGGGAGACCTCGGATATCGATCTTCTCGTCGTTGCCCGCGACCTTCCTCGCAGCGCGGCGGATCGGCGCAGGCTTTTTCTCGAGCGGTGGAGGGATGTGCGTTCGGCCAGGTCGCTTGCCGCCGCTGAATGGAATCTCATCGTGAAAAGCCCCGAAGAGGCGGGGTACCACAGTCCCCTGTACCTCGACATGACCGAGGATGCCGTTCTCCTGTTCGATCGGGGCGGATTCTTTGGAAACGTCCTCAACGCGATGAGGGAACGGATGAGGGCGCTGGAAAGCCGCAGAAAGTATCTGCCGGATGGCACCTGGTACTGGGACCTCAAACCCGATTTCCGCTACGGTGAGGATGTGGAACTTTGACCGCTTCACGGATGGGGACACAATATATCGAGGAAGCTCGGTGTAGGATGGACCTGGTCCGCCTGGCTTCGGAAAAGAAACGGTATGCCGCCGTAGTCCGTGAAGCCCAGGAATGCGTGGAGCTTTTCCTGAAGGGAGCCATGCGGCTGGTTGCGGTGGAACCCGCGCGGGTTCATGATGTGTCGGGAGTCCTTCGAAACGAGCGTGCTCGCTTCCCGGACTGGTTCCGCGCGCACGTGGATCGCCTGGCGGCCATCTCTGAGGAGATGGCGGGGGATCGGGGATTGGCGTTCTACGGCGACGAGAACGAGGAGAAGGGACCGCAGGAGCTTTTCGACGAGACGGATGCGAAAAGGGCTATGGAGAACATGGAATTCGTCGCGCTCGTATGCGGGAAGCTTCTCCCCTAGTGCCGGTCGCCTTCACCCCCAAATTGATCATGCCAACGCTCCTCCGCCGGGGTACGGGATCGAGATGGCGACGGTGGTGCCCTTGCCCGGTTCCCCGTGAATCGACACTTCCCCGTCCAGCCCCAGAGCCCTCTCCCTGATCCCGATCAGACCGAAGGACGTCGGACCCTCTGCCTGCTTCTCCGTTATCCCCACCCCGTTGTCCTGTACGCGAATCTCGACACGCTCCTGTACTTCCCGAAGCTCGACGACAACGGCCGACGCCTTCGAGTGTCGCTCGACGTTGGTCAAAGCCTCCTGGATCATGCGGAAGATCACCGTGGTGCTGTTCCCGCCGATGCGCGACTCCGTCAGCTCCACCGTTACCTTGCACCGGATCCTCGTACGACGAGAGAAGTCCGCTCCGAGCCATTCGATCGCCGCGGTAAGCCCCAGGTCGTCCAGCATACGCGGTCTGAGCTGCGAAGAGAGCCGTTGGACCTTCTCTATGGTCTGGTCGGTCAACCCGATCATCTCGCGCAGTTTTTGCTGAAAACGGTTCTGGGACGGCTCCAGCCGCTTCTCCATCCACCGCAGGTCCATCTTCAGGGCCGTGAGCACCTGTCCCAGCTCGTCGTGAACCTCCTGCGCGATGATCCTCCGTTCCTGCTCCCGGGCGCGCAGCAGGTGCTCGGCGAGGCTGCGAAGCTTGATATGCGAGTCTTTGAGCTTCTGCTCACTTTGCACCAACGCTGTCTCGGCTTTCTTGCGCTCGGTTATGTCTTCGAAGGTGGCAAAAACCTGGTGAGGTTTTGTGTTGCCCGGCTGAAACTGTGGGATTGCATTGATGTTGATCCAAACATATTCATTATCAGAAAAGCGGGCCACGCCCATTATTATGTCAAGGGTCATGATATTCCCCACCCTGGGGTCACGAAGATTCCCCACCTCGTCAGCCAGGAGTCAACCAGGAACAAGTTCCCGCTCGGGGGGTTATCCACATGGCCCACCGGCGGGTCATTAGAAACCCGCCGAAAGG
>CAYGXO010000072.1:0-3257 GCA_964353885.1 uncultured Spirochaetaceae bacterium
CAAGACCACTGGCCCGAATGCGCCGGACGAGCTCGCTGTCGACCGCGGACACGTTGCCGTGCACGAACCGGGATCCGTCCGCGAACGGCGTGCCCTGCATGTCCGTCACGAGGTCCTTGAGGAGGAAGGGAACGCCGGGGAAGCGCTCACCCGGGGCGGCACCTTTTTCCGTACGTTTCATCGCCTCCGCACGTGCCCGCTCCCAGAGCGGGCAGATGACCGCGTTCAGTCTTGGATTGACCGCCTCGATGCGGCGGATCGCGTCTTCCAGGAGCTCTGTGGGGGAAACCTTCCGCCGGCGGACCAGTTCGCCCAGCCCGATGGCATCGTACGTGCCCAAGTCACCCATGGTGCACCTCCAACTTTGATGAATGACGCTTTCTCAGCGGACCTCCACGCGCCCCTCGACGGCAGCGCATCGATGTCCACGTTCCCGACAGCATAACCGAAACGTGCAGGCCGCGCACAGGGAGCGCTCTCTCCATCGCTGCGTCGAGCAGGACCGCGGCCGATGGCTCAATGGCCAGCCTCATCCGCTACCACACCAGCCATAAAGCAAGAAATAGAAAGGGCGCTTTCGCGGCCCAAGCAGCCCCTAGGAAGGTTATGCAGTCGAGAGACGCACCGGTGCACTGAATGTACTTGTCAATGAGGGCATTTTCAGCGATCTGCATTCACATGTGGGACGGTTTGCTACCGGCTTGCTACAGGTCCGGATGCCGGCCGCCAGGGCACCCTCACTCTGGGCCTATCTTGCTGAGTCCGGATCGACGCCCATAGAACGGGGCATGACCTTCGGGGAAGCTCAGGTCCTTGGGCCGCACGTCGCATTGGCGGGGGTGGGACTCGCCTGCAGTTGTAAGGTCCTTTCACCCAGCCGTCGTTCCGAGGCGGTACCGGTAGATGCGGAACACCCTGTTCACGAGCGGGATATAGCGCAGCCAGCGGAACCAGGCCATGCGCGGCTCGGGCGGGTCGAAGACTCCCCACTCGCCGAGCAGGCGGATGCCATCGCCCCAGCCTTCGATCTTCTGGCCGCGCCAGAGTCCCCACCGGAAGCGGACATCGAGGGGGGAGGGGGGAACTTGGAGGTTGCCCACCAGGATGTGGAGCGGCGAAAAGGCGTCGAAGACGAGCTCCGAGCCCGGGAACCGGTCGCGCAGCGTCAGCACCAGCCACCTGAGCTGCGCCTCTTCGCAGTACAGGGAGACTCCTTCTGCCAGGAACAGGAAGGGGCGCCGGAGATGCATGCCCACCGCGTCCAGCCATGCGTCGTCGAACACCGAGCAGCCCAGCAGATGATAGCGCTTCGCTTCTCCGCCCAGGAGGTTCCGGCGCAGCTCGATGACATTCGGAAAATCCAGGTCGTACCACTCCACCCGGCCGTCGTCCACGCGATCGAAGCGAGAATCGAGGCCGCACCCGATGTGAACCACCACCGCATCGGGCCGGCGAGCCAGAAAATCTCGAGCGTAACGGTCGAACTCACGGTTGCGCAGAATGATCGTCGTCTTCTTGACCTCGCTCATCGGGACCCGCCTTGCCCGGTCGAAGCTGCCACTCATCCGCGCGACCAGCGCCGCCGCCTTCTCGTCCCTGATCAGCGCATCCGGGCGCTGCGTTTCCATCGCCCTGAGGTAGAGGGTGACAAGCAGTGTTTCTGCCACGCCGCTGAGACCATGATACCGTGTTTCGGTTCTGGCCATGACGCCTCTCTTTCGTGCCACCTGCCGGCACGCTCGCGGTGTCCTCCCGAGGATGGAGAGCGTCGCACGATGCAACACGGGTTCACCTACCGCGGGGACGCCAGCTGTCTGGACCAGTCCCGCGGACGAATGGGCCTTGTCAAACTGAGGACATCAGTGACCCCCGAACGATACAAGAGGCCGCTTGCGCGGCCTCATTAGCCCCTAGGGGAATCGAACCCCTCTTTTAAGATTGAGAATCTCATGTCCTAACCGATAGACGAAGGGGCCACTTCGCCCGCAGCTCGGTCACCTGCGGCGCCTCTGTCGCTTTCCCGGGGAGGATTCGAACCCCCACAAAAAGATCCAGAGTCTTTTGTGCTACCATTACACTACCGGGAACCGTTTTCTGCAGTGATATGTACAGAATCGGCGCGATTTTGTCAAGGGTGAAACTGGCTCCGCAGGACCAATGGGCGGGCGCAGCAGCCCGGCTGGGGACCGTCCTCACCCCCTGATGGGCAGGCTGATGCGGAAGGTCGTGCCCTGTCCCTTCGCGCTTGTGAAGGAGAGGGTTCCGTCGTGGGCCTCGACGATGTTCTTCACGATCGACATCCCCAGCCCCGTTCCCCCCTCCTTCGAATGGGTGACAAACGGCTCGAAGAGGGTCTTCTGGACCTCCTCATCCATGCCTTCTCCCGTGTCCGCGACCTCGATCTGGAGCTTCTTGTCGGCTCGCGTAACAGCGAGCGAGAAGGTTCCGCCATGGGGCATGGCCTTTCGCGAGTTGTCCGCCAGGTTCAGAAGCACGCGGAGCATGCGGTCGCTGTCAAGGATGACGGGCCCGGCAAAGGCGATATCGGTCTTGATCTCGATTCCCCGCGAGGCGAAGCGCTCGGCCACGATGTCAACGACCTTCGCCACGAGCTCCCGCAGGTCCACGATGGAAAGCGTCAGGGAGATCTCGCCTCGGGAGAAGTCCAGCAGCTCGCTCGCGATCCTGTTCAGCCTGTCCGCCTCGCCGATGATCCTCTCGATGTTCCTCTTCACGACGTCAGTGTCCTTGGGATTGATCAGGACCATCTCCGCGAACCCCCGCAGCACGGAGATGGGATTGCGGATGTCGTGCAGGATCAGCGAGGAGAACTTTCCCAGCACCGACAAACGCTCGGCGCGCAGCAGCTTCGCCTGGGTGTTTTTCAACTGACGGTTGGCGCGTATCAGCTCGGTGTTCCGCTTGCGCAGGGTCTCCACGAAGCTCTCGTTGGAGGAGCGCACCATGGCTGATACCGAACGCATGATCGACAGGGCGACGGAGCTGTTTGCGGTGATGATCTGGTGGAAGTCAACTCGGCCGATCGCGAGCGCCCGTACGGGCTCCCGGGCGATCACCGTCGCGCTGCGGGGAAGATCGTCGATCAGGGCCATTTCCCCGAACAGGTGGCCTTCCCCGTGCAGGGCGAGCATGTCCCGCTCGGCCTGCACGTAGTCCTTCCAGACCTCCACCGTGCCCTCGAGGATGATGTAAAGCTTGTCAGCGGGTGATCCCTCGGTGAAGATGGCCTGGGCCGG
>CAYGXO010000073.1:0-2359 GCA_964353885.1 uncultured Spirochaetaceae bacterium
TAAGCGAACGCGGGAGAGGCCGCAAGTCCATTCGAGTGCACCAAACTCAAGGCATCGCCTGGTGAGGCGGGGCACGGCGTGCTTGTGAATGCCACATCGAAGTTCGCCCCAGACGCCGCGTCCGAGGACACCGGGCCTGAGGCAAGTGCGCCACAAAGTGTGCCACGTTCTATCGGGTTGTATATGCTCTATATGATGAAACCGCCCCCTCGTGCCGGAAGGATTCCTGAAATCGGGTTGCATATGCTCTATATGAAGTCGGCGAGTGCTTTACACCCAGAAGGACAGGGATTCGAAACCCTTACCGCCCAGATCCAGTCGGAACGTCGGCGCCTCAGCGGCTTGTATCCTTCGGGTTGTCTCCCGCTGCTCCATAGGGGGTCCTTCCCCTCGGCCTACGGCGTCTGATAAACCCCGAGAGTGGTCGGCCCTTCGGGGGATCGCTTTCGGCCCGTCTCGTTCGCGAAACGGGCGGGAAGCGTTGCCTCACTTCTCGTCCTGCAGGCGGCTTTCTTCTTCAATGCTGCCGCAAGCCTACTGCAAGCGATGGGAGAAGAAAGCAACTTGACGCACTTGCATCATGAGGGCATTTATATTAAATTGTGGTCACATGGAAAGGGGTGCGAAATGGCGCAGACCATTGTGGGCGTCCGCGAATTGAAATCCCGGTTGAGTTCCTACCTGCGTCAAGTGAAAGCGGGGCATTCCGTTGTCATCACGGATCACGGCAAAACGATTGGAAGGATCATTGGGGCCAGGGCAACCCTGGAATCGCGGTCAGCGGAATTGATCCAGGCCGGCATCATCGCATGGAGTGGACGAAAAATGGCCCCGGGGAAACCCGCCGTACGATCCCGCGGTAAAACCACCGTCGCGGAGATGGTTGTCGAGAATCGGAACTGAAAAGGGGGCGTCCATCCATGGTTCTCTACTTGGACACGAGCGCTCTGGTGAAATGCTATGTGAAGGAGTCCGGATCCGTGGAAACGGGCGCCGCCGTCGAAGAGGCGCTCCTGGTCGGGACCGTCGTCCTCAGCCGGGTAGAAATATCGGCCGCATTCGCCAAGGCGGTACGGATGGGTTCATTGATGAAAAGAGAGGCCCGTGCGGCGCTTGAGAAGCTCCGCGAAGAGTGGAAGGATCTGGTGCGCATCCAGGTAACTGATGTCCTGGTGAATCGGGCTGATGCGTATGCGTGGGAGCACGGCTTGCGCGGTTATGACGCCCTGCAGCTGACAGCCGCCGTAATCTGGCAGGAAACCCTGGGAGAAATGATCACGTTTGCGACGTACGACGCACACTTGATGCGAGCGGCCGCAAAAGAAGGATTGACGCCCTTCCCTTCGAAGAGCGTGGGATAGAAGCGACTGCGGAGATCCGTCGGGAAAATGCTCGAGAACCGGCAGCGATCCTGCCTTCAGGTCGGTTCAGCTATTGCAAAGCGTCCTGTACCATGCGGGGTACAATTCCGAATATCCTCGGTACTGAATCGTGCTGGAACTGAAAGTGAACTCCCCCACATAGCCCGATGAATTGGTTGTTGAAAGGCCGCTTTCGATCAGGGAGACGATGAGCACTGCCCAGAAGATCCCGGCCATGCTGCCGCTGCTGGGTGAGATTCGCACCGTGACGCGGCAAGCCGGGCGAACTGTTGGGAGTTCTTTGTTCATGTGGCAGACCAGTTGGGGTTGTCCCTGGATGCAACGCCCCCCGGCACGTCCCGCCAACGGGGCACCAGCTCGCTGCAGAGGCTGTTCCGCACGCACTTCCCGGAGCTCTGCGCAAGATACGAGAGCACGTACGCCTCCCGGCTTGGACGGTTCCGCCTACAGCGGATCAGCTCAGCCGTCGAGCGCTTCTTAGGCTGCGGGGACTACACAAAGGGCTTCCGCAGTTCCCGCACCACAACCGCCGGCTTGTACACCGTCGGGATGCCGAACTCCCATGTCACCACGTGCACCCATAACGCCTTCGCCAAGTTGCGCGCATCATGCTTGTCCGTCTTGTTCCACGAGTCCTTGATGATGCGAAACTTCCGCGGATCCACCACGAAGCACTTCGCCCCTCGCCCCTCGATCTGATCCGCCCACCAGAAGGATCCCGTCGAAGCCTCCAGGACCACCGCGTCCGTTGGTCCCAGACCCTCCACGTACTTTCCAAACTCCCGGCAGGCGCCCTGGAACTGCACCTCCTCCCCCTGACGATTCAGAACGCTGATCGTCGAGAACTGCTTGTGCCGGTCAATCCCATGTACCCGCTCGATCATTCTCTCCTCCTCTTCATTGCCAGGGGAGAGCGGAGAGGATAGGATGCCTTGGTGGTTGTGCGTTGCGTCCATTCCACTATTCGTGGTCCCATA
>CAYGXO010000074.1:0-2309 GCA_964353885.1 uncultured Spirochaetaceae bacterium
GACCTCGACGAGCTCGATCAGCTCGGGATCGTCGACCATGTCGACCTTGTTGAGGAACACGCACATCGCCGGAACGCCGACCTGGCGCGCCAGGAGGATGTGCTCTCGGGTCTGGGGCATGACGGAATCAGGGGCGGAGACGACCAGCACGGCGCCGTCCATCTGCGCGGCCCCCGTGATCATGTTCTTGATGTAGTCGGCATGTCCCGGGCAATCGATGTGCGCGTAGTGCCTCTTGTCCGACTGGTACTCCACGTGCCGCGTGTTGATCGTGATTCCCCGCGCCTTCTCCTCGGGGGCGTTGTCGATGTCCTCATACTTCATCAGCTTGTCGCCGTACTTCTTCGCGCAGTACATGGTGATCGCAGCCGTGAGCGTGGTCTTGCCGTGGTCGATGTGACCAATGGTGCCCACGTTGATATGAGGCTTGCTTCTGACAAACTTCTCTTTCGCCATGAAACTCCTCCTTAGCAGTTTTCTGACGCGTCCCTGTCCCTCGGACGGAGCATACGCCCCTCCGACCTATTTCGAATCCGCCGCCGACGCGAGCGCTACCCGCGCCGGCCGCGGACTTTTTCCACGAGATCTTCCTGGATCGATCGAGGGGTTTCCTGGTAATGGGAGAATTGCATGGTGTGCGACGCTCGACCCTTGGTCATTGAGCGCAGCGAGGTCACGTACCCAAACATGGATCTCAAGGGTACGAGTGCTTTCACCACCTTACTCCCATGCCGATCTTCAATCCCCCCCACGTGGCCCATGCGCGCGCTGAAATCGGAGATGACATCCCCGAGGTTCTCCTCGGGAGTCGCGCACTCCACCGCCATGATCGGTTCAAGGATAGTCGGTTTGGCTTTTGCGCAGCCCGACTTGTATGCCATCGACGCGGCGACCTTGAAGGACATTTCGCTCGAGTCCACATCGTGCGCGGACCCGTCCAGCAGCGTGGCCCGGAAGTCCACCATGGGGTAGCCCGCAAGCACGCCGTTCTCCATGGCCTCCCGAATGCCCTTCTCGACGGCGGGAACGTACTCCCGCGGGACCCGGCCGCCGATCACCTTGTTCTCGAAGGCGAACCCGGTCCCCGACGGCAGCGGCTCGAAGCTCATCACCACATGGCCGTACTGGCCGTGGCCGCCGGTCTGCTTGATGAACTTCGCCTCCGTCTCGGCGAACTCCCGAATGGTCTCCCGGTAGGCGACCTCGGGGGCTCCGACGTTCGCGGCGACGCTGAACTCGCGGAACATACGCTCCACCAGCACCTCGAGGTGCAGCTCGCCCATGCCTCTGATCACCGTCTGCCCCGTCTCCTTGTCGAAACGCACCTTGAAGGTGGGATCCTCCTCGGAGAGCTTGTGCAGGGCCGAGGAGAGCTTCTCCTCGTCGGCCTTGGTCTTCGGTTCGATGGCGACGGAGACGACAGGGTCGGGGAACACCATCGACTCGAGGATCACGGGATGCTCCTCGTCGCAGAGGGTGTCGCCCGTCGTGGTCTTCTTCAAGCCCACAGCCGCGGCGATGTCGCCCGGGTTCACCTCTTTGATCTCTTCCCGCTCGTTCGCATGCATCCGCAGAAGGCGCGTGACCCGCTCGCGCCTATCGGCGGTCGCATTGTAGATATACGAACCCGAGGAGAGGTGGCCCGAGTACACGCGGAAAAACGTGAGCTTGCCTACGAAAGGGTCGGTCATGATCTTGAAGGCCAGTGCCGCGAACGGCTCGCTCGAAAGCGGCGGCTTCGAGATGTAGTCACCCGTGCTCGGCACCATTCCCGTCGCCGGGGCGATGTCCGCCGGCGAGGGCAGGTAGTCGACCACCGCGTCGAGCAGGGGCTGGATGCCCTTGTTCTTGAATGCGCTCCCGCACACGACGGGGAAGACCTTGCTCGCCACGACCGCTGCTCGGAGGGACTTCTTGATCATCTCCTCCGAGATGAGCCCGCCCTCGAGGTACGCCGTCATGACCGCATCGTCCGTCTCGGCCAGCTTCTCCAGCAGCACGACGCGGGCCGCTTTGGCCTCCTCAGCTCGGGCGGCCGGGATCTCCTCCTCGCGGTAGTGCGCGCCCAGCACGTCCTCGTCCCAGATCAGCGCCTTCATGCGCACCAGGTCGATGAGCCCGATGAAATCCGCCTCCGCGCCGAGCGGCAGCTGGATGGGAACCGCGTTCGCGCCCAGCTTTGCGTGCATCTCCTGCACGACGCTCGCGAACCGGGCGCCCGTGCGGTCCATCTTGTTGATGAACGCGATGCGGGGAACATTGTACCTGTTGGCCTGCTTCCAGACCGTTTCACTCTGGGGCTCCACGCC
>CAYGXO010000075.1:0-24605 GCA_964353885.1 uncultured Spirochaetaceae bacterium
GCACGCCCGCTACGCGCCGCTGGTCGGGCACTACACGGAGACCTACGAGAGCCTGAAGGAAGCCTCCCGCCGCCTCGTGCTGGCCACAGGTTAGGAGCCGCACGCCTCCGCGTTGTCCGCGATCCGGGCGATCTCCTGGCCCACGGTCACCAGCTGGCCTTCGGTCACCAGGATGCCGCACAGGAAGCCCGCGTCCACCGATTCCACGTCCATGGTCGACTTGTCCGTTTCGATCTGGTAGAGGACTTCCTTCTTTTCCACCCTGTCGCCGACCATCTTGAGCCACTTCACGAGCGTCCCCTCTTCCATCGTCTCGGTAAGCTGCGGGACCTTGACCGGATAGATCATTGACTCCTCCTGAGGGTGCGCGCCGCGGCCGCGATTTGCTCGGGGCTGGGGATCGAGAGCTTTTCCAGGTGAGTGGCGGGAACGGGCACGTCCTGGGCCGCGACCCTGGCCACCGGGGCCTCCAGCTCAGAAAAGGCTTCCTCCGTGATGCGGGCGGCGAGCTCGGCGGAAAAGCCGCACGTTTTGTGAGCTTCGCTCACCACGATGGCCCGGTGGGTCTTGCGGACCGACGTCAGGACCGTGCCCAGGTCCAGGGGGCTCAAGCTGCGCAGGTCGATGACCTCCGCCCGGATCCCTTCCCGGCCCAGAGTCTCGGCCGCCTCCAGTGCGAAGTGCACCATGCGGGAGTAGGCGACGATGCTCACCTCATCGCCCTCCCGGGCCACCCGGGCCTGGCCCAGCGCAACGAGGTGCTCGCCTTCGGGGACTTCGCCCTTGAGCGCGTACAGGGCCTTGTGCTCGATAAACACCACGGGGTCGTCGCTGCGGATCGCGCTTTTCAACAGGCCCTTGGCGTCCGCGGGGGTGGCCGGCATGACCACCCGCAGCCCGGGGATGTGCACGAGCCAGGCTTCCAGGCTCTGGGAGTGCTGGGCCCCCGCCGAGCGACCGGTCCCGCCCTGGGTGCGCAGCACCATCGGGACCTTCACCTGGCCTCCGGTCATGTAGCGCAGCTTGGCCATCTGGTTGGAAATCTGGTCTCCCGCCAGGCCCACGAAGTCCACGTACATGAGCTCCACGACGGGCCGCAGGCCCATCACGGCCGCCCCGACCCCGAGCCCGACGGTGGAAGCCTCGCTGATGGGAGTGTCGACGACGCGTTCCGCGCCGAACTCCTCGAAGAGGCCCTTGGTGACGGCGTACGCTCCTCCGTAGCGCCCCACCTCCTCACCGATCACGAAGACCCGCGAGTCCCTTCGCATCTCCTCCGCAAGGGCGGTGCGGAGGGCGTCACGGTACATCATCTGCGCCATTGTGTTCCGCCTCCCGCCGTCATTCCGCGTACACGTGCGTGAAAAGGTCGCCGGGCTCGGGCATGGATCCCCTGGCAGCCCAGGCCACCGCCTCCTCCATCTCGCGCACCGCCTCCGCCGCGAGCCGCGCGCAGCCCTCCTGGTCGAGGATGCCCGCCTCGACCAGTCGCTGCATCTGCTTCTGGATCGGATCCCTCTGCCTCCAGAGTTCCTCCTCGTCCTTGGTCCGGTACGGGCTGGGATCCTTCCGTCCATGGCCGTAGAACCGGTAGCAGTTCGCGATGAGAAACGCTGGCCCTTCGCCGTCCCTGCTGCGGGCCAGCAGCTCGTGAGCTGCCCGCCAGACCGCCTCCACGTCCATCCCATCCGCCTCCGCGGCGCGCAGGCCGAAGCTTTCCGCGCGCTCCACGAAGCGCAGGGAGGCGGAGGCGCGGTCGATGCGCGTGCCCATTCCGTACTGGTTGTTCACCACCGCGAAGAGCATCGGAAGCTTCCAGAGGGCGGCCATGTTCATGGACTCGTAGAGCACCCCCTGGTTCAGGGCGCCGTCCCCGAAGAAGGCGACGCTCGCCATGCCGGTCCCGAGGTACTTCATGGAGAAGCCGCCGCCGAGGGAGATGGGGATGTTGGCGCCAACAATGGCATTGGCCCCCATGTGGCCGAGGGCGATGTCCGCGATGTGCATGGAGCCGCCCTTGCCGGCGCAGTAGCCCTCCCTGCGGCCGAAGACCTCCGCGAACATCCTGCCCGGGTCCGCTCCCCGGGCGAGGAAGATGCCGTGCCCGCGGTGATGGGTCGTGAAACAGTCGCCCTGCTCCATGGCGGCGCCGATACCAGCGGCGGGGCCCTCCTCGCCCACGGAGAGATGGAACATCGATCCGGCGGTCATGCCGCGGATGTACGACTCCGCCACGCGGTCCTCGAACTCCCGGATGCGGAGCATCGTGCGCAGGAACCCGACGCGCTCGTCCGCCCCGAGGCTCGTGTCTCTCGGAATACCCAAGGGAATCCCCTTTCCTGGCACCGATTTCACACTTTCGCCCCATGGAGTGTCAATGCGCCCGCGTACACGGTTGACATCTGGTGGTTTCCCAGTAGAATTCCCTCCACTCGCTTCAGGAGGAATGAGGCCATGAAGAAGTTCATCAACGACCCGAAAAACTTTGTCGACGAGATGCTGGAAGGGATCCTCCTCGCGCACCCCGGCGATCTCAACTTCGCTGCCGGCGACCGGCGCTGCGTCGTGCGGGCCGGCGCTCCTGTCAAGGGAAAGGTGGGAATCGCCACGGGAGGCGGCTCGGGCCACCTCCCCCTGTTCCTCGGCTACGTGGGCAAGGGGATGCTGGACGGCTGCTCTGTGGGCGGCGTCTTCCAGTCGCCCAGCGCGGAGCAGATGCTGAATGTCACCAGAGCCATCAACGGCGGTGCGGGCGTCCTGTACATCTACGGCAACTACGGCGGGGACATCATGAACTTCGACATGGCCAAGGAAATGGCCGGCATGGACGACATCCGTGTCGAGCAGGTCGTGGGAGCCGACGACGTGGCATCCGCGCCCAAGGGGCAGGAGCACAAGCGTCGCGGCGTCGCCGGGATCTTCTTCCTCTACAAGTGCGCAGGCGCCATGGCGGACACGATGGCGCCCCTGGCTGAGGTGAAGCGGGTGGCAGAAAAGGCGGCAGCGAACGTCCGGACCATGGGCGTGGCCCTTTCCCCCAACATCGTCCCGGAGGTGGGGAAGCACCAGTTCTCCCTTGGGGAGAACGAGATGGAGATCGGCATGGGCATCCACGGCGAGCCCGGGATTCGGCGGGGACAGCTGAAAAGCGTGGACGCGATTGTTGACGAGATGATGGAGCCGGTCCTCTCGGACCTTCCTTTCTCCTCGGGGGACAGGGTGGCCGTGCTCGTGAACGGCCTCGGCGCAACCCCAAAGGAAGAGCTCTACCTGATCTACCGCAGGGTCGGGCTGATCCTGAAAGAGAAGAAGATCTCCGTGTTCCACGTTCACGTAGGGGAGTTCGCCACGTCCCTCGAGATGGCCGGCGCCTCCATCTCGCTGCTCCGCCTGGACGATGAGCTCACGAAGCTGCTCTCGAAGCCCGCGCGCACGCCTTTCTTCGAGCAGGTGCAGCTCTCATAGATGGAAGCGCTCACCGCGCGGGACATTACGGCTATTGTCGCACGCATCGCCGGCATCATGGTGGAGAACAAGGATGAGCTCATCCGCCTGGATGGGGCAGTGGGCGACGGGGACCTGGGCCTGACAATGGAGAAGGCGTTCATCACCGCCCGCGATGCGGCTGTCGAGCTCGAGGAGGAGGACACGGGCAAGCTCTGCATGAAGATCGGGATGGCCATTGCCCGGGCCGCCCCCTCCACCATGGGCACCCTCGTGGCGACTGGCTTCATGTCCGGGGGAAAGGCGGTGAGCGGGCTCTCGACCCTGGGGCTAAAGGAGATGGCGGCCTTCTTCGATGCCTTCGTCACCGGGATCATGCAGCGGGGGAAATCCAAGCCGGGTGAAAAGACCATCGTGGATGTGCTCCACCCCGCCGCGGAGGCTCTGAAGGAAGCCGCCGCCGCGGGGGCCGGCCTCGAAGAGGGTTTCCGGCGCTGCCGGGCCGCCGCCGCGGAGGGCCTCGTCAGGGCAAAGGACATGATCGCCCAGCACGGCCGCGTGGCCTACTACCAGGAGCGGTCCAGAGGCAAGGATGACCCGGGCGCGGTGGCCGGGGACTACATCGTTCAGGGGTTCTGTGCGCACGTGATCGGTTCACCTGCCGCATGATCGAAGCAGACAGCCTCTTCAAGCGTTACGGGGCCTTTGAGGCGGTGAAGGGCGTGTCCTTCCGCATCGACCGCGGGGAGATCGTCGGCCTCCTGGGGCCAAATGGAGCGGGCAAAACTTCCGTCATGCGGATCCTCACCTGCTTCCACTTCCCCAGCGGGGGGACCGCGCGCGTGGATTCCCACGACGTCACCGACGAGCCCCACGAGGTGCGCAGGTCAGCCGGCTACCTCCCGGAGAACGCGCCGCTGTACCCCGATATGAAGGTGAGCGAGTACCTGTCGTTCATCGCCGACGCGCGCGACCTGAGGGGGGCTCTGCGGCGCAGGCGGATCGAGTGGGCCGTCGACACCTGCGGACTTGGAGAAGTCTACACCCGCGACATCAGGAGGCTCTCCAAAGGCTACCGCCAGCGCGCGGGCCTCGCCCAGGCCATCCTGCATGATCCCGCCGTGCTCGTGCTGGATGAGCCGACCTCGGGCCTCGACCCCAACCAGATCATGGAGATTCGGGCGCTCATCAGGAGCCTCGGTTCCCAGAAGACGGTGATGCTCTCGACGCACATCATGCAGGAGGTCGAGGCCCTCTGCCGCAGGGTGCTGATCATGAACGCGGGCAGGCTCATCGCTCAAGGAACGGCGGAAGAAATCGCCGGCGGACTGCGGGAAAGCGTGGTGCTCTGCGTTTCCTTCAAAGGCGCCCTGGACAGCGGCGCATCCGAGTCTCTTGCCGGGATCGTGGGAGTGCGCGGCGTGGCGGAGGTCCGCCCGATCGGCGGCGAGCGGACCGAGGTGGACCTTTCCATCTCCGGGGGGAACGACCCGTCCGAGACGGTCTATGACTGGGCGGTGGCGCGCGGGCTCAAGATCCTCGGCATGCAGATCCGCCGGACCAGCCTCGAGGAGCTGTTCGCCCGCTTGACCGTGGGAGACCGGGGGGACGATGCGTAGGATCTCCGCGGTTGCCCGGCGGGAGCTGGCCGCCTACTTCAACTCGCCCATCGCCTACGTCGTGACGATTTTTTTCCTGGTGGTCACCTCGGCCTGGTTCTTTTTCGGCCAGCAGTTCTTTGCCCAGGATGCCGCCACGCTGCGGGGCTACTTCTCCGTCTGGCCGATGGTCTTCATCCTCCTGATCCCGGCGATCACCATGAGAAGCTGGGCCGAGGAGCAGAGGCAGGGAACGGCGGAGATCCTCCTGACGCTCCCGCTGCGGGAAAGGGATCTCGTGCTGGGCAAGTTCGCCGCCGCGCTCGCCCTGCTGGGGATCGCGGTGGCTCTCACCCTCCCCGTCCCGCTCTCGGTCGCTCCCCTGGGCTCCTTCGACCCCGGACCCATCGTAAGCCAGTACGTCGGTGTCCTGCTGTTGGGCGGGGCGGGGCTCGCCGCGGGCCTCTTCGTGTCAGCCCTGTCCGCCAACCAGATCTCCGCGTTTCTCTTCGGCGTGGTGTTCCTCCTCTTCATCACCCTGATCGGCAAGGTGCCTTCGCTGCTGGTGCTGCCGGGATGGCTCTCTGGCGCCTTCACGTGGCTCTCGCTGGACTTTCACTTCGACAGCTTCCGCAAGGGCCTCTTCGATTCCCGCGATGCCGTCTACTTCCTGGTCCTGATCGTCGGCTTCCTGACCCTCACCACGAAGGTCCTCCTTCTGCGGAGATTCCACTAATGGGAGGGATGAGGAACAGGAAGGCGCAGGAAATCGTTTTCCTCTTTCTCTTCGGCGCGTGCCTCCTGTTCGTCCTGGCGGATTCCGCCCGGTTCTTCGTTCGCCTCGATTTGACCCGAAACAGGGCGTTCACGGTCTCCCCGGTGTCCCGGAGCATCCTCCGCGACGTCCCCGAGCAGGTCCATGTCACGTACTACCTCAGCGACACGCTCGCCTCCCTGTCTCCTGCCCCCGGCCGCGTGATCGACCTGCTCCAGGAGTATGCGGCGGGCTCGGGCGGAAAACTGTCCGTCTCCATCGTGGAGCCGCAGCGAGAGGGGCGCGCGGAGAGCGCTCGTCGTTTTGGGGTCTTTCCCCAACAGGTTCAGGTGGTCCAGCAAAACGAGCAGCGGACGGTGGACGTGTTCTCCAGCATCGTGGTCGAGTACCTCAACCGCTACACCACGCTCCCCGCGGTTTTCACGCCGGACGGCCTGGAGTTCAATCTCGGTCTCGCCATCCGCAAGCTCGTTGCCGGGCGGCGGCTCGTGATAGGGGTCATCGTGGGCCGGACGGACAAGTCGTTCTCCCGGGACTACGAGAACCTGCGGACGGGGTTGTCCCGGGACTATTGGCTGCGCGAATTCGCCCCCGGTGAGCGGGTGCCGCCGGAGGTCGACGTTCTCCTGGTGCTCGGGGGCACGGAGCTCGGCGTCGAGGACCTGAGCCCGGTCGACAGGTACCTGATGGATGGCGGCAAGGTTCTCTTCGCGGTAAAAGGGCTGAAGGTGGAGACGGCCCGGTCGTTCAGCGCCGCTTCTGTCGGCGCGTCCCCGCTGCTGGACATGCTCGCATCCTATGGAGTTCGCGTGGGGCGCGAGATGGTCCTCGATACCGCGGCCCGGGACTACCGGCTCCCGCAGCAGGTCTCCGGGCAGCTTTCGTGGGAAACCATCGCGAAATACCCTCCCTGGGTCTCCATCCGCACTCCGGGCGTATCTCCCCGGAACCCGATCACGGCGAGCTTCCCCGGACTCGATCTGCTGTGGCCTGCCGCGTTGGAGCCCGTGGCCGTCGAGGGTGTGCGCGCCGAGGCGCTGGCGCGCACCACTGATTCCGCATGGCTCATGCGGGAGCCTTTCGCCATAGATCCCTATCGGGTGCCCCAGAGCAGCCCTGGACAGGGCGGCTCTGAGGGCCAGCGCACTCTCGCGCTCGCGCTCTCTGGTACCTTCCCCAGCGGCCTCGGCGCGGTGGCCGGCTCAGCGCAACGGAGCGCGTCGACGCGAATGGTCGTGGTGGGTGACGATGACTTCGCCTCCGACCTTCTTCAGTTCTCTGACAGCCTGTACAACGTCATCTTCATCGAGAACGCGGTGCTCTGGCTGTCGGGCAACGCGGATCTGCTCGCCCTCAAGACCAAGGCGGCGGCGGACGGCAGGCTTGATCGGATCGGAGACCCCGCTCTCCGGGGAAGGTTCATGCTTGCCGCGGAGATCCTGAATCTCTGCATTGTCCCCGTCGCGGTGCTCCTCTTCGGGGTCCTGCGCGTGCTCAAGCGGAGGGATCGGTGAGGGGATTCCGTCCACGCCTCATTCGGATCGCCGCGATACTTTCCGCATTGATCGGGCTCTTCATCGTCGGGCTTCTCTTCTCTCCCCAGCGGATGCAGGCGCGCGCCGCGGCCAGACCCCTGCTCGGCCTGGCTTCCCCCGCGGAGATCAGCGCGGTGGACGTCGTGTTCCGAGGATCCGTGCAGATCAGCCTGAGAAGGAGCGAGTCGGGATGGGAGGCGGTCGCGGGAAGCGGGACCTTCCCTGCTGCCGCGGAGCGGGCGGACGCCCTTGTCGGTCTCCTTGCCGGCCTCCAGAGGGGAACGCTGGTGAGCCGCGGAACAGCGAGCGGCGCAGAGCTCGGCCTTGGCGAAGAGGCGGCCCATCTGCTCCTTCTGCGCCGCGCAGCGGGCAACCCCGAGATCGGGCTCCTCGTCGGGGCGCGCGCGCCCAGCGGGGAGGAGGACTACATGATGGTGAGGGGGGAGACCTCTGCGCATCTCGTGCGGGGCAACCTCTCCGTGCTCCTCTCGCAGGAGAGGCCGTACTGGCTCGAGCTGCACCTCCTTCCCGAGGAGGTGAGCGGGGCCGCCATCAGCCGCATCGCGGTGACTGGAGCGGTGAGCCTCGGCGCGCGCGCCGAAAACATCCGGGCCGATTATACCCTCGTCCGCGCCGTCGGGGACCAAAACCCCGCGTGGTCGATGCTGAGGGAAACCCGGCCGGTGGATGCCCTGGTCGCGAACAGCATGGCAGACCAGCTCGCCCAGCTGGAAGGCGATGATCTGTTTGAGCCGGCACACGCGCAGGGCTCAGGGGGCGAGGAGGCCCTCACGGTGGAGGTGACCACGGCCGAGGGGAAGAGCTACGGATTTTTTGTGCGTTCCGTCGGGACCAGACGAAAGCTCTCGGCGACGACGAGCTGGTCGCCCTGGACCTACCCCGTGAATCCAGTCCTGCTGCGCAGGGTCATTCGGCCCGTTTCGGAGCTGCTCGTCCAGCAATAGTCTGCCGCCAACCTTCGGCGGCCGCGCGGGCTCCCTCTACCCCGTCCACTTTGTTCCGCGCAGGTCGTGCCACGGCCCGCCCTCCGCATAGCTTTCAGGGTGGAGGACCTTGGGCCGCGGATCCTCTGCCGCGTCGAGCTGGAGAACCATCCACTTGGGATACGGCGTGCCGGGGTCCGAGACCTCGTCGAGGGACCTCATCTCCTTTTCCGAAAGGCGAAGCTCGACCGCCTTGATGTTGTCCTCCAGATGCTCGGGCTTGCGGGCCGCGATGATCACGCTGGAAATCGCGGGTTTCGCAAGCACCCAGGCCAGGGCCACCCGGGCGGGGCTCGCGCCGTTCTGTCGTGCCACCTCCTTCAGCACATCCACGACCCGGTAGCCCTGCTCCTTGTCGAAGGGCACGAACTGTCCACCTTCACCGAACCTCGTGCCCGCGGGCGCAGGGCTGGATCTGCCGTACTTGCCCGACAAGAAGCCGCCCGCGAGCGGGCTCCAGACCAGGATGCCGATGTTGTAGTACTGGGCGAACGCCAGAAACTCGTGTTCCAGACCCCGGCCCACGAGGCTGTAGTTCATCTGAGCGGTGACGTACTTCTCCAGCCCCATCCTCTCCTGGAGCATGACCGCCGTCGCAGCCTGCCAGGAGAGGAGGTTGGAAAGCCCGATATGGCGCACCTTGCCTTGGCGCACCAGGTCGTCCAGGCTCCGAACCGTCTCCTCCAGGGGGGTGTTGCTGTCCCACCCGTGAACCTGGTACAGGTCGATGTGGTCGGTCTGCAGCCTCTTGAGGCTGGACTCCACGCCGCGCATGATGTTCACGCGCGTTGCCCCGCTCCTGTTGAAATTGTCGCTCATTGGCAGGCGGACCTTGGTTGCCAGCACGATCTCCTCCCGCACGCCCTTCAAGGCGTTGCCGAGGAGGGTCTCGCTCTCCCCCCTGCTGTACACGTCGGCCGTGTCGATGAGGTTGATGCCCCGGTCCAGGGCGAGCCTCACCATCTTCGTGGTGTCGTCCTGGCCGAGGTTCCCCATGTTCATCTTCCCGCCGAACTGCATCGTTCCGAGTGAGACCTCGCTGACGATGAGCCCCGTGTTTCCGAGCTTTCGGTACCTCATGCTCTGTGCTCCTTTGTCGTGCACCGCCACTATCGCGCGCGCGGCATTCCTCGTCAACACGGCGCGCTGGAGGGGCGCAGGCGGCGCTCCCTTGACTCCACCGTCGGTCCAAGAATAGTGTGGGTGACACAACGGAGGACGTATGAGCTGGTTGAAGGACGTTTTTGGGACGGGGAAGCCGATCATCGCCATGTGCCATTTCGACCCCATGCCCGGGGACCCCTCGTATGAGGCGGGGAAGGGTCTCTCGTGGGTCATCGAGAGGGTGCGGCAGAACCTCCGCGCCCTCCAGGAAGGGGGGGTCGACGCGGTGATGTTCTCCAATGAGTCGAGCCTGCCCTATCTGACGAAGGTGGAACCGATCACCTACGTCACGATGGCCCGCGTCATCGGGGAGATCATGAAGGACATCACGGTCCCCCATGGGGTGAACGTCCTATGGGACCCCCTGGCTACCATCGACCTTGCCGTTGCCACGGGCGCGAAGTTCGTGCGGGAGATCTTCAGCGGGGTGTACGCGAGCGATTTCGGGCTGTGGAACACGAACGCAGGCGAGGTGGTGCGGCACCAGCACCGCATCCAAGGCGCGAATGTGAGGCTGCTGTTCAACATCGTACCGGAGGCCGCGGTCTACCTCGGCAACCGCACGGTCGCGGACATCGCCCGCTCCACGGTGTTCAACGATCGGCCGGATGCCCTGTGCGTGTCCGGGCTGACCGCAGGCGTTCCGAGCTCCGCGGACGCGCTCAAGCAGGTGAAGGCCGCGGTGCCCGACACTCCCGTCTTCGCCAACACGGGCGTCCGGCTCGCGAATATCGAGGAACAGCTTGCCGCGGCGGACGGCGCCGTCGTGGGCACGACCTTCAAGCGTGACGGCTACATCTGGAACGAGGTGGACGGCGCGCGCGTGAAGGAGTTCATGAAGAAGGTGAAGGACTTCCGAAAGGGACAGTGAGCCCCATGGACCCCCGCTGGAAGAGGCTCGGCGAGCTGCTCGTGAACTACTCCGTGGAGGTGAAGCCCGGCGAAAAGGTGATGATCGCCATGGGGGAGCTCGAGTCCTTCCCCCTCGTGCAGGGCGTGCACGAGGCGGTGATCCGGGCCGGCGGGCACCCGCAGGTCCAGTTTCTTTCTGAGAGCCTGCGGCACCACGTGCTGAAACACGGCCGTTCGGAGCAGCTGTCCTGGATTCCCGGGATCGAGGCGTACGGCATGGAATGGGCGGACGTCTACATCGGCCTGCGCGGAGCGTCCAACCTGCACGAGCACGATGACATCCCCTCGGAGAGGCTCTCCCTCAACCAGAAGGCCATGGGGAAGATCTCCAGCCTCCGCTGGGCGAAGACCCGCTGGTGCCTGGTGCGCGTGCCCAACGCAGCCTTCGCCCAGCAGGCGGAGACGGACGAGGAGACGATCACGGAGATGTTCTTCAACGCCTGCCTCCTCGACTGGCCGGCGGAGAGCCGCAGGTGGCGTGAGTGGGCGAAGAAGCTGAACGGGGCGAGCACCGTCCGGGTGACCGGCAAGGACACCGACCTGCGGTTCTCCGTCGAGAAGCGCACGTGGCTCGCGGCCGACGGGAAGATCAACATGCCCGACGGGGAGATCATGACCGCCCCCGTCGAGTCGACGGTGGACGGCGAGATCTTCTTCGACTTCCCCGGGGTCCTGAGCGGCCGGCTCGTCCGAGACATCCGCCTGAGCTGGAAGGAGGGTCGGCTCGTCGAGGCTTCCTCGTCCACCAATCAGGACTTCCTCCGTTCCGTGCTCGCTTCGGATGCGGGCTCGTCCACAGTGGGGGAGTTCGCGATGGGCACGAACATGGCCGTGGACAGGTTCTGCAAGGACATCCTCATCGACGAGAAGATCGGCGGGACGATCCACATCGCCCTGGGCCGCTCGTACCCCGAGTGCGGCGGGACGAACGCCTCGGCCATCCACTGGGACATCGTCAAGGACATACGTCGGGACGGCATGGTGGCTGTGGACGGCGTGCCCGTTCTGAAAAACGGGGAGTTCCTGTTCTAGCGGAGCCCCTCTCCTGCGGAGCATCCTGTGAAAGACCGCTACCTTCTGGGAGTCGACATCGGAACCTATTCCTCCAAGGGCGTCCTCGCGGCGGAATCGGGCGAGATCGCCGCCGCCTGCTCGGTCGAGCACGGGTTGTCTCTCCCGCAGCCGGGCCGTGCGGAGCACGATGCAGAGCAGGTCTGGTGGAGAGACTTCCTCTCCATCTGCCGCGAGCTGCTGGCTTCCTCGACCGTTCGGCCCCGGCAGATCGCCGGGGTCGGGATCAGCACGATCTCTCCCGCCGTCGTGCCCGTGGACGAGACCGGAAAGGCCCTTCGGCCCGCCATCCTGTACGGCATCGACACCCGGGCCACCCGGGAGATCGCCGAGCTGGAGGCGCTCACGGGAGCCCGCCTTTCGTCCCAGTCGGCCTCCCCGAAGGTGCTCTGGATCCAACGCCATGAGCCCGAGGTGTGGGCGCGCACGCGGCGGATTCTGTGCGGCAGCGGGTTCCTGGTCCTCCGACTGACGGGCCAGTCCACGATAGACGTGTACGACGCCACCCTCTTCGCCCCCTTCTTCGACCCCGGCACCCGGACCTGGTCCGCCGAGCTCGCCCCGCATGTGGCGCCGGTGCACCTCATGCCGCGCCCCACCTGGACCTGCGACATCGCCGGTCGCGTCACCCAGGATGCGGCGAGAGAAACGGGGCTCGCCGAGGGGACTCCAGTGATCACGGGCACGGCTGACGCCGCGGCCGAGGCAGTGAGCGCGGGCCTCTCGGACGTCGGGGACATGATGGTCATGTATGGGTCGAGCACCTTCTTCATCCTCCGCACGCCCGCCCTTCTCGAGCCAAAGGGCTTCTGGGGCACTCGGTTCCTCGAGGAGGGCACGTACGCCGTTGCCGGCGGAACCGCCACCGCGGGCAGCCTGACGCGCTGGTTCCGAGACGCTTTCGCGCCGTTGGAGCTGCAGGCGGAGCGCGCGGGCGGGCAAAGCGCGTACCAGGCTCTCGCCGGCCTGGCCTCTTCATCGCCCCCGGGCTCCCATGGGCTGATCGTGCTGCCATACTTCTCCGGGGAGCGGACACCCCTGCATGACCCGGATGCGAAGGGAATGGTGTTCGGGCTCACCCTCAGCCACACTCGGGCGGACCTCTACAGAGCCATACTCGAATCAGTGGGGTACAGCATCCGGCACAACATAGAGGCGCTGGCGGAGGAAGGCTGCAGGGCGACGCGCATCCTGGCGGTCGGGGGAGGGACGCGGAACCCGGCGTGGATGCAGATGGTGAGCGACATCGCCGGGATCACGCAGACCGTCCCCGAGCAGCAGATGGGCGCGAGCTACGGCGACGCTTTCCTGGCGGGCGTCGGTATCGGCATGTTCCGGAACGTGGGAGAAGTCAGCCGTTGGGTCCGGCCCAAGGGAACCCTCGAGCCGGATGGCGCCGCCCGTGCGGTCTACGACCGGTCCTACCGCATCTATCGGGGACTGTACTCCCGCAACGCGGAGGCGATGCGCGAGGTGGGGGATGCGGCTCAGCGCGGGTCTGCTTCCGAGCCCTGATCAAGCCGCGGCGACACCTGCCCGTTCACCGCGCGGATGAGCTCGTCATGGATGAGCCCATTGGAGGCGGCCAATTCGCCGTCCGAAAGCCGGAAAGCGCCTCCCGCAAGCGAGCTCACCCGTCCTCCCGCCTCGGAGACCATGAGCGCCCCCGCAGCCATGTCCCATGGCTTCAGTCCCTGCTCCCAGTATCCGTCGAAGATCCCCGCGGCCACATAGCACAGGCCGAGGCTCGCGCACCCGATGGTCCGCAGCTCCTGGGACGCCACGTACACGCCGTCCATCTGACGGAACAGCCCGGCCCGGTCCGTGCGGTCGTACGGCCAGCCCGCGGCAACGAGGGCGCCGCGCAGGGCCCCTGCGCGAGAGACGTGGAGCGCCTTCCCGTTGCAGCTCGCCCCCGCGCCGCGGAGCGAGGAGAAGATCTGTCCGGTGAGCGGATTGACCACAACCGCGGCAGCTGGGGCGCCGCCGCGCCAGTAGCCGATGGACACCGCGAAGGGGGGCAGGCCGTGAACGAAGTTGAGCGTGCCGTCTATCGGGTCGACGTAGAAGGTTTCTTCCCCGGCCTCGGCGTTCTCTCCCTCCTCGCTGACCACGGCGATCCGCGGGAACTCCCTGCGGAGGACCGCGAGCACGGCTCTTTCGGCTTCCAGGTCCGCGTTGGACACAAGATCCCCCGACACGGACTTCTCCGTGACTTCAAGCCGACCGGAAAGGAAGTGCCGCCGCGCAATCCGTCCGCCCTCGCGGGCGGCGCGGAGCAGAGTCCTCATGATCCGTCTTTCATCGATCCCGGCCTTGGGCATGGTCCCCCTCGCTCACTCTACACGAATGGAAACGAGTTTGACAGGCCGGTAGTTACGTGCTACCACATTCGTCAGTGGGCGCTCTGCGGCGTGTGTACTTCGATCTCGTCTACAATCCACTCTACGACGCAACGACCGCGAGGTTCAGCCGGTACAAAACCCTGCAGCAAAAGTGCCTCCGGGCATTGGATCTCGGGGAAGCCCGCAGCCTGCTGTGCGTGGGGCTCGGGACCGGCAACGAGCTGGTGGCAGCCCTGCGGGCTGCCTCACAGATCAGGGTCTCGGGGCTCGATCTGTCTCCCTCCGCCCTGGCGACAAGCCGGCGGAAGGTGCGCGAGATGGGACGAACGGCTGACCTCGAGATCATGGACGCAACCGCCATCCGCCACCCCGACGGGAGCTTCGATCGCGTGCTCTGCATGCACGTTCTGGATTTCATCGACGACACGGGCAGGGCGGCTCGTGAGATCGTGCGCGTTCTGGGCCCGGGCGGGCGGTTTGTCGCGACGTTTCCTTCCCGGTTGGAGGGCGCCGCCCTCGGCATCGCCCTCGCGCGAGACGAGGTTCGCACGGCCCTTCGGTCAGGCCGGCATCCGCTGGCCGTGGTCTCGGATCTGCTCATGAAGTTCATCATGGGTCTCGTGTACGTGCCGCTGCTCGCTCGCGCGGGACACCGCTCTTTTTCCGCGCACCAGGTCCGGAGGCTCTTCGAGGGGCAGCCGGTGCGCGGGCTCGCGATCGAGGAAGAACGGGCATACCAGGATTTTATCGTGACGGGAGAAAAGGTCTGATGGTCGAATTGATACCAGGAGGAACACATCATGCTGCCTGAGGACGTTTTCTTCAAAACCCTTGACAGCGAGGAGCTGTGGAAACGCTACTGCGGGTTCCTTGACCTGACGATCGAGGAGTTTCTGCAGATCCAGCGCTCGCTGCTGACTGAGCAATTGTCCCTCGTGGCGGACAGCACTCTGGGCCGCAAGATCCTCGGGGCCCGGCCGCCGCGGACAATCGAGGAGTTCCGCGAAACGGCGCCCTTCACGACCTACGGTGACTACGAGCCGTACCTGAGCGAGAAGCGCGAGGACTCGCTCGCCGTGAAACCCGCTGTCTGGTGTCATTCCTCGGGCCGCAGCGGGAAGTTCAAGTGGATCCCCCACAGCGAGCCGTTCATGGAGAAGACTGCCCGCAACTGCGTGGCGGTCTTCATCCTGTCGGCCGCATCCCGCCGGGGCGAGATCTCACTTGCCCCCGGCGCCCGGGTCCTCACGGGGATTCCTCTCGCACCCTACACGTCGGGCACGATCTTCGAGAATTTGCGAAAGCGATTCTCCTTCCAGCCCCTGCCGCCCCCGGAATTGGTTGGGTCGCTGTCATTTCGAGAGCAGATCAGCCGTGCTTTCGAGATGGCGCTCAGGGACGGGTTCGATTTCGCCGGGGCGATCGCAAGCGTGCTGGTGCGGATGGGGGAGCAGATGTCGGGTCAGGCCGCGGGAACGGCGAAGCTTTCTCTTTCGACGTTCCATCCCAAGGTGCTTTTCCGGCTGATCCGCGGACTGCTCAGGAGCAAGATCCAGAAGCGGCCTGTGTATCCCCGGGACCTGTGGAGCCCCAAGGGAATCATGGTCGGAGGCGTCGATGCGAGCATCTACCGCGACGAGATTGAAAAGTACTGGGGCGTCACCCCCTTTGACGTGTACGTGAGCACCGAGACGATGTTCGTCGCGATGCAGAGCTGGGCAAAAGCGCACATGACGTTCCTGCCCGATTCGGTCTTCCTGGAGTTCGTTCCGCATACAGGCAAGGAAGGAGCGGAGCCGGGGCGCGACGAGACCCTCCTGCTCGACCAGCTCGAGCCGGGCGGCCTCTACGAGATGATCATCACGCAGTTTCACGGGATGCCTCTCCTGCGCTACCGCATCGGGGATGTGATCAGGGTGGTGAGCATCGGCGACGAAAAAACGGGGATGAGGCTGCCCCAGGTCGAGGTTCGCCGGAAAGTCGGCGAGGCGATCAACCTGGGCGGTCTGTGCAATCTCGACGAGCGGACGCTCTGGAGTGCGATCGCGGCCTCGGGCCTCGCGTACGCCGAGTGGACAGCCCTGAAGGAGTACGATCATACTGAGACGTTCCTCAGGCTGGTCATCGAGCTGAAGGTGCCCTGCGCAGCGGCGGAGGTCAGCCGGCTCGTGCACGAGCGGCTGCGGACGATCGACATGGATTATGAGGACGTCGAGAGGTATCTTGGGGTCAACCCGGTCCGTACGACCGTCATCTCCAGGGGCAGCTTCGCGCGCTACGCCGAGGCGAGGATCCGCGAGGGGGCCGTGCTCTCGCACCTGAAACCCGCCCACGTGAATCCATCGCCCGAGCTGCTGACAATGCTCATCGGAGCCGGCTCGATCGTCGACAAGGAGTAACCGCGAGAATGACCAATGCCGGTTTTGTTCTCAGCCCGCTGATCGCAGCGGCGATGACGATGATCCTCATCATCCTGGTCTTTCCCGCGGTCTACCGCGACAGGAGCCGGCGCGTCTTTTTGCTCGTTCTGCTCAGCCTCGAGCTGTGGGCGGTCTTCACGTTCGCGATGCGCTTCAGTCGGACCACCGCCGCGGCTCTGATCTGGGACCGCTTGATCACCGTCTGTGTCCTCGGCCTGTTTGCGACATTCTTCCACTTCTGCCACCTCTACATAGGCCGCACAAGCCGCTGGCCGATGTCCCTCCTCTACGCGGGGATCGCCGCGGCGGCGGGAATCGGGCTGTGTACCGATCTCGTGGTCAAAGGAGTCACGCGGCTCCCGATCGGGTACGCCCCCCAGGTCGGTCCTGCGGCCTATGTCATGTTCGGGGCAATGCAGGTGCTGATCGTCGTGAATATGATCCGCCTCCTGCGCGCGCGGCGCCGCGAGGTCTCGTTGTTCGTCCGCAGGCGCTACCTGTCTCTCGCCATTGCGGCGCTGCTCCCGTTCCTCGGGACCGTCGCCGACGGGTTCACGAATCTCCCTCCCATGGGGATTTGGACAAACCTCGCTTTCTGCACCGTCTGCTCCTTCGTCATCCTGCGCTACCGCCTGTTCGACATCCGTGCGTTTGCCCGCAAAGGGCTCGTGAGGCTGCTGGTCGGCACGCTGATCGCGACCCCCTACGTCGGCGCCATCTTCACCGTGAACGCGCTGCTGCGCGATCGCGAGAGCCTGCTCTGGGTCTATGTCGTCGCCATGGCGGCCTATGCGCTGCTCATGTGGCCGGTCTACGAGTGGGCCCGGCAGCGCCTCGATCGTCTTTTCAGCAGCGAGCGCTACGACCACCTGCAGGCGCTGCGGGACCTCGCGAGGAGCGTGGATGCGTTCAGCGACTCTCGCGAGACTTTCAGCAGGCTGACCGCGCTCGTCCAGAGCGCCTTGAACGCGAGCTCCGTCTCCCTGCTGCAACCGCTCTCGGACAGCCAGGGAATGCATCTGGTGGCGAGCAACGGCTCGCCGTGCAAGCCAGCGGGACCGATCCTGGGCGCCGAAAGCCCCGTTTTGAAATGGCTGCGAAGCCAGCGCACTGCGCTCTCCACGCGGACCCTGGCTGTCGAGCCGCAGCTGCAGAACATCCCCCAGGCGGAGAGGGCGGCTCTGTACGAGCTGCGTGCAGCGCTCCTGGCGCCCCTTCTGACGGCGCACGGAAGCCTCTCCGGTATTCTCGTGCTTGGCGCGAAGTCGTCCCGCCGGCAGTATTCGTACGACGATATCCAGCTGCTCGAGGCCCTTGGAGGCGAGGCGGCCATGGCGCTGGAGAACGCCCGGCTGTACCGCGACGCCGTTCGCGCGCGCGAGACCCTGGAGGCGTGGCTGAACAACCTGCCCGATGCGGTGGTCATCGTTGGCCGGGACGGCGTCATCCGCTTCCTGAACAGGGAGGGCATCGAGCGGTTCGCGGCGCGCGCGGGACAGCGGAGCTTCCTGCGAGCAGAGCTGCATGTGGAGAAGGGGACTCCGCGGCGTTTCACGGAGACGATCAGGGGCAGGGAGTACGAGATCGCATCGGCGCCGCTCGTCGAGCCCGATGGCCAACTCTCTTCAGTCTTCGTCATGCGGGACATTACCGAGCGCAGGAAGGAGCAAGCGGAGAGGGAGCAGCTGGAGGCCAGGGCGAGGCTGGCAAGCCACCTTGCGTCCATCGGCGAGATGGCGTCGGGGATCGCGCACGAGATCAATAATCCGCTGACTGCCGTGATCGGATACAGCCAGCTCCTCGGGGCGGCTGCCATTCCCGAGAATGCTCGCGAGGCCGTGCGCCAGATCATGCAGGGGTCGACCCGCGTTGCCGGCATCGTGCAGAGGCTCCTGACATTCGCCCGGCAGAGAAAGCCGCACCGCGAGCCCGTCGACATGAACGAGGTCATTCAATCCACCCTCGCCCTTCGCGACTATGCCCTGCGCACGAGCAACATCCATGTCACGACGCGGCTGGACCCCTCGCTTCCCCGCACGGTGGCGGACGGGCAGCAGATGCAGCAGGTGCTGCTCAACTTGATCGTCAACGCGGAAGCGGCGATGAGCAGCCACCAGGGGAAGGGGGAGCTGCTCCTGGCGAGCGAGAGGCAGGGGGAGAACCTCCATATCCTCGTGCAGGACGATGGACCAGGCGTCCCCCGCGAGATCCAGGACCGCATCTTCGACCCCTTCTTCACCACGCGAGAGATCGGGCAAGGCACGGGGTTAGGACTCAGCATCTGCCACGGGATCGTGAGCGAGCACGGCGGCAGGATCTGGGTGCGGAGCGACGGAGCGACGGGGAGCGAGTTCCACGTGCTGATCCCCGTCGTGACCGGCGATTCTCCGCACAGCGAAGCAGCCGCGGCCGGGCAGGAGCCCGAGGCGCCGCGCACGCGCGTGCTCGTTGTGGACGACGAGCAGTCGATCCGCGCGCTGCTGAAGGCGGTCCTCGAGCAGAAGGGTCACGAGGTCGATGTCGTCGCCGACGGCCGCTCGGCGATCGAACGCGTCTCGGCGAATCGCTACGGCGTGATCCTGCTGGACGTGCGCATGCCCGACATGAGCGGGCTGGAGGTGTTCCAGCGGATCAAGGAGATCGCAGCCTCGATCGCCTCGCGAGTGGTGTTCCTGACCGGCGACCTGATGGCCGATGAGACGCGCGCCCTGCTCGAGCAGACAGGAGCGCCCGCGCTCGCCAAGCCCTTCCAGTCGCAGGAGCTCCTGCAGGCCATCGAAGGGGTCGTGAAGGCGGCGCGCTGAGAAGGCAGGTCAGGGACCGCGTCGACCCATCCTCCCCACGAGGAAGAGCTGGGCGGCCGTGAAAACGCTCAAGCCGAGCAGGGTGCCGCGCAGGCCGAGCGCCTGCGGATGCGCGGCGAGCCCGATGAGGGGCTGGATGAGCGGGATGGCGCAGGCCCCGCACGCCATCAGCACCCCGACGGCGATGCCGCTGGACTCCCGGAAACGCGAGCCTGCGAACGAGACGATCGTCGGCCAGACGCTCCCCATCCCGAGCCCCATGACCCCGAGGAGGATGAGCGCGGCGGCCGGCCGCGGAACGAGGAACGCGCCGAGCTGAGCCGCGAGGGTGAGCGCGATCGAGCCCAGGAGCAGCCGGCGGCTGGAGAGCGAGCCCGTCGCCAGGCTCACGAGCATCCGCGACACGCCGACGCCTCCCCAGAATATGGTCAAGCACAGGGGCGCCGCCGCCTCGGAGAGCGACAGGTGGTCCTTCCCGTACTTCACGATCCACCCGGCCGTTCCCATTTCCACCGCAACGTAGAGGAAGAGCGTCGCACAGGCCAGACGCCATTCCCGATCCGCCAGGAGGAAGCGGATGGAAACCGGCTTCGTGGAGGGAGCGGAGGCCCGGCCGTTTTTCAGGAGGATGTATCCGCCGAAGAGCGCGAGCGAGAGGGCAGCCGCAGCCGCGAGGATCGGTCCGACGCCGAGGGACGGGACGGCCGTGAGCCCGAGAGCGATGAGAAGCGGCCCGGCCGTGGCCCCGATGCAGTAGAACAGCTGGGAGAGGTTGAGGATCGAGCGCTCCCTGCCTGGGTTCGCGTCGCTGAGCATGGCCGAAGCCTGGCTCTCGAGGATCCCGTCGCCGGCGCCGAAGAGCAGCACGGCGGCGATCCGCGCCCACATGCTGGAGAATGGGGCGGCGGCCCCGAATGCAGCCGCCATGAGGAGCGCACCGGCCGCCAGAACCGGCCGTTTTCCGAACCGGTCCGCCGCGTAGCCCGAGAGCACGGAGGCGAGCGGGTACAGGAGGAACAGCGACGAGAGCAGCAGGCCGAGCTGGGCCGGGGTCCCGCCGAGGCGCGTGAGCAAGGAGGGGAACAGCTGGGCGTTCACGGCAATGACGAGGATCGTGGTGAGGCAAAGGGAGGTCGCCATGGAGTGTCGTCACTGTATCAGCAGCCGCTGCCGGTGTCGAGCCGCGCCACGACAACCGCGCCACGACCCGACAGGCCAGCAGTATATTCAGGGATGGACAGGAGGAGATCGGCATGGGAAAAACTCGGATCGTGATCACGGGATCGACGCGGGGACTGGGGCTCCGCCTGGCGCGAGAGTTCCTGTCGCGCGGCTGCGCCGTGATGGTGTCGGGGAGGACGGGTGAGGGGGTCGCCGCCTCCCTCGGCGAGCTGCGGGCAGAGTTTCCGGGCGCCGAGGTGCACGGCTTCCCCTGCGACACGGGCATCTACGGACATGTGGAGGCGCTGTGGGACGAGGCTGTGAAGAGGCTCGGAGGGGTCGACCACTGGATCAACAATGCCGCAATCACTCAGCCCATAGTCCCGATCTGGGACCTGGAACCCGAGCTCATGGAGAGCGTCATCCGCACGGATCTGCTCGGCGTGCTGCACGGCGCCCGGGTGGCGATGCGGGGCATGATCGCGCAGGGCGGGGGAGCGATCTGGTTCATGGAGGGACACGGATCGGACGGGAGGATCATGAAGGGATTCTCGGTCTATGGAGCATCCAAACGCGCCCTTCGCTACGTCGTAAAAGCGCTCGCCGTGGAGGCGAAGGGCACGGGAGTTCTCATCAGCGCCCTGAGCCCCGGCGTCATGATCACCGACTTCACGATGAAGAGGCTGGACAGAAACGACAGGGAGTCCTGGGAGAGGACGAAGAGGGTTTTCAATATCATCGCCGATCGGCCCGAGACCGTCGCCTCGTTCCTGGCCCCGCGGATCCTCGCCGCGAAGAAGAGCGGCACCCTCATCGCGTGGCTCACCGGCCGCAAGATCATGTTCAGATTCATGACCGCCGGCCTCGTCAAGCGGAAGGTGATGGAGGACTGATTCGGCCTCCGCGCCCTCACTTGCACACGGTGGCCCCCTCCTAGTAGGGTGGCGCATGGCACGCGACCAGGAACCGAATACGATCATCTTTTCCATGGTGGGGGTCAGCAAGACCTACGACCAGAAGACCGTGATCAAGGATATCTCCCTCTCATATTTCTACGGAGCCAAGATCGGCGTCCTTGGATTGAACGGCTCGGGAAAGAGCACGCTCCTTCGCATCATGGCGGGGGTCGAGAAGGAGTTCCGCGGAGAAACGATCCTGAGCCCCGGCTACACCGTCGGGTACCTCGAGCAGGAACCCATCCTCGATCCCGAGAAGACCGTGCGCGAGGTCGTCGAGGAGGGCGTCGTCGAGGTCGTCGGGCTCCTGCGGGAGTTCGAGCAGATCAACGCTCGGTTCTCAGAGCCCATGGATGAGGATCAGATGAACGCCCTGCTCGAGCGCCAAGGCACGGTGCAGGAGAGCCTCGAGAGGCTGGGCGGCTGGGACCTCGACAGCAGGCTCGAGATGGCCATGGATGCCCTGCGCTGCCCGGCGCAGGACATGAAGACCGGGGTCCTCTCCGGGGGCGAGAAGCGGCGCGTGGCCCTGTGCCGGCTGCTGCTGCAGAAGCCGGACATCCTCCTGCTCGACGAGCCGACCAACCACCTCGACGCTGAAACCGTCGCCTGGCTCGAGCATCACCTCGTGCAGTACGAGGGCACGGTGATCGCCGTGACGCACGACCGCTACTTCCTCGACAATGTGGCGGGCTGGATCCTCGAGCTGGACCGCGGGGAGGGCATCCCTTGGAAGGGGAACTATTCGGGGTGGCTCGCGCAGAAGCAGGAGCGACTGCGCCGAGAGGAAAAGCAGGAATCGGACAGGCAGAAGACACTTCAGCGGGAGCTGGAATGGATCCGCGAGTCCCCCCGGGCCCGGCAGGCCAAGAGCAGGGCGCGCATCACCTCGTACGAGTCGCTCCTCGCGGAAGATACCTCGCGCAGGGAGAAGGAGCTGCAGATCTACATTCCCCCCGGACCGCGCCTGGGCGACGTGGTGATCGAGGCGAGCGGGCTGCGCAAGGCCTACGGCGAGAACATCCTGTTCGACGAGGTGAGCTTCTCGGTCCCTGCCGGCGCCACTGTCGGCATCATCGGGCCCAACGGAGCAGGAAAGACCACCCTGTTCAAGATCATCACGGAACAGGAGACCCCCGATGCGGGGGCTCTGCGCCTCGGGGAGACCGTCCACCTCACCTGCGTCGACCAGCTGCGCGAGAGGCTCGAGCCGGGCAAGAGCGTCTGGGAGCTCGTCTCCGACGGCCAGGACCTGATCAGGGTCGGCCGGCAGGAGGTGAACTCGCGCTCGTATCTCGCCCGCTACGCCTTCAGCGGCGCCGACCAGCAGAAGAAGGTCGGGGCGCTGTCGGGCGGCGAGAGAAACCGCGTGCACCTCGCCCTGATGCTGAAGGAAGGGGCGAACGTCATCCTGCTCGACGAGCCGACGAACGACCTCGACGTCAACACGCTGCGCGCCCTGGAGGAGGGCATCCTCAACTTCGCGGGCTGCGTCCTGGTGATCAGCCACGATCGCTGGTTCCTCGACAGGGTCGCCACGCACATCCTCGCCTTCGAAGGGGAGAGCGCCGCCTTCTGGTTCGAGGGCAACTTCTCGGAGTACGAACAGGACAAGCGCAGGCGTCTGGGCGACGCGGCCGTCGAGCCGCACCGCATCAAGTACCGGCACCTGACCAGGGGTTGACCGCATGCTCGGGAGAATGCCCTTCGGTCACACGGGACTCATGGTCACCAGGGTCGCTTTCGGCGGGATCCCCATCCAAAGGCTCACGCGCGAGGCCGGCGTGCGCCTCGTGCGGGACGTCCTGGATCTTGGCGTCAATTTCATCGACACGGTTGCACAGGAATGCCACAGCGCCTGCCGGCGGCGGACCACGACCCGCGGCACGTCCCGACACGCCCCTGCTCGACGCGTTCGGCAGGTAGTTCAGGCTTCGCCGGGCCACCACCCTTCGCCTCCGCCGTCCCTTTCCTCCCCCAGGGGGCAAGTCGGAGCTATAGTAATCGCTATCACTCTATCGCATGCGCCAGCACACTGAGCTGTGGCGGGCTCTGAACCAGGAAAGCTCTGATGGCTCCTCCCAGAGCCGATCCCGCAAGAAATCAAAGGAGGCACGGGTGGCGTAGGATTCACCACTCAAGGGGCGGAGTGTGCAATTTTCGTCCGCCGTTGACAATATGCAACCCGATTTCAGGAATCCTTTCGGCACGAGGGGGCGGTTTCGTCATATAGAGCATATACAACCCGATAGAACGTGGCACATTTTGTGGCGCACTTGCCTCAGGCTCGGAGTCCTCGGACGCGGCGTCTGGGGCGAACTTCGATGTGGCATTCACAAGCACGCCGTGCCCCGCCTCACCAGGCGATGCCTTGAGTTTGGTGCACTCGAATGGACTTGCGGCCTCTCCCGCGTTCGCTTATAATTGTATCGTCACAAGACCCCGAGCCGACCGACAACCCGTACATCGTTGCAGGCGCTTCCCGCGGTCGACACCAGGAGGTGCGGTATGCCTTGGACGAGAAGAAGTGGCCTGCATCTGCGGATGAGTGCGGCGTCGGCAGTCCTCATGTTGCTCGTCGCGGTCAACGCCTGCCCCCAGGAACTCCGGTGGTATCGCGGCAACACCCACGCCCAAACAAAAGAGAGCGACATCAGTGGCTTCATGGATCTGGCGGCAGCCTGGTACGCCAGCCACGGCTACGACTTCCTGTGCATCACTGACCTCAACACACTTACGCCGCCGAGTGCCGTGAGGCTTCCGCCTGATGTGCACACGGACTTCATCCTTATCCCCGCGGAAGAGATAGTCACGATGGACGTCCGTGCAACGGCGATGAACATCCGCAGAACCGTCACGGTTCCCTATGTTGGCGAGAGCCTGTCGAGCACGCTTCAGGAATGCCTCCAGGCTGCAGAGCACGCCGGCGGCATCCTCATCCTCAATCACCCCAACCTACATTTCAAATTGACCGCTGCAGATATCCGGCAGGTGAAGGGCCTGAGACTGTTCGAACTGTACAACTGCTCTCCGGTGCCACCCAGACTCGGAGACAACGAAGGGGATGCCACCCATCCCTCGACGGAGAGCCTCTGGGATTCGCTGCTCACGGACGGGATGGTCATCTTCGGCGTCGCGTGCGATGAAGCGATGTACATATCAACTTCCTACGTACCGTATCTTCCCGGACCGGGGAGGGGTTGGATCATGGTGCAGGCCGAGGAATTGTCGGCCCGCTGCATCTGCGATGCCATGATGAACGGCCGCTTCTACGCGACGATAGGCCCGTTGCTCAAGAGGCTGGACCTGAGCCCCACCCAGATGTGGGTTGAGATCGACCAGGCGGCAACCGAAGCAGAGCTGGGCCGAGGCAGCGCGTTCGGCAGGCCGGCACCCCAAGACGCCAAGGTTGGGGA
>CAYGXO010000076.1:0-11667 GCA_964353885.1 uncultured Spirochaetaceae bacterium
GCTGGACGATCGGGCCATCCAGAAGGTGCTGCGCGAGGTTGACACTGCAGAGCTTGCCAAGGCCCTCAAGAGCGTGGACTCCGAGGTCCAGGACAAGATCTTCCGCAACATGTCCAAGCGCGCCTCCACGCTGCTGAAGGAGGACATGGACTACATGGGCCCCATCCGCCTGAAGGACGTCGAGGAAGCGCAGCAGAGGATCGTCGCCATCATCCGAAAGCTCGAGGAGCAGGGCGAGATCGTGGTCGCCCGGGCGGGCGAGGAAGAGCTGGTTGTGTAGCGCGGAGCGCGACACAACCAGGCGGCAGGCGTCTGCGCGGCAGACGCCGAGAGCCTAGTCGTCGCAGAGGAGTAGGCCGTGGCCAAGAACGTGTTCAAGCCGCAGGAGATCATGTACCTCTCCCGCAAGGTATTCATCGAGCCGCCGAAGATCGTGGCCGAAGAGCCCGCCGAGGAGATCGAGGCGATCGAGGAGGAGAGGGAGTACTCCGGCCCCACGGTCGAGGACCTCCGCCGCGAAGCCGAGGAGTTCCGCCGCGACTGGGAGCAGGAGAAGCAGCGCCTGCTCGAGAAGGCGCTCGCGGAGGGGGAGAGGATCAGGAAGGACGCCGAGAAGGTGGCCTTCGACGAGGTGAAGCGCAAGAACAACCAGGCCCAGAAGATCCGCCAGGACGCCGAAGACGACGCGCAGAAGGTCCTCGCCGACGCCCGCGAGAAGGCGGAGGCGCTCGAGGGGGACATCAAGCAGCGGGTCGCGCAGACCGAGCGTGAGGCCTACGAGAGGGGCTACACGGAGGGCCACCAGAAGGGCTACGAGGAGGGCAAGACCGAGGTCGGCAGGCTCATCGAGAGGCTGCACACGATCATCACCAAGGCCATCGAGAAGCGGAACGAGATCATCGAGGAGTCTGAGACGCAGATCATCAACCTCGTCCTCATGATCGTGAAGAAGGTCATCAAGGTCATCTCCGAGAACCAGAAGAACGTCGTCATCAACAATGTCGTGCAGGCCCTGCGCAAGCTCAAGAGCCGCGGCGACGTGGTGATCCGCGTGAACCTGGCCGATCTCGAGCTGACCTCGGAGCACGTGAAGGACTTCATGAAGATGGTGGAGAACGTGAAGTCGATCACCGTGCTGGAGGATTCCTCGGTGGACAGGGGCGGGTGCGTGATCGAGACCGACTTCGGCCAGATCGACGCCCGCGTCTCCTCGCAGCTGCACGAGATCGAGGAGAAGATCCTCGAGCTCATGCCGATCCGGTCGAAGGGCGAGTAGGGGGAGCGCACAATGGGGATGTTCGACAAGTACGCCGCCGTGCTGGAAGGCCTGGACCCGATCAAGTTCACCGGCCTCGTGGAGAGGGTGCAGGGGCTGCTGGTGGAGGCGAGCGGTCCCTCCGCGCAGGTCGGCGAGCTGTGCCAGATCCTCGTTCCGAAGGGGAGGGGGATCGTGTGGGCCGAGGTCGTGGGGCTGCGCGGATCGACGGTGCAGCTCATGCCCTACGACGAGATGGAGGGCATCGAGATCGGCAACCTCGTGATCGCCATGGGCGAGACGCTGAGAGTGCCGGTCTCGGCGAAGCTGTTGGGTAGAACCCTCGATTCCATGGGAAAACCCATTGACGGGAAGGGGGACATCGGCTCGGAGCAGTGGTATCCGGCCTTCAACACGCCCCCGGACGTCCTCAAGAGGAAGAGGATCCGCGAGGTCATCGCCACCGGCGTGCGCTCGATCGACGGCCTGCTCACGGTGGGCAAGGGTCAGCGCATGGGCATCTTTGCCGGCAGCGGGATCGGCAAGTCCACCCTTCTGGGAATGATCGCGCGCAACACCTCCGCTGACGTGAACGTCATCGCCCTGATCGGCGAGCGCGGCAGGGAGGTGCGGGAGTTCATCGAGAACGATCTTGGGCCCGAGGGGCTGGCCCGGTCGGTCATCGTGGTCTCCTCCTCCAACAAGCCGCCCCTGGCGAGGATCCGCGGCGCCTACGTGGCTGCTGCGATCGCGGAGTACTTCAGGGACCTGGGCCGGGACGTGATGCTGCTGTTCGACTCGGTGACCCGGTTCGCCCGGGCGCAGCGTGAGATCGGGCTCGCGATCGGCGAGCCGCCCGCGAATAGGGGATTCACCCCTTCGGTCTTCTCGCTCCTGCCCAAGCTGCTGGAGCGCAGCGGCACCTCCGACAAGGGAAGCGTCACGGGGTTCTACACGATCCTCGTCGAGGGCGACGACATCGACGATCCCGTCTCCGACAACGTGCGGGGCATCCTCGACGGCCACATCGTGCTCACCCGGCGCCTGGCCAGCCGCAATCACTACCCCGCTGTCGATGTTCTCGCTTCGATCTCGCGCCTCGCGATTCAGGTCACGGGACCGCGCACGCGAGAGGCCTGCGGCTACATCCGCAGGCTGATGGCGACCTATGCGGGAGCCGAGGACCTGATCAGCGTCGGGGCGTACGTGAAGGGGAGCAACGCCGAGATCGACGAGGCGATCGACAAGATACCTGACATCCAGAGCTTCCTCGCGCAGCGTATCGAGGAGAAGGCTCCCTTCGCCGAGACCCTGCGGCGGGCGGGAGAGATTGCGGGGATTGTGATCCCGGAGGAAGAGCTCGCTCATGCGGCGGTTCCGGTTCAGGCTTGAGAAGTTCCTCGACCTGCGCCGCTGGAAGGAGCGCGAGCGGGAGATCGCCCTCGCGAAGGTCCTCGGCGAGGTGCTCCTGCTCGAGAAACGGATCGCCGAGATCGCCGAGGAGATCGCGGCCAGCCTCTTCGGGGAGTTCCGGCGCGAGGGCCGCATTGACGTCGAGGCGATGTCGCGGCGCGAGCTGTACGCCCAGCGGCTGTCGCGGGAGCGCGAGAACAAGCGGCAGGCGCTCGTCGTGAAAAACAGGGAGCTGGAGCAGGCGCGGGCGAGGTACCTGGAGGCGTCGAAGGAGCGGAAGGTTCTCGACAAGCTGAGGGAGCGTCGGGAGGCGGAGTACTACGAGCACGCGATCGACGAGGAGTTCAAGGAGATCGACGACCTGAACACCGCCTCGTCGACGAGGCAGGGCTGGTAGGGGCGGGGGAGGATTGAGACGTGGCAGAGTTCGGTGAAGTGAGGCCGGGGGTCAGGATCCTCATCCTGATCCTGCTCCTGGCCGTGCTGAGCCTCGGCGCGGTGATCTGGTTCGACTACCTCGGGCTGCTGGACGCAAAGGCGGCCCTCGCGCCGGTCTACCAACTTCTTGGCGCAGAGCGGCGCAGCGCCGCCTCCAGCCCCGACGATCCCAATCTTCTGGATAGGGAGCGCCTGGCGCGTCAAGCCGACTCGCTCTCGCTCCAGCAAGAAGAGCTTGCGACGCGCACGGCGGGGCTGGACCAGCGCGAAAAGGGCCTCGCCCAGCTCTCGCAGGACCTCGCCGACCGTGAGGGCGCCGTCGACTCCCGGGAAAAAGCGTTTAATGAGCGGGTGAAAGCGTTCGAGAATAGAAGGGTCAACCTCGTCCAGAACGCGAAATATCTGGTGGGCATGCCGCCCACCAACGCGCGGGACATCCTGGTGAAGATGGAAGATCAGGACGTCATCGACATCTTCCGCATCGTCGAGGACGAGGCGAGGAAGGCGGGCGAAGAGTCCACTGTCGCATACTGGCTCTCGCTGATGCCCGCCGACAGGGCGGCGACGCTCCAGAGGAAGATGGCGCGGAAGCCAGGAGGCTGAGATTTGATGGGAGCAGCGCCGCAGGCGCTCATCCACTCCTCGGTTCAGAAGAAGTCCGTTGCCGCGAAGGCGGCGGAACAGGCGCTCCCCCGCGACTCGCGAGGGCGCATAGGGCGCGAAGGTCCGGGCGCGGCAGCGTCGCGCTCAGCCGAGGATGCCTTCTCCCGTATCGTGCGGATGAAGCTCGACGAAAAGACCGCTCGCTCCGGGCGCGCCCAGGGGTCCACCCTCGCGGGAGCCCTTGAAGCTGCCGGCGGCTCGAGCGGAGAGGAGACCGTCGCGCAGGCTCCCGGGGCTGACGCGAAGGGAGCGGCGGCAGCCACTCGGAAGAAGGCGATCCGTTCGCGCGACGCCTCCGCGATGGCGGCCGAAGGGGGGGAACTCCCTGCCGCAGGAGACCAACGCGACGCGGTCGCGCGCCTTGCGACGAGGCAGGGGGAGGCGCGCCGCGATGCATCCGAGACTCCCGCTGCTTCGGCAAGCTCCGTTGCTCGGAGGGCATCTGAACCGAGAATCTCCGTGCTCGATCTGAGGAAGGCCGCCGAGCAGGCTGCCGACGAGCCGCGCGCGCTCGGGCGGGTCCTGCCGAGCCAGACCGCCGAGAAGGATGCGGGTGGCCTGCAGGGCAGCGGGCGCGCTGCGACGCGGGAAGTGGCGGCTTCCGCGGCGAAAGCCAGGACGGGGCGGACCGGCGGCGCGCCCGGGCCGTTCGAAAGCGCCCTCGAGCGCTTGAGGGCGATGGCGGGATCCGAGCTGGTGAAGACCACCGGCATCATCCTGCGGGATGGGGGCGGGGAGATCCGCCTGGTGCTGAAGCCCGAATCCCTCGGCAGCGTTCGAATCCGCATGAATCTTGTCGATAATGGGATTGAGGGGCGGATCATCGTCGACACTCCCGCCGTCAAGCAGGTCTTCGACGGGAGCATTGACGCCCTCGCGAGGGCCCTGACCGCGCAGGGCTTCCAGAGCGCCTCCATCGAGGTTTCGGTGGGAGGGCAGAACGCGGACGGCGGGAGAACGGCCGAACAGCCGTCTTCCGGGCTTCGAAGGGAATCGGCGGACGGGTTCGAGAGGAACGTGCCGGGCATCGAGAGCCTGAGCCTCGGCGACCTCCTCGTGAACCTCTTCGCATAGACGGAGGAATCGGATGGATATCGCTCTTACACTTTCGCCGCAGGACCTCGCGGCTGTCAACCGTGAGGTCGACACCTTCAACAAGTCCCTGGGCGCGGGCAAGGCCACGCCCGGCGGCGCCATGGGCAAGGACGACTTCCTGAAGATCCTCATCACGCAGCTCAGCCACCAGGACCCGACCCAGCCCATGCAGGACAAGGAGTTCATCGCCCAGATGGCGCAGTTCTCCAGCCTCGAGCAGATCTCCAACATGAGCGCGGGTATGGCCAAGGTGGCCAGCCTTCTCGCCAGGGGCCAGGCCCTCGGCCTGCTCGGGGCGAGCGTCGACGTCGCGGCCGGCAGCGCGTCGGTCTCGGGGGTGGTCGAAGAGGTGACGGGAGGCGAGTTCCCCCAGATTCTCGTGAACGGGCAATACTACGACTTCTCCCAGGTCCAGAAGATCAAGCGGGAAGCGAAGGAGTAACGGACTATGATGCGAGCGCTCTGGGCCGGGGTCTCCGGCCTCACCAACCACCAGACCAGGATGGACGTCCTCGGCAACAACATCGCAAACGTGAACACCACGGGATTCAAGAAGGGCCGGGTGAACTTCCAGGACATGCTCTCTCAGACCCTCTCGGGTGCCGCCAAACCGACCGATGAGGTCGGCGGTGTGAACCCGCAGCAGGTCGGTCTGGGCATGATGGTCTCGACCATCGACACGATCCACACCCAGGGGGCTCTGCAGTCAACGGGCGTCATGACCGACGTGGCTCTGCAGGGCAACGGCTTCTTCGTGCTGAAGGCCGGCGACAAGAGCTTCTACACCCGAAACGGCGCCTTCGGTCTGGACAAGGTCGGCACTCTCGTGAATCCGGCCAACGGCATGAGGGTGCAGGGCTGGATGGCCCAGACCGTCGGAGGACAGACTTTCGTCAACACCTCCGCCGAGACGGGCGACCTCGTGATCCCCGTTGGGAGCAAGGACCCCGCGAAGGCCACCGCCGACGTGTGGTTCGCCTGCAACCTCGACAAGCGGACCCCCGAGATCCCCCCCGGCGCGACAGCCCAAGCCCTGCAGGAGGGGACCTGGCAGACCAGCTTCGACGTGTTCGACTCCTTCGGCAGAGCCCACAAGCTGCAGGTGAACTTCTCGAAGGTCCCTGGGGTGGCCAACAGGTGGCGCGCGGAAGCGCAGGTCGATCCGGCTGCGGCTGCCGCGACCAACACCCGCGTGGAGGTCGGCGCGGCGAATAACGTGGACAACGCCTTCTTCGTCGACTTCGACAACCTCGGCTCCCTCTCGGCCATCCGCGATGCGCAGGGCGACCTGCTCAACGCCGGGGACCTGCAGGTCCAGGTCTCCTTCGACGTGCCCGAGACGACCGTCCCCGCCGGCCAGGCCGGACCCGTGCGCCAGACCTTCAACCTGAACCTCGGGAGGGTCGGCGCGTACCGGGATGCGGTCACGCAGTTCGCCGAGACCAGCTCCACGAAGGCCGTCCGTCAGGACGGCTATACCATGGGGTACCTTGAGAGCTTCAAGATCGACCAGGCCGGTGTGATCACGGGGGTGTACTCCAACGGGACCAACAGGACCATCGGGCAGATCGCCCTCGGCTCCTTTACGAACCCCGGCGGTCTCGAGAAGGCCGGCGAGAACACCTATGTGGTGTCCAACAACTCGGGCGACGCGAACGTCGGCCCCTCCGGCACGGCGGGCAAGGGCAAGGTGATCGCGGGCACCCTCGAGATGAGCAACGTGGACCTGGCGGAGCAGTTCACCGACATGATCGTGACGCAGCGCGGCTTCCAGGCCAGTTCGCGCACGATCACGACCTCCGACCAGATGCTGCAGGAACTCCTGACGCTGAAGAGGTAGGGGCATGAGTGAAATGCGCCTTCGGCGCCGCACGGGCGCGATGACAGGGCCACCCCATGGTTGAGGTGACGAGGCTGGACGGGAAGACCTACTACGTCAACCCCCACCAGATCGAGTACATCGAGTGCAATCCCGACACGACGCTGACCATGCTGTCGGGAAAGAGACTGGTAGTCCGCGAGGACTACCAGACCCTTTTTACGCGCATCATCGACTACCGAAAGCTCATCGGGGCTCTGAAGAACGAGGAGTAGTGGGAATGGACTTCGGAACAATCATCGGCATCGTCGCGGGATTCCTGTTCACGGCCCTCTCCGTCGTGTTCTCCAAAGGGATCCTGATCAGCTATCTCGACTACCCATCGGCGCTGATGACGATCGGCGGCTCGATCGCCGCCATGCTGGTCGGGCACGGCCTTCCGCGGTTCCTCGGGCAGATGAAGTGGATCCGGCTCACCCTGCGCATCCCCAAGTGGGGAGAGGAAAGGATCATCAGCCGCTTGGTCGCATTCTCGGAGAAGGCGCGGCGCGAGGGCCTTCTCGCCCTCGAGGACGATCTGGAGGAGGTGGAGGACGAGTTCCTGCGCAAGGGCATCCAGCTCGTCGTGGACGGGACTGATCCCGAGATCATCAAGAACATCCTCTACAACGAGCTCAACCAGATGCAGGCCCGTCATGAGGAGGGCATCAACTTTTTCGGTGACTGGTCGGGACTCGCCCCCGCGTTCGGGATGATCGGGACCCTCGCGGGCCTCATCGCCATGCTGCAGAACCTCAACGACAAGTCCTCTGTCGGCGCGGGCATGTCGCTCGCTCTTGTCACGAGCCTCTACGGCGCCCTCATGTGCTACCTGATCTTCCAGCCCTTCAAGCGGAAGCTCCAGGACCAGGACGGGGACGAGGCTCGGGTGCGCGAGATCATGATCGAGGGCATTCTCTCGATCCAGTCAGGGGACAACCCCCGCATCCTCGAGGAGAAGCTGATCTCCTTCCTGCCTCCCCGGCAGAGAGAGGCTGTCAAGCAGGAAGCGGCCAGGGAGTAGGGGGGAGCCGTGCCAATCCCGAAAAAGCAGAAGAAGTGCGAGGAAGGGGCCCCCGCATGGCTTCTCTCGTGGGGCGACCTCACCACGCTCCTTCTCACCTTCTTCGTCATGATGTACGACACAGGCTCCATCGACCAGGTGGAGCTGAACCTTGTCCTTTCGGCGTTTCAAGGTCTCGGCAGCCAGACCGGCGGGAATACTCTGCAGGCCGGCAAGCTCGCGGAGCTGGGCAACACGATCATGAGCCTCCCCGCCATGGAGAAGGGACAGTCGCTCGCCCGGGCCAAGAAGGCGGCCCTGTCGGCTTTCCAGCCCGAGATCCGAACGAAGAAGGTGAGGGTGAAGGAGGACGAGAGGGGCCTCGTCATCTCTCTCGCCTCGGACGCATTCTTCCGTCCCGCCACCGCGGATGTGGATATCGAGGCATCGCGCAGCCTCCTCGCCTCGCTCGCGCAGCTCCTGTCGTCGACTGACCTCGCAGGCCGGAAGTTCCGCATCGAAGGCCACACCGACTCCGTGCCGACGGACCCCGCCGGACCGTACGCGACCAACTGGGAGCTTTCGGCCGCCCGCTCGACAAATGTCCTGCACTACCTGGTGGACTTCGGGGTGGACGAGCGGCAGTTCCAAGTCGCCGGCTTTGCGGACACCGTGCCCCTCGCCTCCAACGACACTCCCGAGGGTCGGGCGTACAACAGGCGGGTGGATGTGATCATCCTGGCGGAGGGGCACCTGTAGCGCGGTGGAGCGGATGGCGGGATGGGCCAGGGCAGTGTTGCACTGTTCATTGTTTCTATGATAGAATGGATGGAGGGGGGAGGGGATGTCTGACGAACAGCAGGATCTCAATCTCGAGGATGTCGGCGCGGGCGCGGAAGACGCCGCGGGCCCCCGCAGGGGGGGAGTCTTTTCGGGGCTGCTCCTCACCGTCCTGAAATGGGCTGCAATCGGGATCGGCGTCATCATTCTCGTCGTCACGACCGTCATGATCACGATGGGTGTCCGGGATAGGGGGCGCTCCTCGCAGGGGCTCGCGGCGGTCTCGCCCGACTACCAGGACAAGGCGGAGCCGCTTACCTACACCGACACGATCGAACAGATCCGCGGCCAGACGGCCGATGAGACCCCTGCAATCTACCTGCTCAAGGTCAGTCTCGGATACGACCTGAATGACAAGACGATCGGCACGGAGATAGGGCAGAGGAACCGGGAAATCCAGGACCTGCTGCTGAAGCTCGTGTCATCGAAGACCGTCGCCGAGCTGAGCCCGCAGCGCTACGATGCCCTTCAGACCGAGATGATGAACTACATCAATCGCATCCTCCAGAGCGGCAAGATCAAGAGGGTCACCTTCCGCGAGTTCTCGGTGGTGAAGTAGGGAGAGCGGGATGACGGAAGTCCTTTCGCAGGACGAGATAGACCAGCTCCTCACGGCGATCTCATCCGGCGAAGTGGCGACCGAGGAGGCGAGCGCCCCGGCCGATCAGCGTAAGATCAAGATCTACGACTTCAAGAGGCCCGACAAGTTCTCGAAGGACCAGATCCGCACGGTCTCGATCATGCACGAGACCTTCGCGCGCCTGACCACCACGGCGCTCAGCGCCCAGCTGCACGCCCTCGCGCACGTGCACGTGGCCTCGGTCGACCAGCTCACCTACGAGGAGTTCATCCGTTCGATTCCGAACCCCACCACCCTTGCCCTGATCAACATGGACCCGCTCAAGGGCTCGGCGGTGCTCGAGATCGATCCGCCGATCACCTTCGCGATCATCGACCGCAGCTTCGGCGGCCAGGGCGAGGGGGCGAAGTTCACCCGGGAGCTCACGGACATCGAGCAGTCCGTGATGGAAGGCATCATCGTGCGCATCCTCGGGAACCTGCGCGAGTCGTGGGCCACGGTGATCGACCTCAGGCCGCGGCTCGGCCAGATCGAGACGAACCCGCAGTTCGCGCAGATCGTGCCGCCGACCGAGATGGTCGTGCTCGTGACCCTCGAGACGAAGGTGGGGGACGTCGAGGGCATGATGAACTTCTGCATCCCGTACCTCACCATCGAGCCGATCATCCCGAAGCTCAGCGCGCAGTACGTGTACTCGAGCCTGCGAAAGGGCACGACCACCGAGAACCTCACCATCCTGCGCGAACGCCTTGCGGGCATCGAGATCACGCTGGTGGCCGAGGTCGGCTCGATCGACATCACGATACGCGACGTGCTGGCCCTGCGGGCCGGCGACATCATCCGCCTCGCGGACGTGCGGACCGGCGATCCGCTGGTGCTCAAGATCGGCGACCGGCGTAAGTTCCTGTGCCGGCCCGGCGTGGTAGGCAACAAGACCGCCGTGCAGGTGCTGCGGAAGCTCGAGGATATCGAGCAGGCGGAGTTCGAGGAGTTGGTCGAGGACGAGGGGGAGGAAGCATGAGCGACGGATCACTCTCGCAGGACGAAATCGACGCCCTGCTCCAGGGTACCGACACCATCGAGGTGGAAAGCGCCGGCGGCCCCGCGGCCTCCCCGCTGTCCGAGGCGGAGCGCGCGACCCTCCAGGAGATGCTGCGCGGCGTCACCGAGAGCCAAGGGTCGAACCTGTCGATCCTGACCGGCAAGTCGGTCACCATCGGCGACCCCGCGGTGCGTGTGCGCACCCCGACGGACCTGGCGGCTGACGCGCCCGAGGATCTCGTGGACGTGCGGGTCGACCTGACCGATGGCCTGCGCGGCGAGCATTCCTACCTGCTCTCCCGTGAGAGCGCCGCAGCCATCGCCTCGCTCATGATGGGTCAGAAGGGCATCGAGCTCGACGAGGCCTCGCTCTCGGCGGTCGCCGAGGCGATCACGCAGATCACCGGCACGGCCGCGACGGCCATCGGCAACCAGATCGGCCGGCTCATCAAGACCGCGCCGCCCGACCTGCGCCAGGCGAAGCGGGCCCAGGTGCGACTGCCCGCGGGCGAAGTGTGCGTGTCGGTGGAGTACCCGCTCACGATCGAAGGTGTCGCGCCCTCCCGGCTCATCGAGGTGTTCTCGCTGTCGCTCGCGACCGAGATCGTGCAGCTCGCCGGCGGCGCGAAGGCAGCCGCAACGCAGCCCGCTGCGGCGGCAGCATCGGGCAGCCGCACCGCGCGGGCAGCTCAGCCAACGGGCGCGGGGATGCAGCAGACCTTCGGGCAGGCCTTCGGCGGGCCGTCGATGGACGCTGCCATGGCGCCGCCCAACGTGCAGCCGGTGCAGTTCGCGAACCTGCAGCCCGCGGCCATGACGTCGGAGCAGGGCAACATCGGCCTGCTTATGGACGTGTTCATGGAGATGACCGTGGAGCTTGGGCGCACGAGGCGGCCCATCAAGTGGATCCTCGGCATCGGCGAGGGCACGATCATCGAGCTGGACAAGCTCGCGGGCGAGGCCGTGGACATCCTGGTCAACCACAAGCTGATCGCCAAAGGCGAGGTGGTGGTGATCGACGAGAACTTCGGCGTGCGCGTCACGGAGATCGTGTCGCAGATCGACCGCATGAACGAGTTGAGCTAGGGCGGCATCCCGCGCCGGCGGATACTGGGCCGCCGGCCGGGCTGGGCATCGGACGGCTGAGGGAGGGGAGCCTACGAAAACGAGGGCATGGCCGGCGCTGGCAGTGCTGGCGGCCGTGCTCGCCGCGATTCCGGCGGCGGGCCAGGCCACGGATGGCCAAGGTCGGCCGAGTCCAGGGGCTACCGGCACGCAGGGCGTGCCTGCCGCCCTGGGGACGGCCGAAAGGACCGCCCGGCTCTGGGACTACGACGAGGACGGCCGGGACGACAGCCGCGAGACGTCGGACGGGAAGGGCGGACTCGTGCGCGAGTTCTCCACCCGGGCCGACGGCCGGTTCGACCTCCGCATCCTGTTCCGTGGCGGGACCATCGTCGAGGTGCGGAAGTCGGGCCGGG
>CAYGXO010000077.1:0-10152 GCA_964353885.1 uncultured Spirochaetaceae bacterium
CATCCTTCACCTTGTCGTGCACGGCTTCGGTGATCAGCGTCTTCGTGCCATAGGTCTTGTTCGCCCCCTCCAGGCGCGCGGCGAGGTTCACCGTGTCGCCGATGCTCGTGAAGTCCATCCTGTCCTTGGCGCCCACGCTGCGAACACCACGGGGCCCGTGTTGATGCCGATGCCGATCGAGATCACGCTTCGCGCGGACCAACTCCCCACGGATCAACATGCGCGCCTGCGACCGCTGCCTGGTGCCCTCGGATCGGGGCCATTCCCCCGATGCGTCAGGGCGTTCCCTTTCGTTCCATCATTTGTGGATTCGACTGCCGCGACACACGTCGTGCCGACCGCCCCAGCCGGGCTACGTCCACGGCAGCCAGGATTCCTCCGGGAGCTGTTTCGACACCGCTTCCCGGCTTTCGAAGCGCTCTACCAGGAGAGCGGCGCCTCTTTCTACGGCTAGTTCCGCCTCCCGCTCATCGCTCATGCTGCCTCCGCGTTCCGCCTCTGCGGTGACTGGAGACAGGGCATCGCCCGCATCCGCTGTCCTGACTGCGGCGGCGACTACTTCCGCCCTTTCTCATGTGAGAGCTTCTTCCTTTGCCCCTCCTGCGCCCCTGAAGCGGACAGCGAGAGCCCGCTCCTCTGTCCCCGGTGCCGATCCGAGATGAAGCTCATCGCTGTCATCACCGACTCAGCTGAGGTACGCATGATCCTGCGCCACCTCGTCAAGATCGGCAGGGCGCCGCGAGACAGGTTTCCCGTATTCCTCGCTCAACCTCGAGCTTGCGTCTTGCACGATGGACGGCGGTGTCTTTCAGGGGCAGGCAACTGGTAGAGGCAGCTCGCCGGGGATGCTCACGGTAGCCCTATAGCCGTCACTGCCTCCGCACTCACCACGTCACCGAACCTAGGAAACCGCTGCCTGAAAATCGAATGGTCTCTCACTAACCGCGAAGCGTTCCTGTTCCAGTGAGGGCGGTTGCGAATGATGAAAGTTCTGACGGTGGGGGGGCGTGCCGGTCAAATGGACGCTCGTCCCCTCGAACAGGCTCAGCGGCCTCGAGCCGTGGTGGACACGGGCGGTCTCCCGCGCGAGCAGGGACGAGGTGTTCCTGGGCTACATCGAAGGCCGCACCATGCAGGTCTCCCGAGTGGCTGAGTGGGCAGGGGCGGTCGTGGCAGCCGCGGCGGGCTGCCCGCCGAGAACCCTGCCGTTCGTGCACCAGGGGAAGAGGATGAGCGTTCCTCTGCCGCCTTCGTATTCCAGGAACGCCGTGACTCGCGCCGATGTCGGGGCAGCCCTGGCAGTCGCCCTCGGACGCGACGGCCGCGAAGCCCGTGTCGAGGAGGCAGCGACGCTGCCCCTCAAACTCCTCGCCGCCTCCTCGGGGCTCGGGAAGTACGGGCGCAACACCATCGTCTACGTCGAGGGTTTCGGCACCGCGCACGCGATCATGGCGTTCTGGACTGACGCTGATCCACGCGGTTCCCTCATGGAAGGCGAGGCTCCGATCTTCAAGAGCCCTTTCCCCGGTCCGGAGAGCCTCGCGCGCTGCGCCTCCTGCGCACTCTGCGTGTCACTGTGCCCCACCAGTGCGATACCAGAGGAGTTCGGCGGCATCGACGTGAGCCGCTGCATTCCCCTGTGGAACGAGACGGAGCTCGTGCTCGCGGGCGCCTGGGGCGAATCGCTTCGCCGGACGCAGGGGAGGATCCTCTCCTTCGACAACGAGAAGACTCTCGAGGCCTGGGCCCCGCTCCTCAGGCGGAACCTCGCGGCGTTCATTGCGTCGCGCGGGGCGGCAGAGGGGACCGGATAGTCGGAGCCCGCCTCCGAGGCGGCCAGGTCTCTGCGGTCAACGGCCCTTTTTCGCCCTGCCAGGGCCGGCCTTCTTCGCTGCGGGCTTCTTGGCGGCAGGCTTTTTCGCCGTGGATTTCTTCGCGGCCGGTTTCTTCGCTGCCGGCTTCCGCGTGGCCTGCCGCGCCTCCTGCGAGCCCAGGCCGGTCAGGTCGACAACCGAGTCCTCGGTCCCGAAGTCATTGGGCAGGTACGCGTCGGCCTCCCAGTCGTTGTGCCAGCAGCCCAGGTTGTCGTAGTAGCGGAAGCGGTACGACTTTCCCGCCTCCAGCACGAGTCTTGCGACCCACGACCCATCCCTCTCCTGCGTGAGTGGTGCGCCTGACACGTGCCAGTCGTTGAAGTCCCCGCGGAGGAAGAGCTCCACCACCCCTTCCAGCGGGGGCATCCTGAAGATGACCTCGACGTCTTTTCCGCTGAGCTGAGTCTTCGTGAGCATGTGGTCCTCCTTGCAGATCGTCCCCTCACAGTCTGGACCCAGCGGCTCAGCGATGCAAGTGCCCCCTCACGATGAGCCGCGAATCACCCCCGTCTCAATGAGGGCGGCGACGGACTCCCGCACGGCCTCGAGCGATGTGTAGCGCGGCTCGTAGTCCAGCATCCGCCACGCCTTTTCGGTGCTGCAGCAGGGGCTGTGCGCGACGTGGTCCCATGTCGAGGCCGCATTCTCCTCGCTCACCGTGGTCTTCCACTGGCCCCAGGGGAGGAGCGAGAGGCGCGGCTCCCGGCCGAACCAGAGCGACATGCGCTCGGCGTACCCGCGCAGGCGCGCCTCCCCGAGAAGGAACCGCTCGATCTCCGCCTTCTGGATTCCGTACTGTCCGAAGGGGCTGCGCGGCTGCTCCTCCGTCGTGGGCACCGCCGTGGAGTGGCCATGCACCAAGATCGTGCCGCAGGAAAGAAAGTGCTGCACCCTGCCCCGCAGGGCCTCGACGAAGTGAGCGGCGCTCGCCAGAGCCCCGAATGCGTGTACGGCTGGCGGTCACCCCGCGTCACGCACACGACCTCGTGGCCGCGCTCCACCAGGCGCGGCACCAAGCACGTGCCGATGTGTCCCGTTCCCCCGATGACGACGATCTTGATAAGGCCCGCAATATACTTGTTTGACAGCCACCCGTCTCCCCCATACGATGAGGACATGGCACACGGAAAGCCGAGTATGCTGGGCGCGTACGGTGACTGGGCGGGCTCCCGGGTTGAGGCAGGGCCAGGACCCCTTTCTCTTCGCAATCCCCGCTGGACATCTGTCGACCAATGGAGGAACGCGGCGCGGGCAGAGCTGGCCAGAAGTCACCCTTGCCGAGGACATGGCAGCGCTCGCGTACCTCGCCTCCAGGCCCGACGTGGACCCCGCACGGTTGGGCTGCGGCGGCCTCTCGGGCGGGGGCATGCGTACGGTGTTCATCGCCGGGACCGCCGACAGGATCCGCTGCGCTTTCATCGCCGGCTTCATGACCACCTGGGCCGACTTCTGCCGCAACGTGTGCTACATGCACACCTGGATGGTCTCTGCACCCGGGTTGCCGACACTCCTGGATTGCCCCGAGATCCTCGGGCTTCGGGCTCCCCTGCCCAGCCTCGTGCTTTCCACCATGGAGGATCCCCTGTTCACGCGTACTGAAACTGAGCGCGCAAGCCGGATCCTCAGCGAGGTGTACACAAAGGCAGGCGCTCCGGACGCCTTCAGGATCTCGATGCATCCGGGTCCCCACAAGTTCGACTTGGCCATGCAGAGGGAGGCCTTTGCCTGGTTCGAGAGGTGGCTGCGATGACGGGGCTCGAAAGAACGAGGGCCGCGATCCGCGGCGAACCTGTCGACAGGATCCCGACCTTCCCCATCCTCCTCGCCCCTGCCTGCCAGCTCACGGGCGTGCCGCAGGGCCGCTACATGACAGACCCCGTGGTCATGGCCGATACGCTGCTCAGGGCGCGTGCGCTGTGCGAATTCGACGGCATCTACGTCTCGCGCGACAACTGGGTCTACCACCAGGCGCTCGGCGGAGAGCTCACATTCCCCGACGATGACGAATCGTTCAGCCGCACGCCCCTGCTCACCTCAATCAGGGATTTCCGCCGGCTGCGCGTTCCGGATCCGGCCTCCGCGCCTGGCATGCAGACACTGCTCGCAGTCGCCCGCAGGGTGATGGCCGCTGTCGGCCGCGACTTCTACATCCAGGCCAACATCGACACCGGCCCCTTCAGCCTCGGCGCCGTCCTGCGCGGAACGCAGGACTTCCTCATGGACCTGTCCACGGAGAGCGAGAGCGACCTGCGGGATTTCCTGGGGTTCTGCACGGAGGTCGTCATTGCATACGGAAAGGCCATGATCGCGACCGGCGTGCACGGGATCCAGTTCGGCGACGCCACCGCGAGCCTGATCTCACCCGACGACTACGGCACTTTCGTGCTTCCGTACCAGGAGCGTGCGGTCGACGCTCTGAAGGACAGAGACTGCGACCTGTGGATACACATCTGCGGCAGGACCGACCACCTCCTGCATTTGCTGCGGGGAATGCCCATCCAGGGATTCGAGGTGGACGCGAAGGTCGACATGAGCCGGGCGCGCGAGCTGCTGGGAGACCGTATCGCGCTCAAAGGCAATCTCGACACGACGTTCCTGCTGCAGGCCGCTCCTCAGGAGATCACGCGCGCGTGCAGGCGGATACTGGTGGACGGCCGCTTCGAGACCGGCGTCATCCTCTCCCCTGGCTGCGGCGTGCCCAGAATGACCCCCCTCGAGAACCTCCGCGCCATGGTGCGGGCCTGCGAGGAGCACGCCGCTCGGCTCGCCTGAGAACAGCTGGCCTGAGGGCAACCTGCATCAGAGAGCCAGGGCCGGCAGGCCGAACCTCTCCCTGTACGCGTTCACCATGACGAGGTAGTTGGCGAGGGGCACGCTCGCGGTGATCGCGTTGCTTGCCGTGAACACGTGCCCGCCGTTTCCCCAGCCCGCATCGAGGATGCCGAGGGTCACGCGGCGGATCTCCTCGGGCGACGCGAAGCTCAGGATCCTGCCGCAGTCCATGTTGCCGAAGAGGGTGATGCGGTCCCCCCATGCCGCCTTCAGCCGGGCCAGGTCCATGCCCGCGCTCATGTCGATCTCCAGGTAGGCGTCCACCTCGCAGCCGCCCAGGAAATCCTCCAGCACGGGCCACAGGTCCCCGTCCGATGCGTTCACAGACCGGGCCCCCGCTTCCCGGACGCGGCGGGCGCACGCGCGCACTTCCGGCACGATGAACTCCCGGTAGGCCGCGGGGGAGATCAACAGGCGCACGCCGGCGAAATCTCCTCCGATCCCGATGCAGTCGATGCCGATCCGGGCGTAGTCGTCGATGGCGGCCAGCGCCCGCCGGGTCGCAAGGCGGAAATGCTCACGGGCCACCTCGGGCTCCAGCGCCATCACCTGCATCAGGTCGCTGTCGGTCCAGATGCCGTGAAAGTACGCCGGGGCGAGGATGGGCAGGTCGAGGTCCCGCTTCCGCATCTCCTCGCGCACCAGGTCGTAGACGAGGTAGCTGTCCCGCGGCGGCGCGTCCAGCATGATCCGGGCCACCTGGCTGTTGCGGCGGATCAGCCTCTCGACAGGGTCACCCTCTGCCGCCACCGTGAACTGCGCGCCGATCTCGCTCAGGGGGTCGTAGGAGTAGGCGGCGCCGGGCACGGGATTGGGGCTCAGGCAGATCATGTCGTGCCCCAGGCGCGCGGCGATCTCCACCCTGCCGCGGGCGTACGCGCGCAGGGTCTGCTCGAAGCCTTCCTCGGCGGCAAGGGCGAGCCACGGCTCCATGCCCCCGAGGTACTCGACGAACGGCCGGCCGAGGACCTGTTCGGCCACGGGCGGCAGCAGCACGTACTCGAAGATCGGCGTCCTGTCGGGCTCGCGGTGCAGGAACGCGGCGCTCACTCTCTCCCGTGACGTCATGACAGCCTACCTCGAGAAGTAATCCATGAGGATGGCGCTCGCGACCCCGGCAAACCGAATGTCCCTGCGCTCGGGGGAGTACTCGATGCGAAGCGCGCGCGCCGTGGGGCGGAGGCTCTCATGCGCGGCCACGCTGCTGATCCTCTCGAACAGGAAGGCGTTGCCGTCGATCACGGGGCCGCGCAGGACGATCAGCTCGGGGTTGAAGAGGTTCGCCACGTCGGCGAGCTTGGCCCCCAGGGCGTCCCCCGCGTGCACCATCACGTTGCGGGCGAAGCGGTCGCCGTTGCTCGCGGCCTCGATCACGTGCTCGATCGTGACCGCCTCGATGTCGCCGGCCGAGTACTTGCGGATGTCGCTGTTGACGCCCTGGCGCAGCCCCTCGCGGCAGGCCGCGAGGATGGCCTGCTGCGAGCACAGCGTCTCCAGGCAGCCCGAATGGCCGCAGTAGCACAGCTGCCCCCCGTCCTCCGCGTGCATGTGGCCGAACTCGCCCGCGTACGAGCTTCTTCCCGCGTACAGCTCGCCGTGCGCGACGATTCCCATGCCCACGCCCTCGCCGATCCAGACGCACAGGAAGTCCTGCACTCCCACCCCGGCCCCGCGGTGCTTTTCGCCCAGCGCGCACGCGTTGGCGTCGTTCACGAGATAGCACGGCAGCCCGAAGCGAGTCTCCACGAGCTGGCGCAGGGGCACGTCGTACCAGTCGCTGGCGTACAGGTACTCGTGGGAGATTCCCGCGACGGGGTCCATGAAGCCGCCGATGCCGATGCCGACGCCGAGGATCGTTCGGTCGGGCTGCCGCGCGCGGGCAAGGAGCGCGTCGACCAGGCCGAACAGCGCTGCCAGCAGCTGCTCGCGCCCGATCCCCTGGCGCGCGGGGGCGGTCTCCTCGTCGATGGTGCGGCCGGCTGCATCGACGACTGCCCCGCGGATCGCGGTCGCTTCGAGCACGATCGCAATGCTGAGCCCCGCGTCGGGATTCAGCTCGAGCAGCACCGACCGTCTGCCTCCGGTGGACAGCTCCCTGTCGGTTTCGCGGACCAGCCCCTTGTCGATGAGGAGCTTAGTGTACTTCACGATCGAGGACGGGCTGAGCCGCAGCGCGGAGGCGAGGCCGGCGCGCGTCAGGCGCGCGTTGTCCAGCAGCGCGCGCAGGATCCCGTTCATCCTCTCGCGCTGGATGCCGGGCTGCGTGTCGACCATGCCCTCCCCCTCAGCCCTTCAGAGCCCCGGCGGAGACGCCGCTGATGAAGTCCTTCTGCATGAGCCACATGATGAGAAGAACGGGCACGATCACCACGCAGCCCATCGCCGCCATCGGCCCCCACACGAGGGCCTTGTCCGTGATGAACCCCGCGATGAGCACCGTGAGCGGCTTCGCGCGCACGATGGTGAGGATGACGGCGTAGAGAAACTCGTTCCAGCTCGCCACGAAGGTGAGCATGCCGGTGGCGATCAGCCCCGACTTGACCATCGGGCCGGTGATGTAGAAGAAGCGCTGCAGGAGGTTCGCGCCGTCCAGCATGCTCTGCTCCTCCACCTCGAAGGGCGCTTCCTGGAAGAAGCCGACCATGAGCAGGATGACCAGCGGCAGGTTGAAGCTCGTGTTCATGAGCACGAGGGCCGGCACCCTGTCCATGAGGCGCAGGCTCCTGATGATGTAGAACACGGGCACCGCCACGACGATGGCGGGATACATCTTCTGGATGAGGAACCACCAGGCGAAGGCCTTCTTGACCCTGCGGGGGAGCATCCCGTTCACCAGCGAATACGATGCGAGGCTGCCGAAGAGCACCGTGACGAGCGTGGTGAAACCGGCGATCAGGAGGGAGTTCTTCAGTCCCGGGAACAGTCCCCGGTTGACGACGATGTCGATGTAGTTCTCTCCTGTGATCTTCGTCGGGAACATGATGGGCGGGCTGTGGAAGTATTCCTGGCTCTCCTTCAGCGAGTTGGACGCCAGCCAGTACAGGGGAAAGAGGATCGCCGCCAGCAGCACCGCCACGACGACGATCCGCACGGGAAGGCTGAGGAAGTTCGACAGCTGCAGGTCCCTGCCGCGGCGGGAGCGGAAACCGGCTCGTGTTCTCATGCTCCTACCCCAGACGGCCGAGCTGCCTGTCGCGCAGCTTCTGGAACGCCCAGGCCACCATGGACATGGCGATCACGAACACGATGGCCGTGGCCGACGAATAGCCGATGTTGAGGAACTTGATGCCCTGGCGGTAGATGTAGGTGGGCAGCATCTCTGTGGCGTTGCCGGGGCCGCCCTGCGTCATGACGAAGATGGTGTCGAAGACCTTGAAGGCGTCGATGAAGCGCAGCATGGCCACGATGATGATCACGGGCGAGATGAGGGGAAGGATGATCCGCCAGAACACCTTCCAGGGGGAAGCCCCGTCCACGCGCGCCGCGTCCAGGAAGCTGGTGGGCATCGCCTTGATCGAGGAGAGCACCAGCACGGCGACGAAGGGGATGTACAGCCAGGCGTCGACGAACGCGACGGTGTACAGGGCGATCTTCGGGTCGCCGATCCACAGGATGGGCTTCACCCCCACGAAGGAGAGCAGGTAGTTGACCACGCCGTAGGTGCGATCGAGCATCATGCGCCACAGCGTCCCCGCCGCCACCGGCGCGATGATCATCGGCACCATCAGGATGCTCACCAGGCCCCGGGTGAGCTTCGAGTCGCCCGAGAGCATCATCGCCACCACCACCCCGATGAGCAGCTCGAGGGACACCGACACCGCGGCGAAGATGACGTTGTTGCGCAGGCTGAGCATCATGAGCTCGTCGGTGAAGATGTTCAGGTAGTTCTTCAGGCCGATGAAGGCCGTGGCCGACGGCATGTTGAGCTTGTAGCGGAAGAAGCTCAGGTACAGCCCCCACCCCAGCGGGATGAAGGCGGCGAGGAGCAGGATGATGATGACGGGCGCCACGAAGAGCCAGGACAGGGCCTTGTCCGTGGTGCTCTGGTACGCTGTTCTCGTAACGAACATGCCTGCGAGCCTCCCTGAGAGATAGAGGGCCCCTGACGGGGCCCTCCGATGTGACGATGCCTCAGCGCCCGGTGTTCTTCACGCCCGGCGCGGGAGGGTACTCCTCGAGGAGCTTCGCCAGCCCGTCCTCCATGAAGGAGACGGCCTTGCTCAGGCCCCACTGGTTGGTGATGTAGTTGGCCACCGCGTCACGCACGTAGGTCTCTGCCATCGTGCCGGCGGGGATCCTCCACCAGATCACCGCGCCCTGCTTCGAGGCCTGCCAGTGCGGGTACAGTTTGTTGTTCTTCACCTGGGGAAGCTGCCACACGGAGATCCGCGAGGGCAGGATCGAGTACTTGGTGAAGTTCAGCAGCTGCTTCTCTTTGCTGGTGTAGAACTTGATCCACTCCCAGGCCACGTCCTTGTTCTTCGCGGCCTTGGGGATGCCGATGTCCCACGAGGAGAGCACTGTCACGCCGTTCTTCTCGAAGGGGATCGGGGCGATGGCCCACTTGCCCACGATCTTCGACTTGGCGGGGTTGTCGCCGTTGGGGGCGATGCCCAGCGTCGGCCAGGAGAAAGCGATGGCCGCATTGCCTTCAAGGAATGCCGCGTCCGACTCGCCCAGGCCCCAGGCGGGAGCCGCGGGGTCGGCGTACGTTAGCCACCTCTTGGCGATCTCGAGGGACTTGCGGGTTTCCATCGAGTCGATGGTCAGGTTCCAGTCCGCGTCGGCCCACCGGCCGCCCAGGGACCACTGGACCATCATCCACAACCCCGACATCTGTTCTTTCAGGCCGGGAATGGCGAGGGCGTAGAAGCCCTTGGCGGGATTGTTCAGCTTCTGGCACACGGCGAAGAACTCGTCCCATGTCGTGGGGAACTTCTTGATCAGGTCGGTCCGGTAGGCAAGGGTTTGCGGGGTGTTGGAGAACGGGATGCCCATGATCCTGTTGTTCCACTTGCCCGACTGCTCCCAGAGGTTCGGGATGATGTCGGCGGAGTCGAACTTGTCCTTCTGGATGTAGGGGGTCAGGTCCTCCATGAACGGCTCGAACTCGCCGTCCCACTGGCAGGCCGGGGTCACGGCATCGTAGGAGGAGTCGCCCGAGGACAAGGCGAGCCCCATCTTCTCGTAGAGGGTCAGGTATGGGAAATCGACGACCTCGACCTTCGCGCCGGTCGCCGCCTCGAACTCCTTCGCATACTCCTTGGCCGCATCCGCGTACGTCGCGGAGAAATACAGGACCCTGATGTTCTTGCCGGCGAACTTCTTCTGCGCCAGCGCGAAACCCGTCACCACCAGCAGGAGGATCAGGGCGATAGTCAAAATCTTCCGTATCTTCATGACGTCTCTCCTTCTCTTCTATTCGATTCAGATATGGAAATGATGG
>CAYGXO010000078.1:0-8549 GCA_964353885.1 uncultured Spirochaetaceae bacterium
GCGCCAACCCGTTCGGATCTTCGAGGTTCTGCAGGCGAGAAAGGGCGCCGCCCCCAAGCTCGAGCAGATCAGGAAGCTTTTCGAGGGAGGGCTCGCCGCCTACCGGAAGCAGAAATGGGACCTCGCCGAGAAGGCCTTCGCCGCGCTCAAGAGCGAGTTCAAGGACGAGACGAGCGAGGTGTTCCTGCGGCGGATCGCGCTGTTCAGGAGAAACCCTCCGGGGGACGGCTGGGACGGCGTGTTCAACCTGACGGTCAAGTGAGGAGTGATGACATGAGAGCGTCACATCACGAAGGACTAAGAGCTGCTGGGCCAACCGGGGTTGGGTGTCGTGACTGGCTGCTAAATCAATAGCAGCAGAATCACGCGCGGGTTGCATGCCCTTCACGTTCAAAGGCTTCGTCACTCCCGTACACCAGTGCCCCACTATTGGCCGCAGGTCCGCCAGGCCCGTGAACCATCGCAGCCCATCAGAGAGGACCGAGGTGACTAGCATCACGCGCTTCCCCATCCGAAGGATGGACATCGCATTGCAGGTGGACTACGCGCAGGACAGCGACCACGTATACGGAATCATCGCCCAGATCACGCGCGCCATTTCCGTCTCCTGAGGATCGATGTATTTGCCGGCTCCATCGCGTTGACGTCAGTGACGGCGCGGGCAATACTTCCGATAGATCACGGAGCAATACGGATTTAATAATCAACGGTCGATAGAATATGCGTTGCGACGAAGTGTATTCAGAATGCACAGGAGGCATCCATGTCGATCATCACAATGACTAATTCTCATCACGGGTTATCGGCTCTTCGGGCAGTCGCGCTGACATCTCTGCTCATCGGCGGACTTGCGGGATGTTGCGTGCCCGAGCTGACACTCGACCCTGACAAGGCTATTACAGCATTCAACTTTACAAAGGCGAGCAATCCCGGTTTAGCAGCGGACGTGGCCGCGATCATCTCGGAGAGCAACAAGACGATCGCATGGTCCTTCCCATCAGGTACCAATATAGCCGCTTTCGTGCCGACCATCTCCGTGAGCGACAAGGCAACGGCCAGCCCCGCGAGTGGCGCAGCAACGGATTTCACGAACCCGGTCACGTACACGGTGACCGCGGAGGACGGCTCCACACAGGCGTATGTTGCAACGGTGACGGCAACCTTTGGGATTGCTTCTCCCTCTGCATCTGTATATTCCTCGATGCCGCCTATGCTGACCTGCACTTCGTCCAACACCCTATTGATCACTTTGAATGGAGTGGAGGTGACGGCCGCGAACAACGAATACCTGAACAGCTCTGTCACCGGATTGAATCGCCTTGCCGTGATCGAGCTGTATGCTCAGGGGGGCATCTTCAATACAGTCACCATCGACTATTTCCTGAACAACCTCACGCAAGCTGACGCCGACAGCTTCGTGTATGGCGACGGTGTTATTGCGCCAGGCACCTGGAATACCTGGAACGCCGCCTCCTATCTCACCGATTTGGAAGTCGACGCAGAGGCGGTAGCGGCCCGGGGGGCAACCGACCTATCGGCATGGGGTCTTCTGGGCAAGTCATACGTCTCGGCCACAGAGTCAAAGTGCATTCAGGCTCAGGATGTAGTGGCGCTCGCCGCCCAAACCGCCTGGACAGCGATTGGCTACATGGGACCTACCGGGAACGATGGGGCTCTGCTTGCCCAGCTTGGGAAAACCCAGACCGGATACGATCTTTACATCACCGAGTCCTCGCCGAGTTTGATCCCAAGTCCTTTCTATGTGGTTGTGGGTAATGCGACCTTGAGCGCCGTGACTCCGGGCGATTCGATCCGGGTGTACTTCTATCGGAACGGTACGGCGTATCAGGCAGTCTCTGCGGATCCGAGCGGAAACATACTGGCAAGCATCAATGTGTCTTCTTATGCATCGGTGATTGATGCCGCAGTCGGACTGACTGGGCGCGGCATTACGCTCGCGCCATACGACACTAGCGGGAGCACGAATATCCTCGTGAAGATCGATAACTACGCTTACTATAAGTAATCAGTGCGACGGCTCGCTGGGCGACTGGGGCCATCCAGGAGCCGACCGAAGGGTGTCAGAGCGGGAGGCTGTTCGCGCTGCAGGCGATCCTGAACCCGTACCGTGCGCTCAAGGCCATACACGTGAACCTTGCTCTCATCCTTTTCGATCCCACCGGCTTCTTCGGGTTTGTCTTCAGACAATGCCAGTACGCATGCAAATCGACAACATCATTTCCCTGTCAATCCATGCAGCAGCAGATATGCTATGAGGATCCCCACATTCCAATACCAAGCGTTCGTGCACAGGTTTCCATCTGACTATCATCGGTGAGGAGAAACAGATCCGCGCGTATCGATCGCCACTCGAGCGCGGAAGCCAGGTGCAGGGCATCCAGGGTCCCGACGACCGTGGGGAATGACTGCGAGGCTCTATCGAGGATGGCGGGCGTGATCTCGATGAAATGCAGACCCGCCAGCAAACGGGCGAGCAATTCATGGGTCTCTGCTGTCTGACGATCGTCGAGCGCTCCCGTGAGCCGATACTGTTCAATCACTTGCGCACACTCCACCTGGAGAAGCCGGGAAGACCCTACGGCCTCGCATGCCGATGTCTCAGCGAAACGTTGATCCACGCCGAAGAGGTACCGCAGGAGAACCGAGGAGTCAACGTAGCAGATCATCGCGCCCTCCGGTCAGCCAGGAGCGTCTCCAGTGGATCGAGCCCAAGGCTGGGGATCTGGCGTTGATACTCGAGCTTCCGTTGCGGAGGCCGGAAGAGAAGGCGCTCGGGCTCTTTATAAGGCACCAGCTCGGCGATGGGGGTTTCTCGATCCATCACGACCAGCCTCCCACCACGGCGCACCTTCTTCAGCTCTGCTGAGAGGTGGGCTTTCAGGGTAGAAATGTTTATGGTCTTCATGTGACCATAACAGGTCATATTAGAGGTGCCGTCAAGCAATTGCTAGGCGATAGGCGGTTTTTTAGCCTCGAGTTCCGCACCCCTGCGCGGCTGCGACCATATCCGCTGCTTTCGATGTCGCAAGGCTGGCGATGATGGACCGGATCTCCTCGGGATCGTAGTGATAGACCATTCGATTTTCAGGCAGCGGTTCCCTAAGTTGGGTGACGTGGTGAGTGCGGAGGCAGTGGCGGTTATGGGGCTACTGTGAGCATCCCCACCGGCGAGCTGCCCCTACCAGTTGCCTGCCTCTGAAAGACACCGCCGTCCATCGTGCAAGACGCAAGCTCGATATTGAGCGAGGAATACGGGAAACCCGTCTCGCGGCGCGTAGAAAGGTATCGATGCGCATGACAGGGGGGTTGAACAGAGGTTCAGTTCAGCGCGCTCACAGCGATGAACTCTCCTTGGCCGACCTCGAGGGAGACACCGCGTAGCGCCCGTACGCTTGCTTCACCGCTTGTGCAGGTCTTCGATACGTCCCGGGCGCGGATGAGGATGTCCGTCTGCTCCTGTGGGCTCACTACCGTGTTCCCCCTTTCGTCGCTCTCGTCGTTTCCCCGCCTGCGTTCCGTCTACAACATCGTGATCTCTCAGCGGCGCACGAAGGCGGTGCACTTCGGAAGGCTGGGAAAAGATATGGCGCGGGAGGCGGCCATTCAACTGGCGCGGAATGAAGGGCAGCGGAGGGGCAGCGCGGTTTCGGCCAGGGGGATATACTATGACCATGAAACCCAGCCTCTTCATGACCGTTGTCCTTCTGGTTGCGGCTGCCGGCCTGGGCGCCCAGCAGCAGGTGCGCGTTGCAAAAACCCGAGAGCTGCCCGCAGCCCTGCGCTCCGACAGGACGGTGCTCCTTTCCGCGGGCGAGTACCTGACGAGCGAGATCGCCCAGTCGTCTAATCCCGCCGTGAGCTGGGAGCAGACATTCGACGGTCCTCAGCTGGTGATCACGGGCGTGAGCCGTCTCACACTGAAAGCCCTTCAGGGCAAGGCCACCCTCCTGGCCGTGCCCCGCTACGCCTACACCGTCGTGTTCCGCGAGTGCCGCGACATCCGGCTCGAGGGCCTGGCCCTCGGGCACACCGAGGCGGGGGAGTGCGCTGGGGGGGTGCTGCGCTTCGAGCGCTGCGCGGGCGTGCAGATCCAGGGCTGCGACCTGTTCGGCAGCGGTGTCGTGGGCCTGGATCTCGAGGAATCCACGGGGGTCGTGGTGGGTGATTCGACGATCCGCGATTGCACGTACGGGGCGCTATACGCCGTTGAGGTGCAGGACCTGCGCCTGCAGAACGTGCGCGTCACCGGCAACGAGGCCTGGCCCCTGGTGTCGATCGACTCGTCGCGGAACGTGGTCCTGGACTCCTGCCTCCTCGAGGGCAACACCGGCGACGGCCTGCTCTGGGTCAGCCCGGATTCGAAGGGGGTGTCGTTGCCGCGCACCACGATCAGCGGCAACGAGGCCGACACCCTCCTCTATGAGGGCAGCCTCGACCCCGATTTCACGGGAACGATATTCCTGGAGAACGTGTTCGCCAACGAGCAGGAGGACGACGAGGAATACGAAGGCGGCGACGGGTACGACGCGGGATACGACGACGGGTACGAGGCCGGATACAGCGACGGCTACGACGAAGGGTACAACGAGGGATACAACGCGACGCTTTGACCTGCTCCCGCAGGAGGCCCCCGCGCGTCAGCCGTTCAGCGCGCCCAACCACTCGATGAGCGGGCGAACGGTCGATGCGAAATCGGCGCAGAGGTCGACGAGATCAGCGCTGGTGAGAGCTGTCCTGGGGATGTCCGTGCTCACGCCGATGCCGTTGTAGCGGAGCAGGTCCCCGCGCCGGTGGTCACCCGGAAAACCCTGAGGGATCCTCTTGTACGCCGGCTCTTCGAACACGCGCAGGCTTTTTTCCCGAGCTTCTGCAGCATCTTCATCAGGGCAGTCCCGTCGGCCTCGTCGTCGACCGCGGCACGATAGCGCTCGAGAACGGGCTTCGGGAACTTGTGCTGGCCGCAGTAGAAGAGCGCTCTCGCGGCCTCCACGTTCAGGAAGAAGCACGGGAGTTCCACCTTCTTCCCCGAGCCGATCCAGAACACGACCCCGAGGTTCTGCTTGTACGGGCGTTTGTCCGCCGAGAAGCGCAAGGCGCGGGCCGAGGGTTTCGACGAAGGCAACCGCAGGCTCGAGCAGCTCCTGCTCGTAGCGTGCCTGGTTCTCCAGGAACCAGCCCTTGTCGTTGTTGGCCGCGAGGTCCATGAAGAAGCGCTGTGCCCCCTTGCCGAACCCTTTGAACGCCATCCCGTTTCTCTCCTACCGCGGATTCCGTGCTATTTGAAAACACGGAGACACTCTACCTTGTCAAGCACGAAATCGTACCAGCGCTGCTAGGGTCTCGTCATGGCGCTCGACCGGATCGGAGACCGCTGGACACTGCTCATCGTGTGCGAGCTTCTGAGCGGGCCGAAGCGATTCGCCGACCTGCTGAACGGGCTGCCCTGCATTCCCACCAACCTGCTCGCGAAGCGGCCTCTGCGTCGAATCCAGCCCAGCCGTACACGCTCGCAGAGGTGGGCTCGGCGCTGCAGGAGGCTGTGCAGGCCCTGATGCGCTGGGGCGGAAGGTGGATGCGGAACCGCACGGCGGACCAGGAGCTTATCGCGCCCGCGGAGGCGTTGCTCTGGCTCGCGGCGGGTGTGCTGAGCTGGGACGCCGCCGCCCGGGCCGGGATGTCCGTCGAGGGCGGCAGAAAAAGCGCCGCGGCAGTCCGCTCCGCCCTGGCGGGGGGCTGACCGGCCTTCTCAGGACTTCTTCAGCATCTCCTCCAGGAGGAGATGGCAGTACAGGAGCTGGCGGGGGATGTGGAAAGGGCCTTTCCACATGTTGCCCTTGAGGTCGTGGGACACGCTCCCGTCCCGGTGGAGGTAGCCGAACCACTCCCCGTACTGCCTGTCGGGGAACCGGGCAAGGGACCACGAGAGGATCTTCTCGAACCACGCTTCCCATTTCCCGTCGCCGGTCAGGTCGTAGGCGAGAAGCGCGGCGTAGATCGCCTCGTTGTGGGGCCAGAACAGCTTCATGTCCCACTCGTACTGGACCGGCTGCTTCCCCTCGACGTCCACGAAGTACAAGATCCCGCCGTACTTCGGGTCCCACCCCGCCTCCAGCGACCAGTCGAGGATGGGCAGGGCCCGTTCGATCATTGACTTGTCGTTCCTGTGCTTCCCCTCGGCGAGGATGAACCACGCCGTCTCGATGGCGTGCCCCGGGTTGACGCAGCGGCCCTCGGGGCAGTCGCCCAGGTACTCCCCGCCGGGGCCGACGGTCTCGAGCAGGGCCTTCATCTCGGGCTTCACGAAATAGCGGAAGACCTCCTCGATCTGCGCGTCGATCAGCACGTCGTAGGCCAGGGGAGTCGCGGAGGTGTCGGCCCGGCGCAGCACCTGCAGGGTGTTGATCTGTATCATGGCCATGGAGTGGCCACGCATCGGCCGCACCTCCTGATTGACCTTCGGCTCGAGGGCGCCTGGCGCGGGCCACCGCCTGGATGCGATGTCCTGCACGAACCGCATGAGCGACTTCGCCTTCTCGAGGGACTGGCTGTCGCCCGAGGCCCGTGCGTACTCGGCGTAGGCCATGATGGCGAAGATCTCCGCGAAGAGGTAGCGCCGTTTCCTGAGCGGCCGCCCGTCGCGTGTGACCGAATAGAAGACCCTGCCGTCCGCGTCGAACCCGTGCGCCGTGATGAAGTCGACCGCGTGCTTCGAGAGCTCAAGCCACTCCTGCCGCTTCTCCAGGTCGTTGTACAGCCGGGCGAGCGTCCAGGCGATCCTGCCCTGGACCCACATCGGCTTGTCGGAGCAGAGGATCCCGCCCTTCCTGTCGAGGAAGGTGGTGAAGCCCCCGTGTTCCCGGTCAGTCGCGTGCGTGATCCAGAATGGGATGATGTTGTCCACGAGCTCACTGCGGAAGCTGCCGCTGAGCTGCTTCATCCTTTTTTTTGTCATTCCATCCTCCCTCGAAAGGAACGGCATGAGGTTTCCATGATCAGATATTATGGAAATCCTACCTGATGGGAAGCAGCTTGTCAATGAATTAGCCCCTTCCTGGCGATGTTTTGTGAGTTTTTCTCAAAAGGCTTGACGAGCGGAGGAGGCTGTAGTACAATCCGATGAAAGTCTGGTCTCATTTGCTGACAACTGCGTCCAGGCAACGCACCTTGAGAAAGAAAGGAGGTGGTAATGTGAACGTACGCCGGCCCCCTTGAAGCCCTGCCCATCGGTTCATTCCCATATCCCAGGACAGACAAGACAAAAGGAGCCATTTCATGAAGATACGGAAGATTATGACGATTGCCCTGATCCTCCTGCTGGTGGTGACGGGCTTTGCGCTTGCACAGCAGAAGTTCGCCGGCAAGAGCATCAGGGTCCTGTACTTCTCCGCGACCTATGCTGACGCGGCCAAGGAGTACGCCAAGGAGTTCGAGCAGAAGACGGGCGCCAAGGTCGAAATTATCGACTTCCCCTACCTGACTCTGTACGAGAAGATGGGCCTCGCACTGTCCTCGGGGGATGACTCGTACGATGCCGTCACCCCCGCCTGCCAGTGGGACGGCGAGTTCGAACCCTTCATGGACGACTTGAGTCCCCTGATCAAGCGCGACAAGTTCGACTCCGCGGACATCATCCCGGGCCTGTGGGAGCAGTCGGGCAAGTGGGCCGGCAAGGTCATGGGGATCCCCTTCTCCAACACCCCGCAGACCCTGGCCTACCGGACGGATTTGATCAAGGAAATGCCCAAGAACTGGGACGATTTCTTCAAGCTCTGCGACAAGCTGAACAACCCGGCCAAGAACTTCTACGCCCTGGCCATCCCGGGCGTCAAGGAGCAGTTCAGCGGCCTGTGGATGATGGTGCAGTGGTCGCTGGGCGGCCGCTGGGCGGACCAGAACTGGAACCTGACGATCAACTCGGCGGAGACCCGCAAGTCCCTCGAGATCGCCAAGAAGTGGATGAAGTACGCCGACCCGGCGGCTCCCGCCTGGGGCCTGCCGGAGAGCGACGCCGCTTTCCTCGCTGGCAACGCTGCGATCGCCTTCTCCTGGCCGACCCTGTCCATCGCACCCAATGGCGACAACCCGGAGAAATCCAAGATCGTAGGCAAGTGGGCCATCGCCCCGATCCCGTTCGAGAAGAACGGCGTGACCGTGCTCTCCTCCTGGGACATGGGCATCCCGAAGGCCGCCAAGAACAAGGACGCGGCCTGGGAGTGGATCAAGTTCTACACCAGCAAGGAAAAGCAGCTGTCCAACTTCCTGAAGTACTCGATCCTGCCCTCCCGCATCTCGGTGTGGCAGAAGCCGGAGGTGAAGAGCAACAAGCTGTATCCCCACTACCAGTCCTCGCAGCAGGGCGCGGTGATCTGGTGGAGGATCCCCGCCGGCACCATGGCCGAGACCTACGTGCGCGATGCGGTGTCCAACTACATCACGGACCAGTGGGACATGGCGAAGGCTATCAAGTTCATGGAGGACGGCTTCAAGAAGCTGCTGAGCGACTATCCCCCCGCCAAGGGCGTTAAGAA
>CAYGXO010000079.1:0-43885 GCA_964353885.1 uncultured Spirochaetaceae bacterium
GGATCGCGCGGTCGGGCAGACCCGAAGGCTTTCCCGGAGGGAAACGGGGTCCGGAGCCGAGGAGGAATCGGGGGTCGCCGACCCACTCCAAGCGGAGCAGGCGGACGAGGTGGTCGTTCAACAGCTCGACGTCCAGAGCGCCGAGTGACTCGAAATCGGGCTTCCCCTGCTCGTCGCGGGGGGTCCCGGCCAGGGGCTTGAAATAGTTGTCGAGCGAGATCGTGATGGGGTTTCTGCCCACGACGCGGAGTTGGATCATCAGCCTCTTCGAGAAGGTCGTCTTGCCCGACGAGGAGGGGCCGGCGATGAGCACGACCTTCACGCTGTCGCGCCGTGCGCTGATCCGATCGGCGATCTCGGCGATCTTTTTGTCCTGCAGGGCCTCGGCGATCTGGATGAACTCCTGGATCCCCCCTTCGCGGATCAGCTCGTTGAGGCTGCCGACGGATCCGACGCGGAGGATCTTGCCCCAGTTCTTGTACTCCCTGTAGATCGAGAACAGCACCGGGTTCTCGCTGAAGGGAGCCACGCGCAAAGGATCTTCCGCCGGCGGGTACCGCAGGAGGAAACCCGGCGCGTAGCTCAGGACGGCGAAGACCGATAGCAGGCCCGTGGACGGCACCAGAGGGCCGTGCCAGAGGTCGAGAGTCCCGTCGCAGGAGTTGACGCGGACCTCGGGAGCGCTGCGGTTGGCGAGCAGCAGCGCCGTGTCGGGCTGGTTGTGCTTCGCAAAGTACCCCACCGCCTCGCTGTACGAGAGCAGGAGCGAGCGGATGGGAAGGTCGCCGGCGACCAGCTCGCGCATGCGCGCCTCGATGCGAGCGAGGTCGCCGTCGGGCACCCCCTCCATGCCGTCGAACCAGTAGAGGTAGCTTTGGCCGAGAGAATGGCCGATGACCAGGCGCCGCTTCGGGAAGACCTGCCGAGCCGCCATCGCGAGCAGGAAGCACAGCGATTTGCGGTAGATGTTCACCCCCGCCCTGCTGCCGAGGTCGACGGGAGCGATCGTCGCGTTCACGACGAGGTTATGCTCGAGACCCACGACCTCGTTGTTCACGAGAACGGCAACGAGGGGGAGGGCCGTTCTGGGGAAAGACGGATCGGCCGCGATCTCGCGCGCCGGGGTGCCGGCGGGCACTTCGCGAACGGCGCCGCCGGGCTCGATCGCGATGCGGATCGTCATGTCTTCGCCAGCAATTCCCGCGCCTCTTCGGCGTCCAGAGGCTTGGCGATCCCGATTCCCTTCGCCTCCGATGTCTGCACGAGCGGCGGCGAGGTGAGGGTCTTGCCTTCGGGATCCACGATCACCCGAACGACGGGGTAGCGGGGCGAGGCGGGGTCCGTCTTCACGACCACCGCCTTGCCGCCATTTGTCAGGAGCACCGGCGTCCCGACCGGATACACCGATAGGGTGTAGACGAGGGCCTTCAGGACCCGATCGTCATACTGCTTCCTGCTCTTCTGCAGGAACTCCTTGATCGCCGAGTGCCCTCCGATCGTTTCCGCTCGGAAGGGCCGGCGCGAGACCATCGCATCGTACGAGCAGGCAACGGCGATGATGCGGGCGTATTCGGTGATCTTCTCTCCCCCGAGGTTGCGGGGATAGCCGCTGCCGTCGATGCGCTCGTGGTGTTCGAGGGCGGCAAGCGCGACATTCTCGGGCGCCGAGATCCCCTTGAGGATCCGGTAGCCCATGGCCGTGTGCGCGATCATGGCCTTGCGCTCGTCGGCGCTCAGCCGCCGGGCGGAGCGCTGGAGGCTGTCGGGGAGCTTCGTCATGCCGATCTCGTGCAGCATGCACGCATTGCCGAGCTCGATCAGCCTGTGCGGAGGAGCCTTTAGGTAGTCCCCGATGGCCAGCGCGAGAACGGTGGTGTTCACGGCGTGGGTGACGAGGTAACGGTCGGCATCCGCGGTCACCTCCAGGTAGCGCAGGAGGCAGTCCTTGCAGTCGCGGACGACATGAATCGTCTTCTTCACCCACTCGGTGACCTCGGCGAGATTGAGCGTGCCCTCGGCGGCATGCTTCGCGAAAAGGGCGGCGGCGAAGGCCTGGATCTCAGCGATGAACTTCCGGGCCGCGGCGACCTGCTCGGCGTCGCGGATGTCCTCATCGATGGTCTGGGGGGCGATGCTGCTCTTGTCCGCCCCGGAAAGATAGCTCGGATTGTCCTTCGGCTTGCCGTCCGTGAAGACCTGGCTGTATTTCCACTTCTGCAGCCGCCTGACCAGCTCGGGGGGGACCGGCGAGTCCGGGGTGAGGAGGATATAGCTCTTGTCCAGGTAGACGGGCTCGTCGAAGTAAATATTCGGCACGAGCGCCGACAGCGGAATGCCCTTCATCGTGGATCCCCTTTGACTGAGGAGGTCATTTCCCCTACACTCCATCCCCATTATAGGGGTTTTTCATGAAATTGAAAGCCATCTTTCTTCTGCTGAACGGGGTGCTCTTCGCCGCGTTCCTTGTCCTGTTCCTCCTGCCCTTCCTGCTGATAGGGGGGGAGTACTTCGCCCTTTTCTGGGCGCGCAACTGGGCGATCGCGGTCGTGTTCCTCGCGGCGCTCGCTGCGGTGAACGCGTATTTCCTTCTGAACTGGGGCCTGTTCACGGCCTTGGAGAAGGAGGACTGGGCGGGGACGGCGGCCATCCTGGAGGGGTGGATCTTCCGCCGCGGCTGGACGTTCGCGCCGTCGGTGCGCATGCTCCTCACCACGTACCTCGTCGGGTCGCACACCGAGAGCATCCTCGCGTTAGAGGCGTACCTGCGCAAGCGCCGCCCGCGCTTGATCTGCCGATTCAGCCTGCAGTTCGGCATCCCCTACCTGCTGATGAAGGACCCGCAGGTCTCGGAGAAGTTCTTCGGCTCCCTGCTCTCCGCTCGGCGCCTCCGCGAGAGGGAGTGGGTCCGGTGGAACCGCGCCTTCTCTCTCGTGCAGGCGAAGCGGGAACAGGAGGCGAAGAGGGAGCTTCTCCCCCTGCTGGACGGCGGCGCGGATCCCGTTCTGCGGCTTCTCTCCCTGTACCTCCTGGATGTCTTCGCCCGCCGGGACGTCGAGGCGGGCGAGAGGGTCGCGGCGGGGCGCCAGCTCATGCGTGCGCGATACACCCGTGAGAGCCTCGGCCGTTTCGTGGAGAAAAGCCGCGAGAACATCGAGGTCGTTGTCCTTTCGCGAATGGTCGAGGACGCCGCGGAATGGCTGTTCACGGCGGCGCGGGGAGAAAGCGCGGGCTGATCAACGGCGCGAGCGCGCGAAAAACGAGGCGCTGCGGTCGTACGTGCGCTCCTGCTCAGTTGTGAAAAGGCACCCTGGCAGCTCCCCCATTCCGTGATGGTAGGCGATGCACTCGCAGCAGATCCCGTGCCTGCTGCATCCGGGGTACGTGCAGGTGCACCTCTTTGCGTTGACGGTCTCGTTCGCGCATTTCATGTGCTCTCTCTATCAGGTACGCCGCGGATGGGCAAGAGCCGACCTCGATGTTGACAGCCCGATCGCGTGCGACTACACTGCATCCGGCTTTCCGATTGAAGGCGGAGCGGAAGGCAGACCCGGAAGCCAGGAAATTTTGGGGCTCCCGCTTTCGCGGGCCTTCAGCCTGCGCGAGCGCTCGCACACACCGGCAAGCGGTGCCTGCACGCGAGAACTCATGCAGGAGGAGCGTATGGGCAGACGTAGCCTTCCTACGTTCATTTTTTCGATCATCACCATGCTCGCGGCGCCCTGGGCGTTGAGCGCTCAAGCGGCGGGCGCCTGGCCGCGCGCCGTTCGCGACGACAGGGGAATGGCGCTGGCGATCGCGAAGAAACCCGAAAGGATCGTCTCAGTCACCCTCCCGACCGATGAGATCCTCCTCGCCCTCGTCGAGAAGCGGAGGCTGGCGGCGGTGACGGGCTTCTCGCAGGATGGCGCCGTGTCCAACATCGCCGCCCAGGTCTCCGACGTTCCCGTGAAGCTCTCGCAGCTGAACGTCGAGGTGATCGTCTCGCTGAAACCCGATATCGTGTTCGTCGCCGACTGGAGCGACGCGTCGAGCGTGCGGCAGCTGCGCGACGCAGGGCTCGCCGTCTATCAGTTCAAGAGCCCCCGTACGGTCAAGGAGATCCAGGCGAGCATCGCGCGCATCGCCGCCGCTGTCGGAGAGGAGGGCAAGGGGAAAGCCCTCGTCCAATGGATGGACGGGAGGCTCGCCGAGGTGGCGAGCAGGCTCGCAGGCCTTTCCCCGGGGAAGAGGCTCTCGGTCATGGACTACACGACATGGAGTTCCTCGATGGGCAAGGGCTCCTCGTGGGACGAGATCGTGCGCCTTGCCGGCCTCGAGAACGCGGTCGCCGGGCTTTCCGCGGACCAGTACGGCTCCGTCCCGATTTCGAAGGAGATGCTGCTCGAGCTGGATCCCGACATCCTCATCCTCCCGGGCTGGGTCTATGGCGATACCGCGGGGGCGGATTCTTTCTATTCGCTGATCGTGAACGATCCCGCCCTGCGTCGCATGAAAGCGGTGCGAGAAGCCAGGGCGCACAGGATTGCCGAGAGGACCAAGTCGAGCACCTCCCAGTACATCGTTCTCGCTGTCGAGGACCTCGCCCAGTACGCCTACCCCGATCTGTTTCGCTAGGGATCGGCCATGAGAGCGAGGAACGCCCTCCTGTTCGTCCTTCTCGCAGTCCTCCTGCTCGCCGCCGTCGTTTTTGGGGTCGCGTTCGGGGCTGTTCGTGTTGCTCCGCTTTCAATCCTTCGGCTGCTCCTGCACGAGATCGGCTTCCGCTCGATCCCGCTTCCCGAGGCTCGCGATGTGACCATCATCCTGTACCTGCGCCTGCCGCGAGTCCTGGCGGCGCTGCTCGTCGGTTCCTCGCTCGCGGTCTGCGGCGTTGTCATGCAGGGCCTCTTCAGAAACCCCATGGCGAGCCCGGAGATACTCGGAGTGTCGGCAGGCGGGAGCCTCGGAGCCGTCATCGCGATCACCACAGGCCTCGCGCGTCTCGCCGCCCTCGCCCTTCCCCTGCTCACCGTGACGGGCGCGCTGGCGGCTTCCGCCGTCATCTACCTCATTTCGAGCGCGCGGGGCGCGACGTCGCTCCTGTTCATCGTGATCGCCGGCATGGCCGTCTCGTCGCTGCTCAATGGCGTGAGCTCGGCGCTGTTGTTGTTTGCGAAGGAGCACGAGGTGAGCCAGTACTTCTTCTGGACTATGGGGGGCTTGGAAGGGCGGAGCTGGCAGCACATCCTCTACGCGGCCCCGCTGCTGATCCCCATCCTGCTCGCGCTCTCGCTGTACTCGCGAGAGCTCAATCTCTTCACTCTCGGGGAGGAGGGGGCGCTCGCGCTCGGCGTGCATGTGGAGGCGACGAAACGGATCCTGCTCGCCCTTGCCGCGGTGGCGACGGGCGTCGCGATCTCAGTGGGGGGGCCGATAGGGTTCATCGGCCTGCTCGTTCCCCATTTCTTCCGCCTCCTCTCTGGCCCCGACCACCGCGGCCTGATTCCGGCCTCCGCGCTGGGGGGGGCGCTCTTCCTCGTTCTCTGCGACCTCGCCGGCAGAGCGATCGCGCCGCCGTACGAGATCCGCGTCGGGATCATCACGGCGATTCTCGGCAGTCCCTATCTGCTCAGCCTCGTCATCCGCACACAGCGCAGGGGAGCGCGGGCGCGATGACGCGGAACGATCGGGCGTTCGGAGGATCGCGAGAAATCCAGACGTCCTCTTCTGATGCCCCCCTTCTGCAGGCGAGCGGGCTCTCGTACGTTGTCGACGGAAAGACGATCCTTGAAGGGGTATCGCTCACTGTGAGCCGGGGGGAGCTCCTCGGCGTGATCGGGCCCAATGGCGCGGGAAAAACCACCCTCCTGCGCTTGATCTCGGGACTGCTCCCTCCCACCGCGGGCGCCGTCATGCTGGCCGGTAGGAAGATCGAGACGATGGGCCCCCGGCAGCGCGCGCTTCTTGCGACCTTCATGAGCCAGGAGTCCTCCCAGCCCTTCGCCTTCACCGTGATGGAGATCCTTCTCATGGGGCGCTACCCGCACCGGGGGCGCTTCGAAGCGGACACCGCGGAAGACCGGGAGTCCGCACGGAGGATACTCGCGTATGTGGGCCTGCCGGGTTTCGAGGACAGGCGATTTGGCGAGCTCTCCGGCGGGGAGCGCCAGCTCGCGCTCTTCGGGAAATCCCTGGTGCAGGATACCGAGCTGATCGTGCTCGATGAGCCCAGCTCGAGCCTCGATATCCGCCACCAGGACAGGATCTTCTCGATGGCTCAGGAGCTCGCGCGCGAGGGCCGAGCCGTCGTCACGTCGGTGCACAATCTCGACGTTGCGGCTCAGTACTGCTCGCGGCTGCTGCTGCTCGAGAAAGGGAGGGCGGCCGCGGACGGAATACCGCGCGATGTGCTCACCCCGGAGATCCTCGATCGCGTCTATGGGGTTCGGACGCTCGTTTCGCCCAATACCGTCACCGGCAGCATAGCAGTGACCGTCGTCCCCGCGAGGGCGACGACGGGCGGAGCGCGCATCCACCTCATCGGGGGAGCGGGCAGCGCCGTCAACCTGACCCGGGAGCTGTACAGGCTAGGGTACAGGCTCTCGGGCGGGATCGCACACGAGCACGACTCGGACGAGAAGCTCTGGAAGAGCCTCGGCGTGCCGTGCGTTTCGGTGGGAGCGTTCTCGCGCATCACTAACGATGACGTTCGGTCTGCCGCGCGCGCGGTGGAGGAAGCCGACCTTGCGATCCTGTGCTCGTTTCCCGTGGGAACGGGGAACGTCGGAAACCTGAAGCTCGCCGGTCTCTCGAAGCACATTGTGGTTCTGCAGACCGGCACGGGGGACACGCCGAGGGCTTTTTTTGCGCCGGACGGCAAAGAGCTGTTCGACGAGCTGTGCCGCAGGGCAAAGCTCATGAGCTACGAACAGCTGCTCGCTGCGCTCCCGCTCGCTCTAGGGTCTGCCGGAGACGGGGGTTGAACCCGTACACCCCGTGAGGGGCAGGGGATTTTAAGTCCCCTGTGTCTGCCAATTCCACCACTCCGGCCATGACAGGGATGTCGGAGGTCGGCGGAGCCATGGATGGCGAAAGCCGACCGCAGGGATGCGCCAGCCACGTTTACGCCGATAACCGAAAAATTCTACCGTTTCGCCGCCCGTCTAGTCAAGACAATACCATCGAAAGCCGAACATAGATTGAGGTTTTTCCCGGTGCAAAGGCGATCCGCACAGATCATCCGCGTCGTTTTCCTCCTTTTCTGCACGGCAGCGCTGCTGGCGGGAGAGAGCGCCTATACGATCCGTGGAGGGGAGACGCTGTACAGCATCTCCAAGAAGACGCTGGTGCCGGTGGACATCCTGAAAGCGTACAACAAGATCGACGAGCCGAACAAACTGAAGGTGGGCGCGGTGATCAGGCTGCCCGCGGCACATATGGTGGCGAAAGGCGATACGTTGTACAGCATTGCACGCTCCTTCACCGTGCCTCTTTCGAGGCTGCTCGAGCTCAACGGCCTCTCGGAGTCCTCGCGGATCAAGCCGGGAGAGCGGGTTTTCCTTCCCGCAGCCGTGGGGCCGGCTACAGGAGTCGCGGTCGAGGCGCCGAAAACTTCCACCGCGACGGGACCCGCGCAGGTGAAAAGCGCCGCGTCGGGAAATCCGCCCGGTGCAGTCCCCTCTGCCGCTGCGCCGGGCCTCGCCTGGCCCCATTCCGGCCGGCGGGAGCAGTTCAAGGGCAAGTTCTCCGGGCTCGTCTTCTTTGGGACCAGGGGCGACAGGGTCCTGTCCGCGACAGACGGAGAGGTGAAGTCGGTGATGCCCTACTGGGGCTGGGGCAAGACCGTCATCATCAAGTCTCCCGATGGCACCTTCTTTCTCTACGCCGGCAATGAGGAGATCCTCGTGAACGTCGGCGACAGGGTCAGCCCCGGCATGGAGATCGCGCGCCTGGGGGTGAGCCCGCAGGGGGGAGGCGCGAAGCTGTACTTCTGCATCCAGGGAACGAAAGGGCAATACATAGATCCGGAGAAGTATTTCTCACGGAACAATGCATGAAAGGGTGTATATGGGACGGCACCTGAACAAAGAACAGGGGGCAGCGCTGGTCGAAGCGCCGCGGCGGACCGAAGCCCCCGAGGAGAAGGATCTCCTTGCGCTGTACATCAAGCAGATCGCTCGCTATTCGCTCCTCACCGGGGCGGATGAGCAGGAGATCGGCGAGACCGTTCAGCGGGCGCGCGAGGAGCTGGCGGGTCTCGAGAAGAAGGCGGCCGCCTGCGGGGTCCCCCGCCGCTCCTACCTTCGCCGCAAGAGCGAGCTGGAGCGGGACATCTCGCGGCTGAAGAACAGGCTGATCCTCGGCAACCTGCGGCTCGTGGTCTCCGTGGCAAAGAAGTACCAGCACCGCGGAGTGTCGCTGCTCGACCTCATCGATGAGGGAAACATCGGCCTCATCGAGGCCGTGGAGCGATTCGACTACCGCAAGGGCTGCCGATTCTCGACCTACGGGACGTGGTGGATCAAGCAGGCCGTGATCAAGGCCCTGGCCGAGAATGGCAAGGCGATCAAGATCCCCATCCACCTTCTGAACACGATCAAGAAGTGCTTCTCGATCGCCCGGCAGCTCACTCAGGAGCTGGGCAGGGAGCCCAGCAATGCCGAGATCGCCGACTATCTGCATATCTCGAAGTCGCGCGTGGAAGAGCTGATCAGCCTCTCCTGGGACCCCACTTCACTGGACACCACGGTGGCCGGCGAGACCATGACGCGACTCTCCGACCTGATCCAGGACGAAGCCTCTGCCAAGCCCTTCGAATCCGCCTTTGCGATCGCCCTCCAGGACACCCTCGCCATGGTGCTCGAGAAGCTGAGCGAGCGCGAGATGCGCATCATCAAGCTGCGCTTCGGGCTGGACGGGGAGGGGCCCTTCACGCTGGAGGAGACGGGGAAAATCCTCGGCATCACCCGCGAAAGAGTGCGCCAGATCCAGGAGCGAGCCATCGTGAAGCTGAAGCAGCTGCGCGTGGCAAGCGAGCTGGAAACCTTCATGCAGGGCTGATCTGGCTTGACATGAGGGTATGCCGATTCTACAATACCCGCGAGTCGATGAAAGAACGCCCATGCTCACCACCTACTCCCTGAGCGGTCTCACGGTCGTCACGCCTGACGCCATCATCTCCGACGCGAGCATTCCCGTCGACCAGCGGAAGCTGGGCCGGCTGGGCGCAAAGTGCAAGTTTGACCTGCGCTTCGGCAGCGGCTACGCGGCTTTCCCCGCCCTGATCAACCTCCATGACCACTTCAACGGCAACTACCTCCCCCGCGTGGGCCCACCCCCGGGCGAGTACTATGTGAACTGGTCGAACTGGGACAAGGACATGAAGAACTCGGACATGTTCAAGGAGCGCGCGCAGACGACGGTCGAGCAGCGCTACTTTCTCAGCGCGTACAAGAACCTGTTCTCGGGCGTCGTCACGGCGAACGACCATTTCCCCCACGAGTGGAACGAGCCCTTTCTCCCCCGGCTGCCAATTCGGGTGATCCGGGGCTACACCCTCGCGCACGAGTGCTCCTCGTTCGACCTGAAGTGGGGCGACGGCATCGAGATCGAGCACGCCCGCGCGCGGAAGGGAAACCTCCCCTTCATTACACACCTGGAAGAAGGCTTCGACGAGGAGACCCAGCGGGGGATCGAGCTCCTCGAGGAGCTAGGATGCCTTGACGATCATGGCGTGTTCATCCACTGCATCGGGTTTTCCGACGAGGACATCCAGAAGACGAGGAGGGCCGGGGCGAGCGTGGGCTGGTGCCCTGCCTCCAATATGTTCATGTTCAATGTCACCTGCAAGGTGAAGAAGATGCTCGAGGCGGGGGTCAACGTGGCGATCGGCACGGACTCGACTCAGTCGGGCTCGGTCAACCTCCTCGAGGAAATGCGCTTTGCCCGGGAGACCTGGCGGCGGATGTACGGCGAGGACCTCGCCGCCAAGACCATCGTGGGGATGGTCACGACCAGCCCCGCGAAGGCTTTCCGCCTACAGAAGGACATCGGCAGCGTGGCGGAGGGAAAGCTCGCCGACCTGCTGGTCGTGAAGGATGCGCGCGAGGACCCCTGCGAGTCCCTTGTGAACGCTCGCGCCGAGGACATCGAGCTGCTCGTCATGGAGGGGACGCCGATCTTCGGCGCCGCCGCTCACGAGGAGCTGTTCGCCTCCCGTGGAGGTCCCTACACTAAGGTCCGCGTACGCGGGCGCGAGATGCTCGTGAGCGGTGACCCCGCAGGGCTCTTGGAGAAGGTGCGCGCGGCGGTGGGCTTCCGGAAGGTTCTTGACTTCATGCCGCTGGATACGTAGCGTTTCCGAGGAGAACGAGGAAAGTGTCGCCCAAGGCAGTGCAGTACAGAGCCAACTCGATCATCTACTTCAAGGGTGATACGAGCGACAGGGTCTACCTCCTGAACTCGGGCAAGGTCAGCCTGAACTACATCGAGATCGAGTCCGGCCAGGAGGTCCACGACCTCATCAAGATGGGGGAGTTCTTCGGCGTGAAGTCGGGCCTCGGACGCTACCCGCGGGAGGAGACCGCGGTCGTGCTGCAGGACGCGGGCGTCATGGCATTCACGCCCGCCGAGTTCGAGCAGCTGGCTGCCAAGAACACACGGATCATCACGAAGATGCTGAAGGTGTTCTCCAATCAGCTGCGGCGCATCCACCGTCAAGTCCAGACGCTCCTGGTGAGCGATGCGCAGGAAAATCCCGAAACGGGGTTGTACAAGATCGGGGAGTACTACCTCAAGAATAAGCGCTACGGCCAGGCGCTGCACGCGTTCAAGCGCTACCTCGTCTACTATCCCTCGGGCAGCTACGCGGGGGACGTGACGAACAAGATCGTACAGGCAGAGGAGTTCGTCTCCCGATACGGGGCGGGCGGCCCTGCCGCCTCGGCACCCCCTCGGGAGACCAGGGCGCCCGTCCCGTCATTCGACGAGCCGGCGAGGGCTCCCTCGAGAGAGCCCACGGAATCCCCCCGGCCCGAGAAAACAGCGGAGCTCTCCGACACTGCGCAAGCCTACTACAATGCCATCAGCCTCGTCAGTCAAGAAAAATTTCTCGATGCCTTCAAGGCGTTCAAGAAGATCCTCGAGGGGGGGGCCGGCGACGAGTACGGAGCCAAGGCGGAGTTCGAGATGGCGAAGTGCCTGTTCCATCTCAAGCAGTTTGACAACTGCGTGCGCAGCTTCTCGACAATCGTGCAGAAGTACCCCAAGCACCCCGACATGCGCGAGGCGCTGTTTTTCGTCGCGCGCTCCTACGAGGAGAAGGGCGACGGGGCGAAGGCTTCGGGCCTGTACAAGAAGATCATGACCATGGCGGGCGAGGATGATCCGATCGTCAGGCGGGCGCGCAAGGCGCTGAAGGCCATGGAGGGGGACAAGGCGTGAGCCCGGCACCCGACCTCTCGATGTTCAACAGGTTCATGGTCACCTTCCGGAAAGGCGACATCATCTTCTGCGAGCATGAGCCCGGCGATACCTTCTACCTCATCCAGAGCGGACGGGTGCAGATCGTGCGGATCATCGGCGACATCGAGAAGAACATCGATATCCTGTACCCGGGCGAGGTGTTCGGCGAGATGGCCATTCTCGAGGAGGCGCCCCGCTCGGCGACCACGATCGCGCTGGACGAAGTGAAGGCGCTGGAGTTCAACCGCGAGAACTTCGAGGTCCTCATGATGGGCAACCCCGCCATCGCGATGAAGCTGCTGAAGCTGTTCATCAAGAGGATCTACGATCAGAAGCGGCGCTTCATGATCCTCACCCTCGGGGACATGGAGGCGCGGGTCGCCGACGTTTTCCTCATGCTGGCCGAAAACCAGTCCATCGACACATCAGCCGTGGATTCCATCGACTTCAAGACAACTGTCGACGACATGGCCCACTGGGCGGGCATCCCCACGGCTCAAACCCGCGAGGCGCTCAACCACTTCGTCGCCCAGAGACGCATCGAGCTTCACCCCGACAGGATCGTCGTCAAGAACATCAACGACTTCGCCCGTTTCGTGAACTCACGACGCAAGCACCAAGAGAAGTAGAGGGTCAGATCCCCAGGTAGGCGGCTTTCACCTGCGGATTCTCGGCGATCTCCTTCGCGCTTCCCGCGAGGACGATCCGCCCCGTCTCCAGAACGTACGCGCGGTGCGCGACCGACAGCGCCATCTGGGCGTTCTGCTCGACCAAGAGGATGCTCGTGCCCTGCTTGTTGATCTCGGTGATGATTCGGAAGATCTCCTCCACGAGGATCGGCGAGAGACCCATCGAAGGCTCATCCATCAGCAGGAGCGAGGGGCTGCTCATGAGCCCCCGCCCTGTCGCGAGCATCTGCTGCTCTCCACCCGACAGAGTGCCGCCGTACTGGCTCGCGCGTTCGCGCAGGCGGGGGAAGCTCGCGTACACCCGTTCCAGCGACTGTGCGATCTCCTCGGGATCATCGCGCGTGTACGCCCCCATCATCAGGTTTTCCTTCACTGTTAGGGGCGCGAAAATCTTGCGTCCCTCGGGGACCTGGCTGATGCCGAGGTGCACAATCCTCTCGGCCGGGACTAGTGTGATGTCCTCGCCCTTGAACCGGACGGATCCCGTGCGGGGCCGCAGCAGCCCCGAGATCGTGCGCAGAGTAGTGGACTTGCCCGCGCCATTGGCGCCGATCAGGGTGACGATCTCTCCCTCGTTCATCTCGAAAGAGATGCCCTGCAAGGCGTGGATGGCGCCATAGTAGACGTTCAGATTCTCAACCCGCAGCACGGTTGGCGACTCCTTTTCCGAGATATGCTTCGACGACTGTGGGGTTGTCCTGGATCTCCTTCGGCGTTCCCCGGGCAATCACCTCGCCGAAGTCCATGACGGTGATCCTCTCGCAGATTCCCATGACCACCCGCATTTGATGCTCGATCAGGAGGATCGTGAGGGAGAACCTGTCCCGGATGAAGTGGATGAGCTCCATCAGCTCGATGATCTCCCGCGGGTTCATACCCGCGGCCGGCTCGTCGAGGAGCAGGAGGTTGGGCTTGCAGGCGAGGGCTCGGGCGATCTCGACGCGCCTCTGCTCGCCGTACGGGAGGTTTTTCGCGATCTCGCCGGCGATACCGTCCAGCTTGAAAATCGAGAGGAAATCGAGGGCCTGCTCGGTGAGCTCGGTCTCCTTGGCGCTGAATCGCTTCGTGCGAAGGAGGCTGTCGGCCAGCCCATAGCCCGCGTGGGGATGGTAGGCGATGCGGACGTTGTCCAGCACGCTGAGGTTCTGGAAGAGGCGGATGTTCTGGAAGGTGCGCGCGATGCCCAGGCGCGTGACCTCGTGCGGCTCCAGTCCCGCGATCTGCTCATCCTGGAACACAATAGATCCTGCGGACAGCGGAACGATTCCCGTGACGAGGTTGAACACGGTGGTCTTGCCCGCCCCGTTCGGGCCGATCAGGCCCCACAGGACCCCGCGCGGTAGTGAGAGGCTGAAGTTCTTCACCGCGGAGAGGCCGCCGAAGTACTTCGCGAGGTCGACGATTTCGAGGATCGGCCGGGAGGCGCTTGTTTCCGCCATGTCAGCCCCCTTTCCCCGCGGAGCCGCCTTCGGGCCCTGGTTTGCCCGCGATCCGCTTCACGATGCGCTGGGCTTTCATGAATCCCAGCTCCACCGTTCCCAGCAGGCCCTGAGGGCGCAGGAGCATGAGAAGGAGCAGCGTGATGGGGTACAGGACGAACCTCCACGTCGGCGCCTCGGTGCTGATCTGGCTGAGCAGCGTCCGCAGGAAACCCTCGAGGAAGAAGATCCAGCCGAATGAGGCGGCGATCGTGCCCGTCATGCTGCCCAGCCCGCCGAACACGACGATGATGAGAGGGTTGAACCCGGCGATGAAGTCGAATGTGCCCGGGCTCAAGAAACCGATGTAGTGGGCGTACACGGCGCCGCCGACCCCCGCGAAAAAACTCCCGACCACGAAGGAGAGCAATTTCGCGCCGGCGACATCGATGCCCATGGCCTTGGCCGCGGTCTCGTCCTCGCGGACGGCCATGACCGAGCGGCCCGTGCTGGAGCGGATGAAGTTTCGCATCAGCACGATCACGGCGAGCAGGAAGACGAACGCCCAGGCCCACGTGGTGAACTTCGGGATCCCGATCATCCCCCGTCCTCCCTTCATCTCGGGGAAGGGGAGGATCGTGTCGGTATTGACCATCAAGGTCTTGACGACGATGGCGAAGCCGAGAGTTGCGATGCCGAAGTAGTCGCTCCCAAGGGTCAGCACGGGAAGGCCGAAGAGGAAGCTCACCTCGGCGGCGAAGATACCGGCGAAGATCACCGACAGGGCGAAGACGATTTGTCGGACAACCCCCGAGTTCAAAGCACCCGGGGCGCTGAGGGTTCCGAGCAAGGGCGAGAGCAGGGGCGAGAGGACGCGCCCAGCAAGAATCGCGACGAAGGCCGCAGCGATCGTCGCGAAGAGGTACATCGCGAAAGCCGACATGACGGGAATGCCGCGCTTGAGTTTGAGGAGGCGGTTGACCCCGATGAGCGCCAGTCCCCCCAGGATGGTCCCGATGCCGACGACGAGCAGCCCTCGGGGGTCTCCGTTCACCCAACGGTAGGTGATGTCCGCGGCGCAGTAGGCGCCGATGCCGTAGAACCCCCACTGGGCGAGGCTGAACTGGCCGTTGAATCCGTAGATCAGATTCAGGCCGAGAGCGACCATCGCCATTGTGATGGACAGGAACAGCAGGCCCTGGTCGAAATCTGTGAAGAGCTGGAACTCGCCGAATTGCAGCGAGATGGCGAGCTGCACAATGAGGAAAGCGGCGACGACTCCGATGGCTTTCTGCCAGAGTTGTTTGCGCCCGAGCGCCCACAGCAGCCCCAGGAGGATGGCGAGGATCGCTCCCATTTTCACTATTGTGCCGAGAAGCTGAAAGATCTCCATGTCGCCTCCTACGCCTTCTCTTTGTCGGGCTCGCCGAAGATGCCCGTGGGCCGCACGAGGAGCACGATGATGAGGATCGTGAAGGCGACCGCGTCGCGCATGGGCGTCGAGATGTAGCCCATCGTGAGCGCCTCGGCCTGGCCCATGATGAGAGCGCCGACAAAGGCGCCGGGGATGCTCCCGATCCCGCCGAGGACTGCCGCGACGAAAGCCTTGAGCCCGGGCATGATGCCCAGCAGTGCGTTGATCGAGGCGTAGGCGATGGCGTACAGCACGCCCCCGAGGCCGGCAAAAGCTGCGCCGATGGCGAACGTGAAGGAGATGACCCTGTCGACATTGATCCCCATGAGCCGGGCCGTAGGCTTGTCGAACGACGTCGCCCGCATGGCGATGCCGATCTTCGTGCGGCGCACGATGAATTGCAGCACCACGAGCACGAGGATCGAGGCGGCCATGATGATGAGCAGGATGTTCGAGAAGGTGATGCTGTTGACGGGGGTCTCCACCCCGGGCATCACCCGGTGGACGCCGTCCTGGATGTACCAGGCCACGGTGTCGAATGGGCTCTTGTAGGGGATGAAACGGGGCGAGTACACGAAATGGAGGTTTCCGAAGTATTCGAGGAAGAACGAGACTCCTATCGCCGTGATCAACGCGGCGATGCGCGGCGCGTCGCGCAGCGGCTTGTACGCCACCCGCTCGATCGTCACGGCGAGGGCCGTGCAGACCACCATCGAGAGGAGGATGACCGTGATCGACCCGATGACCACCGATACTCCCGGGTTGATCGCAGGGAACACCATCTGTGGCCACTGATGCAGGTTGAACCGGGTCACGGCGAAGAAGCTGGTGAAGCTGCCGACCATGAAAACGTCACCGTGAGCGAAGTTGATGAGCCTCACGATGCCGTACACCATGGTGTAGCCCAGCGCGATCAGGGCGTAGACGAAACCAAGTTTCAGCCCGTCGATCACGTTCTGCACGAGCAGGAGGGGCTCTTTCCAGGCCTTCGACGCGATGAGATAGATGGCCGCCACTCCGAGAAGGATCAGGAACGCCTGGCCGACCCACGCGAAAGGGGTCCGACGCTTGTAGGGAAGGGGGAGAGGCGAGATCGCGGGAGGATTCTGTGCGGGCATGTGCTCTCCAAAAGAGAGGGCAACCGTTCGGTTGCCCTCTCGAGTTCAAGTTCTCTGTCCGGTTACGGGGCGACGCTCGCCTCGAAACGGATCTTGCCGTCCTTCACCGTGAGGATGGTGGCGGACTTCACGGGGTTGTGCTGGGCGTCGTACGTGATCTTGCCCGACACGCCGTTGAAGGTGATCTTCTCGAGGGCGACTTTCACCTTCGCGGTGTCGTCGGCGCCCGCATCCTTGACGGCCTGGAGCAGGATGTTCGTCGCGTCATAGGCGAGGGCCGCGAGAGCGTCGGGGACCTTCGCGTTGCCCTGGTCGTCCTTGAACTTCGCGCCGTAGGCAGCGAGGAAGTTCACGACCTCGGGACGAGGATCTTCGGGGGAGTAGTGGTTGGTGAAGAACCCTCCCGCAGCAGCCTTCACGTCGAGGTCGGAGGAATCCCATCCATCACCGCCCATGAAGGGGACATTGATCCCCTTCTCCTTCGCCTGCTTGGTGGCGAGGTTGACGATGTTGTAATAGTCCGGCAGGTACACGAGGTCGGGCTTGGTCTGCTTCACCTTCGCGAGGATGGCGGAGAAGTCCTTGTCTTCGGCAGTGTAGCTTTCCTTGCCGACAATCTCCCCGCCCTTCTCGGTGAAGGACTTCTCGAACGCTTCAGCGAGCCCCTTCACGTAGTCGTTGGCCTGGTCGAGCATGATGAAGGCTTTCTTCGCGCCCATCTGGATGGCGAAGTTCGCTCCCACGAGGCCCTGGAACGGGTCGATGAAGCACGCCCTGAAGATGAAATCCTTGGTCTTTCCCGTGCTGTCAACGGTGACCGCGGTGTTGGTGGAGGTCGGGCTGACCTGGATCACCTTCTTGCTGTTGGCGTACTCGGAGACGGGGATGGATGCCTTCGAGCAGACCTCTCCGATGATGTAGTGCACCTTGTCCTGCTCGATGACCTTCTTGGCCGCGTTCAGGGCAGGGTCGGGGGTGCACTGGCTGTCCTCGACGATCGATGCGATCTTCGCGCCGAGAACTCCGCCCTTCGCGTTCCATTCCTCGATCGCGAGCAGCGCGCCGTCGCGCGTTGACACGCCGAAGGTCGGCACGGGCCCCGAGAGGGGCGCCAGGATCGCGAGCTTCAGGGTCTTCGGCGCCTGCTGGCAGCCGATGAACACCGCGAGGACCGCGAGGACCATGGCGATGAGAGTCAGATAACGCTTCATTCTTTCCTCCTTAGAAAATGAAATAAAAAAACGTCCTACGAAACACCGCCCGAACGGCAAGCCCGCACTCGCAGCGCCGGTGGCGGTTGAAGAACAATAGCAGAACAGGACGCGACGCGCAAGAGCCGGGCGTCAGGCGAGGAGCCTGTTCCGCACCTCCGGGAGATCGCAGTACCAGATCTCGAAGACCGAGAGGAGCATGGAGACGGCCGTCAAAACGACATAGGGAGTGTTGAATCTCTGGACCCCCCCGACATACATGTTCGCGTGCGGCATGAGCATCATGAGACGGCTGATGATGTTGAAGCCCTGCGCGAAGGAGAGGATGTACCACGGCGCGGCGGACGGGCTGCGGCGGATCAGGATCTGGACGAGTGCGACGACGACGAGGGCTGTGAGCACGACGGGCAGCCACCACTCCTGCGAGGTCAGCGTGTAGGAGGACGGGGGGAAGAGCAGGAGGGGCACGACCTGCAGGCACAGAATGATGATGACGAACCAACGGCCGCTCAGGATCTTGCGCAGCATGAGAGTAAGGATAGCACGGCAGAGGCGGTCATGTCGAGTACTTTTCCCGCGGTTTCGCGGGTTTCGCCTCTGTTCCCCACGCTCTCGCCATCGCACGGCTTCCCCGTGCGAGGCTGCCGCGTGGGGCCCCTTTCGCGCGCACTCTGTGCGCGCTAGAGCCAAGACTGGGAATCGAACCCAGGACCTGCGCATTACGAGTGCGCTGCTCTGCCAGCTGAGCTATCTTGGCGCGGCCGCCGGTCTCCCGGCAGCGTCGGCCGACAATAGCGGAAATCCCGACAAATGGCAACCGGGGCCTTCGCCCAAGCCTCCTGATCAAGGAACTTTCCGCCCTTCCGATAATGAGAGCAGGGTGGAAAGGGGCTCTCGCCCCCTCGACGCCCTCAGGAGGCAGGAAGAGTGATTCGAGGTCTGTACACCGGTGCGAGCGGCATGGTCGTCCAGCAGAACAGGCTGGACGAGATCGCGAACAATCTCGCCAACGTGGACCTGAACGGCTACAAGAAGGACACGGCGATCGAGAAGGCGTTCCCCGAGCTGCTGATCCGGCGGATGAGCGACGACGGCGTGTACAGGTTCCCCATGGGCTCGGTGGACACGACGCCGATCGTGGGCAGGCTCGGCACCGGGGTCGAGACGAACGAGGTGTACACGAACTTCGAGCAGGGCGCCATGAAGCAGACCGAGAACGACTTCGATCTCGCCCTCGAAGGCGGCGGTTTCATGACGGTGCGGACCGAGCGGGGGGAGAGGATGACGCGGAACGGCGCCTTCCACGTCAACACCGACGGATACCTCGTCACGAAGACGGGCGACTTCGTCCTGGGCGAGAACGGCCCCGTGAAGCTGAAGAAGAACAACTTCATCATCGACCAGGACGGAACGATCTGGCAGAACGCGACGTTCGCCGCCGACGACAAGCGCCTTGTCTCCCAGCAGGAGAACCAGTGGGAGAACATTGAGAAGGTCGACAGGCTGCGGCTGGTCGACGTGAAGCGGCTGAGGTACCTGCAGAAGGAGGGCAACTCCTACTGGCGGGCGACGGAGGAATCCGGCCCGGCCGAGATCATCGGACCCGATGCGAGGCCGAAAATCCGCCAGGGCTTTCTCGAAGGGTCGAACGTCAATGCCGTGACCGAGATGGTGGAGATGATCGAAGTGAACAGGGCGTACGAGGCGAACCAGAAGCTGATCCAGACCGAGGACTCGCTCCTCGGCAAACTCCTGAACGAGGTGATGAGAGTATGATGCGATCACTGTGGACGGCCGCGTCGGGCATGACGGGCCAGCAGTTCAACATTGACACGATCGCGAACAACCTCGCGAACGTGAACACGACGGGCTTCAAGCAGATGCGGGCGGACTTCGAGGACCTGCTCTACCAGACCCAGCGCCTGGCGGGCACCCCGGCCACCGAGGTAACGGTGGTCCCCACAGGCGTGCAGGTCGGCCACGGAGTGAAACCGGCCGCCACGCAGAAGATCTTCACGCAGGGGGCCTTGCAGGCGACGGGCAACACGGGGGACCTCGCCATCGAAGGGGAGGGCTTCTTCCGCGTGCTGCAGTACGACGGCACCTACGGATACACCCGCGACGGCTCGTTCAAGATCGACTCCAACGGGCAAGTTGTGAACTCCAACGGGCTTCGCCTCATGCCCGAGGTCATACTGCCCGAGGGCTTCATCCACGACAGCCTCTCCTTCTCGCAGGACGGGCGGATCTCGGTCAAGGTCCCCGGCAGCGACGACCCCATCGAGATCGGGCAGCTTGAACTGTACCGCTTCGTCAACCCCGCCGGCCTGCAGTCCATCGGCGAGAACCTCATGATCGTCACCAATGGCTCGGGGGACCCCATCGCGGGCAGACCGGGCTTCGACGGCATGGGAAAGGTCCAGCAGAAGTTCCTCGAAATGTCCAACGTCTCCGTTGTCAAGGAGATGGTGAACATGATCGTTGCCCAGAGGGCGTACGAGCTGAACTCTCGGGCGATCCAGACGTCCGACTCGATGCTCGCCACGGCCACGACGCTGAAGCGGTAAGCGTCCTGCGATGAGAGCGCCCCGCGCCCTGCTCGCACTCATCCTCGCGCTGGCGGCGCTCGTCGCCTCTCCCGCGTCGCGCGGGACCGCCCTCTACGTGAACCGCACGGCCGTCGTGGAGCCGGGGGAAGTGAGGCTGCGCGACATCGTGCAGCCGACCGGGGAGGTTCCCGCTGCGGCGGAGGCCGCGCTCGCGAGCACTGTTGCCACGGTGTCGGGGGCGCTGCTCATGCTGCCCGCGCGAGCGTACGCGGTCCTGCTCGAGCAGGCCTTCGGCCCCGACTGCATTCTGGTGGGCTCGCGGACCCTCGTCGTTCCCCGCGGCTTGCTGGCAGAGGGCGGGGTGCGGTTGTTCGACGAGCTCACGGATTTTCTCCGACAGCAGGGCGTGCTGGGGGAGGAGCGGTCCGAGCTCGAGATCGTCCAGACCCTGGACGGGGGATTGCCCGCGGGGAGCTCGGCGGTCTTCAGGCTCACTCGCAGCGTGAAAATGGCCGGCGCGCGGGAGGTCACGTGCTCCGTCTCCCCGTCTGCCGCGCAGCCGTCGATCGGTTCGGTCACGCTGCGCGTGCGCCCCAACCTCCCGGCGGGGGAAGGGGTCAGGTCGAGCGACCGCGTGCAGGTCCTGTTCCGAAAGGGCCTCGTGACGGTGGAGCTGCAGGGCAAGGCGCTCGCCTCGGCGGGCCCGGGGGACAGCGTTTCGGTGTATGTGCCGGACAGCCTCAAGAGCTTCTCCGGCCGGGTGATCGGAAAGAAGGCGGTCGAAGTTGAACTTCCGTAGGCTTCTCATTTTGCTCCTCCTCGTTGCCGCCAGCGGCATGGTCGTCGCGGCTCCCACCGTGCGCATCAAGGACATTGCGTTCCTGCGGGGCCTGCGCGAGAACCAGGTCCTCGGCCTCGGGCTCGTCACGGGGCTCGCGGGAAAGGGCGACTCCTCGACCTCCGCGTTGCTCCGGTCCACGATCTCGACCCTGGTGTCGAGCTTCGGCTTGTCGGTCTCCCCGCTGGAGGTGAAGAGCAAGAATTGCGCCGTCGTGATGATGAACGCGGAGCTTCCACCCTTCGCGCGGCCCGGCGATAAGGTCGACGTCGTCGTGTCGAGCATCGGCGATGCGCGCGATCTCGACGGCGGTGTTCTTCTGCAGGCGACGCTCCAGGCCGCAAACGGCCAAGTCTATGCCGTTGCGCAGGGCAGGGTGGCGACCTCGACCGACCCCGGAGCCGTGAAAACCGTGGGAACGGTGAGCCTCGGCGCGATCGTCGAGAAGGAGGTCGTCTCGCAGTACCTCGCCGACGACAGGGTGTCCGTCGTGCTGCGCAACCCTGATTTCGTCACGGCCGAAGCCGTGCGGGCGGCGATCCAGGCCGGCTTGCCCGGCGTGGTGGTCGCCAGCCGGGACCCTTCGCTCGTCGAGGTGCAGATCCCCGAGGACAAGCGGGCGAACCCCGTCGGTTTTCTCGCTCAACTGGAGGCTCTCACCCTCACCCCCGACGCGGCGGGAAAAGTCGTGATCGATTCGAGCACCGGCGTGATCGTCATGGGCGAGAAAGTGCGGATCGGGAAGGTCGCCGTCTCCTACAGGAACGCGAAGGTGAGCGTCGGCGCGGTCCAGCGGAACTCCGTCGAGGCCCCTGAGCTGTTCGTGATCGGCGAGACGACGACAGTGGATGATTTCGTTTCCGCGCTCAAGGCGGTGGGCATGAAGACCGACGCTCTCATTGGAGTCATGCGCGCGGTGGAGAAATCCGGTGCGCTGTTCGGGACTCTCGTCGTGATGTAGGAAAGGATCGGCACGGATGCAGGTAAACGGTGCGGCCAGCGCGTACTCCTCTCCCCTCAACCCCTCCCAGGTGAGGAAACCGGTGGACAAGGCGAGCGATCTGTACAAGGCATGCCTCGACTTCGAGTCCCTATTCATCAAGCAGATGCTGGACGTCATGCGCAAGTCCGTGAAGAAGGAAGGACTTCTCGATGGGGGGATGAGCGAGGAGATCTTCACGAGCATGCTGTACGATGAGTACGCCAAGAAGATGGCCGAGACCGCCCAATTCGGTCTGGCGCAGACGATCTACGACCAGGTATCATCAAAACTATAGTCACCAAACGTCTACAAAAGCATACAGAAAACATTCCCAGCCGAATTTTGTCTACTACGAATTCGCTAATTCATTATGATGAAGATAATTGAATCGTGATTTGTGTTGATCTCTCTTGGCATGATTATTGCTTTGAAAGTGGCAGGAACGATTGATGGGCAGGAAGAGGGACGTCACAGCATCATTCGAAGACAATCTCAAAGCCTACTTCAACCAGATAAAGGTAGCGAAGCTCCTGACATTCGAAGAGGAGCTCGCCCTTTCGCGCCGCATCCTGGCCGGTGATGAGGCGGCTCGCCGGCAGCTCACCGAGAGCAATCTCCGCCTTGTCGTCCGCATCGCGAAGAACTACCTCACTCCCGAGGTTTCCATCCTCGATCTGATCCAGGAGGGCAACCTCGGGCTCATGCGAGCGGTCGCCAAATACGACTTTCACAAGAACGTGCGCTTCAGCACCTACGCCTCCTGGTGGATCAAACAGGCCATCGTGCGATCCCTGTCGAACAAGAAGCGCCTCATCCGCCTGCCCCACAGGCAGGAGGAGAAGCTGCGCAAGATCAACAAGATCTACAACACCCTCTCCCAGGTGCTCATGCGCGAGCCGACCCTCGTGGAGATCGCCGAGGAGATCGGTCTGGAGGAAGCGGAGGTGGCCTCGATCATCAATTCCTCCAGCTCCGTCGCGTCGCTGGATTCCTCGGCCTCCACGGAATCGGGAAGCCTCCATGACATGGTCGAGGACATGTCGTTCAACCCGGAGAGCGAGCTGATGCGCCGCACGGTCCGCGAGGACACCCTCAGGCTCCTCGACGGCCTGCAGGAGAAGGAGAAGCAGATCCTCCTCTATCGATTCTCGTTTCTGAGCGGCAGGCGCCGCACCCTCAAGATGATCGGCGACGAGCTGGGCATCTCCCCCGAGACGGTCCGTCAGATCGAGATCCGGGCGCTCAAGAAACTCAGGACCTTCACCGACGATCTGAAGGAGTATGTCTATTCCTGACGGTCCGGAGTGAGGGATGGCTCGCCGCACCCGGACGGGCTTCCGGCTCGCCGTCCTGCTCCTCCTTGGCATTTCAACGTGCCTGCTTGTGATCCTCGTCGCATGCCCGCCGGCATCGAAGCGCCGCGCCGAGCTCCCGGCCGAGGGCCGCGCCAGCCGTCCGCCTGAAGCGTCTCAGCCGCCGTCCGAGCAGCCCGAGGCTGTCCCCTCGGAGCCTTCGGGCGCCGTTCCTCCCGCCGCGCCGCAGCGGGAATGGGAGGGCGGAATGGCGGTCATCATCGACGATGCCGGCTACAACCTGGCGGAGCTGGACCCGTTCCTCGAGCTGCGGATCCCCCTCGCCGTCGCCGTGCTTCCCAACCTGCCGAACAGCCGCGAGGCGGCGCGGCGGGTGAAGCAGGCGGGCAAGGAGCTGCTGCTCCATATGCCGATGGAGCCGGAGGGCGGCGAAGACCCGGGTCCAGGCGCCCTTCTCACGGGCGAGAGTCCTGAGGAGATCAAGAGGCTTCTGGAGGCGGCCCTCCAGACGGTGCCCGGAGCATCCGGAGTCAACAACCATATGGGATCGAAGGCGACCGCCGACGAAGCTTTGATGACGACGGTCCTGAGCGCGCTCGGCCGGGATGGATTGTTCTTCGTCGACAGCAGGACCACCGCCGACACCGTGGGCGCTCGCGTGGCAGCTGGGCTGGGCGTGCCGTTTCTCGAGCGGGACGTGTTCATCGATGCATCGCGTTCCGATGGGGAGATCGCCGAGGCTTTCGCGTCGGGGATCGCGCTGGCCGCCCGGCAGGGGTCGGCAATCCTCATCGGCCATGTACAGAACCCAGGAGTTCTCGCTATACTGCGCGGCAGCGATCGGACGCTGCGGGAGGCGGGGGTGAGGCTCTCGGCGCTCTCGGACATCTTGGATCACCGCAGGAGGGAGCGCGCAGGTGAGGATTCTGGGGATCGAAAGCTCGTGCGATGAGTGCGCCGCGGCCGTCGTCGAGGACGGGTCGCGGGTGCTCTCCTCCGTCGTGCTCAGCCAGGTGGACTTCCACAAGCCATTCTACGGCGTGGTGCCCGAGATCGCCTCGCGCAAGCACATCGAGTGGATCCGCGCCGTGATCCAGGACGCGCTCGCGCAGGCCGACACTCGGGCCGAGGAGGTGGAGGCGATCGCCGTGACCTTCCGGCCCGGCCTGATCGGGTCTCTCCTCGTCGGGCTGTCCTTCGCCAAGGGACTCGCCTGGGCGCTCGCGAAGCCTCTCATCGGCGTCGACCACATCCTCGCGCACCTGTACGCGCCCCACCTCGATCGAGAGATCGACTATCCGTACCTCGGGCTGCTTGTTTCGGGCGGGCATACGATCATCGCGCGGGTCGAGCACTTCGACTCCATCGCCGTGCTGGGCACGACGATCGACGACGCCTGCGGCGAGGCCTTCGACAAGGTGGCCAAGCACTACGGCATGGGATTTCCCGGAGGCGTGGCGATCGACCGCCTGTCCCGCGGCGGCGACCCGCGGGCTTTTCGTTTCCCGAAACCGTCGCTGCACAAGGGCGACGCGCGCTACGACGTCTCGTATTCAGGCTTGAAGACCGCGGTCATCCATCAGCTTGATCAGTTCTGGGACGGGACCTCCGAGAAGAGCCTGGCCAACATCGCCGCAGCGTTCCAGAAGGCAGCGGTCGATATCATCGCCGACCGCCTGCTCGCAGCGGCGGCGGACACGGGCCTGCGACGCGTCGTTGCAGGGGGAGGCGTGGCGGCGAACAGCTACCTGCGTGCGCGCCTGGGGGCTGAGCAAGACCTCGAGGTCGTCTTTCCGCCTCTTGCCCTGTGCACCGACAATGCGGCCATGGTCGCGGGTCTCGGCTACCACCTCTTCGTCGAGGGGAAGACGTCGAGCTTCTCGCTGAACGCCGAAGCGCGGGTGCCGATGTTCAAGCGCGCATATCCCTAGCGTCGCGAAGCGACGCGCAGGCGCACCGTTTGACATCGCTGTGCTCGTACATTAGTATTTCCAGCAGGAGAAGCGGATGCACAACCTCTTCATCACCTATGCTCCGGATACGACCGAGACGAGGAGGGTCGTCGATCAGATTCGCGGGGCCTTCGACGCGGCCGCGTTCACCGTCACCGCGAAGAGCGCCGCCGAGTCCCTGGTTCCCGATCTGGCGAATGCGGACCTCCTCGTGTTTGGGCTGCAGAAGACGGGTGGAGGAGAGATGCCCGCCGAGTTCTCCGAGCTGGCCCGGTCGCTGAAAGGCGCCAACCTCGCCGGTCGCGCGGCCGCTTTCTTCTCGTTCGGTTCGGAGAAAGCCTCCGCTCGCCTGCGCAAAGCGCTGCGCGACACGGACGTCTCCCTCTCGGAGGAGGATCCGGTTTTCGGCGATCAGAGGTCCGCTCGTCAGGCCGACATCGCCGAATGGGCGCGGAAGGTCACGGCGTTCTTCTCGGATATTCGACGTGCCCGGACCTGAGATCCTCGATTCCGCGATACGAAGAATCCCCGACTTCCCGAAGCCGGGCGTGCTCTTCTACGACATCACGGGCATCCTCGTCCAGCCAGATGCGTTCGCGTACTGCATCGAGCGGATGCGGGAGTTGTACGCGGGGCTCCCTCTCGACGGCGTCGCCGTGGTCGAATCGCGGGGGTTCGTCTTCGGCGCGCCTTTCGCCAGAGACCGACGGATTCCCCTGATATTGTTGAGGAAGAAAGGGAAGCTGCCCGGCGAGACCTGGCAGACCCGTTTTACCCTCGAATACGGCGAGGATGTTCTAGAAGTGCACAAGAGCGACGTCAGCCGGGGAATGAGGCTCCTGCTTGTCGACGACCTCATTGCCACGGGAGGTTCGCTGCGAGCGTCGGTCCAGCTTCTCTCGCAGGGCGGCGCGGAAGTTGCGGCCATCTTCGGCGTGATCGGCCTGCCCTTCCTCGGCTACGAGAAGGCCCTCAGCGGCCATCGCGTCACCACTCTCATCCAGTTCGACTCAGAGCACGCGTAAGCCGATCCCATTCCCTCAGCAGATGCGGGGGAGGAGCAGCCCGCGCGGGTAGTCGAGCACCCTCGTTCCGCCGATCCGAGTCCGCATCGTCACGGTCCTGGGGTTGCGGGCGATCACCCTTCCTACCGAGCTCGCCGCGCGTCCTCCGGGAAGCGCGTGCAGGATCGCCAGGGCCTGTCGCAGGGCGGACTCCGCGACGACCGCGACCAACACCCCCTCGTTGGCGACCTCGAGGGGGTTGAGCCCGAGCAGGTCCGACACGGTGCGCACCTCGGGGCTGACGGGAAAGGACTCCTCGTCGACTTCGATGCCCCAGCCCGGCCCGCCAGATGCCCCGGTTCCCACGATTTCATTCAAGACGGCCGCGACGCCTCCGCGCGTCGCATCGCGCAGAAAGCGCAGCGAGCTGCCCAGGGAGAAGAGTCCAGACGCGAGGGGGAACAGCAAGGCAGTGTCGGAGAGCAGGCCGGATCCGACGGGGAGCGATTCCCTTGCCGCGAGGATCGCGAGCCCGTGCTCGCCGATCGGACCGGACACGATGACGGCGTCGCCCTCGCCGATGCGCGACACAGAAAGGGAGTGGGGGAACATGCGCCTGCCGATCCCCGTTGTCGTGATGTACACCCCTCCTCCCGTGCCTATCGGCACGACCTTCGTGTCGCCAGTGACGACCCTCACGCCCGCTGCGCGCGCGGCCGCGGCTGCGGACTGGATCACGCGGCGCAGGTCTTCGTACGGGAAGCCTTCCTCGATGATGAGGGCGAGCGACATGCAGACCGGCTCCGCTCCGCTCACCGCCAGGTCGTTGCAGGTGCCGAAGACGGCGAGCCGGCCGATGTCGCCCCCGGGAAAGAAGGGCGGGTCGACGACGTACCCGTCGGTCGTCATGAGCAGCTCCGCCCCGGGCGAGATCGGTCCAGCGTCGGAAAGCTCGGAATACGCCTCCGAGCGGAACGCGGGGTAGATCAGGGTCTCGACAAGCTCCCGCGAGAGCGCGCCGCCGCTTCCATGTTCCAGACGGATCGCGCGGGGATCCTTCACGGCTGCGCCTGCCCATAGCGGAGCCATGCCGCGCATGTCCCTTCAACGGACACCATGCACGGCCCAACAGGGTCCTCAGGAGTGCAGCGCGACGAGAAGAGCGCGCACTGGCGCGGGTCGGCTTCACCCGCTATCACCTTCGCGCAGAGGCAGCCGGGGATTTCGGCATCGACGGGGCTCGGCAGGGAGAAGCGGACTTCCGCGTCGAAGCGCGAGAGATCTGGCTTCAGTCCAAGGCTGCCTCCTTCGATCCTCCCGAGCCCGCGCCAAAGGTCCGAGCGGGGCTCGAGGGTTTCCGCCATGAGGCGGAGCGCCTTCTCGTTTCCGCCCGCCCTCACCACCCGCGGATAGGCGTTGACCACCTCGCGCGTGCCGGCGTTGACCTGGCGCAGGGCGAGCAGGATGCCCAGCAGCATATCGAGCGGCTCGAATCCCGTGACCACTCCCGGGAGACCTCCCGGCTTGCTCAGAACCGCGTATGCATCGCTGCCGATGATCGCGGACACATGACCAGGCAGCAGGAACGCATCCACGGCCGTCCCCTTCCTCGCCAGAAGGAAGCGGAGGGCAGGCACGATAGTCTTGAAAGCAGTGTAGAGCAAGAGATTGTCGATGCCTTGATCCCTTGCCGCCAGCAGGGCCGAAACGACCGTCGGGATCGTGGTTTCGAAGCCGATGGCGAGGAACACGACGGGTTCGCTCGCGGCCGCGGCTAATCCGACCAGCTCGGCAGGCGAATAGACCATCTTCACGTGACCACGGCCGGCGAGCGAGGCGAGGGTCGAGCCGGTAGAGCCGGGCACCTTGAGCATGTCGCCGAAGCTCGCGACGAGCGCGCGGCCGGTCCGCGCGACGTCGATCGCGTTGTCGATGTACCCTGCGGGTGTCACGCAGACGGGGCAGCCCGGGCCCGAGATCAGGTGGATGGACTCCGGCAAGAGAGACTGGATGCCCTGCCTGCGCAGCTCGACGGTGTGCGTTCCGCAGACCTCCATCAGCCGCACGGGCCGGCCGATGCGGGCAGCGACCTGTCGGATCTCCTCGACGATTTCGGCTGCGAGGTCTTTTTCGCCGGTCCCGTTCCCGCCCACCCGCTACCTCTCCCGGCCGAGCTCCGCCATTCGGCGGAAGAGGGCGAGCCTCTCCTCGGCCTCCTCGAGGGCGAGCGACTCGATCGCGTACCCCGCGTGGACGATCACGTGGTCTCCCGGCTGAGGGTCCGAGAGCAGCGAGACATCGACCTCGACTTCCACCGGTCCTTGCGCGACGACGGCGCGGCCGGATTCGAGGAGACGCGAGATTCGCATCGGCACTGCAAGGCACATCGGATCACCTCATTTCGGCGCGAACCAGACCTGTCCGACGGAAATGCCTCCGTCTCCCGGCGGCGCCTTCTCGTTGAGGAAAACGCGAAAGTCCTCCTTTTTCAAGAGGGGGAGGAGCAGCTCCCGCAGGAGGAGATTCTGGAAAACGCCGCCGGAGAGCGCGAGGTCGGCGATCCCGGTCGCTCGGCGCAGCCGCCGCGCTCCCTCCAGCGAGGCGAAGGCCACGGCCTGGTGGAAGAGCAGGGCGATCTCTCCGATCTGCCGTCTTCCGCGCTGCGCGAGAAGCTCGACGAGAAGAGGGCGCGAATCGATCGAGAAGCCCTCACTGAAGGGGAGCAGCGACAGCGCCGTTTCCTCGCCAGGCGAAGTCGCCCCTTCCGCGTGAGCGCGCAAAGCGGCGCCTTCCAGTCGAATGGGACCTTCCCCCTCGTAGGTCACCCGGTCGACGAGGCCGAGGATGGCCGCTGCAGCATCGAAGATCCGCCCCAGCGAGGAGCAGCGCGGGCAGTTGACATCCTTCTCCAGCATGGCGGTCACGAGCGCGCGCTGTCGGGCGTCGAGGCCGGGGAAGGGATCCGTGTCATTCGCCCGAGGGCCCAGGATGGCGAGCGCGATCCGGGCCGGGTGCAGCACTGCCGCATCCCCGCCCGGCAGTCCGAACGGCTGGAAATGCCCGACCCTGCTGAAGCTGGATCGAGTGGCATGGAGGAACTCGCCGCCCCACGTTGTGCCGTCCGTTCCGTACCCGGTTCCGTCGAAGGCGAGCCCGATCGTCTCCTCCAGGCCGTGCTCGGCCATGACCGAGAGGATATGGGCGAAATGGTGCTGCACGGCCAGCCGCACTGGCCCGGAGCCCGCCTCAGGCCCCCTGGAGGCCTCGAATCGCTCGGCCCAACGGGTCGAGCGGTACAGCGGGTGCAGGTCGTGCACGAGACGGTCGGGCGTCACGCCGTACAGCTCCTGCATGGCCAGGACCTGACGGTCGAACTGCAGGAGCGTCGCGGGATCGTCGAGGTCCCCGAGGTAGGGCGAGAGGTGGATGTCATGGCCCCTGCCGAGGGCTGGGGCGCTCTTCAGATCGCCGCCCAGGGCGAGAACGACACCGTCGAGCGGCATCGCGGTATGGATGAGCCGGGGAACGAATCCGCGCGACCTGCGCAAGAGATACGGGGGGGTTCCCGCTCCCACACGCACGATCGAGTCGTCGGCGCGGAAGAGGATGCGCCTGTCATTGACCAGGAAGCAATCAACGATCCCCGCGAGCGCAGCGCGGGCCTCATCGGGATCGGTGGCGATGGGCTCGTTCACCCGGTTGCCGGACGTCATGACGAGATGCTGGTACGGAATCGCGACCGTCGGCAGGAGGAAGAGAAGGAGGTGGAGTGGAGTGTAGGGCAGGAGCAGGCCGAGGGTATCGGTATCCGATACCGACGCGAGGCGGTCGGGGGAGCGGGGCCATCGGGGCGCGATGACGATCGGGTTTTCGACCGACGCGAGTGCCTCCTCCTCGGCGCTGCTCAGCACGCAAAGCGCGCGAGCCTCCTCGATGTCGCGAACCATCAGCGCAAAGGGCTTGCGCTGCCTCACCTTCGCGGCCCTCAGCCTCGCCATGGCGCCCGCGGCTGATGGGTCGGCGGCGAGGTGAAACCCGCCGATGCCCTGCACGGCGACGATTTTTCCCGAGGCGAGCGCGCGGACGGCGGTCTCGAGGGGGTTGCCGGGAAGCTCGGCGCCGCCGCCGTCCACGCAGGCAAGGCGCGGCCCGCAGACGCGGCAGGAGTTGGTCTGGGAGTGAAACCTCCTGTCCTTGGGATCGGCGTACTCCCGCTCGCAGTCGGGGCATTGCGCAAAGGGGCGCATGGAGGTGTTGGCCCTGTCGAACGGTGTGCGCGCGAGGATGGAGTAGCGAGGGCCGCACTGCGTGCAGGTGATGAACGGGTAGAGGTAGCGCCGGTCCGAGGGATCGAGAAGCTCGCGCCGGCAGTCGGGGCACATGGCGAGGTCGGGAGGCACGGGAGGAAAACTGTATAGCGAGGCGCCGCTCTCGAGGATGCGGAAAACTGCGCCGGCGGCGCCATCACCCCCGTAAAGGGGGCTCTCGGCTGGGATGTCTGCGACCTCGACGCCCTCGATCCGCGCCGCTGAGGGAAGGCTCTCCTCGAGGGCGCGCGGGAACTCAACAAGGCATTCCGCGGTCCCCTCCACCTCGACAAGGACCTCCGAGCGGAGGTTCTTCACGAAACCGCTGAGCCCCAGGCGCGTGGCGGCGCGGTACACCGCGGGCCGAAACCCAACGCCCTGGATCGTGCCGCGGTAGAGCAAACGCCTTCGCGCCATGGGAGGGGATCGTACTACGCTCCGCCCAGCATTGACCACCCCTCTGAGAGCGTATAGTGTGGGAGCAAAGGGGGGTTCACGAGAATGGCAAAAGTCATCCTGAAGGCCCAGGATCTCGACGGGTACCTCAGCGTGCAGGACAAGGCCCTGCTCGAAGACATGGACCGTCGCTTCGGCAAGGCTCTGGAGCTCTTCCGCGGCATCTCGGAGGATCCGCGGGCGGCGAATGACGGCGCGACGAAGCGCCTGATCGCGCTGTACAACGAGATGGGTCACACGATGAAGGAAATCGTGGCCCGGGAGCCGCGCATCCACGTGTACTCCTTCGAGACCCCCCGCGAGGTGCATGGCGAGGTGTCCCGGCTGATCGCAAAGCTGCGCGACACGCGCACGGAACACCCCGAGTTCGTCTACTACACGCAGCGCGCCTACGAGCTGCTGTTCAACTTCGCCTTCGGCGCGGCCGCCCTGGAGAAGAAGAACGCGATGGTCGTGCGCACGCCGGTGACGCTGCCCCTGCAGAACTTCGCCGTGCACAAGATCCCGGATGTCGACGCCATGATCGAGAACAGCGTGATGTGCGTCATGCTGCGCGGCGCCCTGCTGCCGGCCATGATCATGTCGAAGGAGATCCAGGAGTACTCATCGCGAGGCTACGTCACCCCGTTCGCCCTGTTCAAGATTTCTCGCGACGACTCGAAGGAGGAGCACAACATGGAGTACGTGCTCAACCTCGACCTCTCCTACTTCGACGCCGCCTCTCTGGATGGAAAGGACCTGTTCTTCGCCGACCCCATGAACGCCACGGGGGGGAGCCTCGTCACGATCGTGAAGTACCTGCTGGAGCAGGGCGTGCGCCCGCGGTCGATCAAGTTCTTCAACGTCATCTCGGCGCTGAAGGGCGCGCTGCGCATCGCGCGCGCGCTGGAGGGAGCCGAGGTGTTCACGCTCTGGATGGACCCGGCGCTGAACACGAAGGCATACATCCTGCCGGGACTCGGCGACGCGGGGGACAGGATCAACGGTCCGGACACCGACGATAAGCCGCGGAACATCATCCAGCTCATCGCCGACTACGGCGCGCAGATCACCTCGCTGTACAGGGGACAGGTGAGGAAGATCGAGCAGACGGTGCTGGGAGGGTAGGCCCGGCTCAGTGACCGAGGTTCTCGCGGACCTTGTCGACGAGAACCTTCGGGTCGACGGGCTTCTCGAGAAACTCGTTCACGGGCAGAAAGTCCTGGTCCTTGTTCCTGTCGAACGAGAAGCCGGTCTTCGTGCCGACGCTGGTGACCATCACGATGGGCACGTGCATCAGCTCGGGGTCCTTCCGCATGCGATAGCTGACCTGGAAGCCCTCGTCATCGGTGTTCATCATCACGTCCAGGATCATGAGGTCGGGCTTCCCTGCTTTCGCCTTCTCGATGGCCTCGGTCCCGTTGGTCGCCCAATCCACGCCGTAGCCCTCGGCCTCCAGCACGATCTTCATCGACTCGAACACATCCCTGTCGTCATCGACGATGAGTATCTTCTTCATGGCAGCAGTTCAACCTCCTCTTTGATCCGTTCGAGCATTTCGGGGAGCTTTCCGCTCAGCTCGGGCGACAGGCCCCTGCCGGGGCGCGCCTCGGCGAGCTGAACTCCCAGCAGGCGAAGGCTGCCGGCGCAGCCGAGGCCGCGGGCGATCTGGACGATCTGGCTCGTGGCGAGCGAGTGGGTCGAGGTTCGGGCCGCGGGGGCGGGAAAATCCGCCTCGTCCGCGCGAAACACGCGGCAGCTGCCCGGCGCGCGGCGCATGTCGACCGCGTCGACGAGCAGGACGGACCCTCCCTCGGCGATGCGGGCGCCCGCCAGGAAGGGATCGCCGTCGGCCAGCAGGAGCTCGACCTCGCCTCTGCCCGGCCCCGCCGAACCGCCCCATTCGCCGCGATCGCGCTGCTCGCGCAACGCCTCGACGAGCCGCACGCCGATTCCGTCGTCGCCCATCTCGGTGTTGCCCAACCCGATCACGCAGAGGCGGTCCGCCGGTTCGGCTCTCACTCGCGGAACTCCACCTGGAGGAAGTGCACGGAGCAGGAGATGCACGGGTCGTAGGCCCGCACCAGCATTTCCAGTGTGAGGGTCATCTGCTCCTTCGTCATGCCCTTCCCGATCATCCAGGGAACCAGCTCCCGCATGTCGTCGTCGATGCACTGCGTGTTCTGGGTCGTGGGGATGATGCAGTTCGCCTTCACCACCTGGCCGCGATTGTCATAGGTGTAGTCGTGGAACAGGATCCCGCGGGGCACCTCAGTCGCGTCGGCGCCGCGCCCCTCGCGCAGCTTCTCGGGAACGACAGGCGCCTCCTCCTTCACGCCCCTGCCGAGCAGGATGTCCAGCAGCTTGAGCGATTCCTCCACGACGTGGATCGCCTCGACCATCTGGGCGGCGGTGTTGAGGAAGGGGTTTTTCACGATAGGCTCCAGACCCAGCGTGCCGGCAGCGGATTTCGCAAGGGGGTTCAGCCTGTCGAAGTTGTTGTTGAATCGACCCAGGGCGCCCACCGAATACGATGAGCGGGCGTGACGGCAGTGCTTGGAGGTCGAGTAGGGGACCACGAACTCATTGGTGACGCCCAGGTAGTCGTCCACAGGTGTGAGCCCCGTGTCCGTCGAGGCGATCGCCCCGTCGTAGAAGGCATATTCGCCGTCCGTCCTCAGGCCGATGTATTCGGTGCCTCGCTCGAACGCCGGGAACTTCGGGGCGAGGCTCGCGAGCAGCGCGAGGGACGCCTTGGCGTCGGGCACCATCTGCTTCACGAGCATCTCGCGGATCCATTTGAGGTCCTCCATGCTCGGCAGCATCGTGAACCCGCCCGGCACCAGCCTGTTGGGGTGGATCGTTCTACCGCCCAGCCTGTCGCAGATGTCGTTGGAGAGCTTCTTCATGCGAAGGGCCATTTTCACGACGTCGGGATGGCTGCTGGCAAGGGGAACGACAGAGGGGACCCCGAGCAGGTCGGGAGCGGCGAGGAAGTAGATGTGCAGGACGTGGCTCTGCATCGTCGCGCCGTACGTAAGGAGCTTGCGCAGCAGGACGGTCTGCTCGCTCACATGGATGCCCAGCGCCTTCTCGGTCGCCTTGAGTGAGGTCATCTGATGGCCGACCGAGCAGATGCCGCAGATGCGTGAGGTGATGAGGGCGATGTCGGTGTAGGGGTACCCCTTGAGCATCGCCTCGAAGTAGCGGGGCGGCTCGACGACCTCCAGGTGCGACGTGAGGAGCTTCCCCTCCTTCATGTCGATGACGATGTTGCCGTGGCCTTCCACGCGGGTGACGTACGGGACGGTGATGGCCAGCGTGGTGTCACTCATCGCGCTTTTCCTCCAGCTCGACGTTGTTGGAGTTGAACATGTAGAAGCGGTTCTTGATCTGGTGCATCGACCACTTGTATTTTTCCATGACATCGGTCGCCGCGTTCCTGTTCAGGTCCGGCACCACCCCCCGGCAGCCGAAGCAGTAGTGGCCGTTGGAGGGGCATGCCGCCCCGCAGCCCGCCCGGACGATCGGGCCCATGCAGACGATCCCGGATTCGAAGAGGCACTCGTTCTCCTTCGCCTTGCACTCGACGCAGACCGCGTATTCGGGGATGTCCACATGCTTTCCCGTGAGCATGGCCGAGAGCACGCGCTTGAACTCCTGGTTGTCCATCGGGCAGCCGGGCACCACGTAGTCGACCTTCACAACGTCCGAGACCGCCTGGGCCTTGATGGAGGGGAACAGGTACTTGTCCTTCCCGTAGACCTCTTCCTTCACCGCGTCGATGTCCATCCTGTTCCGTATTGCGTTCACGCCTCCGATGTGCGCGCAGGCGCCCAGAGCGACGAGGATCGAAGCTTGGCGGCGGATCTTGTGGATGCGCTCCACGCAGTGCGGCGTGCTGATCGAGCCCTCGATAAAGGCGATGTCGTAGTCCTCCCGCCTGTCCGAAATGGCCTCGCGGAAATTGACGATCTCCACGAGCCCGAGGATCCCGAGGATGTCATCCTCGAGATTGAGCTTGGAGAGCTGGCAGCCCTCGCAGCTTGTGAAGTCGAAGAAGGCGACCTTCGGCCTGCTCATCTGACAGCCTCCTTGAGGTCCTTGATCTTCGAGTAGTTGAACACGGGGCCTTCCTGGCAGACGTAGATGTTGTTGATCTGGCAGTGGCCGCACTTGCCCACGCCGCACTTCATTTTGCGCTCGAGTGAGACGTAGACCTGCTCGTCGCGCAGCCCCTTGGAGCGCAGGGCGAGGATCGCGAACTTGTATACCACGGGGGGCCCGACGATGGCGGCGACGGTCTTGGGAAGATCGAGGGCAAGCTCGGGTATCAGCGTCGTGATGACCCCGACGTGTCCCGTCCAGCCTCCCGTGGGCCTGTCCACAGTCACCTCGTATTCTAGGTCGTTGCGGTCCTCCCATCCCTTTCTTTCCTCGTTGAAGAGGAACTCCGAGGAGGTCTTCGCGCCGTACAGGATGATGATCCTGCCGAACCTCTTCCGGTTCTTCGCGTCGATGAGGGTGTTGATGAGCGAGCGCAGCGGGGGCAGGCCGAGGCCCGCGGCCACGAAGATCGTGTCCTTGCCTTCGAACTCCTCCACCTGGAAGCCCTTGCCGAAGGGCCCGCGGATGCCCACCTTGTCGCCAGCCTTCAGCCTATGCAGGGCCTCGGTGACATTGCCGACCCTCCGCACGACCATCTCGAAGGAGCCCTTCTTGAGGGGCGATGAGCAGATCGAGATCGGCGCCTCGCCGATGCCGAAGAGGGAAACCTGAACGAACTGCCCGGGCTGGTGTCCGAGGTCCCTGCCTCCGGGCAGCTTCACCTCGAAGAAGGTCTCGATATCTGTCATTTTTTCAACGCGCACGACCTCGGATATCTCGGGCACGTAGATGTTTTTCGCTTCCATTGGCTCCTCCTACAGCAGTGCGTTCATCACGTCGACGATGCTGATCTTCGCCGTGCACTGTCGCACGCAGCGCCCGCAGCCGACGCAGAACGGCCGGCCCTTCTCGTCGGTGATGTAGGAGAACTTGCGCGACATCCTGTGCCGGACCCTGTCGTTCCTCTTTTCGCGGAACGCCTCGCCCCCGGCGACTGTGGTGAAGGAGAGGAACTGGCAGGAATCCCACTTGCGCAGGCGCATGCCCTCGTCCGAGCCGAGGATGGTCTGATCGTCCACGTCGAAGCAGTAGCAGGTGGGGCAGACGATGTTGCACGTGCCGCATGAGTAGCATTCCCGCGCGGTTTTCTGCCAGACGGGATGGTTGTACGCGCCGTGGAAGATCTCCCGAATCCCGGCCACCGACTGCTTGAGCTTGTTCTTGAAGTGGACGACCGGGTACCCCGTTTTATCGCATTTCACGAGCAGGCTCCCGAGCTCGCCGAGCAGCTGCTCGCCTTTCTCGGTGAGCGCCTCGATCCTCCACAGATCGTCGAATCTCGTCAGGAACGCATCGAAGCCCTCCCGCAGGCTGAGCGGGATGCCGACGGAATCGGCGAAGTGCTGCTCGTCGGGCTGGTAGCCCACGCCCACGAAGACGGCGTTCGCGCGCTTGGCCAGGTACGTCTCGTCGGGAACGCCAGTGCGGAAGGCGTAATCCAGCCGGAAGAGCCCCTGCAGCTCGTAGTTGTGCACGCCGAAGAAGACCGTCGGCGCGGCGTCGATCTGCGGCGCCCGGGCGGACTGCGTCTTCCTGTTATAGCTGAGGACGAGATCGTTCGGCGGGAGGAAGAACTTCTTGAGGGGAAGGATCGTGGTCGGGTAGTCGAGAATGACCGCTCCCGGGTCGGTGATCGCGGAGAAGACGAAGCTCTTCCCCTTCCGAACCGGCGCGACGATTCGGTGCTTCTGCGCCAGAATCGAGACCGCTTCAGTAACCTTCTCTCGCGGGATGGCCTTCTGCGTCATGGTGCCTCCTCGATCTGATGGGCCTTGTCGCGAGCCTCATGATACATGTGAGAGGGAGTCTGTCAAGATATCGTGCGTCCGTGCGCGATTCGCAGCGGTCCGCACTTGTCCTTGATTTACAGCTTTGATAGTATCCCGATCCGATGACGCTTTTTCTCCTGACCGCGATGCCTCTGTTTTTCGCCTTCATTGTCCTGCTGCCATGGGACGGGCAGAAAGCGCCGCGGAGGCTGTTCCTCGTTTTCCAGTTTCTCCGCGGGGTCCTGGTGTTCTTTCCCGCCTGGCCGATTCTCCTTCTCCTGCGAAGGATCACGGGCTTCGCCTACAGCGGGTTTCCCCTCTTCCTGTCCCTTCTCGTGCGCGATCACCTTCCGCCCATCCTGCTCGCTGTGGGCGGCTTCCTGCTCGTGATGCGCGCGGTGCGGTACCCTTCATCGGACGAGGGGGTTTTCCTGATTACGGTGTCCTTCCTCTCCGGCTTTTTCGCGATGATGAGCGTCGCGGATTTTATCGCAGGCTACGGGCGCTGGGATGCGCATGCACTGTTCCTCCTTCCCTTGTTGCGCGTCGCAGCCGTGCTTTTCCTCGCGGCTCTCGCGGGACGCTTCGAGCGATGGGAGGGAAGGGCCGGGCTCGCCTATTGCGTGGCGGCGGCGGGCGTCTCCATTCTCGCCTGCTCTGCGAGTTTCCTGCAAAGCTTGAACAGGGGGCTTTTTGCGTTCTTGATGGCGGTGGTCTTCATAGCCGGCTCGGGGCTGTTCGCTGCCGCCACGCACCCGCGCGTCTTACTGGGGCGCTCCACGCCCTGAGAGGGCCGCTCCGCGCCCTGAGAGGGCCACCGGCCTCGCGGCCTACGCCATTCCCGCGCTTCCCAGCACGTCCTTGTTCTTCCGCACGATGAGCTTCGTGAGCTCGTCGCGGGCGGGTCCGAGGTACTTGCGAGAGTCGAAGTTTTTGGGGTCCTCCGCGAAGGACTTGCGGATCATGGCGGTCATCACGAGCCTTCCGTCTGAGTCGATGTTGATCTTGCACACCGCCGAGCGGGCCGCCTTGCGCAGCTGATCCTCGGGCACGCCGATCGCGCCTTCCATCTTCCCGCCGAACTTGTTGATGATCTCCACGTATTCGGGGATGACTGACGAGGCGCCGTGCAGCACGATGGGGAAACCGGGAATCCTCTTTTCGACCTCTTCGAGGATGTCGAAGCGCAGCGTCGGAGGGGGATCGCCGGGCTTCACCTTGAACTTGTAGGCGCCGTGCGAGGTGCCGATCGAAATGGCGAGGCTGTCGACGCCGGTCTTCTTGACGAAGTCCTCGACGTCATCGGGATTGGTGTAGTGGGATTGTTCCGAGGACACCTCGTCCTCGATGCCGGCGAGCACGCCCAGCTCTCCTTCGACGGTCACGTCGTGCTTGTGCGCGTACTCCACAACCTTCTTCGTCAGCTCAACGTTCTTCTCGTACGGGTGCGCCGAGCCGTCGATCATGACCGAGGAGAAGCCGGTCTCGATGCACGAGACGCACAGCTCGTAGGTGTCTCCGTGATCGAGGTGCAGCGCGACGGGAATGGGGGTGCCGGATGCTCGGATGATCTCCATGGCGCCCTTGGCCATATGCTGCAGCAGGATTTGGTTCGCGTACTGGCGAGCTCCTTTAGAGATCTGCAGGATGACGGGAGACTTGCTTTCGATGCACCCGCTGATGATGGCCTGGAGCTGCTCCATATTGTTGAAATTGTACGCGGGGATCGCGTACTTGCCTTTCATCGCTTTGCGGAACATCTCTCTCGTGTTGGAGAGGCCGAGGTCCTTGAAATGAGTCATGAGTTCCCCTTTCTGGTCACTGGACTAATATCATGTGAACCGAATACACTGTCAAGGGCGTGAAAACACCGATTCGTCGCTTCGCCGTGCTTCTTGCCATTCTCGCGCTCAGCGGCTGCTGGCGAGGAAGGCTTCTTGTATGCGGGGAAGACCCGTTCTGGGCGTCCCTCGGCGAGCCGACGCGTGTGAAGGCCGAGCTCGTGATCCGTTCGCTGCTTCGCGGGTATCTGCCGACAATCCTTTCCATCGGAGTCCAGGAAAATGCGCGCGAGCGGCTCGTCGCAGCGCTCGGTTCGGGGCGGTTCAAAGCCGCTGTCGTCGGGCCCCTGCTCTCATTTGAAGCAGCCGGCTTCGTCCAGGGGTTCCCGAGGGTTCGTTTCGTCATCGTCGGCGGTCGACCGACAGAAGACGAGGCCTCCAAGGTGACACGTGTTGTCTTCGACCGCACCGAGGCCTATCGCAGGGCGGGCGACTGCGCGCAGCTCTCTCTGGCAGAAGGCCCTCCTGGCGGCAGGATCGGCGTGCTCGTCGCGGGTGCGAGCGCAAGCGCCGCAGGTGCGAGCGCAAGCGCCGCAGGGAATGAGGAGGTCCGGGCGTTCCTGGAGGGAGCCGGACCCGACGGCGCGAGAGCCGTTGTGCGCGGCATCGATGAGCCGGTGGACGATGCCAAAGTGAGGAAGGCTGTCGAAGAGATGAGGCGGGAAGGGGTCGAGATCTTCCTGCCGCGGCTTGGGGGCCTCGACGTCGCATGCCTGGAGTCACTCGGCGATACCGGCGGGTGCGCGGTGACCTCCGATTGGGAGGTTTCCCGCGCGTTTCCCCGCCAGGTATTCCTCTCGGTCGAGGAGCGGACGATCGACGGCATCGCGCAAGGCCTGGCGAGGAGCGGGAAGGCCGGGGGGACCGTCAAGGGGGCCGTCGTTCTCGCGTGCGGAGAGGCGCGCGCTGTATCTCGCGAGATCAGGGAGAAGGGACGCTGCAGATGAGCGAGGAAGCCCGCAGGCCCGACTGGCTGCGGAAGGGCAAACCGATCGATCCCGCCGTCATCGCGAGCAAGGCCCGTATCGCGCACCTCGGCCTGCACACTGTCTGCGAGTCTGCTCGCTGCCCGAACCTGTCGGAATGCTTCAAGTCCGGCAACGCGACCTTCCTCATCCTGGGCGACGCGTGCACGAGGAACTGCGCCTTCTGCGCGGTTGGACATGGGCCGGTTTCCCTGCCCGATTCGTTTGAGGGCAAGAGGATCGCCGAGTACATGGGGAGGATGGAGATCCGCTATGCGGTGGTCACCTCCGTGACGCGCGACGACCTGCCCGACGGCGGAGCGGGGCACTTCGAGCGCGTCGTGGCGGATATCCGCGCGGCGCTCCCAACGGTCGGCATAGAGCTGCTGGTGCCGGACTTCCAGGGGAGCCGAGACGCGGTCGAGGGGGTTGCGGGACTGCCCATCCAGGTCTTCGGGCATAACCTGGAGACAGTGGAGTCCCTGTATGGGCGGGTTCGCGCCGGAGCCGACTATCGAAGATCCCTCGAGGTCCTCCGGACCGCCGCTTCTGCGCGCGGTGAGGGCGTGCGGATAAAAACGGGCATCATGGTGGGGCTCGGCGAGACCGACGACGAATTGGAGCGGCTTTTCGCCGACGCCTCGGAGGCGGGGGTCCAGATCCTGACAATCGGCCAGTACCTCCGGCCCTCGTGGGCCAATGTTCCCGTTGCGCGCTACCTCGAGCCCGAGCGGTTCGACGGGTTTGCCGAGATGGCGCGAGCGGGGGGGATCCCCGTGGTGCAGGCAGGACCGTACGTGCGCAGTTCCTACCTCGCCGAGAGCGTGTTCAGGGGCGGGAACATAAATTTGACAACGGCACGCCTCGGAAATATAATTTCGGATGAATCGTATACCGACTGAACCGCGTTTCGGTAGAAGGAGAAGGGCATGAGGCCAGGACTGCGAGCGTTTTTTCTGTGGACGCTTCCCCTGCTACTGCTGTTTCCCGCCGCGTCCGCCACGGCGGACGAGACCACGACAAACCTCCAATCGAAGGTGATCGTCTCCTTCGACGATCCGGATTCGAGGCAGTGGATCGTGCAGGGAAGCAAGTTCACGACAAAGGACTTCCCCCAGACATCGATCGTGCGGACGTGGCCGGACTCGCTCTACGGCCGCAACCCGGAGAAGAAAGACCTTTTCGCGCTGGGCATCCATAGCCGCTTCGACAGGAAAGGATACAACTCGATCGAGATCATCCCCGCGAAGAAGGGCAGCGACGGCAAGCTGGTGGCGAGCACCCTGCCGCTTCCCGGACGAGTACAATCTCTCGACCTGTGGGTCTGGGGCTCGAACTACAACTACACGATGGACGTTCACCTCAGGGATTTCGAGGGCATCGATCGCGTCCTGCACCTCGGTTCCATGCAGTTCGCAGGGTGGCGGAATATGTCCACGACGATCACGGGCAACATCCCGCAGTCGCGGCGCTACATCCCGCGGTTCATGGCCCTCGAGCTGACGAAGCTGGTGATCTGGACGACTCCCCAGGAAAGGGTGGACGATTTCTACGTTTTCCTCGATGAGGTGAAGGTGCTCACCGACCTCTACGAGACCCGCTTCGACGGGGACAACCTCGCGGATCCGAAGGCGCTGGACGAGTTGTGGGCGCAGGGGACGAAGTAGGAGAATGACGATGATGACCAGACGCTGTATTGCCGCCATGGCGCTCGCCGCCGCGCTCTGCGCGCCCCTCTTCGCTCAGAACGTGGTCGCCGGCGAACCCGACCCCGCCGCGATCGGAAAGGATCAGGCCCAGCAGCTGCTGAAGGAGGTGTCCGTCACCAAGCTGGAGGACTCCGCCTTCTGGTACGGCGCGATGCCTCTCGACATGGGGCTCGTGACCGTGAAGCGGATGGCCGGCAACCCCGTCGGCAAGAAGCCAATCGAGGATGAGGCCAAGCTGGGGATCAAGGAAGAGGACAAGTATGTGCTGGGCGTGAAGGTGAACTTCTTCCGCCGCGGCGAATCCTCCTTCTCGGTTCACCCCCTGAACCCCCTCGCGATCGAGGGCATCACGAAGACGATCTCCGTGTGGGTGGTGGGCCGCAATTACAACCACGTGCTGAAGGTCCTGATCCTCGACTACTTCGGCCAGCCGCAGGAGATCACCGTCGGGAAGCTGAACTTCATCGGCTGGAAGAAGCTCACCGTCGCGATCCCCCCACGCATCACGCAGACTGAGTACCACTACACCTACCGCAGCGGGATCAAGCTGATCGGCTTCAAGGTCGACTGCGACCAGATGGAGGCGTACGGGACCTACTACCTGTACCTCGACGACATGCGCGCCGTCACCGACCTGTTCGGCGAGGCCAAGCGCGACACCGACGACATGTCCGACGGCTGGTGAGAAGCGACGCTCCGCGCACGACGAGCCCTCGGCGACGGCCGAGGGCTTTTCTTTTGTCAGAGCCGATGATACACTGTCTCACATGAGCCCCGAGGAGGAGCTGAAGAAGCTGAACAAGCTCATCCATCAGTACGAGACAGTCTACCGGACGACACCCGACGCCGGCCAGCGCGAGCGAGCCGCCCGTCAGCTCAAGGAGATGCAGAGCTACCGCGCGAAGATCCTCGCCGTGAACGTCATCGACAGGCAGAAGATCGAGGAGCATGTCGAGAGCTGGGACGAACTGGCAACCTTCCCCATCCTCAAGAAGCTCATTGAAACCGACGCATCGGGCATCGAAGACCAGGAGATCGCCCGCATCATCCTGTACATTCGCCACTACCAGGCCGAGTTCCTTCCATTCCTCACTGACAAGCAGCTCAAACTCGACTTCAAGTTTTCGATGGACCGCGACGGCTTCTACCGCCGTTTCCAGGAGCTCGACCGGAAGATCGTCGATTTTCTCGAGGAGCGCCGGCGGCTCGCGGAGGGCATTTTCTCAAAGGACATGGAGACGGAGGTCCGCAAGAGGGGGTTCAAGCTCAAGCGGTTGATCGCCGTTGATGCGAGCCGGTTCTTCAGGATCATCGAGCGCTTCACGAGGGAGCTGGTGGAGGACGCCAACGGCGACGGGGTCAAGTGCCTGAACGCCGAGCGGGAGATCGCCTTCGACGAGATCGAGGGAAAGAAACGCCTGGAAGGGAAAACCGTGCTCGAGGCTCTCGTCGAGCTCGGCACCCTTGCCGCCGAGATCGTCGCGTTCCTCAATATCCCCGAGATCGAGACCCAGGAGAACGAGCGTGCAGATCGACATTGAGGCGAACACGACCATCGGCGAAGACTCGTTTTTCGAGGGCAGGTTCGCGATCCGCGGGAGCTTGCGCATCGACGGGCGGTTCGAGGGGCAGGCGCTGCTCGTGGACCAGCTCCAGATCGGCCCCAAGGGCAAGGTGAAGGCAACCATCATCGCCACGAGCGTCGTCGTGGAGGGCATCATCATCGGCAATGTCTCCGCCTCCCGCCGCGTGCTGCTACTGGCCACGGCCCGGGTGCTCGGCGACATCAAGACCCCCGAGCTGATCATCCAGGACGGTGTGGTGCTCGAAGGGAAATGCACGATCAGCCACGTGCAGATCGAGAACACGCCGCAGTACATCGAGTCCCTGTACGCCCGGCAGCAGTAGGCGATGGACGACCGCGCGCGCCTGCTGGCCGAAGTCCCCTTCTTCAACGGCCTCGCCCCCGCGGACCTCGCCCTGATCGCGGCCGTCGCCCGCGAGGAGAGCTTCGCGCCCGGGGCGACCATATTCCAGGAGGGCTCGCCGGCGGACCGGTTCTACATCATCCTCGAGGGCACCGTGGAGGTGTGGAAGGACTACGGCGAGGAGCAGCGGGACCTGATCGCAGCGCACGGGGTGGGGCACCTCTTTGGCGAGATGGCAGTGGTGGACGACCTGCCGCGCAGCGCCACCGTGGTCGCCCGCGATGCCGTGCGCCTCCTCTCGGTGGGCCGGGAGGATTTCCGCAACATCGTCGCCGCCAACGGCGCGATCGCGCTCTCGATCACCCGGTCGGTGTCCGCCATGGTGCGGTCGTCGAATGAGAGCTTCCTCGAGAACCTGCACCGCAGGAACCGGGCATTGCTCAAGGCCAACCGGGAGCTGCGCCGCACGCAGGAGCGCCTGATCCAGGCTGAGCGCCTCTCGGTGCTCGGCAAGTTCGCCTCGCTGATCCTGCACGACATCCGCAACCCCCTCGCCATCCTGCGCGGCTTCGCGGAGATGGTGCAGCTCTCGCCCGCAGACACGGCGCTCGTCGAGCGCAACATCGGCAGGATCATCGCCGAGGCCGACCGTCTCAACCGGCTCGCCTCGGAGATGCTGGATTTCTCGCGCGGCGACATCGCATTGAACGTCTCAATCGTCGACCTCGGCGAGCTCGCCGGAAAAGTGACGGGAACGCTCGCCGAGGCCTTCGCGGCGCGGAAGGTCCAGGTGGTGTCCCGGATCGACTTCACCGGCCCGGTCGTCCTGGACGC
>CAYGXO010000080.1:0-1668 GCA_964353885.1 uncultured Spirochaetaceae bacterium
CTGCGTGCCGTGAGCACTGTCGACCGCAGAGAAGAACAACGATCCGCCGTAGACGGCGAGCCCCGCAGGACTGCCGTCCCCGCTGGGATCGATGTCCGCCGCCCGCTCCACCACCAGCTGCACCGGGGGGACATACGGATCGTAGTAGTGGAGATACCAGTCCGTGTGCTCGGCACCCATGCTCTCTCGCCACAGCGTGAACCGGGGATAGGGTATCTCTATTCGCTGGCCTTCGTCCGGGTGCTTCCAATCAGCGGGAACGAGCAGAGCCCAGGGGAATCCCTGAGCATCGCGAAAGGTATCGCCAGGATTGATGGACCCTGGCAGCGCCTCTTCGCCGATGAGGTGGATGTCGTGTCCCGTATTGTAGACGTACAGGTATGGGTTATATGGCGGTTGATCGATCTGCTCGCCGGTCTGGGGCGTATCAAAATCGAGGGAGAACTTCGTCGTGTTTCCGATGGAATTCCTCGTGCTCTTGAAGAGGACGATGGTGGCCCCCGAGTTGACGCGATCGCCAACAATGCCGCCCGGGAGGCTCTGTCCGTTCCCGTCCCAATAGCTGACGCTCAGCGTTGCGTCGCCGGCAAACGGGCTGATGACGATTCCGAACAGGTGGTTGTATCCCGCGAGCTTCACAACGGCATCCGCCTCCCCCTCCAGAGCCGTGACCCTATTCTGCGCGTCCAGGATCAGCCGTATCCGGTACCGCGCAAGGAAGTCGTTGTAGTCCGCGTCGCCGGCCTGAGCGTGTCCGAATAGATCCTCGAAGGAGATGGTAAGCGAACCATTTGCGGGCACGTTCATGAGAAACGCCGAGCTCGGGTCATTAGGGAAAGCGTCGTAGGCGTCAGGCACTCCATCGCCGTCGCTATCGGCGCCTCCTGTGGGAAGGCTTTTGGATGTGCTGCCCCGCGCGATCAGGCTCATTCTCCGATTCACCTGGGAGTACTTGCGCATGTCTCCGATCAGGACCGTGCGCTCTTCAAATCCTTCTGCGCGCATCGTCAGGGTCATGTCCTCGGGCGCTGCGGGCAGCTTCAGCACGGTGCCGAGCGTCCCATCTCCCTGCACCTTACCAGTAAAAACGAGGTTTCCCCGGCTGTCGAGCAGGCTGACGAACACCGCTGATGAGCCGGCATCCAGTTTCTGGATCGAGCCGGGACCTCGTTCGCCAGCACTGACTTGGTACAGGTCAACGGCGAGATTGAGATTCACAGTCACGAGAGTCTCATATGCAAAGGACGCGGAAGGAGGCCGCACGACGTCGCGGACTTCGTCGGACGGAGGCATCTGGACCTGTTCGACAGGATCGGCCGCGCTGCCCGGGGCATGCGCGAGAGGGTTCGGGCAACTCGTCAGTGAAAACACAAACAGCAAAAAAGTGAGATAACAGATGACCCTCTTCATCGGAGACCCTCCGTCCTTCTCGTACACTACAATATCGTCTCTCAGCCTCACCCACAATAAGAAAAAGCCGAACACGCTTGCAGCCCAGGATTCGTGGAATTGGGGTTATTGGTAGTACAGCCTCCAGAGCTCGGCCCCCGTGACCCCGTCGTTGGCCTGGAAGTACAGCTGCCCGCCGTACTCGGCAAACTGCTGCGGGTTGCTGCTCCCCGCCCCCGGGTTGATGTCCTTCACCAGCCCCACCGCCGCCCCGTCGTA
>CAYGXO010000081.1:0-100130 GCA_964353885.1 uncultured Spirochaetaceae bacterium
CATTGTTCTTCACCGCCTCCACCGGATTGGCCTCCAGCAGAGGCACGTGCTTGTGGGCGGCGGCGTGGAAGACCACGTGGGCATGGAGGCGTCCCAGGATGTAGCGCACGAACTCGCGGTCCTGGAGCTCCCCGATGATCGGGATGATGACCGCCTTCTCCCCCACCCCCTCTTCCTGCAGCAGGCGCAGCTCCCGCTCGATCCCGTAGATGCTGTTCTCGCCGTGGCCGAACAGGTACAGCCTCTCGGCTCCCCCTTCCAGGAGCTGCCGGCAGAGCTCCGAGCCGATGCTCCCGCCCGCCCCCGTCACGAGCACCCTGCGGCCGCGCAGGTAGGCGAGGCTCTTCTTGAGATTGACCTTCACGGGGCTTCGCGCGAGGAAGTCCTCGGGATCGATCTCGCGCGCCTGGATCAGGTGCGCCTCCCCGTCGAGGATCTGAGCGATGCGGGGAACGATGCGGATGCGGGTGAAGGCGGCCCGCTTGAGGATCGCGTGGATCTTCGCAAGCTGCTCCCGCGTGGCGCTCGGGATCGCGATGATCGCCTCGTGGGCGGGGGTGGTTTTCAGAGCTCGCGCCGCGGCTTCTATAGGCCCGAGAACGGGGATGCCGTCGATGCGCGAACCGATCTTGGTCGGGTCGTCGTCGAGAAACGCGACGACCCTGCCGAAGACCCTCTTGGCCCGTATCTCGGCTGCGATCGTGGTGCCGGTGAACCCAGCCCCGATGATGTAGATGGTGCGTCGCGAATCGTCGGCCATCACCTTGAGTGTCGGAACGATTGAGGGAACAGTAAAACGCGCGCGGTCGGGTCAGCTCGGGGGCTCGACCTGCAGGGCGCCCTCGAGAGCCTCGAAGCCGAAGTCGATTTCAAAGGAATCCTCGTACAGCTCCAGCCTCACCCGGGCCCGCCCCTTCCTGCGGTCCACGCGGATGATCCTGCCCTCCAGCCCCTTCAGAGGCCCCGAGACCACGCGGATCCTGCGATTCTCGTCGAAGGTGACGATGGACTTGTCCACGACCTCTCCGAAGGCGAGGAAATGGGAGAGCAGCTGCTGGTCCTTCTGGCCGAGTGCGACAATGGCGTCGTTGGACGGGAGGAAGCGCAGGAAGCCCGGCGCGCGGCGGATGGCCGCGTACAGGTCGTTGCCGAGAGCGGGCGCCCGGACAAAAAGGTAGCCGGGGAATACCGGAGCGAGCGAGTCGCGCCAGATACCGGCCCGACGGATGCGCAGCCTGCGTCGGGGCCAGATCAGCGAGGCGTCCCCGGCCGCGGCTCTTCGCGCAACCGCGAGGAACCGGGCTTCGCTCCCTGTCCAGACCTGAAACGCGTAGAAGGGCATCTACTCCCGCGGCGCGCGGCGGCGGGGCGAGAACATCGAGCGGATCGCCTGGAGCTTCGCCGACTCGACGGGGTCCTTCGCCGCCCTGCTGAAGTATTCGACAACGAACGCCGTGAGCACGGCGAGGAAGAAGCCTGCGACGGCGGCGATGACAGCCGTCTTCGTCCTGCTGGGCGAGAACCTCACCTCGGGGACCTCGGCCCTCTCGAGGATTTGGAAGGTCCTCGAGGTGTCCATCTCCTCCAGCTTCGCCATCTCAAGCTGCTGCTTCAGCAAGCCGAGGGTGGTCTGCTGGATCTCGAGGTCGCGCTTGAGAGTGAGGTACTGCGCGGAGAGGCCGGGAAGCAGGTTCTGCGGCACCATGCCGGTGTCGAAGCTGTTGCCGCCGACTCTCATCTCCTCCAGCCGCCTGCGCAGACCCTCCAGCTCGGCCTTCAGCTTCACGACGCGCGAATCGGAATCGGGGACGTACTTCCTCTGGAGATCGAGCTCGAGCTGCTTGGTGATCACATCGGACTGCACCTCGGCGAGCGCCTTCGTGCTCTCCTCGGCCTTGGTGCTGAAATCGATGATCCCATGCTTGACCTGGAATGCGATGAGCTGATCCGAAACCTTCCGCGTCTCTTTCTCGAGCGCCGCGACGCTCTCCTCGAGGTATTTCCGTTTCGAGGCGACCTTGTCCAGGGTCAGCCGGGAGAACTCCCCGTCCAGCAGATCGACCATCCTGTTCACAATGTTCGTCGCGAGCACGGGATCGATGCCCTTGTAGCCGAGCTCCAGGATCCCGCTCTTTGAATCGTATTTCTGGACCGTGGCGGTCTCGATCGCCTTGCGCACGGTCGTCTTCGGCGCCTTCGAGTTCTTCAGCTCGAGCAGGGTCGCGAAATCGAACTCCCGGGCGATGGTGTCCTTGATCGAGTTGGACGCCAGGAGCGCCTTCGCGAGATCGGCGCTCGTCCCCCCTCCTCCCACCCCGACTCCCACTAGGCTCGAGAGCGCGCCCAGGCCGCTCTGGTTCAGCATTGAGGAAAGGGAGGAGCCTTTCGAGGCGTCTTGGAGGAGGATCTTCGCGGTCGGCTTGTACACGACGGGGAGGTAGTTCCAGCGGGAGCTCGAGGGGATGATCATCATGGCCACGAGAAATGCCACTGTGAGCAGCGCGATGATGCCCGTCATCCCGACGATCAGCCACTTCCGCCTGGCCAGCACGGCGAGAAGGTCAAGAAGAGAAATGGTATCGTCGCGTGTCTCGTTTGTGTCGCTCATTGGTTTCCGAGCCGAAAGCTACCATTCAGAGCCGCATTCTTCAAGCCCTGCGTGGCCTGGAAGCGAGCGCTCAACGCGTCCATTCCCGCCGGGGTGCCGATACTCGAAACGATGGAGATGGGCATTCCCCGGCGCCGCACGCGCCCCTGGCGCGAGGGCGCCATCACCGGTTTCCTGCTGCTTGCCGCGCTGCTGCCGGCAGGCCCGCTCGCGGCCGACACGATCCTCCTCGTCACCGAGGAAACTTTGGACGGCAGCGCGTGCCCGCCGCCGCTGCCGCTCGCCGAAGGCCTCTCGGAAGCGCTTTTCGAGCGCGGGCACATCGTCTTCAGCGAGGGGCGGGCAGCTCCCGTTCAAAAGAGGAGCGCCCTGCTCGAGATCGCTCGATCGGGCGGCGCGGCCTGGGTGCTGTATGTGGAAGCGGCGTTCAACGAGGTCCCCTTCGCTCTAGGTCTCTGGCGCATCGCGGCCACAGCCGTCTGGGGGCTCACCCGCGCGGAGGACGGCTCGACTGCCATGAAGGGGAATGCGAGCGGCTCCAACGAGGGCAGGGAGCGGGAGGCCGATCGGGCAGGGCTCGCCGAGGAGCTCGCGTCGGCGATCGCCGATGAGATCGCGCCCCAGTTGGACGGAGGCGAATGAAAAAAACCGTCAGAGCCCCCCCTTTTCTTCCGATCATGAAAGGAGGAGAATCATCCGTATGAAGCGATGGATCGCCATTGTCATGTCCTGTGTCCCGCTGCTCGCTTCAGCGGCAGGCTTCTGGGACGGCAACGCGACGCTTCAGCGGGGGGATTCCTCGTTCGAAACCGGGCTGTTTGCGGCGTCCAATTCCTTCGCGCCCGACACCGAGATCGAGGTGGAGAACCTGGAAACCGGGAAAACGGCGCGGGTGATCGTGCGCGAAAGGGCGGGCGGCCAGTCCAGCATCCTCGTGCTGCTTTCGCCCATGGCTGCGGAAGCCCTCGACATCGCCCCCGGAACGATCGCTCGAGTGCGGGTCACCATCCCCGCGCCCGCGCCATTGGAGCTGGCGAGCGTGCCCGAGGACCAGCCCACGAACCCCGATCAAGACATCAATCCCGCCGCCGCGTTCGGCCTCGTCGCAGCCGCCGAAGCCGAGACCGAAACTGAGCCTGTGCCGGTCACCGAGGCCGAAGCCGAGACTCCCCCCGCGGAAACCGCGCCTGTCGAAACAGCCGCGGAAGCACCAGCGATCGAGACGGCTCCCGTCGAAGCCGAGGTGGCCGAGGCTGCTCCGACAGGGCCCGCGGCCAATCCCGAGGACGAGCCGCTCCTGCAGGAGCTTGCCGCCAGGAGCCCCCAAAAGCAGCTTTTCCTGCCCCCCCGCGAGGACGAGAAGTTCGCATACCAGGAATCGGTCGAGCCCCCGGCGGAAACGGCCGAGATCGCCGCTGTCCAGGAGGCGCAGCCTTCCGAGGCTCCCATCGGGCCCGTGGAGTCGGGTGAAATCGCAAGCGCCGAGCAGCCGGCGAACGAATCGGTCGAAGCGGCAGCGGCGCCCGAGCCGGTCGCCGGCGCAGAGACCGCCCTCGCGGAAGCCCAAGCCCCGCCAGAGGTGAAGCCCGAGCTGCTCGACAGAATCTCATCGGCGGCGCAGCCGACAAAGAAACCCTCCCCTCTCGCGATCCCCGAGCCCCTTCCCGCCGAGCAGAAACCGGCCACCTCCGCCCCAGCCGGCGAAAAGGCCCCGAGCCTTGCCCTTGTTGTTCCAGAAAAGACCCCAGACAAGGTCGCGGCGAAGCCTCCCGAGCAGAAGCTCGCTCCATCAGTCCCGATCGTGAAAGCCCCGCCCGCGGCGGCCAAGACCGCTCCCTACTACGTGCAGCTCGCCGCGTATACGGCAGAATCCCTCGCCTCGGGCCTTGCGGCAAGCCTTTCGGCCACCTACCCTGTCCTCGTCCTCGCGCCCCCTCCGGCCGGCAAGCAGATCTACCGGGTCATGATCGGACCGCTGAACAAGGCCGAAAGCGGGACCCTGCTGAATTGGTTCCGCTACCGAGGCTTCCCGGACGCCTTCGTGAAGCGGGAATAGAAAGAGCGAAGCGCTGCCCTCTTGCATCCCGCCTCGCGCTCCTGCACACTACCTGCAGTGCCATGACGCGCAGGGAAGCGAAGAATAAAGCGGAGGAGCTCGCGCGGAAGCTCGAGCGCTACCAGCGCGCCTACTTCGTCGAGGCGAAGTCTCTGATCTCCGACCGCGAGTACGACGGCCTGTTCGACGAGCTCGCCGCGATCGAGCGGGAATTCCCCGATCTCGCGCGCGAGGACTCCCCTACCCGCCGGGTGGGCTCTGACCTCACTCAGGAGCTGCCCGAGGCCGCGCACACAATTCCCGTGCTGAGCCTCGACAAGGCCTACGCGCCGGCGGATCTTGCCGCCTGGATCGAGAAAACGACTCGCAACGCGGGCAGCGCCCTCTCGTTTGTCTGCGAAGAAAAGATCGACGGCGCATCCATCGTCCTGTACTACCAGGATGGGCTTCTCGCGCGCGCGGTGACGCGCGGCAATGGCCTTGTCGGCAATGACGTCACGGGGAACGTGCGGACCATCGGCTCGGTGCCTCTGCGCCTGTCCCGACCGGTGACAGTGGCGGCGCGGGGCGAGGTCTTCCTCGCAAAGAGCAGATTCGCGCGGGTCAACACCACGATGGAGGAGCCGTACGCGAACCCCCGCAATCTCGCCGCCGGAACGCTGCGCAGGGTCAAGAGCCGGGAGGCGGCCGGCGTGCCCCTGGAGATCTTCGTTTACGAGGGCTTCTTCGAGACTCCCCGCCTGTCGCACACCGATATCCTCGAAGAGCTTGAGGACCTGGGTTTTCGTGTCAACCCGAGCGTCGGGTTCTTTACCGAAAACCCTGCGCGAAAGGAAACGCAAGAGAGACATCCCTCATGGACCGTCGGGAGTCTCAGTGACATCGACGGCTTCATCGACGCGGAGAAACGTGGGCGCGGGGAGCTTGACTACGAGATCGACGGAATTGTGGTCAAGGTGAACGAGCTCCCTGCCCGCGACTCGCTCGGGTACACGGGCCATCATCCCCGGTGGGCGATCGCCTTCAAATTCGAATCCCCCGAGGGGGCCACCTCAGTGAAGGCGATCGAGGCGCAGGTCGGGAGGACGGGCCGCATCACGCCGGTGGCGAGGGTCGAACCAGTGCGCATTTCTGGGGCGACGATTTCCAACGTCACCCTTCACAACCAGGAATACATCGACATGCTCGAGCTGGCCGTGGGAGACAGGGTTGCGGTTTCGCGGCGCGGCGACGTGATTCCGGCCGTCGAGAGGGTGCTCGAGAAGAACGAGGCCGGCAATACGGTCTGGAGACTGCCCGCTGCCTGCCCGACCTGCCGCGCCAGCCTCGAGAAGCTGGGCGCGCACCATTTCTGTCCCAACCCTTCCTGCCCGGATCAGATCCGAGGGAGATTGAACTTCTTCGTCGCCCGGGGCCAGATGGACATCGAAGGGCTCGGACCGGAGACTATCGACGTTCTCTTAACCAACGGCCTTGTCCAGGATATCCAGGACATCTATTCCTTCGATCCCGCTGAGCTGCTCGACCTGCCGGGCTTCGGCGAGAAGAAGATCGCTGCTATCCGCGAGGGCATCGAGAAGAGCAAGAAACGTCCTTTCCGGCTGGTTTTCCAGTCCCTGGGCATCCCGGATATCGGGCAGAAGGCCACGGAGGTTCTCCTCGAGGCCGGGTATTCGGACATCGAATCGTTGCTCGCGCTTGCGGATGCCGGGGATGTCGCGCCCCTGCTCGAGATACACGGCATCGGGGAACGGACGGCAGAGACCCTGATCCGAGAGCTCCGTCAGCCGCGGGTGCGCGCCCGGATCGAGGGCCTGCGCGCCGCGGGGCTCCAGATGCGGGAGCCGAAGCCGCGGCATGACAGCGGCCTCGCCCAGACCTTTGCAGGGGAAACCTGGTGCGTCACGGGCAGCTTTGAGAGCTTCACGCCAAGGGAGAAGGCGATGGAGGAAGTTTCCCGGCGCGGCGGGAAAGTGAGCGCCGGCGTCACATCGAAAACAACGCATCTGCTCGTCGGGGAGAACCCTGGGAGCAAGCTTGAGAAGGCGAGCCGTCTCGGGACGGCGATCGTAACGGAGAAGGAGTTCCTCGCCCGGCTGCAGAGTGGGAGAAAGCCCCAAAACAATGCTTGACTTCCCAGATCGGCGGATTTAGAGTACGGGGAGAATTACAATAAAGGGGGATAGTCAATGAAACGATTCATCATTCTCGCGGCTGTGCTTCTCATCGGCGTCCTGGCTCTCGGGGCGGCGCCCCAGTACAAGATCGGCCTCGTCTTCGACCTGGCCGGCCGAGGCGACAACTCGTTCAACGACTCCGCGTACGCCGGGCTCGTGGCAATCGCCAAGGCATACAAGGGCTTCATCGAGGGCGACCCGGACAAGGTGAACTTCGGCTCGGAGGTCCAGCTGAAGTACATGGAGCCCAAGGCAGGCGGCCAGGACAGGGAGATCCTGATGCGGGCGCTTGCCGAGGACGGCTACAATCTCATCTATGGGGTCGGGTTCATGTTCACCGACTCCTTGGTGAAAGTGGCGGCCGAGTTCCCCGATGTCCACTTCGGACTGATCGACGGGTTTGTTCCCGACCTGACGGAGTCGAGCAACATCACCTGCCTCAGCTTCAAGGAGAACGAGGGCTCCTTCCTCGTGGGCGCGATCGCGGCGCTCAAGGCAAAGGGGGCCAAGATCGGGTTCCTCGGCGGCATGGACATCCCGTTGATCCATAGATTTGACAACGGTTTCCAGGCCGGAGCGATGTACGTCAACAAGGCGTACCGCAAGCCGGGCATGATCATGAGCCAGTACATCGGAAAGGATCCGACCGCCTTCAACGACCCCACCGGCGGGTACAACATCGCTTCCAGCTTCTACAAGCAGGGCGCGGCGGTCGTCTACCACGCGGCGGGCGGCTCGGGAGACGGTCTTTTCAAGGCAGCGCAGGAAGTGAAGAAGTGGGCCATCGGCGTCGACTCCGACCAGGGACTGATCTACTCCTCGGCCAAGCAGGCGGCAACGAAGGCGCGGGGCGCTTTCATTCTCACCTCGATGATCAAGAGGGTCGACAACTCGGTGTTCCTGACCGCCAAGGACTTCATTGACGGCGGCGGGTCTGTCGCTGGCGGCTACCGCAGCTTCGATCTCAAGATCTACGGGGTCGGCTATGCCCAGAACGCCTTCAACAAGGCCGCCCTCGCGGACGTGCAGGCCAGGATCGAGGCCCTGAAGGAGGCCATCGCCACTGGCCAGATCGCGGTGCCCGATGAAAACACCGACATGGCGGCTTGGGTAGTTACCCTTCCGTAACGGAAAGTGACACGACAAGCGGGAGCCGCACACGCTCCCGCTTTTTTTTACTCGGCAGGATCTGCTGACGGATGGAGGGGAGAATGTCCGACATCCTTCTCGAGATGCGGGAGATCACCAAGCGTTTCCCGGGGGTAACGGCGAACGATAAGGTCTCCCTCGATCTACGTCCGGGCGAGGTCCACGCCCTCGTGGGCGAGAACGGCGCGGGCAAGACCACCCTGATGAAAATCCTCTATGGCCTGAATAGGCCGGACGCGGGCTCCATCTGGGTTCGCGGCGAGCGCATCTCGATCCGCGGTCCACGGGACGCCATCCGGCGCGGCATCGGCATGGTGCACCAGCACTTCATGCTTCTCCAGCCCTTCACGGTCCTCGAGAACATCATCCTTGGGGAGGAATCCCACACGGCCGGCATCCTCGCGCTGGCCGCCCAGCGAAAGCGGATCGCGGATCTGATGCGGGAGAACAGGCTCGTCGTGGACATTGACGCCCGCATCGAAGACCTGTCGGTCGGCGTGCAGCAGAGGGTGGAGATCCTCAAGATCCTCTTCCGCGGCGCCACTATCCTCATCTTCGACGAGCCCACCGCGGTTCTCACTCCCCAGGAAGTCGACGAGCTCTTCAGGACCTTCCGCGAGATCACCCGGCAGGGCAAGGGGATCATCTTCATCAGCCACAAGCTCGATGAGGTGCTCTCGATCGCCGACAGGATCACGGTGATCCGCCAGGGCAGGGTCGTGCAGACCATGGACAGGGCCGGAGCTACCAAGCCTCGGATCGCCGAGCTCATGGTCGGCAAGCCCGTTCTCCTCGAAGTGGACCGGCCCTCCATCCAGAGGGGGCCTCCGGTGCTCGCAATCCGCGACCTGCGGGTCAAAACACCGCACAACCTCGCCACAGTCGACGGGGTCTCCTTCGACGTGCACGCCGGTGAGGTCTATGGCATCGCGGGGGTGGAAGGAAACGGCCAGTCCGAGCTCGTGCGGGCGATCGCCGAAGGCGCGGACGTGGAATCGGGCAGAATCCTGCTGGAGGGCAGGAATATCTCGCGCTGGCCGGTGCGAAAGCGCAGGGAGGGAGGGATCGCCCACATTCCCGAGGACAGGCAGAAGTACGGCCTGCTGCTCGCCTTCTCGCTCGCCCAGAACCTCGCCCTGGGCAGGCACCACAGGCCTCCTTTCTCCACCCGGCTGGCAACCATCAATTTCCGGGCGATCAGGGACTCTGCGCGGGAGATCATCGCGCGCTTCGACATCCGCACGCCATCTGAGGACACTCCCGCCCACGCGCTCTCGGGCGGCAATCAGCAGAAAGCGGTCGTCGCCCGGGAGCTGAGCGCGGGACCGAAGCTCCTGCTCGCCTCCCAGCCCACACGCGGGGTGGATATCGGCGCCACCGAGTTCATCCATCGGCAGCTCATGAAGGCGCGCTCGGAGGGCAAGGCCGTTCTCCTGGTTTCGGCAGATCTCGACGAGTTGCTCGCTCTCTCCGATAGGATCGGCGTGATCTTCAAGGGCAGGATCATCAGGGAGTTCACGCATGAGAATGCGGTGCGGGAAGAGGTGGGACTCGCCATGACAGGGGAGAAAGCCGATGCCGCGGTCTAAATGGAGATTCAGCAGGTTTGTTGTGCTCGAGCAGGCGGCGCCGTTCATCGGATTCCTCGCCTCTGTTGTGGTGCTCATCGCCATCGTGATCGTCCTGCAGGAAAGCCCTCTCAAGGCCTTCCTCGCCATCTACAAGTTCACGCTGAGCACCAGCGCGAAGTTCGCCGCCGTCATCTCGATCTCGATCCCCTATTTCCTTTCCGGCCTCTCGATCGCAATCGCCTTCAGGGCGGGTGTCTTCAACATCGGCAATGAGGGCCAGTACTTCGTCGGAGGTCTTGTGGGCGCGATGGCCGGCATCTACCTGCCGCTCCCGCCCGCGATCCACGTCCCTGTGGTCGTCCTCTCCGCCATGGCGGGCGGCGCCCTGTGGGCGCTCGTGCCGGCCATCCTTAAGGCCACCCGGGGCATCCACGAGGTCATCTCCACGATCATGTTCAACAACATCGGCATCGCGCTCGTGAACTACCTCGTGAACGGGCCCCTGTCGGGTATGCAGAAGGGAGTGAGCCTCGAGCCGCAGACGAGGAAGATCCTGCCCAGCGCGCTGTTTGGGAAGCTGAACGGGTTCTTTACGTCGATCGGGTGGAAGGTCCCCAACTATGTGTACCTCGACTACAGCCTCGTCGTGGCGCTGCTCATGGGGGTCGTGATTTGGTTCCTCCTGTTCCGCACGCGGCAGGGCTTCGAGATCAGGGCCGTGGGAAGCTCGATCGATGTCTCGCGGTACGCGGGCATACGGGTCAAGCGGGTGCAGGTGGGAGCCTTCCTGCTCTCGGGAGCGCTCGCAGGGCTGATCGGCCTGCAGGAGATCTTCGCCATCCGCGGTTTCTACACCTACAACATCGCAGCGGGCCTCGGCTTCGACGGAATCGCCATCTCGCTCATAGGGAAGAACTCGCCCATCGGAGTGGGGCTCTCGTCGGTGCTCTTCGCCTTCCTGAAGCAAGCCGGCTATGGCCTGCAGCTCTCCACGAAGGTGCCCAACTCCGTGACCTACGCGATCCAGGGACTGATGATCCTGTTCATCGTCGTGATCAACGAGGTGATGATCCGGTTTGTCCGGAACCTCCGCAAGAAGGAGGCGCTGCGATGAACCTCTCCTTCCTGGGCTACTTCCTCCTCAAGGGCCTGGAGATCTCCTCCCCCATCGCCTTTGCGTCCCTTGGCGGCGTGTTCTCCGAGCGAGCGGGCGTCGTGAACATCGCTCTGGAAGGCATCATGGGAGTCACCTCACTGACGCTGGTGTGGGGGGCGATCGCCTTCCAGAGCATCTGGATGGGTCTCCTCGCCGCCGTGGTCACGGGAATGCTCATGGGCATGGTCCACGCCGTGGTCACGGTCACCTTCAAGGTCGATCACGTCGTGTCAGGCGTGGCGATCAATGTGTTCGGCATCGGCCTGTCCCGGTTCCTCTGCCAGAGCATGTTCGGCGCGGAAACCCAGTCGAAGATCAATCCGTACCTCTTCCCGAAGCTCCTCGGCATCAACTCGGTCGCCTTCTGGCTCGTGCCCGTGGTCGCACTGTGCATGTTTGTGCTCTATAGGACCGTGTTCGGCCTGCGGCTGCGCAGCGTCGGGGAGAACCCCGAGGCCGCGGACACCCTCGGGGTGAACGTGACACTCTTGAAGTACGTGGGAGTGGTCCTGAGCGGCGCGCTGTGCGGCCTCGCGTCAGCCACGCTGTTCGCGGACAAGTGGATCACCGGCATGGTGGCGGGACGCGGCTTCATCGCGCTGGCCGCCATCATCTTCGGCCGGTGGGACCCGCTCGGCGCCGTGCTCGCGTCGCTTCTGTTCGGGTACGCGGACACCTTCCGCATCGTCTTCGAGGCCCAGATCCCGATACCGAGCCAGTTCGTGCAGATGTTCCCCTACGTCCTGGCGCTCGTGGTGCTCGCGGGGCTCGCGGGCAGATCCCGCGCGCCTTCGGCGGACGGAAAGCCGTTCCTCAAGGGGGAGGAGTAGTCCCCTCAGGAGCCTTCTCTGGGACCTTCTCCGGTTCGACGCTGACGCTCCCACTCACGCGCAGCCTGCGCCCGACGATCGGCAGACCGAAGAACAGCGGCAGGAGGAGCTGTCGCCTGTCCAAGGGCACCGCGCCTTTCTCCCGGATGCGGGGGACGAGCGCCACGGTCGTGGCCAGGCGCATGAGGCTCGATGCGAGGAAAAGGAGGGGAAAAGGGCTCAGCGTGAGCCGGCCCAGCGCGAAGGTCCACGGGCCCATCGCATCGAGGAAGGCGCCCGCCGCGAGAGCGCCGAAGCCCCCGCAGATGTTTCCGATCATCGACGAGACTCCCATGTACATCCCGCTCTCCTCAGGCGGGGGGAAGCGCGTGACCAGCTTCGTGGCCGCGTTGTTGGCGGCCGCGGGGAATATGCCGCCGACGACGCTCGACAGGCCGATCCAGAAGACTGCCGTCCGCGGCGTCGCGAAAAGCCATATCGCGGGCAGCAGGGACCAGAACAGGTGGCCGATCATGAGCATTCTCTGAATGCCATGCCTGTCCACCATCCGGCCGACCTTTCGGCCGGCGAGGAGCGTTCCCAGGAGGGTGACGACGTTGATCGAGATCATCCCTCCTAGGAGATTGTTCTTGAACCCGAGGTTCTCCATGAAGTAGAGGGTCCCCAGGGACCCTCCGAGGAAAAGGCTGAAGTTCCAGGCCGCGCTGAACAGGAGCCAGGGGCGGAACCGCCGGTCGCGCAGCGGGGCGAGGATGTTCGAGAGGCCGGAGCGCCGCTGGCCGACCTGCAGTGGCGGTTCGGGGATGGTTCCGTGGAGGAGGATATCCGCCACCCCGATCAGGCTCGAGGCCAGGAGGATGATGATCGCCATATCGAGCTTCCCGCCCGACGGGATGAGGTCCATCAGCAGGCCCGAGGGGAGCGTCACGGCGATCACGGCAAGAGAGATCCAGCTGTCCCGCCTGCCCCAGAAAGTGCCCTGGACCTCTTGCGGAATGATCGTCGCGAACCAGCCGTACCAAGGTGGGGTCGCCACATTGCCAAGAAGCGACCCGACGCAAACGGCAGTCATCAGGACGAGATACGCAAGTGGATGCCCTGCGCGCCACAGCAGGTACGCGGCGATGATCCCGCTGAATCGCAGGAGCCGGTCGGCAAGCGCGAACCAGAACCAGACCAGCTTGCGCGAGCCGGTCCGTTCGCCGAGAAGCGCGCCCAGCGGCTGCACGGCCACCACCCACGCGCTGATTCCAGCGAGGATGCCCCACTGGAGCTGGCTCATGCCTATGGCGTTGCCGAAGAACACGTAGATGATGCCCGTGATGAGGTTGGCCCACATCGTCCCTAGGGCGCCCGTGAAGATGTGCTTTCGCATGATCGCGGGCAGCTCGGTGTTTGGGATGGGCCTCTGCGCGAAATGGCCACGCGTGCGGGAAGCGCGCGCGAGTTCGGTCCTGATCATTGTCTCCCAGTTCTTCGCATCAGATTCCCGCGCGGCAGCCCGAATGTCAAGTCGATTCGGGGTGCGGCGGCTGGTTCAGCGATGATGGCCTAGGGTGAGAATCAGCAGAGGTTCATCCGTGATGCCAAGGAGGTCTTGTACCTGCGCATGATCGAACTGCCCGGCCATTCCGACGGCCAAGCCCACGGCTGTGGCTGCCAAGCGCAGGCTCTGGGAAACATGGCCCGCATCCAGTGGAACATAGAGGTTCTTTCCCCGCTCTCCGAATGCGGTGGTGGTCCAGCCATAGTCCGCCGCAAGTACGACAGTTGCCGGCGCAAGCGCCGCAAAACCCGCCTGCCCCGAACCTTCTACGAGCTCCCTGCGGTGGTCGCCCGGCTTCAGTATCTTCAACACGTGTTCGGTTGGGAGATACTGGTAGATGCCGGGCTTCAATCCCTCGACGACCCCGGCGACGACATACACCCGAACTGGGTAGATGTTGCCCGCGGAAGGGTAGGTGCGGCTGCTCGCGCCGGACATCGCGTCGTACCTGTTGCCGCCTCCAGCCCAGAGGACGCTGGCGAGCTGGGGGAGAAGCAGGGGCTGCGCAGAATACTCCCGCTCGGTCCTGACCCGGTTGAGAGTATCCTCCAGGCTGCCGGGAGTCGGTACATCGGGTTTCGGCAGTACGAGGAAGTCAGCGGCGGCATGAAGGAGTGAAAGCGGCACAACCGCGAACGCAATGACCCCAAACAAAACCCTTGTCATGGTGCCGCCTCTAGTCGTCACTCTTCAAGGATTCGGGCAGGTCAGCCTCGTTGCTGTATCCCATCTTCTCCGTATGCCCTTTGTACGGCTTGTCGGAGAGCTCGATCCGGGAGACCCACCTGACCCACTTGTACCCGTACTTGTCTTCTGCCACCACCTGGAAGGGGAAACCGCGCATGGCGTCAAGAACGAGCCCGTTGACACTCGCGGCGAGAATAATGTCCCGCTTGCTGACAAAGCTGTAATCCAGCGAAGAAGAATACCCATCGACAGAGTAGAAAATCACTGTTGTGATCCCTCGCTTGGGGTCTGCCTTTGCGAAAAGATCGGCAAGGCGAATCCCTTCAAAAAGAAGCGTTTCCTTCCATCCATCGTAGCAATGGAGCGTCACGAGCCGCCTGGCACGAGGCAGCGCCATAGCCTCCGCATAGGTGAGCGATTGCGGGTTTTCTACCAGACCTTCGACTTGAAGGCGGTACTGGATTGGATCAACATTCTGGTCGCCTTTTATGGATGTGATGTACCCCTTCTCGAATGGTGAGAGTTTTTTCCCCTCATACTCTCGGATCTCGACCGTTTGCTGGTCCTCGGCTCCTGCACTCAGGGCAGAAGCCAGCAGCACTGACACCAGGCCGAGGATCAGAAAGAGCGTTGTTCTGCCTCTCTGTTTTCTCATCGCAAGACCCTCCTTTTTGGGATAGAGAAAGGGATATGTCATGGAATGAGTCCTCTGTTCACCGAAGTGGCTCCCATCGTGGACTCGACTGCTGATCGGGAACAATTTGTCGAGCACACAGATACTTCTTTTCTTTATTGCCAAGCCACTTGTCTTTGTCGAATCGTCTCACGCTCCAGGAGTGAAGTCAAGAAAAATCAGCGGCAAGTCCTAGCTGTCGTGCAAGGCGCGAAGCGGCACCGGCTTGCGGGATGGAGGGATTTCCTGTACTGTCTTCGCATGACGCATCAAGCGCTGATCGGCATCCAGCGGCCCGCGCGCAGATTTCCCGCCCTGCTCTCCGATTGTGCTGCGGTCTTCGGCGTGTCCCTCCTCGTGGCGATCTCCGCGCAGGTCGCGATTCCCCTGCCCTTCACGCCCGTTCCCGTGACCCTGCAGACCCTCGTGATCCTGCTCTGTGCCGCGGCGCTGGGGTCACGCCGCGGGCCCATGGCAATCCTCCTGTATCTCGCCGAAGGCGCCGCGGGGCTGCCCGTGTTCTCCGGCGGCAGAGCGGGCATCGGCCATCTGCTCGGCCCGACCGGCGGATACCTCGCGGGCTTTCTCGCCGCGGCAGTCGTTGTCGGCGCGCTCGCCGAGGCGGGATGGACGCGCAAACCCCTGCATGCATTCGCCGCGCTCCTGGCCGGCAGCGCCTGCATCTACATCCCCGGCATTTTGTGGCTTGGGGTATCGGTGGGCTACTCTCGGGTGATCGCCCTTGGTCTGCTTCCGTTCCTGCCCGGCGAGGGGTTCAAGCTGGCAGCCTGCCTCGCCGCCCTTTCGACCGGTTTCCCCTCCAGAGGGAGAGCAGCCGCACAGCCAGGATAGCGACGACCAGGCGCGGCACGAACACCCAGAACGCGCCGACCCCCGCCGCAATGAACAGAAGGGGGTCCTCCACGATGGAGTGGTTGATCGAGATGGACAGGTGCAGCTTTGTCAGCTCCCGGGGCGCAAGCTGCCCCGCCTTCGCCTCCTCCACGATGATGGGGGCGCAGTAGGCCAGCCCGAAGATCGCGGCTGCAGTCCACATGTAGCCCGCATCCTCCCCGAGGCCGAGGACGCGCAGGGCGGGCCTGAGCGCCTTGACCGCATGACGGATCCACCCAAGCGATTTGAGGATCTCCAAAAGGACGAGCAGCACCGTGATGATGAGGAGGATCTTGCCCGCCAGCCGCACCGTGCCCAAGCCCCAGCTTTCGAGGAACGCGGGGAAGGGCACGCGGGCTCGTGCGGCAGCGCCGGCCTGGACGCCCGCGGCAGCCGCCACCCCAGAGGGGGCTCCGAGGAGGAAGCCGCACGCGAACGTCGTGAGCCCCGCCGTTCCGATGCGGAAAAGCGTGACCACGATGCCGTTGATCCCCGACTTCCCCTGGATGATCCCCTCGAGAATCAGGTTGTGGGCCATCAGAAGGAAAATGGCGACTAGGGTCGCTTCTGAGGGCGCGAGCGGCAGGCTCGACATGGCGGCGATCCCCCCGTAGATCCCCGTGGCTCCTCCGATCACAAGGGGAAGGGCAGCCATACCCGGCAGATGCAGGATGCCCATCACAGGGGCGAGGAACGCGCTCACGGTCTCGAGCAGCCCGCTCCACGCGAGCAGGGAGGTGGCGAAGGACACGGGCACGAGGATGCGCAGCATCCAGAGGAACCCCTTCAGGCCCTTCTTCAGCCCCGCGATCGCCCCCTGCGTGATCTTCCCTGCCGTCCCCGACTCCGTCATCACTTGCGCTCCACGCATCCGGACAGGAAACAGGGAAAAAGTCAACACGGGCAGGGGCTTGCGTGCTATAGTTGCCCCCGATGATCCTCGCCTACGACATCGGGACGACCTTCCTCAAGGGCGCCGTCGTGACGGAGAGCGGCAAGATCCTCGCCCGTGCGCAGGTTCCTGTCCGCATGGTCGAGAGCGCCGATCGGGATCGCTACGAATGGGACGCCGACGCGTGGCTGTCGGGAATGGCGCTGGTCACCGCGCAGCTCGGCCTGCGCGAAAAAGGCAGGCTTCGGGGGGTCGTGGTGAGCGCGAACGGGCCGACGCTCGTTCCCGTCAACGCGGACTGCGAGCCGCTCGCCCTGGCGATGAGCTGGATGGACAGGCGGGCCCGCGAGGAGGCGGAGCTGATCGCCGAGTTCAGCGACTCCCCCGTGGACCCGTCGTTCTACCTGCCGAAAACGTTCTGGGTCATGCGCCACGAGCCCGAGCTGTACGAGAAGACGCGGTACTTCCTTCCCTGCGCGGAGTTCATCGATTTCTTCCTCACGGGCAACCCCGTGCGCATCCTGCCCACCGCCCTCTTCCGCGAGTTCTTCTGGAACGAGGGAGCGGTCCCGCGCGTGCGCCTCGATCCGGACAAGCTCCCCCCATTCGTCGAGCCGGGCGAGCTCATCGGGACCGTCTCCGAGAGGGCAGCGGACATCCTCGGGCTTTCCCCGGGGATTCCCGTCATCGCGGGGGGGCCCGACTACATCATGTCGATCATCGGCACGGCGAGCATGCAGGCCGGCAGGACGTGCGACAGGGCGGGCACCTCCGAAGGAGTCAACCTCTGCTGGTCGGCTCCCGTGCGGGACCCGAGGCTGCTGTGCTTTCCCCATCTCGTGCGGGGCTTGTACAATGTCTCGGCCATGTTCTCCACCTCGGGCTCGGCCCTGGACTGGGCGGCGCGGAGCCTGGGCAGCCATAAGCCCGACGTCGAGGCGCTGCTGCGCGAGATTCAGGGCGTTCCCGCTGGGTCCGACGGGCTGCTGTTCCTCCCCTTCCTGAGCCCCGAACGCTTCCCCATCTGGGACCCCGCCATGCGCGGTGCCTTCATCGGGCTCACCCTCGCGCATACCCGGCGGGAAATGATGCGGGCGGTTGTGGAATCGTCTGGATTCGCCGTGCGCTCCGTGATCGCGGCGATGGAGGCGAGCGGCTGCCACGCGGCCGATCTGCGGGTCACCGGCAGCCAGACGCGCCTGCCGCTCTGGTGCCAGCTGCGGGCGGACGTGACGGGGAAAAAAGTGCTCCTCCCCGAGCAGGAGGACGCGGAGCTGGTCGGGAACGCCTGCGTGGGATTCTTCGGCCTGGGGGACTTCGAGAGCCTCCCCGCCGCCTCCGAGAGCCTCGTGCGGTTCCAGAGGACTTTCATTCCAGATCAGCGCTTCGCGGAGATCTACGACGAGATGTTCGCTCGGTTCAGCCGGGCATGCGCGTGCCTCGGGCAGAGCTCTCGCCGATGAGCCCGTAGATCCTGCGCGAGCCCTGGCCGCGGACCGCCACGGTCTTCAGGAAGCCGAAAGACCCCGAGAGGCTGTCGTCATTCTCGATGCCCCTGCAGGCCTCCTCCGAGATCAGCAGGCTCCTCTTCAGCTCCTTGGTGAGATGCTCGATGCGCGAGGCGCCATTGATGCAATCGCCGATGATGTCGAACTGGCTCTTGGTCCGGCCGCCGATCTCGGCGAACACGACCGGCCCCGTGTCGATGCCGATCCCGATCCTGTTGATGCAGGGGATCCCCTCTTCCTTCCAAGCCGCCGCGAGAGCTGCCAACTCCCTCAGCATCGCGATGGCGGCGCGCGCCGCCCGCTCCGCGCTCGCTTCCGACGCGAGGGGAAAGCCGAACACCGCGATGATCTCATCTCCCACGTACTTGTTGATGTACCCGCCCTCGCCGGTGATGCATCTCTCCATCGCAGCCATGTACTCGGCCATGACCCGGGAGACGACCGTAGAGTCGGTGCCCGACACGTACGCGGTGTAGCCCCGCACGTCGGCGATGAGGATCGTCACGTCCTTGCGCACGGGACCTCCCAGGCGCGCGCTCTCGCTCCTGAAGGCTTCCATCAGATGGGGGTCGAAGCCCATTGCCCGGCTCAGGCTGGAAGCGAGGGCGACGCGCACTCCGATCCAATGCACGAGGAGCACCGCGGCGAACCCCATGATCACCGGGGCGTACCCCAGCCAGAGGTTCGCGGCCGAGAGCAGGACCGTCTCGAGGATGAAGGCCGCGACCGGCAGCGCCGCAAGCACGATCGTCCGCGTCTTTCGCGCCCTGATCTCGAGGGCTAAAAGCAGGAGCAGGAGGAAAGCCGCGGTGAGCGCACCGTCCACCCACGGGGAGGGACGGGAGACGGCTGCGTTGCCGAGGACCGTCTCCACCGCGTATGCCTGGCCATACACTCCGGGATACTGCCGCAGCATCGTATTGGGGAAGACGAACCGGTCCGCCTGGCTCGTCCTGTCGTCCAGGCCGATGAGGACGATCTTGTCCTTGAACACGGACATCGCCGTCCTCTCGGAGTTCTGCATCCGTCCCTCGGCGGCCAGACAGACATCGGCGTAGGAGAAGGAGAAAAAGTAGTCGGGCTCCCGGCGGAAATCGATCCAGAAGCCTGGGCTTCGATGGAACCGGGCGTCGGGCACGGGCTTTCCCGTTCGACGCGCGTCCTGCTCGACGGCGGCCACGGAGAGGGGCCGCATCGCCGCCGGGTCATCGCTCAGGCCGACGAACCTCGGGACCTTGCCGTGAGCCTTCCAGCGCAGGTCGCCGATGGCAAGGAAGGCGCCGCGCAGGCCCGGTATCGTCGAGAAGGGTTCGTCCTCGCCGGCGATGACGTTCCCCGCCCTCTGGACCGCCTGCGCGAGGCCGGGGTCCCATTCCGGCTCCTCGTCGAGGAACTTCGAGTCAAAGACGATCAGCGAGGCGCCCGCCTCGTTCAGCTTCCGGATCAGCTCGGGGTGGAACTGCCGCCACTTGCTTCCGAACCGGACCTTCAGGATACCCTCGGACCGGTTGTCCATGGAGATGATCGCCACGCGATCGGACAGCGCGTCCTCGACGTGCAGGGAAGAGATGATGAAGAAGCGCAGGTCGATAAAGAGCCGCTCGAGGAAGTTCTCGCCCTTAAAAGCCGCGGCGCCGATGAGGATGCCCAGGGCAAAGAGGACAACCCGCCTGCCCAGCCGCGGGATACTCATTTCAACAGGGCGGCGAACTCGCCTTCGAGAGCTGTTCCCCTGTATTTCCTCGATCCTTCCTCTGCGACGGTTCTCGCCCGCCTGGCGTCGCCCGTCGCGCCAAGCGCTCGGGCGAGAAGCAGGTACGCGTAGGGCTCGTAGGCATCGCCGCTTCTCTCCGCGAGGTACTCGTCGAACAGCGGGATCGCGAGCTTCTCCTGCCCGAGCAGGTACTGCGACGAGGCGAGCTGGAACAGGAGCATGCGGCGGTTCTGGGGGCTGCCGATCGCCGTTCTCGAGACCTTCATCCGGCTGTACGCCTCGGAATGGTTTTTCACCGCGTCCCCGTAGTCTTCGAGCTGATAGAAGCAGAACCCTTTCCAGAACGAAAGGTCCCAGGCGACCGCCGGGTCGCTGGGAACATCTGCCTTGGCGAGCTCGGCGAGCGCCGCCGCGTAGTTGCGCAGCTTGATCTCCTCCTGCGCCTCGGGGAGGAGCCTCGCCGCGTCGGTCTCCTCGACTTCCCAGTCGATCTCGTCCCCGCCCTGCCCCTGCGACACGTCGGCGGCCCTGCTGCCGAGGGTGAGCTGGTCGTCCTTCTTCTGCGAGGCCTCCGAGAAGGACTTGACGAGGTTGCCCACGGCGGCGAACCATCCCAGCCCGCTTTTCTTCGCGCTCACGGCGAGCAGGTCGGAGATCTTGACTGTCGCCCCGGGGGCTATCTCCTGGTTCCTTCCCTGGAGCTCGATCGTCGCCCTTCCATCCGCTTCCGTCCTCAGCACGCTCGTCTTGTACAGAACGTCGCCGCGGATGGCGGCGAGGAAAGTGCCCTTGCCGAAGGAATCGATCAACACGGAGCCGGAAAAGGAGACAATCTTCCCCAGGGAGGGATCGGCTGCACCGACGGACCACGTCGAAAGGAGGAAACAGCAGAGGAGGGCAATCAGAGGTTTTTTCACTTCTCTTCTCCCAATGGAACCGTCTGCAATTGATGATACCACGGCTGCGGGAGAACTTCTACAGCCCCTTGCGCCGCGGGTCGAGAGACCACGCGGCGGTGCGGGGTGTGCGTCGGTCGTGCTGAACGCCGGGGGAAGCTGTACGGCCTATCGGGACGGCCTTACGGCCTGTCGGGACGGCCTTACGGCCTATCTGCCAGGTACTTGTAGTACGAGTAGCGCTCCTTGGCGTCCTTGCGCGCGATGTCCAGCAGAGCCGCGGCCCTCTCCGCGTTCATCTGCCGCAATGCCTTGAACCTGATCTCGTTGTACATGTACTCGCCGATGTCCGCCGTCGGCTCCTTCGAGTCCAGGATGAGCGGGTTCTTCCCTTCCGCCTTCAGCTTCGGGTTGTAGCGGAACAGCGTCCATGCCCCCGAGTCGATCGCGAGCTTCTGCTGGCTGATGCCCTTGCGCAGGTCGTAGCCGTGGTTGATGCAGTGGCTGTAGGCGATGATGATCGAGGGGCCGTCGTACTCGTCCGCCTCGTTGAACGCCCTGATGGTCTGCAGCTTGTTCGAGCCGAATGCGACCCTGGCGACGTACACATTGCCGTATGCCATCGCCATCATGCCGAGGTCCTTCTTGCCCAGCGGCTTGCCTCCTGCGGCAAACTTGGCGATCGCGCCGACGGGGGTCGACTTGGACATCTGCCCTCCGGTGTTGGAGTACACCTCCGTGTCCAGGACGAGGATGTTCACGTTCCTGCCCGATGCGATGACGTGGTCCAGGCCGCCATAGCCGATGTCGTATGCCCAGCCGTCGCCGCCGACGATCCACACCGACTTCTTGATCAGGTGATCTGCGGCAGCGAGCAGCCTCTTCTCCTCGGAGGTAGTGGCCTTCGCGAGGGCCTTCTTCAGCTCGCCGACCCTCCCCCTCTGCGCCTCGATGCCCTCCTGCGTGGACTGGTCGGCTCCGCGCAGCGCGGCGAGGAGGTCCTTTCCCGCGGCGGATTTCCCGGAAGCGATCAGCCCGTCCAGGAGCTCGTTGGCGTATTCAGCCAGCTTGTCCGCTGTCAGCCGCATGCCGTAGCCGAACTCGGCGGCATCCTCGAACAGCGAGTTCGACCACACGGGTCCCCTGCCGTCGCGCCGGGTGGCGTACGGCGTGGTGGGGAGGTTTCCTCCGTAGATCGAGGAGCAGCCCGTGGCGTTGCCGATCACGGCCCGATCGCCGTAGAGCTGGCTCATCAGCTTCAGATAGGGGGTCTCGCCGCAGCCCGCGCACGCGCCCGAGAACTCGAACATCGGCACGAGCAGCTGCGAACCCTTGATCGTGTTCCTCTTGATCAGCTTCGGGTCCACGTCGGGCAGCGACAGGAAGAACTCGAAGTTCTTCGCCTCCGCAGCGCTGATCTCAAGGGGATTGGACATGTTGATGGCCTTGCGGTCGGTCTTCTCGCCGTTCACCTTCTTGTATGCGGGGCAGGTGCTCACGCACACGCCGCAGCCCGTGCAGTCCATCGAGGAAACCTGGAGCGTGAACTTCTTCCCCTCGAACTCCTTGCCTTTGGCGTCGGTGGACTTGAACGTCGGGGGCGCGCCCGCCAGGGCAGCCGGATCGTAGATCTTCATGCGCATGACGGCGTGGGGGCAGACCATCGAGCACTCGCCGCACTGGATGCAGGTTTCAAGGTCCCACACGGGGATCTCTTCGGCGATGGTCCGCTTCTCGTACCTGGTGGTGGCCGACGGCCAGGTGCCGTCGTCGGGCAGCTTCGAGACCGGCAGCTTCTCGCCGCGTCCCGCGATGATCTCGCCGATGACGGTCTTCACGAACTCGGGGGCGTCCGCGGGGACGGGCGGGATCATGTGGAGGCCGCCGATGGTCTTCGCCGGATAGTCGACCTTCTCGATGCGGGTGCGGGCAGCCTCGACGGCCTTCATGTTCATCTCGACGATGTCCTTGGCCTTGTTCCCGTAGGTATCCTCGATCGCAGCCTTGATCAGCTCGAGGGCCTTGGCCTCGGGAAGGACTCCCGAGATCAGGAAGAAGGCGGTCTGCATGGTGACGTTGATCCGTCCCCGCAGACCGACCTCGTCGGCGATCTTTGTCGCGTCGATGATGTAGAACTTCAGCTTCTTGTCGATGATCTGCTTCTGCACCTCGACGGGGATCTTCTCCCAGATCTCGGCCTTCCCGAAGGGCGAGTTCAGGAGGAACACGGCCCCCTCGTCGGCCTGCGAGAGCATGTCGTACCTCGACAGGAAGCTGAACTTGTGGCATGCCACGAAACTGGCCTTGTCCACGAGGTAGGTGCTCTTGATCGGCTTCTTCCCGAACCGGAGGTGGGAAATCGTGATGGAGCCGGATTTCTTCGAGTCGAAGACAAAGTAGCCCTGTGCGTAGTTGTCCGTGGCCTTCCCGATGATTTTGATCGAGTTCTTGTTCGCCCCCACCGTGCCGTCAGCGCCCAGCCCGTAGAACAGGGCGCGGTGCACGCCGGCAGGCTCAGAGGAGAAGGAGGGATCCCAGGGAAGGCTGGTGTGGGTGACGTCGTCGTTGATGCCGACGGTGAAGTGGTTCTTCGGCGACTTCTGGGCGAGGTTGTCGAACACGCTCTTCGCCATTGCGCCGGTGAACTCGAAGGAGCCCAGACCATAGCGTCCTCCGACGATGACGGGGTAGTCCTTCATCTTCAGCAGCCCATTCGCCATGGTCTCGCCGATTGCCGTACGCACGTCCTCGTACAGGGGCTCGCCCAGGGAGCCGGGCTCCTTTGTCCGATCGAGAACGGCGATGGACTTCACGGACTTCGGCAGCGCCTGGGCAAAGTGCTCCAGGCTGAACGGGCGGTACAGCCGCACCTTCAGGACGCCTACCTTCTCGCCCTTGGCGACCAGATGCTCGACGACCTCCTCGGCCGCTTCGGCGCCGTTTCCCATCATCACGACAACGCGCTCGGCGTCGAGGGCTCCGACGTACTCGAACAGCTTGTACTGCCGGCCGACAACCTTCGCGAACTTGTCCATCGCCTTTTGCACGATGGCGGGGATCGCCGTGTAGTATTTGTTGACGGTCTCGCGTCCGGCGAAGAAGACGTCGGGGTTCTGCGAGGTGCCCCGGATAGTCGGCTTCTCGGGATTCAGGGCGCGCGCCCGGTGCGCGGCAACCATCTCGTCGGTGATCATCGCCCTCATGTCGTCAAAGCTGAGCTGTTCGACCTTCTGGACCTCCACGTAGCCGCGGAAGCCGTCGAAGAAATGGAGGAAGGGCACGCGCGCTTCGAGGGTCGCCGCCTGGGAGATGAGGGCGAAATCCATGATCTCCTGCGGGTTGTTCGAGCAGAGCATGGCCCAGCCGGTGGACCTGCAGGACATGACATCGGAGTGATCGCCAAAGATCGACAGCGCGTGCGTCGCGATCGCCCGGGCCGCGATGTGGAACACTGTCGGGGTGAGCTCGCCGGCGATCTTGTACATGTTCGGGATCATGAGGAGCAGCCCCTGGGAGGCGGTGAACGTCGTCGTCAGGGCGCCGGTCGTGAGGGCTCCATGCACGGCGCCCGCGGCGCCCGCCTCGGACTGCATCTCGACGACTGTCGGGATGGTTCCCCAGATGTTCTTCGTTCCCTCGGCGGAAAGCTCGTCCGCCTGCTCGCCCATCGTCGAGGAGGGGGTGATGGGGTAGATCGCGATCACTTCGTTTGTCGCGTGCGCGACATAGGCGACGGCGGAGTTCCCGTCGATGGCAATCATTTTCCTGGCCATATGCTGTATCCTTCTTTCGTTAAAGGTGTGCTGACTTTACCACAGCGTACAAGAATAACGGGATCGTGGCAACGGGCGGGCGAGCGCAGGCGAGGAGCACGATGGAGAGGCGGGTCTCCCTAGGAGCCGCGAAGCTCGGAGAGGAGTGTCAGGAAAAAATCCCTGTTGTCGGCGCAGAGGTAGCGCATCGTGCCGCCCATGCGGCTGAAGGTCTTGAGGTATCGCAGGTAGTACGCGGGATCGTCCGCGGGAGGCTCGCCGTCCTTCTGCCAGTTCCAGCTCGACGCGGCGATGTCGACAACGAGGATGAAGTGATTGACGATCGGCGCGCCTTTCTGCGCGGCAAGGTTCTGCGCCATGGAAAGCGACTTCTCGAAGATCATGGGCGACATCACGGAGGAGCCGACGGACAGGTACACGCCGTCCTCCACCCTGCTCACCGCTTCGGCATAGGCGAGGAAATCCCGCATGGCAGTGCGCCCGATCGCCGCCCCGGTGGCCAGAGGGTGCGTATAGATGATGTCGTGGCCGACCATGGGATGGCCGGTGAAGGGGACCCCCAGTCTCAAGGCCGCTGCCTGCACGCTGTATCCCTTGAATGGATGAGCGACCGCCAGCCTGCCCGGCGCGACGGCAAACTCGCGGCAGGCGCTGAGGAGCTCGATCGCTGCCGCTGCCGTCTCGGGGTCCTCGCGGAAACGGGCGGCGGCCTGCTCGAGCTTTCTCGCGGACGGTATCTCCAACCCCTGCTCCTCGATGAGCCTGCCGATCGACTCGCCGTACCCCAGCCCCTGGTAGGCGCCGACGAGAAGGCCGAGATTGATGAGCCGCCCCGTCTCCTCCCAGGTTCCGAACTCCCCCCTGCCCACGTTCTCGCGCACGTCCTCGCTGGTCTTGCCTTGAAAGGCGAGCTCCCAGTCGTGGATGATGCCCGCGCCGTTGGTGGCGAGGTGCGTGAGCCAGCCTTCCTCGATCAGACGGATCAGCACCGGCCCAAGGCCGTTCTTGATCGTGTGAGCGCCGAAGGCGCAGATCACGGGCCGGCCGGCCGCGCGGGCCGCGCGGATCCTCGCGCCGGTCTCCTTGAGGATTGCGAGGGAGCCGGGCGGAAGAGAGCGCGGGAGCTGGTCGGGAGACACGGCGCCGCGGGGGAAGCTGACCTTGTTTCTGCGCTCGGCCAGGGGCCGAAAGCGCACCTTGCGCCTGTCGAAGAACGGCAGGCTCATGCCCGGATCCCGAAAATGGCGAGGAGCCTCTTCCACTGGGAGAAATCGGGGATGAGGAGGTCCGCTCCCGCTCGGATCAGGCGCGTCCGCTTCCTCATGTTCCACCCGTACCTTCGCGGCTCGTCGCTCGCCACCCCCACCGTGTACCCTCCCCTCCTCTTGGTTTCACGGATCTCGACGGGCCCGTCGCCGAAGGTGACGAGCCCGCCCCGACCCCCGGCGCCGATCTCCGCAAGGATCCCCTCTAGCACGACCTTTTTCGCCTCGACGCGAACGTCGCCGACCGAGCCGCGGATCCCGCCCGTGAACAGATCCGCGAACCCGAGCGCCGCGGCCTCGTCAACCACATCCTGCTGGTCGGTTCCGCTCGCGAGGTACAGCTTCACCCCCGCCTCGCGGAGCGCCCGCAGGAGAGGCAGGCTGCCCTTGAGCGTGTAGTCCTCGACGGAGAGCTCTCCCCGCGCGAGCTTCGCCGCCCTCCCACGGACCATGACGAGCAGCTCCTCGTTGTACAGAGCCTTGTACCCCGCCGCGTCCCTCATCTCGGCCTCGGGCACGAGGCCGAACTCCTTCACGATGCCGACCAGGCCCTCCATCTGCACCAGTGTCTGGACGCCCGTCGTCGTGTCGATGTAGTCCCCCACCCTCCCGCGGATCTTCTCCACGAGATTCCCTTCGGCGGTCTTCCATCCGGAGCCGAGGACGGCGCGGACCATCATGGGCTCCATGATCCGTTCCCACCCCTCGCGGAGCGTGGAGATCGTGCCGTCGCTGTCGAAGATCGCGTGCGTGATGCCCCGGCCCTTCGGCAGGTCGCCCACGACCTCGATCTCGGAGCCGTCGTGGAAACGCGCCTGCCGCGGATCGGATGCGAGCTCGGGGTCGTGGATGAAATCCGGGTCCGTCCCGATGGCGAGGATCTCCTCGGGGGAAGCGGTCCCCGTGGTGAAAAGCTTCTGGACGGTCACCCCGGCCGCGAAGTTACCCAGGTGAGCGGCAGACAAGCAATCGCGCCCGGCGGCGAGAGCCGCGGCGATCCCCGCGAGGGCTGCATCGCCCGCGCCGACAGGGTCGATCCTTCCGAGGATCTGCAGGCCGGGCACTTCATTGAAGCCTCCGGCGTCGCGCACGAGCATGCCCCGCGGACCCCGGGTGACGAACACCGGTTTCTTCCAGCGCTCGAACAGCTCCGCCGCCGCGCGCTCGACCTGGGCGCGGGGCACGGGGTCCTCGGAAACCCACTGAATCCCGCGCAGCCGCAATGCCTCTCGATCGTTGATCTTGCGAATCGTCCCGTCATAGTCGTTGCTGAAGCTCCGGCTGTCCACGATGACTGGTGGAATGCGCGCGCCGCGCGCGCCCAGCATCGCCGAAAGGGCCTTCCGAAACTCCTCTGTGTGGACACCGTGCACCAGTTGCTGATTGATGATGAGGATGTCCAGGCCAGCGAGCGCCGAGCGCAGGGTATCGAGAAGCGCGCTCCCCGTTGGAGAGGCCAGGCGGTTCGCATTGCCGAAATCGATCCTGTTCTGCTCCCTGCTCGACTCGACAGGCTTCACGTAGACAGGGGTCTCCCAACCCGTCTCCTGGACGAGGACTCCATCGGTCTCCACGCCCATGCCGGCGAGGATGCGAAGCATTTCTCTGCCGAACGGATCGTCTCCGAGCACGGCAAAGGCGCTCACCTGGCCTACTCCCATGGCCAGGAGGTTCGCCGCCACATTGCCCGCTCCACCGAGAGAATAGCGCTGGGATGCCACTGCCCGAGTGGCGAGCCCCGTCTCGATCGAGATCTCGGAGAGGCCGGGGTCGAGGGTCCAGTACGCATCGAGGCAGAAATCGCCCAGCACGCCGATGCGCACGTTCCTGATGTCGGAGAGAAGGCCGCACAAGTGTTGTGAAATCATCGTTGTTCCCGGTTGCGATGAGTGTAGCGGCAGGCCCCCCCTGCATCAAGGCATCAGCGACATTCGGCATAGGCCCATGGTTGCGAAAAGCGCACGGTTTCGATAGAGTACCCTCTATGATCTGGACGATTTTCCTTCTCGCATTCTACTTGCTTTTCCCCGCGCTCGTGATCTGGCTGGGCGAGCGGCGCCTTGCGTTTGTCGATAAGGTCGGCGCCATCGTGGTCTGCTATGCCGTGGGCCTGATCATCGGGAACCTGCGCCTCATCCCACCCGGCGCTGCAGGCCTTCAGGACACCCTCAGCAGCGTCATGGTCCCCCTCGCCCTACCGCTCATGTTCTTCTCGCTCGACATCGGCAAGTGGAGGCAGACGGGGGGCAGGGCGATCCTGTCCTTCGTCCTGGAGGTCGTCGCCGTCGTCGTGGTCTCGCTCGCTGGCTTCTTCATTTTCCGCGGCAGGATCGGCCCCGAGGCGTCGAAAATCGCAGGCATGCTCAACGGCGTGTACACCGGCGGCACGATCAACCTCGCCGCGATCGGCGCGGCCCTGAAGGTCGACCACACCCTCTACGTTGCCGCCAACACCTCCGACATCATCATCTCCGCACTGTACCTCCTGTTCCTCGTCACCATCGGGCAGAAGGTGATCGGGAGGTTCCTCCCGAAGTTCAAGGCCCAGCCCGGGAAAACCGCGGAGATCGAGGTCGAGGACTACAGGTCCTACGCGGGGTTCTTCCGGCGAGAGCGCTTCGTGCCGCTGCTGGGCGCCCTGGGGCTCACGGTGCTGATCGCCGGCGCCGGCTTCTCCTTCACCCTCGTCCTGCCCGGTCAATGGGGGACGATCACGGCGATCCTCGTCATCACCTCCCTCTCGATCGCCGCCTCCTTCGTCCGGCCGATCCGCCGCATCAAGCTGACGCACCAGTTCGGCCAGTACTTCATTCTCGTGTTCTGCCTCGTGATCGGCTCGACCGCCGACCTGATGAGGCTGTTCACCGTGACCCCCTCGGTGATCGGCTACGTCACGCTCGCGATCTTCGGCTCCCTGATCCTCCACATGGCCCTCGCCGCGATCTTCCGAATCGATACCGATACCATGATCATCACCTCGGTCGCGGGTATCTGCTCGCCCCCGTTCGTGCCCATGGTCGCCTCGGCCCTGAAGAACAGGGACGTGATTCTTCCCGGCGTTGTGACGGGAATCATCGGCTGGGTCATCGGGACATACCTCGGGATCGGCATCAGCACGATTCTCTCCGCAGCGGGACTCTGACGTCCCGCTCTGCGATTCGAACAGGAGCAGCCCTTGAAATACAAGGAGATCATGGAACGCGCGAAAGCCCTCGTCGAGCGGCCGGTGCGCGCGCTCGATCCCGAGAAGCTCGCGAAGGCCCGCAGGGAGTTCGAGGCGAAGACGCCCACCTCCGCGCGTCTCGCCGCCCAGGCGGCGACGCTCTTCCCGCGAGGGAGCGAGCATTCCCTGCCGCCCACCGTCCCCTACCCCCTGTTCATGGATCACGGAAAGGGCAGCAGGGTCTGGGACGTAGACGGTAATGAGTACGTGGACTATATCCTGTCGGGCGGGGCGATCCTGCTCGGCCACAATAACGAGGGACTCAGGCGGAGCATGCTCGAGCTAATCAGCAAGAGGACCAACTTCCACGGGTACTACGACGAGATGGAGATTAAGGCGGCGGAGAAGATCGTCCATCACGTGCCGTCGGCCGAGCGGGTGCGCTTCACCTCCTCGGGCGGCGAGGCGAACGCAGCGGCGATCCGCATCGCCCGCTCCTTCACGGGCAAGAAGAAGCTCATCAAGTACATGGGCCACTACCACGGATGGGGCGACCAGGTCATGACCGACATGGAGGTCCCGGGGAGCGGGCGGTTCATCTCGCACGGCATCCCCTCCGAGATCCTCGACCTCACCGTCCTCGTGCCGCCCAACGACCTCGAGTCACTCGACAAGGCGTTCGCCGGGCATGCCTCCGACGGCGGGATCGCCGCGGTGATCTGCGAGCCGATGGGCGGGGAGTCCGGCCTGGTTCCCTTCGAGGACGGCTTCCATGCCGCGGCCATCGAGATCGCCCACAGGCACGGGGCGTTGTACATCTTCGACGAGGTGGTCACCGGCCTGCGCATGGGCCTGGGCGGCGCCCAGGCCGCCCTCGGCGTCGCTCCCGACATTACGACGATGGGAAAGGCCCTCATGAACGGGTGGCCGTCCTGCGGCGCGGTGTGCGGGCCCGCCCGTATCATCGACACGGCGAGCACGGGCCTGCCCGACGGCAAGCCGTACGCGTATATCGTCGGCACGCTGGCGGGGAACACGCTGTCGACGGCGGCGGCCTACTACACGATTCTCGAGCTGGAGAAGCCCGGCGTGATCGATCGGATGCTCACCATGGCGGCGGACTACGTCGACAAGCTGAACGCGATGTTCGCCGTCCGCGGGTGCGGGTATTTCGCCTACAATTTCGGCGGGATCATCCGCATCGAGATGACCGCCCCCCACGCCGTGAACATCACCTCGGCTGACGCATTCGAGCAGGTGATCCACCGCCGCGGGATCCTCGCCGACTACTCTCTCATCGTGCACAACCGCGGCGTGCTCACCCGGATGGGCAGGGACATGATCTCCTGCAGCCACACCATCCGGGACAACGACAGGGCCGTGGAGGCATACGGGGCTCTCCTCGACTCGCTGGTCTGAACGGGCGCCCGCGACGCCCTTCGGGCGCGCTGATCTACTCGACCTCACTCAGCGCGTACCGCCTGCTCCCCCACCCCATCTCCTCGAGGTACTGCACGAGAACGAAGGGGTCCTTGCCGTGGATGCGCTCGAACAGGTGTCCGATCGAGCCCAGCTCCCAGCCGGGAGCAAGCGAGCCGGGGATGAGGTCCTCGGCGCGCACGAGATCGAGCGACGCCTGCTCGATGGCCACGATCTCGCGGCCCGCCAGTATCCCGATGTCGGGGACCAGCGCGGGCGTCGTCATGCCCCAGCAGTCGCAGAACGGCGTGATGTTCATCAGCATGTTGATGAACAGGAGGTTTTCGCGGGAGAAGGTCTCCAAGACCTTCGAGGCGGCGATCGCCATTCCTTTCTGGAAATCCCGGTAGCTGCCCCCGCCCGTGACGATCGCCTTCTGCGGGCAGATCAGCACGCAGTGCTGGCACAGCTTGCAATTGTGGTACATCACCGTGAACCTGTCATCCGGGAAGGAGATGGCCCTGTTGGGGCAGTTCTCCTCGCAGGTCTTGCACAGCGTGCACGCCTCGCGGTTCCATTCGAGGCCGCCTTCCAAGCCGTGGAGGGCTCCCTTGGAAGCCTGGTCAACGCAGCCCATCGACAGGTTCTTCGTCGCTCCTCCGTAGCCGCAGCTGCCGTGGCCCTTCACGTGAGAGAAGTCGATCAAGGCCTCGGCGTTCACGATCTCGCCTGAAAGGTGAAGCTCGGAAAGGGTGCGGAACGGCGGATCCACGGGAGTCACCCGGACGTAGCGGTCGTCGCTGCCCGCGACGGGCACGATCGGACAGCCGAGAACCTCGGCGGTATAGCCGCGCTCCGCCGCGGTTCGGACCGAGCTGTTGCCGTCGGCGGCGAACACCTCCTTCGCTCCCGCCGTCTTCACCTTGGCGACGAGGGTGCGCATGAAGTACGGGTGGATCGTCGTGAAGCCCCATCCCCCGCCGAGGTGGACCTTGATCGCGGTCCGCCTGCCCTTCACGAGCGAGGCGAGGTCGAGCCGATCGAGGAGCCTGTCCCATTTCGCCCCGATGGAGTTCTTCGGTTCCATGTTGACGGGTCGGTACCGCGCGAAGAGGAGTTCTGTCGACATGGGGGCGGATTGTAGCGGCCGGCCGCTCCCGCATCAAGGTCCGGAGACCGCGCCGTGATATACTGGCGGGATGAAGGCGCTCGTGAAGACGAGCCCCGGACCGGGGTTCTCGATGGAGGAGGTGCCCCGACCCCAGATCGGAGGCAATGACCTGCTGATCAGGGTGGACAAGGCGGCGATCTGCGGGACCGATCTGCACATCTGGAACTGGGACGAGTGGGCCCAGCGGACGATCCGTCCCCCCATGACCGTCGGGCACGAGTTCGTCGGCAGGATCGTGGCCATGGGCGAGAACGTGAGCGGCTACGAGATCGGCGAACGGGTATCCGGGGAGGGGCACATCGTCTGCGGCGTGTGCCGCAGCTGCAGGGCCGGCCGTCGCCACCTCTGCACAAACACGGTAGGAATCGGCGTGAACCGAGACGGCTGCTTCGCGGAGTTCCTCAGCCTCCCCGCCTCCAACGCCTGGCACGTGCACCCGTCCATCCCCTCCGAGATCGCCTCGTTCCTGGACCCGCTTGGCAACGCCACCCACTCGGCCCTGTCGTTCGATCTCGTGGGCGAGGATGTCCTGATCACGGGGGCCGGGCCCATCGGCATCATGGCCTGCGCCATCTGCCGGCACGTCGGCGCGCAGCGGATCGTCGTCACGGACGTGAACGACTACCGCCTCGGCCTGGCCGCGCGGATGGGCGCCACGATGACCGTGAACGTGTCCCGCTCGTCCATCGAGCAGGCGCGGAGGGACCTGGGGATCATCGGATTCGACATCGGCCTGGAGATGTCCGGCAGCGGAACCGCCTTCGAGTCGATGCTCGAGAACATGTACCATGGCGGCCGCATCGCCCTGCTGGGCATTCTCCCCAACTCGACAGGCATCCGCTGGGACCAGGTCATCTTCAAGGGGCTCGTCATCAAGGGGATCTACGGCCGGGAGATATTCGAGACCTGGTACAAGATGCAGACCATGCTGCAGAGCGGGCTGGACGTCTCACCGGTGCTCACGCACCGTTTTCCGTTCGAGAGGTTCCGTGAAGGGTTCGATGCGATGCGGGCCGGCGACTGCGGCAAGGTGGTGCTGTCGATCGGGGAGGATGCGGACGATGTATGACGAGGCCGTGCGAGCCGAGCTCAGCGGAAGGATCGGCGAGATCAGGGCCGCCGGGACCTACAAGCAGGAGAGGGTGATCGCGACCCCGCAGGGGGTGCGCATCCGGGTGGTCACGGAGGGAGAGGCGGGAGCGCCACATCACGCCGAGGTTCTCAATTTCTGCGCAAACAACTACCTCGGCCTCGCCTCGCACCCCCGCCTGGTCGCGGCCGCCCACCGCGCCCTCGAGCGATGGGGCTACGGCATGGCTTCGGTGCGCTTCATCTGCGGCACCCTCGAGGTGCACCGGGAGCTCGAGAGGCGCATGTCGGGCTTTCTCGGCGCCGATGATGCCCTGCTGTACTCCTCCTGCTTCGACGCGAACGGCGGGGTCTTCGAGCCGCTGCTCGACGAGGGCTGCGCCCTGCTCACCGACCAGCTCAACCACGCCTCGATCATCGACGGGGCGCGCCTGTGCAAGACGCGGCGGCTCATCTTCGCCCACGCAGACATGGCGGACCTCGAGGAAAAGCTGCGGGAAGCGGCGGATGCCAGGCTGCGGCTGATCGTCACCGACGGGGTGTTCTCCATGGACGGAGATATCGCCAAGCTGCCCGAGATCTGCGCCGCGGCAGAGCGGCACCGCTCGATGGTCATGGTGGACGACAGCCACGCCACGGGGGTCATCGGCAGGAGCGGCCGCGGCACCGCGGAGCATTTCGGCCTCATGGGGAGAGTCGACCTCGTCTCGACGACCTTCGGCAAGGCGCTCGGAGGCGCGACGGGCGGATGCCTGGCCGGCCGGCGCGAGCTCATCGAGCTGCTGCGCCAGAGGAGCAGGCCCTACCTTTTTTCGAACTCGCTCGCGCCCATGGTTGCCGCGACGACCCTCGAGGTGCTGGACATGCTGGAACAGAGCACGGATCTGCGCGACGGGCTGGAGAGAAGCGCGGCGCGCTTCCGTTCGGAGATCGCGGCGGCCGGCTTCGACATCAGGCCTGGCAGCACCCCCATCGTGCCCATCATGCTCCACGATGAGAAACGCGCCGCGGAGATGGCGCGCCGGCTGCTCGAAGAGGGAATTTACGTGATCAGCTTCAGCTACCCGGTGGTCCCAAAGGGGCTCGCGAGGATCCGGGTGCAGATCTCCGCGGCCCACACGGACGACGACATCTCGAAGGCGGTGGAAGCTTTCACGAAGGTCGGCAGGGAGCTCGGGGTGGTCCGATAGCACGTCCCTCGCCTCTTCCCTCTGCCTTTTCTTTGTTGGTACTATTGAAGCAATAGTGACTCATGCCGAGATCATCACCCATGGGAGGCGCCATGAAACCGGAGGACAAGTCCAAGATCCAATCCCTCATCAGCGACCTGAGCGGCCTGAAATCGCGAAACCCCGAGGAATCGAGGCTCAAGGACTGGAAGGACAAGACCGAGAAGAAGCTCGAAGAGGCGTTCGGAAAAGGCTCCGAGCAGTGCGGCCGGTTCCGTTCGCTGAAGCTCTTCGACTTCGCCAAGCGAGGGGGCTACCCAAAGGAGGCCCCGCTCAGAGAAGAGGAACGGGCGCAGTACCTGAAAGGCCTCGATGACGCTCGAAGGCTCCTTCAGGGGTTCATTGATCGATAGCAGGCCTGTCGGGCAGACCTGTACCTGCATAAATATCCACAGCTTGAAATAAATTCTTGACCAGAATACTCACCTATGGTACGCTCGGTCGTGGAGTAGCTGATCGAATCCCCCAATAAAACCACGCGGGAGGACACGATGAAGGACACGCAGGATACGGTCGTAAAGAACTTCTGGGCGGTTGCGGAAAAGTACCCCCAAGAGGTCGCCCTTATGAGCAAGACCAAGGCGGGAGAATGGAAGGAGATCTCCTACAGGGAGTTCGCCTCCCTGTTCGAGCGCTTCGGTGCAGGGCTGCTCGACTTCGGCGTGAAGCGAGGAGACCACGTCGGCATCATCACGGACAACAGGAAGGAATGGATTATCGCCAACCTCGGCATCCTCGGCATCGGAGCGGCCGATGTTCCTCGAGGCTCGGACACCATGCCCGACGAGGCCCGCTATATCCTCAAGCACGCCGACTGCGCAGTGACGCTCGCGGAGAACGCGGAGCAGGTGAAGAAAATTCTCTCTCAGAAGGCAGCTCTGCCCCTCTTGACGAAGATCATCGTCATCGACGAGGAGTTCACGCCGAGCAGCTTCACCGAGCCGCTCCAGGGCGTGAAGCTCCACACGTTCGCCGACATCATGGACAGGGGGAAGAGCCTCCTCGCGAAGGACCCCCAGGCGTACCGCCGCGAGATGGCGAAAGGCGGCCCTGCCGACCTTGCCACTCTCATCTACACCTCTGGCACGACCGGCGAGCCCAAGGGCGTCATGCTCACCCATTCGAACTTTCTCCACAACCTGCGCACGATCGTGCCGGCCGCGATCCAGGCCGGTCCCGAGGACATCTTCCTCTCCGTGCTGCCGGTCTGGCACTCCTTCGAGCGCATCGTCGAGTACATGGCCATCAGCGTGGGGGCGACACTCGCGTACTCAAAGCGCGTGGGCAGCATCATGCTCGCGGACATGGCGAGCGTCAGGCCCACTATCATGGCCTCGGCGCCGCGGATCTGGGAAGCGGTCCGCGCCGGCATCATCCGAAAGGTGAGTGAGGAAGGCGGAATTAAAAGCGCCCTTTTCAGCTTCTTCGTCTCAGTCGGAATGGCTTACATGACGGCCGCGGCGCTGGTGAAGGGGCTGTTTCCGCAGTTCGCCCGAAGGTTCCGTGTCACGGACTTCCTGCTCGGCATTCTCCCCTTCCTGCTGTTGTGGCCCTTGAAGGCGCTGGGCAGCATCCTCGTGTTCAAGAAGATCAAGGAGAAGCTCGGAGGAAGATTCCGGTTCACCGTTTCCGGCGGCGGCGCCCTTCCCCCGCACGTGGACAAGTTCTTCGGCGCCGCGGGCATACTCCTCCTGGAGGGATACGGGCTGACGGAGACCACCCCAGTAGTATCCGTCCGGCTGCAGAAGCACCCCGTGGCGGGGACCATCGGCCCGCTGTTGGCAGAGCTGGAAGCCAAGCTGCTTGACCCCGAGACCGGAAAGCCGGTCGGCCCCGGGAAGAAGGGTGTCATCCACGTCAAGGGCCCGAACGTCATGAAGGGCTATTACAACAGGCCCGACAAAACCGCGGAGGTCCTCTCGGCCGACGGCTGGCTGAACACAGGCGACCTCGGCATGCAAACGTTCAAGGGCGAATTGAAGATCATCGGCCGGGTCAAGGAGACCATCGTCCTGCTGGGCGGTGAGAACGTCGAACCTGTGCCCATCGAGGACACAATACTCGAGAGCGAGTACATCGACCAGGTCATCGTCCTAGGCCAGGACCAGAAGTTCCTCGCCGCGCTCGTCGTGCCCAACCAGGAAGCTCTCGAGAAGCACGCCGAGGAGCAGGAGATCACCTATATGTCGAAGGAGGACCTGCTGGAGAACCCGGAGATCATCGAGCTCATCTCGGATGAGATCAACTCCCGCGTGGGCGCGAAGCGGGGGTTCCGCGAGTTCGAGAGGATCTTCCGCTTCAAGCTGATACCGAAGCACTTCGAGGAGCCGGTGGAGCTCAGCGGCACGCTGAAGATGAAGCGCGACGTGATCAACAAGATCTACAAGAAGGAGATCGCTGAGCTGTTCAGCAAGTAGGAGGCGCCTCGCGAGTCACGATGCGGGGAGAATCTCCAGGAAGCTGCCGTAGGCGTGCCTGTCCCGCGGCAGCCTGATGCTCCAGTTGGCGGTATTGGAGGAGGGATGCACGAGCCGGCTCAGGACCGGAAGGCCTGCGGGAACCGATCCGCGGGCCGGATCCTCCTCCCTGCGGGCGACGAAAGTGAAGATCTTCTGGATGTCCTTAGAATCCATCAGGGTTCCGAGCCGCACGCGCCTATGCTCCCGCTGCGCGCGCGGAAAGTTCTTGTTGATAAGGGACATCAGAATGAATGCCTTGAGGTGTTCCTGCCTGCCGAGGAGCGCCAGAGTCTCCGTCTGCGGCTCCACGCAGACGTAGATCCACGCGTTTTTCTTCGGGTATACGAGAGCGAAATCAAAGGTGAGCCCTTCGTAGATGTCCCGAACTACTGCGGGAACGGGTTCGCTCTCCTCGGCGTACCACCACCACGGCACGACCGGCCTGCTGGGCGTCCGTTCAACGACCTTGCAGACGCTGGTGTCGGGACGTATGCCCTGGGTGGGCAGCTTCCCGTCCCAGCGCGCAGGATTGCTGTTTGCGATCACCCTGATCTTCGCCAGGTTTTTTTCGGGATCCTCCCCGATCTGGTGGGAGAGAAGGAACGCCTTGACGTGGGGGTAGAACTTCTGGTCCATGAGCCGTAGTCTCCGCTGCCCCGAATTGTACCCCATTCGAGCGCTCAAGCCAAGCCTGCGTTCCAGCGGCACCGCGGCCCAGCCGCAGCTGACCCCTGGAAGGGCTGCCTGCCGAGGGATATACTTGCAAGGTGCAAAACACTCATCGAGGGAAGGGAGATTGAAATGAAGAGAAGACACTTCTCGCTCATCGGCCTCGCTCTCATCGGTCTGGCTGTTCTCAGCCTGGGTGGATGCGCGCTCCTCGGAACGATCACATGGAGCGACGACGCGGTTGCCTATCGAGGCAAGGACAACCAGCAGTTCACTTTCACGCTGCCCGCGGGCGGGAGCGATACCGGCGTCTGGGGGACCGACGTCTATACGGACGACTCGTCGATCGGCGCTGCCGCTGTCCATGCAGGCGTGATCACCTTCGCGGCTGGCGGAACCGTGACGATCAGGATCCTCCCCGGCCAGTCGTCGTACCTCGGCTCCACTCGCAATGGAGTGGTCAGCCTCGACTACACGGATTGGGACGGCAGCTTCGAGTTCGTGAAGTAGCTTTCCCGCAGCTCGCGGGGTTTGCAGAGGCCCTTGTCGGTGATGATGCCCGTGATCAGGCCGGCCGGGGTCACATCAAAGGCGGGGTTCCTCGCGCGTGATCCGGGCGCTGCCACGCGCACCGTCCGGATCGCTCCTGTTGAGACCTCTGGCCCGCTGGCAGTCAGGACCTCATCCTCCGAGCGCTCTTCGATCGGAATCGCATTCCCGTCCGGGCAGCCGAAGTCGATGGTCGAGAGAGGAGCGGCAACGTAGAACGGGATCGCGCTCTCCCGGGCGAGCACCGCCTTCTCGTAGGTGCCGATCTTGTTCGCAGTATCCCCATTGGCGGCGATTCGATCGGCGCCGACGATCACGAGGTCGACCTCTCCCCGGCGCATGAACCAGCCCGCGGCATTGTCGGGGATGATCCTGAAGTCGATCCCCTCACCCGCCAGCTCCCAGGCGGTCAGCCGCGCGCCCTGCAGGCGCGGCCGGGTCTCGTCCACCCATGCGAACAGCCTCTTCCCGTCGCGCTTCGCCCTGTACAGCGGCGCGAGGGCGGTGCCCCAGTCTGTGAAGGCGAGCCATCCCGCATTGCAGTGCGTGAGCACGCGGGCCCCGTCCTTGATCAGCGCAGCGCCGACCTCGCCGATCCGTCGGCCAGCTTCGGCATCCTCGGAGGCAATCGCCTGCGCCTCATCGACGGCAGCCGCTCGCGCCTTCTCCGAGCGCGGCAGCGACGCAAGGGTGCCCGCCAGGACCCGATCGACGGCGTAGAAAAGGTTCTGCGCGGTTGGCCGCGTAGCCTTGATGAGCGAGGCTGCGCGCTGCACGTAGCCTGCGAACTCCTGCGGGGCCGGGGGGGCTTCCAGGGCCGCCTGCGCCAGCCCGTACGCGCCGGCCGCGCCAATAGCACCCGCTCCCCGCACGACCATGTCGCGGATGGCGCGGGCAGTGCTCGCGTGATCCGGGGAGTCGAAGATCTCGAACCTGAAGGGCAGCGCGAGCTGGTCGATCATCCGGACGGTCCGGCCCTCCATCCAGATCGTGCTGTAGTGGATCCCGTCGACTCGCATCTACGGCGCGATGGTCCCCGACGTCGAGAGGTCATCCTTCTTCAGCACGAGGATCTGCTTGTCCTCCCTGTTGATGTAGATGAGGTCGCCGTAGAAGCTGATGAACGAGTCCCCGTCGACCGGGTCCTTCGAGATGGCCAGAAGCTTCATGGCCGCGTCGAACTTCCCGAGAAAGTAGGACTTCTCCCTGTCAACGATGGTATAGGTGAACCCGTCGCGCACCTCCACAAAGCCGCGGTAGAAGACGGGCTCCTCGCCGATCGCCTTTCGAGCGAGGGTGTCCAGGTCGAGCAGCGTGAGGTAGTGACCCGCCGTGTGATCACCCTTATGGGTGATCACCGCCACGCCCTCGGGGAAGATATCGTACTTCCTGCCGCAGATGTACGCCTCGGCCGACTTCAGGAGGACCTTGCCGGTCCCCGCGTTGATGATCAGCATGTCGTTGTTGTAGTGACCGCCGGTCAGGTATTCCTTGATCTTCAGGTAGTACAGCTTGCCGCCGAAGATCGCCGCGTCGGTCTCGCCCTTCTTCGCGAGCTCCTCGCGCTTGGCCACATCGGCCTCGCGGGCGGCGATCTCCTCGCTTTTCTTCTCCAGTTCCTTCTTCAGCTGCTCGGGCTGGGTTTCAGCCTTGAGCGCGGTTGCATCGGCCGCGATGTCCTTCTTCTCTCCGGCGATCTCCTGCTTCTTCTCCTCCAGCGCCTTCTGCTGGGCCGCGATCCTCTCCTCGTCGGCCTTCTGGGCCTCGCGCTGCTTGGCGAGCGCCTCCTCCTGCGCGCGAATCTTCTCCTCGGCCGCCTTCTTCTCCTCGGCTGACTTCAGCGCCTCCGCGTCGCGTTTGGCCTTCTCGAGGTCGGCCGCCGCTGCATCAGAGGCTTTCTTCTGCTCGGCCAGCTTCTTCGCCTCCGCGTCGACGACTTCCTGCCCTTTCGCCACTTCCTTCTGCTTGAGCTCGACGATCTGGGTCCGTTCCTTGACCCCCTTGTCCTCCTTGGCCTTCAGCCTGTCGACAACGGCCTTCGTCGTGAGCTCGGAGGTGCTCAGCGCGCTGAGCACGTCTCGCGCCGCTTTCTCGTTCAGCGGGACGACAAGCTGGGTCGCGCCGGGCCACTCGAAGTACTTCGTCGAGATACCCAACCTCTGCGCATCGAGGTGGGCCAGCACGATCGTCTTGTACTTGCCCGAAAAGTAGTCGAAGTTCCTTCGGTAGACCGCGTTGTAGTACGACACGAACAGAGCGAGCAGGTCCGCGTCCTTCCTCGGATAGCTGTAGAGGGTTTCGAGGTAGGCCGAGACGATGCGGCGGACATTGGTGATGTGGTCGACCTTCGCGTCCTTGTCCAGCGAGATGATGTCCGCCGAAAACTTCTCGGGCTCCTCCGTGCCGACCACGTGGAGCGCGGAGTACTTCAGCGAGATCCGCGCACCCCCTCCTCCCCGGGAGACCTGCCGGGCGAGGCTTCTCCCGATCCCCCGGATGTTCAGGTCGGTCTGGAAGATGTTGAGCGGCCCCGAGTAGTTGACGAACTCGATTGTCCCCGCGCTCCGCAGCTCGCTCACATCGACGCCGATACCCGAAGCGGCGAGACACGCCCCAGCCAGCAGGGCAAGCGAAAGGAGAGCCTTTTTCATGGTTTTTCCGTCCTTCTGTTTTACTTTCCGTCCGTTTTCCAGTATATCCGGATCACCCGCCCATTTCCAATGGCGAGCCATTCGATGTAGGATGCTGCATGGCCCACTCCTTCCCCCTTGGGGAGCTGCACCCGTCCGGCAGCCTCCTGCTGGACTGTTGGAACGCCGCCCCGCGCTTCACCGCGCTCGTGCCCCGGCACTTCGGGGACCCGCGGTCGTTCCTCGAGCAGGCCGCGGCAATCGACGCGCGCCTCTATGAGAGGGAAACGCTGCGCCGGGTCCTGAGCGAGCAGAACCTGGCTTTTGCTGCTGAGCGCGAGGCGATGGGCCAGATCGAGAGGATCGCCGACCCGCGGTCCCTGGTCGTGATCGGCGGACAGCAGGCCGGGCTCTTCTCGGGTCCACTCTACACGGCGCACAAGGCGGTGACCATCCTGCGGCTCGCCTCGCGTCTCGAGGAGAGCCTTGGCCGGCCCGTGATCCCGGTGTTCTGGATCGCCTCGGAGGACAGCGACCTCGCGGAGGTCGACCATGTCCTGGTCACGGACCAGAACGGCGCCCTGCGCGAGATATCCCTTCGCGAAGCCCCGCCGGCCGGCGCGACACCCGATGCCAGGCTGCCCGTCTCGCGCGTGCGTCTCGGACCGGGAATCGCAGCCGCCCTGGACGCGCTGGAGTCCACCCTCCCTGGCACGGACTTCTCGCACGAGCTCATGGGCTCGCTTCGCTCGGCGTACGCCGCTGGCAGCAGCTACCCCCAGGCCTTCGGCCGCTTGATGTCCTCCCTGTTCTCCCGACAGGGGCTCGTGCTCGTGGACCCATCCGACAGCCGTCTGAAGAGGATCGCTCTTCCCCTCTTCCGCAGGGAGATCGAGGAAGGAAGCCCCGTGAGCGCGGCTGTTCGGCGGCAGTCCGCGCGCCTGCGCGAGGCGGGCTACTCGGCGCAGATCGAGCTGCGCGAGGACATGCTCACCCTGTTCCACCATGATCCCGGCAGGGAGGCGATCGCGCTCGTCGGGGAAGGGATCATCCTGAAGGGATCGGGGCGAAGCCTCGGCCTTCACGAGCTGGTCGCGGCCCTCGAGAAGGACCCGGACAGCTTCAGCCCGAACGCGGCGCTGCGGCCCCTGTACCAGGACACGCTCTTCCCCACCGTCGCGGCGGTGCTCGGTCCTTCCGAAATCGCCTATTTCTCCCAGCTCACGATCGCCTACGAACGCATGGGCATCCCCATGCCGATCCTGTTCCCCCGGGCGTCGATCACACTGGTGGAGCCGAGGATCGGAAAATCGCTCGCGAAGCTCGGGCTCACAGTCAAGGAGGTCATCGGCCGCGGCAGGACGCTCATCGACGAGATCCTAAAACGGGAGATCCCGCCGGCGCTCGCGGCTCGCCTGGCCGACGGCCGCTTGGCGGTCGAGCGGATATGGGGGGATCTCACGAAAGAGATCGCGAGGCTGGACCCGACCCTGCGACAGACGGCTGAGCTTGCCACGAGTGCGAGCCTCAAGCAGTTCGAGTTCATCGAGAAGAAGATCACCCAGGCGGCGAAAAAAAAGGACGAGATCCTGCGAGGACAAGTCGAGCGCATGCTCGCTTCCCTTTTCCCCCGGTCGGGCCTTCAGGAGCGGGCCTTGAACATCGTGCCCTTCCTCGCGCGCTACGGAATGCGCGTCCTCGAGGAAGAGAGCCGGGCGATCGACATCTTCGCGCCCGTGCACCACTGCGTGGAGATCGAGCCTTGAAGACGGACATCCTCGCTTTCGGCGCGCACCCTGACGACGTCGAGCTTGCCGCAGGGGGGACCCTGCTGAAGGCCGCGCGCGCGGGCTCGGCCACCGGCGTGATCACCCTCACGCGCGGCGAGACGGGGACCCGCGGCTCACCGGAGACGCGCGCCGCGGAGTTCGATGCGGCCAGCCGTCTCATGGGCCTCGCCCACCACGAGATGCTCTCGCTTCCCGACGGCAGGCTCGCCGCCGACGAGGAATCGAGGCTCGCCGTCGTCCGCGAGATCCGCGAGCACAGGCCCACGATCCTGCTGCTGCCCTACTGGGAGGACAGGCATCCGGATCACGGCGCGGCGTCTCGCACCGTGCAGGAGGCGGCATTCCTTGCCGGCCTGCGAAAGCTGGACACCGGCCAGGAGCCCTTCAGACCCGCGGAGCTCGTGTACTACATGTCGAGCTGGGAGTTCGAGCCCAGCTTCGTCGTCGACATCTCCGCCCACATCGAAGAGAAGAAGAGGGCGATCCAGGCCTACGGCACCCAGGTGTACAGCCCGGCGCTCGCGGCAGGGGAAGAGCAGACCTTCATTTCCAGCGAGCACTTCTGGGAGCTGCTTCTCGCCCGCATGGCTCACTACGGCAGGCTGATCGGGGCATCGTACGCGGAGCCTTTCAGGATCCGGGGGCTCGTCGAGATCGCCGACCTCCTCAGCGCGTTCGGAAAACGGGTGTACTGAGGCTCGATTTCTGACCCGGCGGGCAGAGGCGGGCCAAAGCTGGCCGAGCCTTCCGCTACTCCAGCGCCGCTCCGTTGGCGCTGATCACCCTCTGGTACCAGCCCGCGCTCTTCTTCCAGGTCCGCGCCTGCGTCCTGAAGTCAACGTGCGTGATGCCGAAGCGCTTCGAGTAGCCCTCGGCCCACTCGAAGTTGTCCATGAGCGACCAGACGAAGTATCCCTCGAGGTTCGCCCCGTCGGCGATCGCGCGACGGGCCTCGCGCAGATGCGAGCGGATGAACTCCACCCTGTCGAAATCCGCGATCTGCTCGCCCACCCTGCTCTCGTCCCGGCAGGCGATGCCGTTCTCCGTGACCATCATGGCGGGATTGCCGTAGTCCGCCTTCAGACGCATCAGCAGCTCGTACAGACCGCGGGGACGCACCTCCCAGCCCATCTCGGTCTTCTCGCAGTCCCGGGGCACGGCATTTTCGAATCCGAGGACCGCGTGCTTCTGGCTCGCGGCCGCGCGATGCGGGAAATAGTAGTTGACGCCGAGAAAGTCCGGGGGATTGCTGCGCAGCAGCTCCCCGTCGCCCTGCTCGACCCGGGGAGCGACGCCTGTTCGCGCGTACAGCTCTCGCATATCGGCGGGATAGGCGCCCGAGAAAACGGGGTCGAGGAACCATCTGTTCTGGTGCCCGTCGGCGACCCGGGCGGCCTCCTGGTCCGAGATGCCGTCCGTCAGCGGGTACACGGGATGCAGATTGAGGGCGATCCCGATCCGCCCCTTGGCGGGGGTCACCTGGCGGTAGGCTTCCACCGCCTTCGCGTGGGCGAGCAGCAGAATGTGGGAGGCTTCCACCGCCTTCGCGAAGCTGCGGATCCCCGGCGCGTGGATGCCCTGCGCGTACCCGAGGAACGAGGAGACCCACGGCTCGTTGAGCGTGATCCATGTGCGCACCCGGTCGCCGAGTGCGGAAAAGAGGTGCGCCGCATAGTCGGCGAACCAGGAGGCGGTGTCCCGGACGACCCAGCCGCCATGTTCCTGCAGGGCCTGAGGCAGGTCCCAGTGGTATATCGTGAGCGCGGGCTCGATGCCGTTTGCGAGGAGCGAGTCGACGAGGGTCTGGTAGAAGTCCAGGCCCCTGCGGTTCAGCTTCCCTTTCCCTGTGGGGAGAAGCCGCGGCCAGGACACGGAGAACCTGTACGCCTTGAGGCCGAGGTCCCTCATGTTCTCGACGTCGGTGCGCCAGCGGTGGTAGTGGTCGCAGGCGACGTCGCCGGTGTCGCCGTTTCTGATGGCTCCAGGAACGCGGCAGAACCTGTCCCAGATCGACTCACCCTTCCCGTCTTCGCGGGCTGCTCCCTCGATCTGATAGGAAGCGGTGGCCGCGCCCCAGAGAAAACCCTCAGGAAAAGCCGTCCCTGACATCGTCCGGAGTATAGAACGCCCCCGCGGCCGCTGTCAAACCGCGCCGCGGAAGGGGTCTACTGGGCTGTCGGGGCGTCTCCCTCGACCAGCCCCTCGCGCCACTTCGACACGCTGCCGAAGTCGACGACCTTCGAGTAGCCCAGCTTCTGCAAGGCCTGCCGCGCGGAGGCGGATCGAGCGCCCGAGCGGCAATAGACGATGATCAGGGCTGAGGTGTCCTCTGTCGGCGGCCGGGAGGCGATCTCGGTGAGCGGAATATTGATCGCCGTGGGGATGTGGCCCGATGCGTACTCGGCGGGCGTGCGCACATCCACGAGGATGTAGGGGACATCGTTTCCCGCAACGAGCTCGGCGAGCCTCGCGGGCTCCTCGTAGTTCACGTCCGCCTGACCGAAGGCGAATGAGGCGGTGGAGATTCCCACGAACAGCAGACAGAGCATGTTTGATCTCATATATTCCTCGTCCACAATATAATCAGGATTTGACCCGTGGCCCATCCCTCCGTATCTTTTCGGAAGCTATGAGATACGACAAGCTTACCATCAAGGCGCAGGAGGCCATCCAGGAGGCCGACTCGATCGCTCACTCCTTCAGCCATGCGTCGCTCGACGCCGACCACCTCCTGCTGGCCCTGATCGAGCAGAAGGACGGGGTGGTCCCGCCCCTTCTCGACCGCATCGGAGCGGAGCCGGGGGAGCTCGCGTCAGCCGTGCGCAGAGGGCTCGCCGCAAAGCCGAAGGTGCACGGCGATGCGGCGCAGCTCACCATGGCGCCCCGGCTCTCGAAGGTGCTCAATAGAGCGGAGCGGGAGGCCGACGGGCTGAAGGACGAGTTCACGAGCACGGAGCACCTCCTGCTCGCGCTGTTGGAGACCGAGGGGGATGCGCGCGAGCTGCTCGGGAAGCGCGGAGTCACTCGCGACGCGGTCATGGAGGCCCTGCGGACCGTACGAGGGAACCAGCGTGTGACCGACCAGAACCCGGAGGCGCGCTACCAGGCCCTGGAGAAGTACTGCCGCGACCTCACCGACCTCGCCCGCAAGGAGAAGCTCGATCCCGTCATTGGCAGGGACGAGGAGATCCGCAGGGTCATGCAGGTGCTCTCCCGGCGCACCAAGAACAATCCCGTTCTTATTGGAGAGCCCGGCGTCGGGAAGACCGCCATCGTCGAGGGGCTCGCCCGCAGGATCATCTCGGGCGACGTGCCCGACTCGCTGAAGGGGAAGCGCCTTCTCGCCCTCGACCTTGGAGGGCTGGTTGCCGGCACCAAGTTCCGCGGCGAGTTCGAGGAAAGGCTGAAGGCAGTGATCAAGGAGGTTGCCGACAGCAGCGGCGCTGTCATTCTCTTCATCGATGAGCTGCATACTCTCGTCGGTGCGGGGGCGGCCGAGGGAGCGATGGACGCCTCCAACCTGCTGAAGCCCGCCCTTGCCCGAGGCGAGCTTCGCGCCATCGGCGCCACGACCCTCAACGAGTACAGGAAGCGAATCGAGAAGGACGCGGCGCTTGAGCGCCGGTTTCAGCCCATCTTCACCTCGCAGCCGTCCGTCGAGGACACGATCGCGATCCTGCGGGGCTTGAAGGAGCGCTACGAGGTGCACCACGGGGTTCGAATCCGCGACGATGCGATCATCGCCGCAGCGGTCCTCTCGGACAGATACATCACCTCCCGGTTCCTGCCCGACAAGGCGATCGACCTGATCGATGAGGCGGCCAGCCGGCTGAAGATGGAGATCGAGAGCCAGCCCACCGAGCTGGACAGGGCAGAGCGGAGGATCCTCCAGCTCACGATCGAGAAACAGGCCCTGTCCAAAGAGACCGACGAGGCTTCCCGCGAGCGCATGGCCGGGCTGGACAGGGAGCTCGCCGACCTGGGCGGCCGGCGCGACGCCATGAAGATGCAATGGCAGAACGAAAAGGGCATCATCGAGCAGATCAGGAAGCTCAAGGTTTCCCTCGAGGAGCTCAGCATCGAGGAGGCGCGCAACGAGCGCGACGGGAACCTCTCCAAGGCCGCCGAGATCAAGCATGGGCGGATCCCCGAGACGCAGAGGCAGCTCGCGGCAAAGAGCGCGGAGCTGGAGGGGCTGCACGGCGAGACGCGCCTGCTGCGCGAGGAGGTGTCCGAGGAGGACATCGCGGGAATCGTCTCGCACTGGACCTGCATTCCCGTCTCCAAGATGCTCGCATCCGAGAAACTGAAGTTCCTGAAGCTCGAGGAGATCCTGTCGCGCCGGGTCGTCGGCCAGGCCGAGGCCATCGCGGCGGTTTCGGATGCCATCAGACGGAACAAGTCAGGGCTGTCCGACATCGGCAAGCCTCTGGGCACGTTCCTCTTCCTGGGGCCTACCGGCGTAGGGAAGACGGAGCTCGCAAAGACCCTCGCAGACTTCCTCTTCAGCGACGAGAAGGCGGTGACCCGCATCGATATGAGCGAGTACATGGAGAAGCACACGGTCTCGCGGCTGATCGGCGCGCCACCGGGATACGTGGGCTACGAGGAGGGCGGCCAGCTCACCGAGGCCGTGCGCCGCAGGCCCTATTCTGTGATCCTGTTCGACGAGATCGAGAAGGCGCATCCCGACGTGTTCAATGTCCTCCTGCAGCTGCTCGATGAGGGGCGGCTCACGGACGGCCAGGGCCGGATCGTCGACTTCAAAAACAGCCTCATCATCATGACCAGCAATCTCGGCGGGGACATCATCCAGGGCGCCGAGAAGGTGGAGGACGTGAAGGGAGCGATCGGCGCGCTGCTGAAAGTCACCTTCAAGCCAGAGTTCCTGAACCGCATCGACGAGACGGTGTTCTTCAATAGGCTGGGAAAGCCCGAGATCCTGAAGATCGTGGACATCCAGCTCGGTCTGCTCGCCGGCCGGCTGAAGGAGAAAAAAATCTCGCTCGAGGTGACCCCGAAGGCGAAGGCGGCACTCGCCGATGCCGGATTCGATCCCCTCTACGGCGCCAGGCCGCTCAAGCGCGCGATCCAGAACCTCGTGCAGAACCCGCTCGCGAGGAAGGTCCTCGCGGGGGACATCGTGGAGGGCGACACGGTGACCGCGGATTTCGCGAAAGGCGAGATCGTCTTCCGCGCGAAGTAGGTCAGCAGCGCTCGCGCTGCGGTCTCAGACCTCGAGCTCCAGCCCTCCCCCGTAGCGCCTGTCGGCGTAGGAGAGCAGCGCGGGCAGGAGGATGGCGGCCAGAACGATGCCCACGGCGGCGACGCCGCAGCTCACCAGGAACGGGCTCGCCCCGCGCAGCACCAAAAGCGCGCTGGGAGCGGCGAGCAGCGCGACGAGGCCGAAAGAGATCCCGATGCCCACGACGGCGTTGGAGTTGCTCTTCATCGCCTGCTGGGGGTGCGTCCACTTCAGGAGGGGCCTCTTCAGGTCGAAGAAAATGCCAGTCACGAAACCCGCCACCTGGAGCGCGATCCCGCCGGGTATCAGGAAAACGAGCGAGACGAGGGGATAGCGGAAGATGATCCAGCAGATAACGAGGTCCACCACGTAGGCCGTGGTGAAAAGCAGCATGTGAAGCAGGAGCTTGGCCTTCACCTGCGTCCTGCCCGACACGGGCATCGTGAGGCTTAGGGAGAACAGGCGTCCCTCTCGTGACAGGCTCGTTGCCGAGACTGTCGTGAGGTTGGTCATGCTCACCAGCACTCCCATCAGAATCAGGCCGATGAGGGGCGAGCCCGTAATGAACTTCATCGCCGGGCCGAGGTACTGCTTCGGGATGAGAATGGAGTACACGCCGAGCAGAAGAGGCAGGATCAGCATCTCGCCGAATGCCTCGAAAAGTGAGGTCGAGTTGGACGAGAGGATCGCCCATTCCCGGCGCAGGAGGCTGCGCGCCAAGGGGGATCTCGCCGCAAGGGCGAGCGGTGCAGCGCCAGACGCCGCCCTGCGCTTGGGCCCGATCTCGCGCCTTTCCATGACGCCTCGCAGGAAATCGACGGGCGCGAGCAGCATCACGGCAGCGATGACCGCGCAAGTCGCGAGCAGCGAGAGAAGCAGCGGCGCGGGGCCCGCTCCCGCGACAAAGCCGTTTGCCGCCCAGGCCAAAGGCGGCAGGGCGCGCGCCATGGCCCCGTAGAGATCGGGGAAGCGGTTGAGCGCCTCGAAGGTGCCGCCCGACAGGCCTGCTATGGCCGTGCGTGACAGCACCACCTGCAGGCCGAGGACGAGAGCGATCCCCAGGACCATGCCCGCAACCTCGAAGGCCACCCTGAAGCGCGAGAGGTTTACCGCCTTCATGAGCGCCAGCACCAGCAGGGAAGCAAGCGCGAGTGGGAAAAGAGGCGACAGAAAAAGATGCACAACGGCGGAGAGGGCCGCGGGGAGGGACACCCCGACCGACGAGAGGTACAGCCACAGAGCCGGAACCAGGAAGACGAGGTTCACCGGCAGGCAGTACAGGTACAGCAGCGACCCCTTGGCTGCCACGATGTTGCGCGGCCGCACCGGCAGCGTCAGCAGCAGGCGCAGGTCGGTGGAGTAGTACAGCACCGAGAGGGCGAGCGGGATCGCTGTCACGAAGATGAAAGCCCAGCTCCCCATCAGGGCGTAGAACATCAGCAGCTCGGGATGTCCGGCCGCCGCGCCGGCGGCGAGCAGGCTGCGGTAGACGCCGACGAGCATGAAGAGGTACGCCCCCAGCACGGCGAGCCCGCCCGCCGCGGCCAAGGGAAGGACCCAGAGCCGCTCTTTGCGCGCGAGCTCGCGCAGCCCGTCGCTCGAGATCCATGTGGTGCCCCGAAGGGTCGCTTTAGCGAGGCTGAGGGTCCGCATCCGTCAGCTCCAGAAAGAGTCTTTCGAGGGTCGCGCTCTGCTCTCCCGCCCTCATGCGAAGCTGTTCCAAGGGCGCGGCGGCGATGAGCGTTCCACGGCTGATGATCCCGACCCTGTCGCACAGCCTCTCGGCGACCTCCATGATGTGCGTCGAGAAGAATACAGTCTTCCCTCGGGAGCACAGGTCCTTCATTTTCTCCTTCAGGACAAAGGCGGCTCGAGGGTCCAGGCCCACGATGGGCTCGTCGAGGATGAGGACCTCGGGTTCATGGAGCAAAGCGGCGATCAGGGAGAGCTTCTGGCGCATGCCATGAGAGTACGAGGTCACGATTTCCCCAAGGGCGTCCTTCATCTCGAAGCTCTCGGCGAGCTCGGGCAGGACCTTGGCCCTTCGCTCGCCCGAGACGCCGAACACGTCGGCAATGAAGGTCAGGAACCGTATCCCGGTCATCTTGTCGTACAGCACCGGCTCATCGGGACAGAAGCCGACGATGGACTTGGCCTTGAGGGGTTCCCTGCCCGCATCGATGCCGTTCAGCAGCACCCTGCCTGAGTCGGGCCGCAGCAGGCCCACCATCATCTTTATCGTCGTGGTCTTCCCCGCCCCATTGGGCCCGAGAAATCCGAACAGCTCCCCCCTCTGCACCGTGAGGGTGAGGTCCTTCACGGCCTGGACCTTGCCCCTGTTGTACGCTTTCGAGAGCTGCTGGAGCTCGATCATCCCATCCTCCTCATGCGCCGCGCTCCAGCCGCTGGAGCATCGGGGCGACGCTCGCAGGGAGCGAAAACACCTTGCGCGGCGACGCTCCCCCTCTCTTCAACACCACATCGTCGCGGGATATGCACAGCTCTCGGGACAGCAGGCGGATCACCTCGAGGTTCGCCTTTCCCTTCTCGGGCCGTGCCCTGACCGCCACCATGAGCTCGCCGGCTCGCACGCCGAGCAGAGCATCCTCGCGCGCGCCGGGCTTTACCCTGACCTTGAGAGTGACCCCGTCCTTGCCCTCGACGAAAAACCTTTCGCACACGGATCGTCAACCGAAGACGGCGTCGAGGAACCCCGCGATCATGATGCCGCCCACGCGCGCCTCCTTCTGCGGCGGGCAATCGGCATCTCCGATCACCCTGACCCCTCTGCCGACCCACTATAGTGGAAATGCTCCGCTGAGGACAGCGAGAGCTTCTCCCCAACCTCCTCACCTGACGCTGAAAGACGCCCTGTGCTCCGCTCCCGCTGCCCGTGCGACGGCCTGGTGGACCCCACGCCGCTCCGCGACGGCGAAAGAGCCGTTGGGACCGGGACTGAGATCGACGCCGTCGCAGGAAACCCTGCAGCGCATTCCTTGCCGGGCCGCCACAAGGATCGGCACCCTCTGCGCGCCGCCGGCCGCCGTCTCGTCGATGTAGAAAACCTGTCCGTCGACGGGGAACAGGATCCGGACAATCTCGCCGGGAGCGAGAAAGCTTTCCTGGAGCAGCTCCTCGCGGCGTGCTCCCCCCGCATGGTATGCGCACGGAACCGGCAGACGGGAGAGCCCGCTGAAGTATTCGGTCCTGGCAGAGGGGCACAGCGGGGTCGCAGGCGCGCCGGTGAGCGAGCAGATCCTTGCGGTCGCCATGCCCGCCGGCATCGCGAAATCCTCCGCCCTGTCGGCGAGCCGGTCCAGGATTTCCGCCACGATCCGCGCGGGGACCACGCTTCCGGTCTTGTTGATGACGGCCCGGCCGTCGAAGTTCCCCGCCCATGCGCCGACCGTATAGCGGGGGGTGGCGCCCACGCACCAGAGATTTGTGAACTCGCTTGATGTGCCCGACTTGAACATGGCGGGAAACGTCGCGCGGAAATACGTGCGCGTGCCGAAACCCGATGCCCGAGCCGACGGATCGGAGAGGATGCTGCAGATCGTCCATGCCGATTCGGGGCTGAAAATCCTCCTCCCCTGTTCTCTCCCCTGCCCCGGCTCGATCCGCAGCCGCGGCAGCGTGCCGCCGCGGGGGAAGACCGAAAACGCTCGCGTGAGCTCGAGAAGGGACACTTCCACATTGCCGACCGCCGCGCCGAGCCCGTCGCGCTCTTCGGCCCCTGGCGGCAGTGCGAAGCCGGCTCCGCGCAGCGTGTCCATGAAATCCGCCACCCCGATGCGAGAGAGCATGAAGACCGCGGGGACGTTCAGCGAGCTCGCCAGGGCCGTTCGCAGCCGCACGGGGCCGCGGTTGTTCCTGTCGAAGTTCACCGGCCGGTAGACCTCCTCCGAGCCGAAACCCATGTCGGCGTCGGGTAGAAGCGACGCCGCGGTCCAGCCCTTCTCGAGCGCCCGGGCGTACAGGAACGGCTTGAGGGTCGAGGCGCTCTGCCTGCGGATCAGGACGCCGTCGACCTGGCCGGACCTCTGCGCGTCGTCGAAATCCCGGGAGCCCACCCAGCCGACGAGCTCTCCAGTCGCATTGTCCAGCACAACGGCGGCGGCGTTCGTGATCCGAGCAGCGCGGTTTCGGTCGAGGTGTGACCGTATCCGCCCTTCGATGAAACGGTTCAGCTCGGGCTCCAGCGCGGTGCGGATCGACGCGGCCCCCCCGGGAAGCCTGCCTCCTGCCGCGAGCTTTCCTTCTTTCGCGAGACGAACGACATACCGAGCGAAATGGGGCGCCTGGCCCGATGGACGTCCAGGCCTGGCCGAGAGGACCGCGCGGGCGATCTCATCGGCGTCGAACCCCAAACCGTTTCGCGCCGATACCCTGGTTGCCGCGGCGATGAGGGCGTCGGGGTGGGTGAATGGATCGTAGGCGGCTGGATTTCGCGGGATGACTGCAAGAGCCAGCAGCTGGGCGCGCGAGAGCGAGGCCAGGTCCTGCCCGAAGAAGCCCCACGCGGCCGCTCCGATCCCCAGGATGTTGCGGCCGAAGGGAACCGAGTTCAGGTACAGCCCGAGGATCTCTCCCTTGGCGAGGCGCGCCTCGAGGCGCAGTGCGGTTGCCATTTCGCCGAGCTTTCCGGCGAGGCCGCGCGGTCGAGGGGAAACGATGCGCGCGAGCTGCATGGTGATCGTCGAGGCCCCCGAACGGATGCCCCGCCCGAATGCGGCGTCTGCGAGCGCGCGGGCGAGCGCGAGGGGATCCACCCCGGGGTGCCGAAAGAATCGCTTGTCTTCGAGACGGATGAAAAGCTCACGGCAGGGCTCGGGGATCTCTGAGGTTCCCCTCTTTTCGACGAAAGCCCCGCCGCTCGCAGGGATGAGAGAAATGAAGCCCCCGCGCCTGTCCAGGATCCGCGTCCCGGCAGGATCCCGGAGGCGGGACTCCAGGGCAGGAAATGGAGCGGCCAGGAGCGCCGCCGAGATCAAAGAGGGCAGGACAACGAGCAGGCCGACGCGCGCCGCGATCCGGCGCAGCCCCGAGGGCAGCCCGTTCACTTCCGCAATTCCCTCCGCCGCTGCGCGCGCGACTTCGGCCCGCGCAGGCGCTCGAGGATCCTCTCCCCGTAGAGCATCAGGACCAGGGCGAGGAGCACGAGCGGAACGCCGATCCAAAGGAAAGGAGTCGCCGATTCTCTGCCCAGCCCCAGGCCGAGCAGCAGGGCGATAAGGGGATTCACCAGAGCATAGCTCACGACGCGCGAAGCAGGCTCCCGGGAGACGAGGAACGTGTACGCCGCGAAGGCGATCGCGCCGATCACGGCCAGGTACAGCAGGCTGAGGAGGGAGAGCGTGGAGGCGCCCTGGATGACGGCCAACGGGGTCCTGTCGAAAAGAAGACTCCCCGCCAGGGAGACGACGCCGACGAAAAGCATCTGGATGCCGCTGTTCACAAGGTTGTCCCCATGCACGGGGAACCGGTGGCCGAGGCTCGTGGCGAAGCTCCACGACAGGACGCCTGCCAGCCCGATGAGGACCGAGGCATCGAGGCTTGTGCGGATCGACCGGCCGTTGTACAGGAGCAGGGCCACGCCGAGGAAGCCGCCGACGATTCCGGCCACGCGCAGAAGAGTGAGGGGCTTTTTCAGCAGGAACCTGTCGAAGAAAGCGACGAGGATCGGCGTCGAGGCTGCCAGCAGCGCCGCGATGTAGCTGTCGATCTTCAGCTCGGCCACCGAGATCAGCCCATTTCCGACCAGCAGGAGGAAGAAGCCGAGGGCGAGCGACGAGAAGATTTCGCGGGCCGTGGGGAGTGTTTTCAGCCTCCCCGTCGAGAGCGCAAAGAGGAGAAGCAGGACGCCGCCGACGGTCCAGCGGAGCCCGACAACGTAGAACGGCGGGATGGTGAGGACGGCTTGCCGGATGAAGAAATAGGTGGAACCCCAGACGAGGTAGACGGTGACGTAGCAGATGATGACGAGAGCGGCGTCGCGGCGCGCCGCATCGGGGTTCGCGTTCTGCATGACCCGATCCTTCTACCATTTCCCGCGGGTCTGGCCAAGACTGGCGCCGATGTGTACAGTGCCGCGAGGAGCACACCTGGGCATGAATGGAAAGTCAGCAAGGTTTGTCGTGGTCGGGCCCGGCGCCATCGGCGGTGCGACAGCGGCGCTGCTCGCCCGGGCAGGTCGGGATGTCGTGCTGGTCTGCAAGAAGCCCGGTCTCGCCGCGGCCGTCGCCGCGGACGGGATCCATATCCGCGGCGCCAGGGGCGACTTCCGCGCCCGTCTCGCCGCCGTCACGACGATCGAGGAGCTCGAGGGCGTCTTCGAGTTCGCGCTGATCACGGTGAAGGCTCCCGATCTTCCGGATGCGGCGCGCCGCCTGCTGCCCTTTCTCCGCGCCGATTCCCTCGTGGTGTCGATGCAGAACGGCATCTGCGTCGATGCGTTGGCCGAGGTGGTCGGTGAGGAGCGGGCTGTCGGCTGCGTGGTGGGCTGGGGCTCGACGCTGGTCGCTCCCGGCGAGATCGATGTCACCTCCACTGGAGAACTGACGATCGGGACCCTTTCGGGCGCCTCGCCCTCGGGAACCCCCGAGGGAACCCCCGAGGGAACCCCCGAGGGAGCCCCCGGGGGCATGGAGGTGCTGCGCGAGGCTCTCGACAGCGTTTTCCCCACGGAGATTGCCCCCGACATCCTGAACCGGCTGTACTCCAAGCTCATCGTCAACTCCTGCATCGGCTCGATCGGCGTGCTGTGCGGCCTCAGGCTCGGCGCGATGCTTGCCCGTTCCGACGCGCGCGCGCTTTTCATCGCCGTCATCCGTGAAGCGGTCGCCGTCGCCGATGCGATCCCCCTCCGCATTCCGCCCTACGCGGGAAAGCTGGACTACTACCGGCTGCTCGAAGGGTCGGGTTCGATCGCGGACCTGCGGCGCACCCTCTTCCTGCGGGCATTCGGGTTCAAGTACAGGCGGCTCAGGTCATCGAGCCTCCAATCGCTGGAGCGCGGCGGCAGGACCGAGATCGAGTACTTCAATGGATACATCGAGCGCAGGGGCAGGGCCGTCGGCGTGCCGACCCCTGTCAATTCACGGATCGCCGCCATGGTCAGGGAGATCGAAGGGGGCAGGCGGGCAATCTCGCCTACGAACCTCGCCGAGGCTGCCCGTCGCGGTTGACACTTCCCATTCCTGCCCGTATTTTGGCTCCCATGACAGGAAACGAGCTGCGGCGCAGGTTCATCGAGTTCTTCAAGAGCAAGGGCCACGCGGAGATATCGGGCAAATCGCTGATCCCCGAGAACGATCCCACGGTGCTTTTCACGACGGCGGGCATGCATCCGCTCGTCCCCTACATCCTCGGCGAGCCTCATCCCGCCGGCAGGCGCCTGGTGGACTGCCAGAAGTGCATCCGCACCGACGACATCGAGGAGGTCGGCGACCCGTCGCACCTCACGTTCTTCGAAATGCTGGGCAACTGGTCCATGGGCGACTACTTCAAGAAAGACGCCATCGCCTTCAGCTACGAGTTCCTCACGTCGCCGAAATGGCTCGGCTTCTCACCCGATGTGCTGAGCGTCACGGTCTTCGCCGGCGACGCCGAGGTGCCGCCGGACAACGAGGCCGCCGAAATCTGGAAATCGGTGGGCATCCCCGCCGAGCGCATCCATTTCCTCCCCCGCAAGGACAACTGGTGGGGCCCCGCGGGCCAGACAGGGCCTTGCGGTCCCGATACGGAAATGTTCATCGACACCGGCATGCCCGCCTGCGGGCCGGCGTGCAAGCCGGGCTGCCATTGTGGAAAGTACTTCGAGGTCTGGAACGACGTGTTCATGCAGTACAACAAGACAGCCGAGGGGACCTACCCTCCCCTCGCCCAGAAGACCGTGGACACGGGCATGGGCGTCGAGCGGACCATCGCCATGATGCAGGGCAAGAAGACCGTCTTCGAGACGGAGCTGTTCTGGCCCCTCATCGAGTCGCTTCAGAGCCTCACCGGGAAAACCTTCGGAGCCGATGCTTCCCTCGACACCTCCTTCCGCATCATCGCCGACCACCTGCGCTCCTCGGTGTTCATCCTCGGAGACGATCGGGGCGTGAAGCCCTCCAACCTCGGCCAGGGCTACATCCTGCGCAGGCTCGTGAGGCGTGCGATCCGCCACGGCCGCAAGCTGGGCCTCGAGACAAGCTTCCTCGGCACCCTCGCCGCCGCCGTCGTCTCGACCTACGAGGGATTCTACCGGGAGCTTCGTGAGCGCGCTGAAATGATCGCGCACGAGCTCGGGATGGAGGAGGAGCGATTCTCCGAGACGCTACTGAAGGGCGAGAAGGAGTTCGGTAAGCTTCTGCCCAACTTGCTGAAAAATCCCCAGAAGATCATCCCCGGACGGGTCGCCTTTCGGCTGTACGATACGTACGGCTTTCCCATCGAAATCACCGAGGAGCTTGCCCGCGAGCACGGAATGGCCGTTGACAGGAAGGGCTTCGAGGAGGCATTCGAGAAGCACCAGGAGCTGTCCAAGGCCGGCGCCGAGAAGACCTTCAAGGGCGGGCTGGCCGACAACTCTGAGATGACGACCCGGCTGCACACGGCCACGCACCTCCTCCACCAGACCCTGCGGCAGGTGCTGGGCGGCCACGTGGCGCAGAAGGGCAGCAATATCACACCCGAGAGACTGCGCTTCGACTTCACTCATCCCTCCCCCATGACCCCCGAGGAAGTGAAGAAGGTGGAGCTCATCGTGAACGAGCAGATCGCGAGGGACCTGCCCATCACGATGGAGGTGATGAGCCTCGAGCAGGCCAAGGCCGCTGGCTCAATTGCCCTGTTCGGCGAGAAGTACGAGGAGAGGGTGAAGGTCTATTCGATCGGAGATTTCTCGAAGGAGGTCTGCGGCGGTCCCCACATGCAGAAGACCGGCGCGCTGGGCAGGTTCGTCATCCAGAAAGAGCAGTCCTCTTCAGCGGGAGTGCGGCGCATCCGCGCCATCCTCGAGAACGGCTAGCTGACCGCAGGCCCCGCAGACCCCCCGACCCTTCCTCATCCGCTCGGTCACGGGAATGCCCGTGCGCTGCAGGGCCTCCCTGAACCATGCGATCCGCTCGGGCGACGGTTCCCGGAAATCGATCTCGGCGGCCGGGTTCCAAGGGATCAGGTTCACCATCACCGAGAGGGGTGGAATGAATCGCTTGAGCGCCGCAATGTCGATCTCCCGGTCCGTCCTGCCGGCGATCAGCACGACCTCGAGGGTGATCCTGTGTTTCCGGGCCTTCTGATATGACACGAGAGCGTCCTTCAGCACCCCGAGGGAATGCGTGCGCGCGACGGGCATGAGGGATCGACGCGCCTCTCCGTCCGCTGAGACGAGCGAGACGGCCAGCTTCACGTCCGGCCCCTCTCCTGCCAGCCTGCGGATGCCGTCCGGGATACCGCAGGTCGAGACGGTGATCCGCCGCGGGCTCATGCCCCGGCCCGCCGGGTGGCGAAGAACGGCGATCGCTCTTGCCACGGCTTCCCAGTTGTGGAAAGGCTCTCCCATGCCCATGAACACGACATTCGAAATCCCGCCCTCGCCTTGCTCGAGGTGGAGAAGCTGCTCGACGATCTCAGCCTCGGTCAGGTTGCGTTTCAAGCCCATGAGCCCGGTTCGGCAGAAAGCGCAGGCCATGGCGCAACCGGCCTGCGTCGAGAGACAGGCCGTGCGCCTTCCGCTCCCGTCCTCGAGCGCCATGGCTTCGATCACGTTCCCGTCGGAAAGGGCGATGCGCAGCTTCACGGAACCGTCAGGGGCGGCAAGACGCTGATGGGCCGTCGAGCTTGAAACGACCGCCTCGGCGTCGAGCCGGCCGCGCAACTGGGCGGATTGGTCCGTCATAGAGGCGAAATCTGAGACCCCGCGGTGAATCCAGCGGAAGACCTGCTCGCCGCGATACGGCGCGCCCAGCGCGAGGCGATCGGAAATCTCGTCGGGCAGAAGGCCCGCGAGGGGAAGCTTCACTGGATCTGCTTCTGCAGCTTCTCGAGCATCTCCGCCACGCCGAGGTTCTTGATCCCCAGGCGCAGCGCTCGCGTGAGCACTTCCAGCGCCTTGTCCCGCTTCTCCAGCGAGAGCCAGCACTGGGCGATCTCGAGGTACAACCGAGGGTTCTTCGCGTCGTTCACGAGCAGCCCCGACAGGCTCTCGATCGCCTCGGCGTAGTTGCCCTTCTCCTTGTTGATCAGGGCCAGGCCGAGCACGGCATAGCTGTCGAACTCTATGTTGAGTGCCCGGCTGTAGAACTCGCGCGCCGTGTCCAGCTCGCCCATCTGCCGGTAGGAATCTCCGATGCGGGTGAGGATGACCTTGTTGTCGGGGTCTGCGTCGAGGATCTTCTGCCAGTAGAAGAGAGACTCCTGCGGGTCGTTCATCCCCCGGTAGCAGTCGGCGAGGCCGAACAGGGCGTAGAAGTTATTCGGCTGGATCGCGAGAGCCAGCTTGAAATACGGGATTCCCTTCTCGAAAGTCTTCAATTTGCGGTAGCAGTTCCCGATCGATGTGAGCACCCAGATGTTCTTCGGGTCCTTCTCGTGCATCTTCTCCCAGTACGAGAGGGCTTCCCGGTACTCCTTGAGGTCGAAGTGCAGGTAGCCCAGACCAGTCAGCGCGTAGGGGTTGCCGGGGTCGATTTCGAGGATGCGGTGGTAGATCTCCTTCGACCGGGTGAAGTCGAGGACCTTGCGGTAGGCATCGGCAATCCGGGTGAGCACGGTGACGTCGCTGTCGCCCTGGGCGAGGTATTTCTCCCAAATCTCGATCGCCCTATGGAACTGCTTCAGGGAGCGGTAGCTGTCGGCCAGGCCGACGAGGGCGTACTTGTTGCCGATATGGTGCACGAGGCACTGCTCGTAATGCGTGATCGCCTCGTGGAAGGATTTGCGCTTCCGCGCGGCATCGCCGAGACCGACCAGGGCATAGTTATTGGTCGGCTCGAGCTCGATGATGCGGCGGAAGTTTTCCTCCGCTTCCGCGATGTGGTCCTCCTTGAGCAGCTGGTACCCCCGCTTGGACAGCTCGGAGATCGACACCTGCGTGGGTTCCGACGTTTTCTCATCTGCGCTCATGTCCGTTCCGTTCCCTTCCCTTCCGTCAACCATTGCCGTACGACCCCGGAGATCCTCGCGACTATCGCCTCCGCCTTTTCGGGGCAGGGGGCGACCCAATAGGCGGCCAGCGCCTCCAGGGGCTTGCCCGATTTCACCAGTCGGTCGCCGATTCGGATCAATCCGTCGGAGTACCGCGTGGTCAGAAAGATCCGCCTGGCGAGCTCCGTCTCGCCCCTGTTGAATAGCTCGTTGCCCTTGCGGATGAGAACCGCTCTCTTCTCCGGGGAAAGCTGTGCGGATTTTTCCTGAGTGACCTTCAGAAAACCGCTGGAGGGCAACTTTTTCAGGATGTCTTCCGTGCTCATCCTACCCCGACAGGCCCCACAGATTCAAGATACTTGATAAAAATGGTGAAGTAAACAATTCTCGGGGAGAGCCTCCGGCAACATCCCGCCGCAGCCTCACCCGATGCGGCCCTTCGAGGACATCTCCGCCTCGACAGGCCGGTACGCCTGCTGCAGGGCGCGGCCTAGTGCCTTGAAGAGGGCCTCGGCCATGTGATGGCTGTTCTCCCCGCAGCGCGTTTCAGCGTGCAGGCTGATCTTCGCCTGCGAGACGAAGGCTGAGAAGAACTCTTTTAGAAGAGCGGTGTCGAAGGCTCCCACCAAAACCTGGGGAAAGGCCGCCCGCCAGGCCAGGGCGGGCCTGCCGCAGACGTCGACCGCCACCTCCGAGAGAGCCTCGTCCATCGGGATGACAGCGTGCCCGAACCGGGCGACCTGCCCTGTTGCCGCGAGGATTTCCGCAAATGCCTGCCCGAACACGAGACCTGTGTCCTCGACGAGGTGGTGGGCATCGACGGCGAGGTCACCCTTTGCCTCCAAGTCCAATCTGAACCTGCCGTGGAAGGCCGCGCTCCCGAGCAGGTGATCGAAGAAGGCGACTCCGGTACTGACGACGACGCCCGTCGAATCGAGGTCGAGAGTGAGTGTGATGTCGGTTTCGCGGGTTTTCCGCGCGACCTTGGCCTTTCTGAGAGTCGCGTCCTTCATGCCCTAGATAGTGTAGTGATGCGGGCGACGCGATTCAACCCGCGCACGATTCCCCTGCGCGCGTCCCACTGGCGCAGCATTTCCCCGGGGAGGCGGCAGCGGCTATATTCTCTCCATGAGCACGGGAGTGATCGTGGGCGTGAGCGCGGCAGTTATTGTTCTCCTGTCCCTGCTCGTGGGGCCATTCCTCATCCCGCTTCCGCCGCTGCTGGGCACGAGCCCGATCCGGCAGCTCGCGGGTCCGGAGAGCAGGTTCGTCGTCGTCGACGGCGTCGAGGTCCACTACATCAGCGCGGGATGGGGAGAACCTGTTTTCCTGCTCCTCCATGGCTTCGGGGCGAGCACATTCTCGTGGCGGGAGGTCATGGCGCCGCTTTCGGCCATGGGTACGGTCATCGCCTACGACAGGCCCTCATCGGGGCTGACCGCCCGGCCGATGCCGGGGGATTGGACGGGGCGGAGCCCCTACGGCCCTGAGGCGCAGGCCGACATGGCTGTTCATCTCCTTGATGCGCTGGGCGCTCGCGGGGCGATCCTGGTGGGGCATTCTGCGGGCGGCGCGGTCGCAATGCTCGCGGCTCTCCGCCACCCCGAAAGGGTCGAAGCGCTGGTCCTGGTCGACCCTGCGGCGGAGTTCGGCGGCCCCGCTCTCGCTGCAGGACTGCTGGGATCGCCTCAGGGCCGGCGCATTCTCCAGAAGGTCGTCCGCGGCATCGACACGTGGGGCAATGACGCCCTCACACAGGCATGGCATGACCCTTCGAAGATCACACCCGCGATCCGCGAGGGATACTCAGCGGCCCTGAGGGCGGAGAACTGGGACAGGGGGCTCGTGGAGCTCACCCGCGCATCCCGGCCCGTCGGCCTTGCGAAAAAGCTGAGGAAAATCGCGGCGCCGACGCTCGTCATCACGGGCGACGACGACAGGATCGTCCCGACAAAGGGCACGATCTCGCTCGCGGCAAAGATCCCCGGGGCGCGTCTGGCGGTTATCCCCGAATGCGGGCATCTGCCCCAGGAAGAGAGGCCCGAGGAGTTCCTCTCCGCCGTGCGGGGGTTCGTCGGGGGACTTGCCGCGCGCTGAGCTCCGCCGCGCCCGCCTCTCAGTCCGGCTTTCGGCGCCTCGCGTTTTTGTCCTTGACAGAGGACTCGAAATGCCCTATTTTGTCCTTCTGGGAAGGACGATAAATGCCGCTCTCGAAATCGGTGCTGAAGGAGATTCTCGTTTCGAACGAGGAGTTCATCCTCGGAAGCATCGGGACCATCGTGCCGAGAAGAAACGTGGTCTTCCCTGAAACCCCGCGCAAGGTATCCATTTTTTTCGGCGTCCGCAGGAGCGGAAAGACCTTCCTCCTCTACGACTGGTTTCGCAAGCACAGCGACCGATGCCTCTACATCGACTTCGAGGACGAGCGCTTCGAAGGTTTTGGAGCCGCGGACATGCACAGGATCAGGGAAGCGTACCTGGAGCTCAAACCGCGGATGGCGGACTCCGAGGTGCACTTCCTCCTCGACGAGATACAGAACATCACCGACTGGGAGAAGCCGTGCAGGAGGATGGTCGAAAGGGAGAATGCACGCGTCATGGTCACCGGTTCCTCTTCACGTCTCATGCCGCTGGAGATCGGGACAGGGCTTCGGGGCAGGTCGTGGAGCACGGAGATCATGCCGTTCTCCTTTCGAGAGCATCTGGCCGCACGAGGGATGAATCCGGACGAGAGGACGATCGCGTACGGCAGGAAGAAGGCTGACGTCCTCCGCCAGTATCGTGAATACGCGGCTTGGGGAGGGTTCCCGGAGGTTGTCATGGCCCCCTCCGCGCTCGAGAAGTCGAAACTTCTCCGCGAGTACTTCATCGCGCTGTATTTCCGCGACCTCGTCGAGCGGTACAACATGACCAACATCCCGCTCCTCGATGCGCTCACGAGCAGCCTGTTCTCCTCCTTCGCCTCGAAGTTCTCCCTGTCGGCGTTCTACAGGAAGAACAAGGACCTCTTTCCTTTCTCCAAGGATTCGGTCTTCTCGTATTATGCGAACTACCTGGCGAGCTCCCTCATCTGCAAAGTGGAGCTGTTCGCTGAATCCGCCCATGCGCGGAGGCGCAACCCTTCGAAAGTCTACGTCATCGACAACGGTCTCTGCCGTCACGTGGCGTCCCCCGACGACGGTCGGCTGCTTGAAAACAGCGTCTACCTGGAGCTTAAACGAAGGGGATGTGAGGTGAGCTACTTCGACGACGGCGGAGAATGCGATTTTGTCGCCCGAGATCCCGGCGGAAGCTGGCACGCGATCCAATCCTGCTCGGAGCTGAGCGAGGACAACCGCCAGCGGGAAATCGGAGGGCTCGTGCTGGCCTGCACGCGGCTAGGACTGCGGCAGGGCTTCCTCGTCACCGCAGAGGAGGAAGCCGAGATGGAGAGCGGTGGAGTGTCGATCTCCATGATCCCGTTCTGGAAGTGGAGCCTCGAGGGGTAGAGACCAGACCCGCGCGGAGGCTTGCCGCGCGCTCCGCGCCTATTCCCTCTCGTGCAGCAGGATCTTCAGCTGCTTGATCTCCGTGACAAGCTTGTCCCGGTTCATCTCGCGGAACCTTCGCGGCACCATCTCGCGGCTCGTGCACTCAAGGACGGCGACGAGGTTCTGCAGCTCGATCTCGTGAGGGTACGCCGGCGGCATGAAGTCCGCGATGGTCTCCTCGAGGTCTCCCTTTGTGACGAAGACGTGGTTGTTCATGGCCGAGAGGAACTTGGCCCGGATCAGCACCGACTCGAGGTCGGCGCCCGAGAACTCGTACTTGTAGCGTCGGAAGAGATCGGCGATGTTCACCTTCTGGATGCGGAGGGCGAGCTTCTTCACCAGGGTGGTGAAAAGGTCTTCCTTCTCCTCCATGGTCTCGGGGTAGAACAGGGCAAGATGTTCCTCCGCCCTGCCCTGCCTCTTCAAGTCGATAGGGAGCAGATCGGGCCTGCAGGTGATCAGGAACCAAATGATCTTCCCGCGGTACTCCGTGTTGCCCATGAAGGAGGCGATCTGCGCGAAGATCCTGTTGCTCGTGCCCGAGTCGCCCTCCTGGTTCCTGTCCCCGAGGAAGGCGTCCGCCTCGTCGATCATCACCCCGACGGGCGCCATGGCCTTCAGGATGTTCAGGATCTTTTCGAGGTTCGCCTCGGTCACCCCCTGCCACTTGGAGCGGAAGTTCCTGAACTTGACCATGGGGATGCCGATCTCGCCCGTGAAGGCCTGGACCATGAAGCTCTTGCCGGTGCCGACGGGGCCCGCGATGAGGTAGCCCATGGGCAGCACGTCGAACCTGCCTTCGCGGATCGCCCTGGCCGCGCTGCGGAAGCGCTTCTTCACGAAATCGTGGCCCGAGACCGCCGAAAGGCCGTGCTCGCTTTCGATGAACTCGAGCAACCCGACCGCCTCGGCCTCGATGATCTGCTTCTTCCTCTCCTTGAGGTAGGCGAGGTTGATCTCCCTGTCCTCCTGGAAGCTCTCGGCGGCGAGCTGGTTGAGGTTGACAAGGTTCAAGCCGCTGGTGATCTTGGCGAACTCCTGCAGGTTCAGCGACTCCTCGAGCAGGAGCTTGCCGTTCCTGTCGAGAAAGCCGAGGAACCGCTCGCGCACCGCCTCGTCGGGGATGGGGATGTTCACCTTGATCGTGCTGGGCGAGCGCACGATGGTCGGGTTGATGTCGGCGAGGTTCTCCGTGAGCAGAAGGATCGAAATGTCCCCCTGCGTGAAAATGGGATCGTTCGCCCACCTGTTGAGGGTGACCAGGCAGTAGCGATCCTCGTCCGTGTAGCGCGAGATCTCCGTGTTCGGCACCACCGTCTCCGAGTAGTCGACGATCAGCACGATCCTTTTGTTCTGCGTGATGTTCGCGGAGAAGTATTTCTCGAGCTGCGAGAGCGCCTTCACGGGGTTTCGCGATAGCAGCTGCCCGGGGGTCGCCTTGGGCGCGAGCTGCTTCATCTTCGTGAGGTATTCCCTCTTCATATCGGGCTTGCAGAAGCTCACCCCTGATGAGCGGTCATAGAAAGCGATGATGTCCCGGTTGCCAAAGAGGACCTCTGCCACATAGTCCTGGATCTTGACGAAGTTGAACTCCCCCTCCTTCATCTTGTGGGGGAGGAAGTCGCGGATGTTGCCCGACAGGATGTAGAGGTTCGCGGTCTTGGAGCAGTACTTGTACGACAGCTCCTGGGCCCAGGACGGGAGGACCTTGATGAAGGGCAGATTCTTGACGATGAGCTGTTCGGCCACTGTTCCCCTCCCAAGGAAGTGTTGCGCCACAGAGAGTATAGACCGCGGCGGCCCCTCCCGTCAATAATCGTGCTCATGGTAGCCGCACTGGTTGCAATCCTGCTTTTCGCCCCGGTAGCGGGGATGGCGGAGGCGTTCCCGAACCCGCCGCTCTCTCCGACTCAGGTGAGCGATGCAGTGGGATTCATGCCTTCAGCATCGGCGTGGATAGGCTTCCGGCATTTCGTGCCCAGACCCGGCGGTGAGATGCACAGTCACAACCTCGACCTGGGCGCGGATTTTGTGTTCTACAGATCTGGCAGGTTTTCTATCGGGGGAACCGCGCGGCAATCGCTTCTCACACGACTGCACCCGGACGGCCAATGGATGTTCTGGCCTGCCGCGATCTCCACCGACCTTGGCCTGCGCCTCCTCGCGGAGATCCAGCCCGTCACGCTCGCCCTCTGGTACAGGCACGACTGCAAGCACGACATCGAGACTTTCTACGGCAGGGACGCGGTGCATGACGGCGTCGGCGCCTCCGCTTCGCTTCGGCGCATCTCATGGCGGTGGGGAGGATCGCGAGTCGGCGCGGACCTCGGCGCCCAAGGGGGGTGCGAGGTCTTCTTCCCGCCCATCTTCCAGTCCGTCGACGCCGAGCCCGATCGGTTCAAACTCTTCGCGGCGCTGGACTGGGAGCCTCTTGTCGCGCCTGGCGTCCCGTCGGTCTTTCTCCAGGCCAATGCAACGCTCCTCTATCGCGCCACTGACACGCGCGTCACGGTGGTGGAACCATGGACGCTGGACTGGTCAGCATCTGCGGGCATCCGCGCTCCGCGCCGGACCGAAACGGGCGTGGGGAGGCTCGGGCTCTACGTGAAGGTCGAGCGGGTCAGCGATGACTGGATGAGTCTGGTACCGCAGCAGCTGCTCCTGGTTTCAGGAGGGATCCTTCTCCAGCACTGAGCAGCGCTACTCGTAGCGCAACGCCTCGACGGGATCCATCCTCGCGGCCTTGCTGGCGGGGTACAGGCCGAAAACGAGACCGGTGACCAGCGAGAGGATCACCGCAAGCTCGATTACGCTCGCCGACAGCAGCGCGGGCCACTTGGTGAGAGCCGAGACGATCTGGATGGCCGCGATAGCAAAGGCGACGCCGAACAGCCCTCCCCCGCCGCACAGGACGAGAGTCTCGAGCAGGAACTGGTTGAGGATCGAGGACTGCTTCGCTCCGAGGGCCTTGCGCACCCCGATCTCCCGAGTCCTCTCCTTCACGGATACCAGCATGATATTCATGATGCCGATGCCCGCCACGACCAGGGCGATCCCCGCGATGATCGAGATCGCGGCAGTCAGTGTCGATGTGGCCGTGTCGATCATGGCGAGGATCGTGCCCATCTCCTGCACCTGGTACTTGGAGGTTTTCCCGCCCCACCGCCCGTGGTTCTTGTCGAGGATCGCCATGATCTCCCGCTTCGCATCCTCGATCTTCTCGACCGACACGGCCTCGCCGGTGAGGAAGAGGATCTTCGAGGAGCCGCCCATTCGCTCGACGGCCGATGAGGGCACGAAGAGCCTGTTGTTGTTCGAGGTGTCGAAGTCGGATACCGTCGAGATGAAGGACTGGTCCTCCTTCTCCAGCACGCCGACGATCTCCACCTCCATCGCATTGTTGATCCGCACGGTTTGGCCGACGGGGTCGACCTCGCCGAACATCCGCGCTGCGAGCTGCGCGCCGAGCACGCCCACCTTCCGCATGTAGGTATCGTCCTCTGCGCTGATGAACCTGCCTCTCGCGAGGGTGATCTTGCCCGCCTCGAGGTACTGGTGCATCGTGCCCAGGAGCGTGGCCTTCTCGACCTGCTCCCCCCTCTTCAGCTCAACGGGGGTCTGGATCTCGGGGGTGACCGCCCGCACGGCCTGGGCCCGCGAGTTGATCGTCTCGATGTCGTCGCGCGTGATCTCCTCGAACTTGAGCCGCCCCTTGCTCGCGCGGATCTCGACGAAATTGGGATAGACGACCAGCGAGGTGGAGCCGAACTGGCCGAGCAGCTCGCCGACGACCTGCTTGGCCCCGTCGCCGATGCCGACAACGGAGATCACCGACCCCACGCCGATCACGATCCCCAGGATCGTGAGCAGGGTGCGGGAGCGGTTGGTGCGGATCGCGAGCCAGGCCTCCTCGAGCAGCGACGGCAGCTTCACCGCCTACTCCTTCGTGAGCGCCACGACGGGATCCAGGCGCGATGCCTTCAGGGCGGGGTAGATGCCGAAGAAGAGGCCGATGCTGAGCGAGACGACGAGCCCTACGAGGATCGAGGCCCAGGGCAGCAGGTACTCCCAGCGCTGGACGACGGACACGACGGCGGTGATGCCGATGCCCAGGATGATCCCGATGCCGCCCCCGATCAGGCAGATGATGACCGACTCGATGAGGAACTGGGCGAGGATGTCCCGCCGCCGAGCGCCCAGCGCCTTGCGGATGCCGATCTCCTTGGTCCTCTCCGTGACGGTGATGAGCATGATGTTCATGATGCCGATGCCGCCGACGACTAGGGAGATGCCCGCGATGAGGGTGATGACCGTCGTGATGATGTCGAAGACCTTGTTCGTGGTCTGGATGTTCGACTCGGCCTTCCTCACCACGAAGCGCGGCTTTCCGGAAAGCTCGCCGTAGCGCGAGCCGAGGTACTGGGAGATCCGAGAGGAGACGAAGTCGAGGTCCGCGAGGTCGTTGACCTTGAAGTAGACCCTGAAGACGCGCGGACCGCCCCACGCGTTCCAGTCGTAGACCGACTGCAGAGCCTCGTAGGGCACGAAGCAGGTGTCGTCATCCGACCCATCGTCGACCGGCGAGCGCTCCTTCTTGCCCATGACGCCGATCACGGTGAAGTCCTTGCCCGCAAGGGTCACGCTCTTGCCGAGGGCCTCCTCGTCGCTCGGGAAGAACGCGCGGCTCATGTTGTGCCCCAGCACGACCATGCGCCTGCGCTGCAGGACGTCGTCCCGACTCACGAAACGCCCCGCCTGCGTTTTGAGCCCCCAGATCTTAGCATACGCGTCCCACACGCCGTACAGCTGGGTGAACTCCTGGTAGCCGCGCGACCCGATGGCTAACGGGCTGCGCAGGATGGGGGAGAGCACAGCTTCCTGCACGAGGCCTTCCATGGCGGTGAGGTCCTCGGGCTTCATGTTCACCACCTCCCGATCCGAGGGGTACAGGGTCTTGTCCGGCATGACCCACAGGAGGCGGGAGCCGATGTTCTCGATGCCCTTCATGATCGCGCCCCGGCCCATCAGCCCCGTCGCCATGACGGCGATCACGGAGGCGACGCCGATGTTCATGCCCAGCATGGTGAGGAAGGTGCGAAGCCGGTTGTGACGGATCGTCTCGAATGATTCGCGGAAGCCCTCGCCGAGGTTCACGAGGATAACCCGCTGGAAGGCGCCTCGGCTGTGACGTGGCGCGAGATCCTGCGCTCGACGGCGAGCTCGTCCCTCGTGGCCAGGCCGTCACGGATCAGGATGGTCCGCTTGGCGCAGCGGGCGATGTCGGCCTCGTGAGTGACGAGTATGACCGTGACCCCCGTGTCGTTCAGCTCCTCGAAGGTGGCCATGATCTCGTCGCCCGTGCGGGAGTCGAGGTTGCCCGTCGGCTCGTCGGCGAGGATGATCGCGGGGTTGTTCACCAGCGCCCGAGCGATCGCCACCCGCTGGCGCTGGCCGCCGGAGAGCTCGTTGGGACGGTGCAGAGCCCTGTTCTCCAGGTCCACGAGCGTGAGCGCCGCCATCGCCCGCTCGCGCCTCTCGCGCTTTCCCACCCCGCCGTAGATGAGGGGCATCTCCACGTTGCGCAGCGCGGTCATGCGCGGGAGGAGGTTGAAGGTTTGAAACACGAAGCCGATCTTCCTGTTGCGCACCTCGGCCAGATCGTTGTCGCTCATCTCGGACACGTCGATGCCGTCCAGGACGTAGCGCCCGGCGGTCAGCCTGTCGAGACAGCCGATGATGTTCATCAGCGTGGACTTTCCGGATCCCGACGGCCCCATGATGGCGAGGAACTCGTGCTCCTCGACGCCAAGTGTGACCCCTTGGAGTGCCGGCACCTCCAGGCGTCCCATCCAGTAGACCTTGGTGACGTTCTCCAGGCGGATCATCACGGGGATCAGTCCGGCTTCAACGTGACGAGGATACCGTCGCGAAGGAGCTTGAGGTTTCCCGCTGCAATGCGGTCCCCGTCGGCGAGCCCCGATGTGACCTCCACCGAGTTCACGTCGCTCGAACCGGTCGCGATCTCCCTTCGGCCGAGCTGGTACACGTCGGCCCCGGCCCTGTTCTTCCTGCCGGACGGGGTAAGGAGGTAGACGAAGCTCGATTTCTCCTCGGTCGCGAAGCTGGCCAGGGGGATGAGAAGCGCGTTCTCCTTGGTGCTGGTGATGATGCGCGCCGTGCACGAAGCCCCGGAACGCAGGACAGGCGCCAGGGAGGGCCCGCCTGCAGGGCGCTGGAGGCGCACGCGCACGAGGCTTACCCTTGTGCTGCCGAGTGTCGTGATCGTGGGCGAGATGGACTCCACGCCGCCGCGCAGGACCGTCCCAATAAGCGAGTCGCTCGTGACCTCCGCCGCCTGGCCCTCGCGGATCTTGCCGATGTCCACCTCGTCGATCTGGATCTCCGCCAGCATTTCGCCGAGGGTCTCGATCCTCACGAGGGCAGCGGAGGGAGCGACGAGGTCGCCGACCGAGGGGCGCACAAGGGTGACGGTCCCCGCCGAAGGCGCGGTGATCGTGCATCGCTTCAAGTTGTCCTCGGCCGAGCGCACCGACAGCAGCGCCTGCTCGACCTCGGGAGAGGCCTCGATGATCGCCGCGTCGCGGGAAGGGTCAAGTGGCGGCTCGGCATCGAGCGGGAATCCCGAGCGCAGGTTCAGCTGCTCGCGGGCGGACTCGAAGGACACTGTGGCCGCCTCGTAGGCATCGGCAGATCTCTGAGCAGCCTCCTCGGATATCGCCTTCGAGGCCAGCAGCTCCCTGTTCTTGTCGTCCGCGCTCCTCGCCTGCGCGAGGGTGGAACGCGCGCCGCGATATTGGGCCCGAAGCGTCACCAGGGACTGGCTGACGCCGCGCCGGGCGGAGTCGAGGGAAGCCCTCACCTTCTGCAGGGCGAGAGTGGAGTCGTCGTCCTTCAGGGTGATGAGAAGGTCACCGATGGCGACGACGTCATTCTCGGCCACGCGGATGGTCTCGACCTCGCCAGAGATCTGCGAGGAGACCGTGACCGAGGCGCGGGGCTTGAAGCTCCCGTTGCCGCTCACCCTGTCCTCCAGCACGCCGCGGGTCACCGTGTGGATGCGGATGGGGACGGCCGTTTCGTAGCGGCTTCCCCGCAGGGTGAAGTTCAGGACCACGACGACGGCCGCCAGGGCGAGGAGCACGACGAGCACGATGAGGAACGAGCGCTTCTTCATGGTCACAGTCCTTCGATGAGCGTCGCGAGATCCTCGCCTGCTGCCGAAGCGAGGGTGAGCTGAACGAGGAACAGATCGGCCCGAGCCTTCCACAGCTCGTTCGCCTTCGCCTCCCGGTCCACGCGCCGCGACTGCACGTCGAGGTCGGTGGATCTGCCGAGAGAGAGCAGGTTGATCTCGGTCCTGAGCCTCCGCTCAGCCAGGTCGAGGGAGTCGGCGAGAAGCGTCGTCTTCTCCTCCAGATTTGCCCGCCGCATGAGGGCCGCTTCCAGCTCGTCGCGCACCGCGCGGCGCTGGGCGGCGAGGGACTCTTCGGCCAACCTCTGCAGCGCCCTAGCCCCCTCCCGCTCTTCCTTTCGCTTTCCGCCGTCGAAGAGCTTGACGCCGAGGTTCGCCGACAACGAGTAGTCCTGGCCCCATCCATCGCGGAACAGTTCGGTGAAGGATCCGGCGAAGTCCTTCTTCAACGGGTCAGCGGTTGTCGCAAAGGGGTAGCGGGGAGAGTAGGAGAACGAGAGGCTGAGAGTGGAGGCGGAGCGCTGGCCCGCAAGGATGTCATCCAGCCCTTTTTCCTCCGAAGCGAGCGCCCCCTGCTGGATGAGGGGATGAGCGAGTGCGGCCTTCTCGAACAGCTTCTCTGGGCTCGCCGGCAGTCGAAAAGCGGGCAGCGCCTCGGAAAGGGCAATGTCGGCGAGGCTCTCCCTGCCGATCGACCGGGCGAGCAGCCTCTCGGTCTTTCCCGCCGTGTACAACAGGTCAAGCAGCGCGGCCTTCTGGTTTCCCAAGCCGAGCTTCGCCTCCAGGAGGTCCGCCTCGGCCACAGCGCCGAGCTTGAAGTTCTGCTCGAGCTTCGCGAGATTCTGAGAGGCCACGGCGAGGCTCTGCTCCATCTGCGCGGCGCTCTTCCGCTGCTGCACGAGGGACAGGAAGACCTCGACGCCCTGCGACACCGCGCGGTTTCTCGCGTCCCGATTGCCCGCCTCCTCCTTGAGGTATCCGATCTGCGCCTTGCGCAGGCTGGCGGGGAACAGGTCGAGGTCGAGCAGCTTCCCGTTCAGGAAGAGGGGCTGCGTGACGGCGACGCTGAGCTTCGGCTTCTGGCCGAACTGCGGATACGGATCCGTCGTCTGGGAAGCGGGGTCGATGGTCTGCGCGCTGAGGGTATTCACGGTCATCGCATCCTCGAGCGAGAGCAGGAGGCTGCCGGCGGTCGGGAGTATCTGCGAGACTGAGAGCTTCGTGGAAAGGACATGGGTGCCCTGATCGGTCGTCTCCACATCCTGCGGGGAGAGCGCGAGGAGATCAAAGGTCTGCGTGTGGATGAACGGCGTGTACCCCAGCGAGTAGGCAGTGGAAAGATCGATCTTCGGGAGGGCATCGGCGAGAGCCCCCCTATAGGTATGCCAGGCAAACGCCGTGGTCTGCGTCGAGGCTCCCGCCGCAGGATCATTCGCAAGAATGCGACGGGGAAGGCCGACGATGGTGAGCGTCTCTGCCAGGGCTGCCGGGGGGAGCACCGCGGCAGCGGCGAGCAGCATGAGAGTGAGCGGCAGCAGAAGGAAGCGTCTCATCCCGGCGCCGGAGGCGCATTTCACTGTCAGATCTCCCACGCGAGCCCAATCGCCTTCAAGGCCGCGGCCTGCAGGCTGAGAAGCGCGACCAGGATGAGGACTTGCAGGATGGAGCTTCGCAGCGGCATCCGGTACACCGCACGCCCGCCGAAGGCGATGATCGAGAGGGTCCACAGGAAAAAGGGATCCGAGAGCATGCGCGCGGCGGCCGCGAGGAACTCGGGGAGGCCGGCAACACCGAGAAGGGACCACAGATCGAAGCGCACCGCGCTCCGCGCCCGGTACTCTGTCAGCGTGAGGGCGTTGGAGGCCGCCTCGGGGCTCTGGAACGCCTGCGCGACGCCGATGGCGAGCCTGCGGAGGGCGAGGGGGATGAATGCGATGCAGAGCATCGTGAACGAAGGCCTGTCAGCGAGGCGCGTGCGCTCCTCCTGGCCGCCGAAGAACTGCGACACGACCGACAGCACCACCCACATCTCGAGCAGGACGAGGATAAACGCGAGGCCGGACGCCGTGATCGAGACCGCCGCGAGCAGCGTGCTCTGGTCGCCGAGGATCGCCGAGAGCATCTGTTGGCGCGCTCTCGCCTGGGCCTCGGCGGGCGCGTTCGCCATGAAGCCGGACAGGCGCGCATCGGCCTCGAGGATGGCAAGCGACGTCGCGTGGGCGTTGCGGTAGAAGCCGCTCGCGAGCCGCTCACCAGCGAGGCAAGCGAGAAAGAGGCAGGCGAGGAGCGCGGCCTTCGGCATCCGTCTCGAGCGCGGGTCCGAAAAAGTCCGATCCGGCGCGACAAGCGCGCGCGCGATGAAGACGGCAGTGGACGGCATTCCGGTAGAAAATGCGCATATCGCGCACGTGAGTCAAGGCGCTTTCACACCAGCTTGCGCGAGCGGGCATCCTCCATGATCCGGCGGTTCCACAGGTTGCGGGTGAGAAACGCGCTCCTTTCCGCGGGCGCGTCGATCCTGCTCGCCCTCTCCTGCAGGCCTTTCAGGGCCTTTCCCAGGACAGTCGCCTTGTCGTCGAGCTCCGCGGAGCCGGAGTCGGGAAGCACGAGGGAGTACAGGTAGTGCGCCACGAACGCGTTCGGGTCTTCCTCTACGGGCTTGCCTCCCCGGGTGAGCGCGTGCAGCGCGCCCGCCGCCTCGGTGGAGAAGCCTCGCAGCCCCAGCAGGTACGCCCGCAGCCCGGCGAGGCTGCGGCGGAGCAGCGCGTCGTCCCTGCTCAAGCGGAAGCAGCGGCCTTCGATGCACGAGAAGCCGTCCCTCCAGCCCGTGACCGCGGGAGTCGGGAAACGGGAGTCGACATTCATCGCCAGCGCGCGCTCGACGTGCAGGAACGCGCTCTCCAGATCGCCCGCGAACAGGCACCCCTCGGCGAGGAAGAACAGGGCCTCGCGGCCCTGCTCGCGCTTCTCGAGAATGCCGATGCCCTGCGAGAGGTTGCCCTGGTAGAGTGCCGCCCGGCCCAGCCACGCCCCGAGCACGGGACGGGCGGCATCGATCGCGTACAGCGACGCATGCGTGAGACATCCCTGGAGCAGCAGCCCGCACTCCTCGTACGCGCCGAGCTGGAAGGCGACCCGCGCCTTCAGAAAAAGAAGGAAGAGCTCCTCGCCGCGCTGGAAAATCGAGCGCGCCCTGCCCGCCGCAGCCTCGATCTCGGCGAGGCACCTCGTGTAGCGCCCCTCGACGAACAGGCAGCCGGCCAACGACTCCCCCGCACGGAGGGCGCCCAGAGGATCTGACGCCTCGATGCTCAGCCTCTCGGAAAGTCCGAGGTACTCGGCCGCCTCTCCCGTCCTGCCGTCGCCCATCATCGTGATCCCAAGGGCGAGGTACGCGGAGCGCTCGCCGCGCACATCCCCGTTTTCCTGGAAGGCGAGCAGGGCGGTTTTCAGCCTCTCGAGCGCCGAGGCGGAATCGCCGACCGCGAGGTCATGTGTCGCGCAGGCGACCAGGGCATCCCCCGTGTCGCGGGCGGCCGCCGCCGCGGCGCGGGAGGCCTCCTCGAGGTTCCCCTCGAGCACGGCCGCCCGAAGCGCGCCCAGCGTTGTGACGGCAATCAGCTCCTCACGCTCTGCCGGGTTTGGGACGGCCGCGAACTCCAGCCTGCCGGGGTCGCAGAATGCACGAGCGCCGGCAGGATCGCCCTCGTCGAGCTTGCGGCGGATGATGCCGGGGAGGATTCGCAGGGCGAGGTCCGTCCTCCCGTTCTTCGAGAAGAACGAGAAAAGGAGGACCTGGTGCGGATACGAGCCCGCCTCCCAGAGCGAGAACAGGTGCCGGATGAACTGCTCCTTCAACCCAGCTCCCTGCTGGCCCAGCAGCTCCTCGAGCTTCCTCCGTAGGACTGGGAAGCGCGGGATCAGGAGCTCATCCTCCGCCATGAGACTCGAGGCGAAAAGACCATCGAGGGATCGCTCGATCGCCGACCTCTCGAAGCCGGCCGACTCGAGGAAGGCGCACAGGCCCTCCTTGTCCAGCAGGCCGCCGGCGAGGTGGATCGCGTACAAGAGCAGGAAATCATCGTCGTGCAGAGAGCGGATGAGGAACCAGGATACCGACAGGGGATTGGCGGGGAGCGACTGCTCGTCCTCGACGGACTGGACCCACAGATGGCCTCCGGCTTCCCCCGTGATCCTTCCCGTTTTCAGCAGGAAGTGAAGGTACGAGGCCACGATCACCGCAAGGCCGTTCGACCTCCTGCGCAGCCTGCGGACGAGGGTCTCGGGTATCTCGAGACCGGGGAACAAGTGCTGGGCGAATGACCGTATCTCGCGCTTTCCGAGGGGATGGATGTGCACGGGCCGCGCTTCGAAGCGCGCGAACTCGTCGGGGAGCGACTCCTGAGCGGAGGAGAGCACGGGCAGGAAGCCAGGGCGCGCGATCAGTTCCTCGAACAGCCCAGCGGCGGTTCGCCGGGCAAGCGGATGCCAGGACTCGATCCCTTCGCAGAGGATGAGCGCGGGCAAGAGCCGTTCGGCGGCCATACGGACATACGCCCGCGCGTACAGCCCATATGCGATCGTGAAATCGGCGATCAGCTTGTCTGGGAAGAGATCCTGGCGGCGAGAACCCAGCAGGAAGGCGAACAGGTCGCCCGTCTCCCTCCAGGCCGCCAGCTCTGGCCCCTGAAGGTGCCGAGGCACATCCGCGAGCAGGCGGGGAACGATGCTCGTGATGAAGGGATGCAGGGGCGAGCGCCGCTTGAACAGCGTGTGGAGGCGAAGGATGGGGAAATCGCCTCCCACTCCCAGTCGACGCGCCGCCTCGTTCACCACCGCCGTCTTTCCCGCGCCGGACGGGCCGTGGACGAGCAGCAGGTCGCGGCCTTCCCCCGTATTCAGGCGGGAGGCAAGGGCCTCGAGGACCTTCTGGACCAGCGCTTCGCGCACCCAGGGATGCGCGGCCATCCGGTCCGCCGGCGGGGGCCCCTGGGCAAGGGCGACAACGCGCGAGAGGCCGCTGATCGCTTCGAGCGAGCAGTGGGACGCGAAAAGCGGAACGCACTCGGGAGCGAGCCAGAGCTGCTCCTCCCGCTCCGCCGTCGCGAGGAGCGCGCGCAGCCGCTCCTCGACGTCGGCCGTGGGAGGGCGGGAAGCGATCAGAATGTTGTAGCCGAACAGCTCTTCCCTGCGGGAGTGGAGGAACTCCAGCGCCCGCAGGGCGGAGGAGAGGGAAGCCGCCGTGTCCAGCCCGGCCTCCGCTCCGAGCTCCGCGAGGTAGACTCCCCGCTCGTGGCCGTGCAGGCGTCCCCGCCGCGCCCCGAGCAGCCCAGGCAGGTCATCGTCGATCTCGGCGAGCGCCCCCGGCCTCAGCCGCGTGAGTTGCCTGCAATTGAACAACTCAAGCAGACAATATACCATGCGCAGAGTAAACACGATTGGAATCGCTTGGGAAAGGGAGAGACCCGATGGAGTCCCCGCAGGCCCGCCCCCGCAACGGGAAGACCGGGTGGGCAGTCCGTATGACGGTGAGCCCGAAAGCTGACTTCCGCCAGATCATCCACACATTCGACTCGATCGACATACCGCCCGCGCGGGCGAGCGGCGAGAACATCCGCTTCGCGATCCTGGAGCTCGTGAACAACTCCCTGCGCGCGCACAGGGAGCGGAGCGAAGCGCGCGACATTCTCATCGGGCTCACAGTGGCCGACGGACGCTTTTCGGTCGCCATCCGGGATTTCGGCGGCGGCTTCGATCCGCGGAGGCTGCCCTACGACCTCGAGGCCGACCCGGCGAGCCTCGACGTCCACTCCCGCCCATTCGAGGAGTACCAGAAGGCAAACGGCTACAAGAGGTTCGGCATGGGGATCTTCGTGGCGAAGAAGACCTTCGACCACTTCCATCTCCAATTTCTGGACGAACGGGACATGCCCTCGCCGTTCGTCCCCGGACGGATCGTCGGGACCCTCATTACCCTCGACCTCGCCACGGAGGCGGCCAATGAGCACTGAGCAGCGCAGGAACCCGCGCGTGGTCGGCTATGCGAAGGCAGTCCACGTCGCGACGAAAGCCCCGGGGTACATCAGGGACCTGAGCAGGACGGGCTGCCAAGTCGCATTCATGCAGCCCGTGCCCGTCGAGATCGGCGATCGCATCGAGATCGAGGTGATCGCGGAGCACGATCCGTCCCTCCCTTCCTTTATCGTCTGCTTGAGGGCGCGGTGGAAGAAGGCGGACGGGATCTGGTACTCGATCGGCGGCGAGGTCGAATCGCTCGCCTGTCCGGAGGACGAGGGGCATTTCGCGGCGCTTGTTTCCTACTACGAGGGCGAGCCGTAAAGGCTCACCAGTGGTCGCGGCCCGAAACCTGGCGCAGCAGCTTGCGCGGAGTCGGCTCGGGAATCTCAGCCGGGTGGCCGACCAGGAGGAGGAGCACGATCCGCATCGAGAAGGGGGTCGTGAGGATCTCGCGGACCTCCTGCTCGTCGAAGGTGGTCATGCAGCAGGTGCCCAGGCCTTCGTGGACGGCCTGCAGGACCATGAAGGAAGCGGCGAAGGCGAGGTCCACGGGGTACGAGAGCTGGCCGTTGGGCATGCGGTAATCGATGTTCGTCGTGCACACGGCGATGATCGCGGGCGCCTGCCCGACGGCTTCCTGGTTGAAGGCGGCCTCCATGATCCTCTGGCGGGTCTCCTTCTTCTGCACGACGACGAAGCGCCACTCCTGCCGGTTCTTCGCCGAAGGGGCGAGCCTCCCCGCCTCCAGGATCCGTTCGACCTGGTCGCGATCCAAACCCTTCGAGGTGAACGACCTGACGCTTCTGCGCGCGAGGATTTCGGGGAGCATCTCCATGGCTGTGGGGGCATGATACTGGAATCCGCCGCTATCCGCAAGCGTTTTTCTCGAACCGCGCGGGGATCTTTCTTGACGCGTGGGAGCGCATTCCCTATTCTGGGTATCTCCATGTGCCGCATCCTCTGGCTGATCCTCTTCGCCGTCGCCGTGCCGCGCGCGCTGCACCCGCAGGGCATCCCCGCTTCCGCCGAGGATCGGATGAGCGAGGACCAGGCCGCCATCGACTCCTTCTACCCCAGGCTGGAAGGCTCTCCAGGCGAGAAGGCTCTCCTAGGCTACATCGAGTCCCGGCTCGCCTCGCTCGGACTGGAGGGAAAACCCCTCGATTTCAGCGAGTCCGATACGGGCCATTCCTTCTCTTCCTGCCTCAGGGTAGAGGTGCCCGGGGCCCGGCGGGACACTCTGATCATCGCTGTTCCCCTGAACCATCCCCCCGACGCCGCTCCGCGGCGGGACGGGAGCGTGAATGTCGCCCTCGCCCTCGAGCTTCTGCGCCAGGCCCGGGGAAACCCGCCGCCGGTGTCCCTCACCGTCCTGTTTCTCGGCGCGGAGTTCGGCGACACGGACGGTTATCCCATGGGCAGCGCCCTGTTCCTGCGCGATTTCCAGCCCGACTATCGCGCGGCGGCGATCTCCCTCAACCTACGCGCCCTCCCGTCGCGGGTCGTCGTGCGGGCCGTCGGCAAGGGCGTCGTCAGTCCGTCCTGGCTCATGACCCGATGCATGGAGGCTCTCCGAGAGGCGAAAGTTCCTTTCCTCGTGCGGGGGGAGGAGAACCCCGTTTTCCGCCTCGGTCTCACGGAAGAGCGGACCCTCATCGAGCCGTTCCTCGCGGCCGGTTTTCCCTCCATCGGGCTTGAGGGGGAGTACGGGGAGCACGGCGAGGCAGGTGGATCGCTCGCGGATCTTGCGGCCTTCACGCGGGCGTTCCTCGCCGCAAGCTCCGCCGGCATCCCCGATGAATGGGATCGCCACTATCTTCTGTTCCGTGTGAGCGAGACCCCGTTCGTGGTCTCCGAGCAAGCCTACGTGATGATCCTGATCGCCTCGCTCTCCGGCATGCTGCTGTACTCGCTCGCGTTCCACAGGGGCTTGCGAAAGTACGTCCGCAGCCTGGCGAGAAACTTTCCCCGCGTCATCCCCATCGTCTGCCTCACGTTCGTGTTCCTGCTCGCCGGGACCCTCGCCGTCGAGGGGCTGCTCGCCCTGCGCCGGTTCCCCCGTTTCTGGGAATATGCTCCGCTCGAGTTCCTGGGGCTGAAGGTCGCGATTCCCCTGTTGCTCTACAGCGCCCTGTACAATCTGCTGCGCAGGCTGCCCTTCCCCCGCAGCGGGACCTTCTACACGGCCTCGGCCCTGTTCTTCCTGCTCCTCGACATCGTGGTCGTGGCGGCGTTCGACATCACCTTCGCCTGGTATTTCCTCCTCGCGTTCCTGTTCCTTTTCCTCTCGGCGCTCGTCCCCAACAGGGTGGGGAAGCTCCTTCTCATCCTACCCGCCCCCTATGCGATGGTCCGCGGCCTGGTGGCGATATTCCTCATGCCGGCGCTCCCCTTCTGCCGACTCGTGCTGCTCTCGCCGGTGTGGGGAAACCTCCTCATCGCGGGGATCTGCTTGCCGTTCGTCCTCGCCCTGCTCCGCATCGGGCTGCTGTTCCCCGGGACCGGCCTCCTGCGCCGCGGGCTGCGAGAACCGCTGATCGCGGGCGTGCTGCTGCTGGGGGCTGGGCTGCTGGCGACGCGCCTGCTCCTGTACTCCCCTTTCTCAGCCGCGAACCCCCGGCCGGTGAGCGTGGTGCAGTCCATCGACGAGCCGGCGGGGACGAACACCCTGGAGTTCGAAAGCCCCGCCCCGCTCGGCGAGATTTTCCTGAGCGAAGAATCGGGAAGCCGCGTCCTGCGGGGCCAGGGCTCCGAGCTGCGGGAGCCGCTCGCGCAGATGCCCGCTCCCGTAGGGTTGGAGACGGTCACGAGCGGGTTCCTCGGCAAGACGAACGTCTCCGCGCTCATCCACTCTGGGGGCAGCCCGCGGGTCCTCAGCGCGGTCCTCACCTCCGAGGAAGATTTCATCCTCTTCGATTGCTCGTTCCCCTTTGTCCGCGAGAGCGCGCGGGAGTACCGCCTGCTGATCGGCGCCTTTCCCCCCGATCCGCTGCCCCTTCAACTCACGTTCTCCAGCGGCATGTCCTTCACCCTGACTCTGACCATGGAGTTCGACGCTCCCCTTCTCGGCGCGACGGTTGCGGCGCCCGGCGCGAAGATCGCGACGCGGCTGCGCTACAGAAAGAGCTTCCCGCTCGCCTCATGAGCACGCCGCGCGAGATCCCGACCGTCGTCTTCCACGTCGATCTGGACGCGTTCTACGCATCGGTCGAGCAGCGCGACGAGCCGTCCCTACGGGGCAAGCCTGTCATCGTGGGCGCCGCCCCTGGTCACAGGGGAGTGGTCTCCGCCTGCTCCTATGAGGCGCGGCGATTCGGCATCCACTCCGCCATGCCGATCTCGCAGGCGTATCGCCGCTGTCCCCAGGGCGTGTATCTGCCCGTCCGCATGGCGCGGTATCTCGAGGTCTCCCGGGAGATCATGGGCATCCTCGGCGGCTACACTCCCCAGCTGCAGCAGATCTCCGTGGACGAGGCGTTCCTCAACCTCACGGGCACCGAGAGGCTCCTCGGCGCTCCCCTCGAGGTCGGCCGCGGGCTGAAGGCCGCGGTGAGGGAGCGAACGGGCCTTGCCGTGTCAGTGGGGATCGGCCCGAACAAATACGTGGCCAAGCTCGCCACCAACGCGGGAAAGCCCGACGGCCTGGTCTTGGTGGGCCCTTCCGAGGTCGAGGGCTTCCTCGATGGACGCTCGCTCGGGGACCTGTGGGGGATCGGAGAGAAGACCCTCCAGCGCCTCGCGGAGCTCAACATCACCTCGGTCGCCCAGCTGCGGGGCTTCGGGGAAGAGCAGCTCGCGCGCCTGCTCGGCCGCGGCGCCTCCGCGTTCCTCGCCTCCATCGTCAGGGGCCGCGACCCCGGCATCTTTTCGGAGGAGCCGAGGAACAGATCGCTCTCGAGTGAAACGACCTTCGAGGTGGACAGGAAGGATCGGGCTGGGATAGAGCGGGTGCTGCTCGAGCTGTGCCATCAGGTCATGTTCCGCGCGATCGACGAGGGCTGGAAGAGCCGTACGGCCGCGCTCAAGCTCCGGTTCCACGATTTCACGACGGTGAGCGCGCAGAGAACGCTGAAGCACTGGGTGACATCCGCCGAGGAGCTTCTCGCCGTCATGCGAGAGCTGCTCGCCGCGCGCTGGAACGGGAGCACGCCGATCCGCCTGATCGGCGTCGGCCTCGCGAACCTCGTGGCAGTCGACGCGGAGGATCAGCTCGAGCTGTTCGCGGACGATTTCGCGCGCAGGAAGAAGGTGGAGGAGGCGGTCTTCCGCATCAGGCAGAAGATGGGTGAGACGACGATCACGAAGGCCGGGCTGATGGAGAAGGGGGGCGCCGGAGGCCGGCGCCCTCGGTGAGCCTGCCGCACGCCGCTCAGGAGCCCGCCCAGCCCGCGAGCACCTTGCGCGCCTTGTCGAGATCCTTCCTGTCGCCGGCGGTGGGAGCCGCGAGTGATTCCAGCTCTGAGATCGCCCACTGCACCAGAGACCTCGCCTCCTCGCGGTCCGACACGCCCTCAAGCGGACGGGTGGCCTCATACGCCATCGCCTTGGCGAGAGGATCCTTCGCGGCCGCGTACTTCGGGCCCTTCTTGTCCTTCTCTGAGGCGCGGGTCTTCGTGGGCCAGTTCCTCTTGTGCAGGCTCTTGGCCAGCTCCGTGTAATAATTGTAGTTGACGGCCTTCTCCTGGCCTGCCTGGACCAGGGAGATCCGAAGGTCGACAGCGGCCCGGCCGAGCGACACCGCCTCATCGATGTTGCCGAACGAGAGAGGCCGGCCGGGCAGCTCGCGATAGAGCTGTCCGAGCACATGGTACGCGTCGGACCTGTCTTTGTTGAGGCCGACGACCTTCACGAGCAGGTCCTTCATCGACCCCGCCTTGAACAGGGAGTTCAGGATTCCCTTCGTCTGGCCCCAGCGGCCGATGTTCGAGGATTTCCAGTAGTAGCCGAGGTCGTTTTGCGGGTCGGCCTCGATCGCCTTGTTCGCGTAGCCCTCCCCCTCCTCGAAGATCTTTAGGATCGCGGCAGCGGGCTGCTTCGCCTCCTCCGCCTTGTCGCCGAGCTCCAGCGTTTCGCGGGCGGCGCGCCAGTACAGCTCAGCCTTCTCCTTCCCGCTCGCGGCGCCCGCGAGCGAATCGAGCAGCAGCTGCTTCGCCTCGGCATACTTGCCCTGGTCGTGCAGGGCGTCTACCTGTTCGGTGGTCTGGGCCGTCTGCGCGGGAATCATCGACAGCGGGATGAGCAGAATGATGCAGATCGCGAGAAATCGCCTCATCGTTCGTTCTCCTTTACAAGGCATGGTACGATCGGCCTCCGATCCTGTCAAGATTGCTGACAAGATCGATCAGGAATTGGAAATCGGGGCCTAGAAGCCGCCGGCCTTCCTCTCGGCCCTGACGCCGATGTCCATCACGAGCTCGAACGCGTAGGAGGTGCCGGGGAAGAACTCGATCTCGCCGATCTGCACCGAGAAGGCCCCCGAGGCAATGCGGATCATATGCCGGCCCGGCGATACGGGAATTTTCTCAAGCTCCCGCTTCGGATTGGCGAGCCGCCCATCGACGTAGATCCGGATCGGATCGCCCGCATCCTTGTCCCTCGAGTCGGGATCGAGGAACTCAGGGGGGAGGACGAAGCTCAGAAACGCCGACCCGGCTCCGACGCCGCCCTGCGTGAGATTGGCGGTGATCGTGACGGGACCATCCAGCGTGATGCTCGCGATGTAATCCGAGTATCCGCGGGCGGACACCTTTATCGTGTAGGCGCCGGGGGGCAGATACTCGGAGTACGGGACCGTCCCGCGGGAGATCCCGTTCACGATCACGCGGGCGGACTTGACGTTCGCGGTCACGGCGAGCAGGTGCCCCGCGCGCTCCAGAACCGCGTCGATCACCATCGGCGCGGCGACGTTGATCGACGTGAGGGAGTCCTCGTAGCCGTCCGCGGCGACCCGAAGCGTGTGAGAGCCGGAGTTGACCGTCGCGACATTGCCCGCGATCTGCCTGCCATCGACGAAAATCGCCGCGTTCGGGACGCTCACCCGGATCGTCACCGGGTATGTCCGAGTCCTCATCTGCACGACGATCGTGCGATCGGCGGCGACGTTGACAGTCTCAAAAAAATCGTAATAGCCCTCCGCCCTCACCCGCACCTCGTGCGCGCCGGCCGCGACGCTCGCCACGGTCCCGTTCAACGGGGCGGCGTCGACGGAGATGTCCGCGCCGAAGACATCGACGACGATCGTCAGATCGAAGACGCGCGCCTTCAGCCCTCCCGAGCTCTGCGCGAAGCCGAGCTCGGCGAGAGCGACGACTAGCAGCGCGGTCAATGCCGCGATCCTCTTCATATGTGCCTCAAGTGTAGCATCTCCTTCCTATTTTTCAATTCGAGACCACTCGAGGCCACTTGACACAGCCCGGCTGTTTCGTATTCCCTACCCTGTTCTGGAACACCGATATCACTCGGCGCGGGCACCATGCCTTCCTGCCGTTCATCACCGTGTCCCCAGAGGAAGGCGAAGCACCATGAGACGACCACGGACATTGGCAATTCTTTCGGCAGCGCTTCTTGCGATCTCGTGCGCGAAGCCTCCGCAGGCGGAGATCGATGCGGCCCGGGCCGCACTGGAGACTGCCGCAAGGAGCGCGGAGGTCGTCACGTACGCGCTCGATTCCCTCCGCGCCGCGCAGGAAACGATGAGCAGCCTTCAAACCGAGCTGGCTGTTCAAGCGAAGCGATCGCGGCTCGGCCGCAGCTACGAGAAGTCCAAGCAGCTCGCCGAGGCGACTCTCACGAGCGCGAAAGCCGCGGTCACGGATGCGGCCGCGGCCAAGAGCGACCTGCGCGCAGCCGCGGGCCCGCTCATCTCGGGGATCGGCGAGGCGATCCCGGAGGTCGAAAAGAGGCTGTGGGCCGCCAGGAGAGTCAGGGGGATGAGGGCGGATTTCCTCGCTGCTCAAGCCCGTGACATCGCGCAGGCGCGGGAAGCGCTCGCAGGGGCGCAGGCGGATTTCGACGCCGGTTCGTATGCGGCAGCGAACGCGAAGGCGAAAGCGGTGCAGGCCAGCCTCGATGCGATCGACGGGAAGATCAGCGAGGCCGTGCGCCTCGCCAGGAAGTGATCGATCTCTCCATGAGGGCGAGCCTGCCGGCAAAGTAAGCGGTCCACGCCTTGGGAAGCCGCACCGTGCCGTCGGCCAGCTCCTTCAGCCTCCCCACCACCATCTCGCCCCTGGCGTTTCTGTAGTTCGCGATCGGGATCGCCTCCGCGCGGACGACAGACACCGTCCCCCCTGTCAGCAGGACGCGAGCCTCGAGCAGGTACGACTCGCCTCTCGGCGGAAGGCCGGCCGCGGGCTCGGTTGGGTCCAGCCGCCAGGTCATGCCGGAGATGAAGTTGCCCATCGAGTACAGGAGAAGCCTGTCCCCACCGTCCACCCTGGCCAGCTCCCAGCCCTGCACAACGTGAGGGTGGTGGCCGCAGACGATATGCGCGCCGTTTTCGAGCAGGCGGCGGAAAAAGGACACCTTCGCGGGTCCGGGCTCCCCGACGTACTCGTCGTCGCCGTGGTAGGAGACGACGAACAGGTCGTAGCGCGCGCTCTCCCGCTTGACGAGTGAGAGGAAATCCTGGACCGCCGCCTCGTCGGTGCAGTCCACGACATTGACGTACGGCCGTCCCGCGGGATCATTCAAGAACTGCGTGGCCGCGATGAAGCCGACGCGCAGGCCCCTCACCGCAAGAGTCTCCGGGGCGAAGGATTGGCGCGGATTTCCCCTGATGCCCGAGAAGGCGACCTGCCGAGCGGCGGCCCCTTTCGCTGAGACCGCTGTCCGCAGGGTCTGGAAGATTCCCTCCTCGCGCTGGTCGAATGCGTGGTTGTTGGAGAGGGAAAAGACGTCGATGCCGGCGTCGAGGGCCGCATCGAGGTAGCCGCGGTTCGCGTTGAACAGAGGGTAGCCCGATACGGGAAGAGTCGGCTCGAGGGGGAACTCGAGGTTCGCGATCGTGAGATCATCGGCGAGAAAGACCTCTTCGACGCCGCGGTAGATGTCGCGGTAGTCCTCCATGCGGAGATTGACGTCGTGGCCCATGATGTCGCCGAGGAACGTGAGACGCAGAAGCTGGCGGCCCGGGTCGGCGGCCACGGGCGGCGGGGGAAGAGCGGGAACGAGCAGCATGAGCGCCGCGATGCAGAGCCGCCGCGCGCCGCGTCCACGACGCGAATTCCCACTGTCGCGTCCACGACGCGAATTTCCACCGCCGCGTCTACGACGCGGATTTCCACCGCCGCGTCTACGACGCGGATTCTTGGCCATCACCATGTTCGAGGCGGCAAGTATGGGGGAAGCCCGCGGTTTCGTCTACATCCGAGGCCGGCGCGGGCCGCCGGACCGGCGGGAACCGACGCTGGTCTTGACCTCGTCCCGCGCCGCGGCTAGCATGGCGACAGCGCGGGCTTGCGATCGAGAGGGAGGCAGCGATGGAGTTCAAGGAGATCGTCCGCAGAAACAGGAGCTACAGGCGCTTCGACGCCGACCACCGTATTGCGCTTCCTGAGCTGGAGGCTCTCGTGGCGCTCGCCCGGTGCACGCCGTCGGCCGCGAACAGGCAGCCGCTGAAATACGTGCTCTCCTGCGAGCAGGAGTGCAATACGCGGATTTTCGAGACCCTCAAGTGGGCGGCATCCCTTCCCGAATGGCCGGGGCCCGAGCCCGCGGAGCGGCCCAGCGCGTACATCGTGGTCCTGCTCGACACGACAATTTCCAAGACAGCGGAGGTCGACGTGGGCATCGTCGCGCAGACCATCCTCCTCGGCGCGGTCGAGCGGGGCCTGGGCGGATGCATGTTCCTGAATATCCGCAAGGAAGCCCTCGCCCAGTCCCTCAAGCTGCCCGCGCACCTCTCCGTGGCGCTCGTCATCGCGCTGGGGAGGCCCGTCGAGAAGATCGTCCTGGAGGACCGGCCCGCGGACGGGCCGGTCGCGTACTACAGGGATTCCGAGCAGACCCACCACGTGCCGAAAAGGACCCTCGCCGAGCTGATCCACGCGCGCTACAGCTGACGGAGGAGCAGGAACACGAGGGCGGCGAACCCGCCGCCGGCAGCGATCCCCACGGCGATCTCGACGGGAGTGTGGCCGACCATATCGGTGAGCCCGCCGGCACTCACCTCGGGATGCCTCGCGAGCAGCGCTTGCAGCGCTCGGGCGTGGCGCTCGACGGTCCCGCGAAGCCGATAGGCGTCGTAGATGACGATCGCCGAGAAGACGCAGGCGACGGCGAACAGGTCCGAGCCGAATCCGTTCCACAGGCCGATCGAAACCGTGAGCGCGGTCACGAAAGCCGAATGGGCGCTGGGCATGCCGCCCGCCGACAGGAAGTAGCGAAGGTTCAGCCTCTTGTCCCTGATCGAGTACAGAACGACCTTGAAGGCCTGGCAGGCGACCTGCACGATCACCGCGGTTGCGAGGCTGGCGCTGAGCGGAAACGCTGCGGGCATGGGGCTCAAGTGTACAGGAAAGCGGGCGCCTTGACAAACGCAGGCCGCGACAGCACCTTGATCCCGATGGACCAGCCAATCGATTCCCTCGTCGAACGGATCCTCGACTCCTACAGGCAGCTGGGCGGCATCAACCACCTCGAAGGCCCGAACCTTCCCTCCCAGCAGAGCGTCGCCCGGATCGTTGACGACCTCCAATCGCTCATCTTCCCCGGCTTCCGGGCCGAGGAGAACCTCGACCTTGCCGGTCTGCGCTACGCCATCGGCGAGAAGGTGGTCGCCGTCTCCCGCGCCCTCGTCGTCGAGGTCGAGAAAAGCCTGCGCTACAACTGCCGGGTCATGAAGGACTGCGACAGGCACCAGGACTGCCGGGGGGAAGCGCAGGAGATCGTGGGCGATCTCCTGTCCATGATCCCCGAGATCAGAAGGAAGGTGAGCCTCGACGTGGAGGCGGCGAACCGCGGCGATCCCGCCGCGCGCTCGCAGGAGGAGGTGATCCTTTCCTACCCCGGGGTCGAGGCGATTCTGGTCCACCGCATCGCCCACGAGCTGTGGGTGCGGGGCGTGGCGATGATCCCCCGGATGATGAGCGAGCACATTCACGGAAAAACTGGCATCGACATCCACCCGGGCGCCCAGATCGGAGATTCGTTCTTCATCGACCACGGGACGGGAGTGGTGATCGGCGAGACGACGGTGATCGGCGCCGACGTGAAGCTCTACCAGGGCGTGACGCTGGGGGCGCTCAGCGTCCAGAAAGAGCTCGCCAACAAGAAGCGCCACCCCACCCTCGAGGACAAGGTCACCATCTACGCGGGGGCCACGATCCTCGGAGGCGGCACGGTGGTTGGCCGGGGGTCCGTGATCGGCGGGAATGTCTGGCTGGTCGAGAGCGTGCCGCCCAACAGCAGGATCTACCACCAGCCGACGCAGGTGCAGAAAGAGCAGAGGGGCGAGCGGTGAGCGACCATCCGCAGCCTCTCTCCGAGCGCCACATCCGGATCGGCATCTGCTGCTACCCCACGGCGGGGGGAAGCGGCGTGGTGGCCACGGAGCTGGGCAAGCACCTCGCCGAGCGCGGCCACTCAGTGGCGTTCATCAGCTACGCGAGCCCCCTGCGGCTGCGCGAGCTGCCGCCCAGGATCTGCTACCACGAGGTGGATCAGGAAAACCATCCGCTCCTGCGCCAGTTTCCCCACAGCCTCACCCTCACGGCGAAGATGGTCGAGGTCGCGCGCACGCACAAGCTGCAGGTCCTCCACGTGCACTACGCGATCCCCTTCGCGGCGGCCGCGATCCTCGCCGCGCAGGTCGCCCCCGAGCTCGGCCTGAAGGTGGTGACGACGCTGCACGGAACCGACATCACCCTCGTCGGCGGCAGCCCGTCGTTCAAGCCCGTCACGGAGTTCTCAATCGAGAAGTCCGACGCGGTCACGGCAGTCTCGCGATTCCTTCGCGAGGAGACCCTGCGCCAGCTCTCCGTGACAAAGGACATCGACGTCGTGTACAACTTCATCGACCCTGACAGACACGACGCGCGCGTGCCCCGCTGCATCCCCGACAGGGATTCCGAGCGCCAGGTCACCCTGATGCACATCTCGAACTTTCGTCCCCTCAAGCGTCTGGAGGACGTCGTGCAGATCTTCCGAAGGGTGAGGGAGAAGATGGACGCTCGGCTCGTCCTGGTGGGCGACGGTCCCGAATACGGAAAGACCCGGGCGCTCGTCGAGAAGTTGGGCTTGGAGGATGCGGTCAGGTTCGTGGGAGTGGTGGACGACGTCGCCCCTGTCCTGAAGGCGGCCGACCTTCTGCTTTTGCCCAGCGAGACCGAGAGCTTCGGCCTGGTCGCGCTGGAGGCCATGGCGAGCGGGGTCCCCGTGGTGGCGAGCGACGTGGGCGGCCTGCCAGAGGTCGTGGAGCATGGGGTGAGCGGCTATCTCGCGCCTGTCGGCGACGTCGACGCCATGGCGCGCTACAGCCTTGAAATCCTCAGCGACTGCGCGGGGGCGAAGAGGTTCGCCCGCGCGGCGCGTGCCCGCGCCGTGGACGCCTTCGACTACAACACGATCGTCCCGCAGTACGAGGCGATCTACGAGAGGGTGCTCGCAGGATCCGAACGATCGGCGCCCGGACGCCGCTAATTGGCGCGCCGCGCTCCGCCCACCATCGAGATGTAGCTCGACTCGAGGCCCTGGATCTGCTTGACCGTCGCGAGGAACTTCTCCGCCTCGCCCTTGTTCGTGTAGGGACCGATCCTGACCCTGAAGAAGCTCTCCTTGCCGGAGGTGGACGAGAAGACCCGCCCCGCCAGGCCCTTGCCCCCGAGGAGCGTGGCCAGCTCCTCCGCCTTTGTCTGGCTCCTGTACGAGCCGGTCTGAATCCAGTACTGGGGGCCGGTGCCGGCGGCCGTCTTCGCGCCGGTGCTCTTCGCGGGCGCCGGTTTCTGCGCGGGGACAGCGGGTCGCGCGGCCACGAGGCTCTTCGACGCCGGTGCGGCGGCCGGAGGAGTGGTCTGCACGGCCGGGGAGGGAGTGGTCGCCTTGGGCGTCGTCGATGTCTCGTCGCCGATCACGAAGCGCATCGTCTCGGTCCCCTCGGAGGCGGGGGCTTCGCGGGAGTATTCGTAGACCTGGGTGCCGGGATCAGAAAGAGGGCTCACCGTCGCGGGGGCGGCGGCGAGAGCCGCGGGTTTCTGCCGCAGCAGCAGCACGCCGACCACGAGAACGACAACGACGAAAACGCTCACAGAGAGCACGACCCAGAAGATCTTCTGCCTGTCCATCACCCTTCCCCGCCCTTCATCCGCCGCAGGATCCGTTCGACGCGGCGCTTCAGGGAACGCGCAGTCCCCCGGTTTCGCACAATATAAGTATCGACCGCCGAGCCATTCAATTGAGGGTCGATGTCCCTTTGCGAGGAAATGCGCCCCAGGGCCTCGTGGAGGGTGATTCCATCCCGGCGCACCGCCCTGGCGAGCCGCAAGAAAAGCGGCGCTGTCACGTACACCACGGCGCCGCACAGCGCGTCAAGCCCCATTCGATGGAGAACCGCGGCGTTGACAAGAACGTCACCCGGATTCTCCCGGATGAACGCCTTCACTCGTTCGACCATGACGGGATGGACGATGCCTTCCAGCCGCACCAGGGCTCGTGGGCTGCCGAAGACCAGACGTCCCAGCGCGCGCCTGTCCACGGTCCCATCGGGCCGTTGGACTGAAGGTCCGAACGCGGCCGCAACCTCCTCGGCCTTGTCGTTCAACGCCTCGTGTCCCAGCGCGTCGACATCGACGACCCTGTAGCCCCTGGCAGCGAACAGCCGTGCGACCGAGTCCTTGCCCGCGCAATACCTCCCGGTGAGCCCGACGACCATGACGTGCTGTCCTTCCGGCAAGCCTCCCTAGTGGAAGGCCCCCCAGCTATCCCCGATCTCACTTTGAACCTTCAAGGGGATCGCGTGCTCAGTCACGCTTTCCATGACCTCACGGACGATTCCCGCAACGGCGTGCGCTTCCTCCCCCGGGGATTCGAGGATGATCTCGTCGTGCACCTGTAGAAGGATGCGCGAGGCGAGCCCCTCACGCTTCAGCCTTCTGTACAGAGCCGTCATCGCGAGCTTCACGAGGTCGGCGGCGGTCCCCTGGATGGGCGAGTTGACGGCGATCCTCTCGGCCGCGCTCTTCTCGGTCCTGTTCTGGCTGCGGATGGCGTTCACCTTCCGCCGCCTGCCCATGAGGGTCTCGACGTACCCGGTCTCCTCGGCGCGGCGGATCGTCTCCTTCAGGAAACGGTCGACCCCCTCGTAGCGCTGGAAGTACGTGCGGATGAACCGCTCCGCATCCGCTTTGGCGATCTTCAGAGCCTGAGAGAGCCCATAGGCGGTCTGCCCGTAGATGACGCCGAAGTTGATCGTCTTTCCCACCCGGCGCTGCTCGGGGGTGACCTCGCCCTCGGCCGCACCGAAGATGAGGGAGGCGGTCTGCCGATGGATGTCCCTCCCCTCGCGGAACGCCTCGAGCAGGATCGGGTCCTTCGAGAGGTACGCCATGACGGCGAGCTCGATCTGCGCGTAGTCCGCGCTCACGAAGCGCATGCCTGCGGCGGGCACGAAGGCGGCGCGAATCCGCCTGCCTTCCTCCTCCCTGATGGGGATGTTCTGGAGGTTGGGGTCCTTGCTCGAGAGGCGTCCCGTCGCGGTCCCCGTTTGAACGTAGTGCGTGTGCAGGCGCCCGGTCTGCTCATTGACCAGGAGGGGAAGGGCGTCCACGTAGGTGGACTTCAGCTTCGAAAGCTTGCGGCGCGCGAGGATCTTCTCGGGCACCGGGTCCTGCGCGGCCAGGACTTCGAGCACGTCCATGTCAGTCGAGAAACCGGTCTTGGTCTTCCTGACCGGCGTGAGCTTGCGCCAGGTGAAGAGGATCTCCTGAAGCTGCTTCGTCGAGGCGATGTTGAACTTTCGGCCGCACAGGGCGTAGATCTCCTCCTCGATCCGCGCGAGGTCCCTCTCCATCTCCCGGCTGTACGCGGCAAGCTCGGGCGAGAGGATGCGGATGCCGGTGAGCTCCATCTCCGCGAGCACCTCGATGAGGGGCATCTCGACGGAGGAGAAAAGAGGCGCGAGTCCCTGGGCACGCAGCTCCGCGTCGAGCACCCGGTAGAGGCGCAGGGTGAGGTCCGCGTCCTCTCCCGAGTAGTCGGTGACCTGCTGGATGGGCAGGTCGGCGAGGGTCTGGCCTTTCGGGACCAGCTCGGAGTAGGGCATCGTTCGATAGCCCAGCCTGGTCTCGGCCATCAAGTCCAGGCCGTAGGCACCCTGGTCGCTGTCGAGCACCCAGGCGGCTACCATGGTGTCGAAGTGCAGGTTGGCTGGCCTCACGCCCCAGCGGCGCATGACCTTGTAGTCGTACTTGGCGTTCTGCGCGACGATCCTCACCGCCGGGTCCTCGAGGAGGCCAGCGAGGCGCTGCTTCACGGCAGCCTCGGGAATGCACGCGACGCCCGCTGCCCGGATGGGGATGTAGCATGCCTTCCCCTCTTCAAGTGAGAGGGAGAAGCCCAAGGGGGTCGCGAGCATCTCGTCGGTGCCATCCGTCTCGGTGTCGAAGGCGAAGGTCCCCGCCGCTCGCGCCCGCCGCAGCCACCCCTCGAGCTCCGCGAGGTCCGTGACAGTTGTGTAGGTGCCCGGGGCCGTGCTGGCCAGGGCCGAAACGGGCGCCGGCTCCAGGATCGAAGCCGCCGCTGTTTCACCCCGCCGCATCCTCGACGCGGATTCCTTGGCTCCCCCTCGAAGCTCGGCGACGAGGCTCTTCATGCCCTCGCGGGCGAAAAGCGGAACGGCGGCCTCGACGCGAAATCCATCGAATCGCAGGGCGCCCACGTCCGGCATTCCGGGCACGGCCCGGTCGAGAACGATGAGCTCCCTGCTCAGCAGGGCGGACTCCCTGCCTTCCGCGAGTTTCCTCTTCACGCCTTCGGGGGCCACTTCGTCGAGCCGAGCGTAGATCTCGTCGAGACTGCCATACAGGGCGAGGAGCTTCTGTGCCGTCTTCTCGCCGATGCCCGGCACCCCCGGCACGTTGTCGGAAGCGTCACCCGTGAGGGCGAGGAAATCGACGATCTGCTCGGGGTACACGCCGCGCAGCTCGAAGACCTTCTCCCGGGAGTACTCGGCGATGTCCGTCATCCCGCGCTCCTGGGCGAGCAGGCGCACGTTGCCGCCAAGGAGCTGGAGGATGTCCTTGTCGCCCGAGACAATCCAGCACGGCCGCTTCGCCGCACGGCATTGCTCCGCCAGCGTGGCGATGAGGTCGTCGGCCTCGAAGCCGTCGGCCCGCAGGCAGGACACGCCGAGAGCCGCGAGGATCTCCTCGATCACCGGCACCTGGGCGTGCATGTCCTCGGGGGCCTTCTCCCGATTGGCCTTGTACTGCGGGTAGCGCTCGTGGCGGAAGGTCGGCACCCGCGAGTCCATGGCCACGGCGAGGTACCCGGGGGCTCGCTCGCGCACAAGTTGGAACAGCGTGCGGAAGAAAACGAAAACCGAGGAGGAGTTCCTCCCCTGCGGATTCAGGAGGGGTTTTTTCAGGAAGGCGAAGTATCCCCGGTAGACGATGCTGTACCCGTCGATCAGGCAGAGCGCGTGGCTCATGTCGTGATGTCGACGAGACTGGGTACGACCTCCGCGAAAGGCGATGATGCGCGGGGCCAGGCCCGCAGCGACCCGATCTCCTCGCGCAGGGCGTCCATGCGGTCCTTCAGCATGGCCCGATTGCGCGCGTTGCGCTCGATCACCTGTGATCCCATCCTCTCGAGGGTGAGCGCGAGGGGCGGGATCGTCGGCTCGGGCTCGGGGTAGGCGGCCTGGTAGAGGTCCTCGAGAGGGGCGATCACCTTCTTCAGCGTGAAAATCTCGGCAATGACGGCCTGCTCGAGCTCGACGTGCACGAGCAGCTTCTCCGCGTCCCCCTCCTCGATGTCCCGCTCCTGCTGCTCGAGGATGCCGAGGTAGGAATGGAACTTCTCCCTCTGGCGCAGGAGCATCTCCCTCAGTCTCTTCACGATCGACGCGTTCTGTTCGGATGCGCTCATGGCCCGCCCCCTCCCTATCCGGCGATGTTCACGCCCGTCGCCGGCGTGGCCTGCGCCTCCAGGCCCTTCTTGGTGGAGATCTCGTCCCACGCCTCGCGCAGGTCGATGAGAAGCTTCTTCACCTCGACGAGAGGCTCGGGATCCTTCGTGAGGTTCCCGTCCAGCAGCCGGCGGTTCATGAACGTGTAGAGGCTGAAGAGGTTCTTCGCGAGCACGCCGCCCCTTTCGAAATCCAATGATGCCATGAGCTCCGACAGGATGTCCTGGGCGGCCACGAGGTGGCCGTTGATGGCGTCGTAGCGGCGATGGCCCTCGGAGAACAGGTCGAGGGCGAGGTTGAGGCGGCGGATCGCTCCGTCGTAGAGCATGACGATGAGCCTGATCTGGTTCGCCGTCTTGATCTGGATCTCCCTGTAGGTCTGAACAGGGTCGTTGCCACTCACTGCTGTCCCCGCCTCCTCTCCGTCACCGCGCGTGCTCGATCAGCGTCGACACCGGCACGATCTCGTAGCCCAGGCGGGCGAGCTCGTTCACGACGAGGTCGAGCTTCTGGAACAGGTAGTCGTCCCTGCCTCCCTCTCCCACGCCGATCTGCATGGGCACGATCGATCCCGGCTTCTTCTCCGCCACGAGCTTCTCCACGAGATCGGCGGCGCCGAGATAGATCCCCCTCGACTCGTTGGACTCCGTCTGCGCAACCCAATCGGAGGTGTCCATGTCGCGCCCGACGTAGAGGTAGCTCATCTCCGCCGCAGCCGCGAGCATCTCGGAGGTCACGATGTAGTAGGGGGCATGCCACAGCAGCGAGAGCTCCCGTCCCGTCGCGGCGAAGTACTCATCCTCGTTCCGCGCGAGACCCGCCTTGACGAAGGCCTCATCGACGGTGAAGCGCGAATCGGTCATGTTGAAGTACGCGTGGAAACCCGAGCCCACCTCGTGGCCCGAGTCGGCGATCTCCTTCACCGCGTCGGGATTGCGGCGGATGAACTCTCCGTTTACGAAGAACGTGCAGCGCAGACCGTAGGCCGACAGGGTATTGAGCACCTCGGTGAGGCCCTCGGACGAGTCGATCGCGTTGAACACGAGGGCGACCTCCCGCCGGCGGATGCGCGAGCCATGGGCGATATTGCCGAAGTCCACCGGTTCGTCCGCGGAGGGGAAGAGCTCGTAGACCGCCGTTTCGGCGGGGAAAAGCGGCACCGTGCCGTAGCCCTTCGCGTCCCGCACAAACAGAAGGTTCTCGTAGCAGCCGCGCGCGGAGGGCTCCGCGTACACGCGGTAGCTCTCCGACGCCACGCTCTTCTGCCGCGGGGAGAACGCGGCGATCGGCGCCCAGGCGCCCGACGGCTCCTCCAGGGAGAAGGCCCGGCCCTGCACCTTCGTCTGGACGCTCCCCGCGCCCGCACCCGTGTCTGCGTTCGCCGCCTCGGCGGCATGCCCGTACACGCCCGGCTGCGAAAGGGCGACAAGCGTCCCCTTCGCCCCGGGCAGGGACACGCGCTCGATGAAATACGCGCCCGCCACCAGGAGCTCGCTCGCGGAGAGCCACAGAGCGTGCAGGGGCGAGGGGTGCGCCACTCTCCCTCTGTCCTGCCACGTCGCATAGTCCTTCCAGACCACCTCATTCTCGCCGAGGAGCGCGACCGTCGACTCGTCGGGGGACAGCACGATGTCGCGCACCCCCTCGCCGCCGACCTTGGTGAAACCGGCGAACCTGCCCCCGAGGTCGCCCGCCATCCTGTAGACAGCCGAGCCCTGCCTGCCCGCCGAACGGGTCTGGCAGAGCATTGTCACGACATTGCCTGCCGACCAGATGACCTTGCGCACCGTGGTGTCGCGCGGCAGGGAGAGGTGGGGCAGCGCAATGGGTTCCCCTGAAGCGCCTAAGGCGCCTGAAGCGCCTAAGGCGCCTGAAGCGCCGGGAGAGAGGTAGACGAGAATCACGTTCCGCCCGCCCTTGTCCAGCAGCAGAGACGTGCCATCCGGAGAGACCCAAAAACTATCGAAGTTCGAATCGAACGAGAAGGGGACCTTCCCCGCGATCTTCCCGATCGCGAGCAGGCCTGAATAGAGCGCCCGGGTGAACAGCTCGCTCGGGTCGACGGCGTACACGACCTGCCCCGAGATGTAGTACATGCTGCGCTCGTTCGCCCACCGCGTGCTCGCGATGCGCCCCTCGCCGATCCTGCGAAGGCCCTCGGCGAGCACCCGCTGCTCGCCGAGCTGCGCGAGGGAGAAGTAGAAGAGGGAGGCCTCCTTGGCATAGACGATGAATCGGGAGTCGGGCGACCAGGCCGCCGGCAGCTCCTGCAGCGAGATCTCCACCCTATCCGCGACGACCGTCTCCTGACCCGTCCCGACCTCGAGCAGCGTCAGGTCGCCGAACGCGGCGGAGCGGGGCCGTACGAACAGCAGGTGCTTCCCGTCCGGAGAGGTCCGTATCGGCGCGATCCTGCCCATCTGCACCTGGCTGCCCCCCACGAAGGAGGGGAACTGGGCGAGGGGCGCGATGGCCCGGAAGCCCGGCTCGGAGCGGAACACCCCGAAGCGGTTCTGGATCTGCAGGACCTCCCGCTCCTGCAGGAGCAGGACATCCTCGGGGAAGAAGGTGAGCTGTCGCATGCTCCTGGTTCGCGCATCCGCGAGGAACAGCGTCTCGTATGCCCCGACCTCGGGGCATCGCGCCGTCGCGGCGAACAAAAGCCTGTCCGTGGTCGACAGGTCCAGCCCGGAGAACGAGACCTGTCCGAAGCCCGCCGAAGCGGAGACCAAGGAGATACAAAGGAGGAGTCGTAGTTTCCTCAAGGGCCGCACCTCATCTTTTCCTGCTATATGCAATGTTCGGCACCGGGACGGCCAAAGATTCACTGAAAAAGGTACACCTTCTTGACCCCCCTCGACGAGGGGTGCTACAGTCCAGCCATGAAAGTCCTCATCACGGGGGGGGCCGGGTTCATCGGGTCCCATGTCGCCGACGCCTTCCTCGCGGCCGGACACGAGGTGGCGATCGTCGACGACCTCAGCTCGGGGTCCCTCGCCAATGTGCCCTCCCGGGCACGCTTCTACCTGATGAACATCTGCTCGCCCGAGCTCGCGAAGGTCTTCCAGATCGAGAAACCCGACATCGTCGATCACCACGCCGCCCAGATCAGCGTGACCGTCTCGACGCGCGATCCCCAGCTGGACGCGCGGATCAACGGCCTGGGCCTGCTCAACGTCCTGGAGTGCTGCCGCGGGTCCTCCGGGGTGAAGAAGATGATCTTCATCTCATCGGGCGGCGCGATCTACGGCGAGGCGGAGGTGCCGAAGATCCCCGAGGACTACCCCGCCACGCCGATGTCCCCGTACGCCATCCACAAGCAGCTGGGAGAGTCGTACCTGCGGTTCTATGCCGCCGCGCACGGCCTCGCCTTCACGACGCTGCGCTATGCGAATGTCTATGGCCCCCGACAGAACCCCCACGGCGAGGCGGGGGTGGTGGCGATCTTCATCTCGAAGCTCCTGAAGGGAGAGGTCCCCGTCATCAACGCGTATCCCGAGGACCCCGATGGGATGTCGCGCGACTACGTGTACGTCGAGGACGCGGCACGGGCGAACCTCCTGGCCCTCGAGCGCGGCACGGGCGAGGCGGTGAACATCGCGACCTCCCGGGAGGTGAAGACCCGGGAGCTCCTCGCCGTGATCTCGCGCATCATGGGCAGGGAGCTGCGCTTCACGAAGGGCGAAGCGCGCCCGGGCGATCTGCACAGGAGCTGCCTGGACAATCGCAAGGCCGCAAAGGTTTTGGGCTGGAAGCCGTCGCACGATATCGAGGCGGGGCTCGAGAAGACGGTCGCCTTCTTCAGCTCACATGGCTGACGCGAGCCAGTCCCAGATCGGCATCCTGGCCTGCCCCGGCGGGATGGCATTTGCCCAGAAGATCTACGGACACCTCGAATCGATCACGAAGGACAAGTTCGAGGAGCGCATCCGATCGCTGAGCCGCGCCTACGAGCTGCCCCGCACCGAGATCATCCGCCAGATGAACCTCACCAGCGACATGATGCCCTCCTCCGTCGACTTCGACGAGCCCATCGACCAGTACCGCACCCCCAATTACCTCGTTCCGGCGCAGTACACGTGGTTCCCGAACGGCGAGTTCAAGACGGAGATCCTCGCCTCGGTGCGCAACACCGACGTGTACGTCGTGCAGGACGTCTCCAACCGCTGTCCGATTCAGTTTCCGCGGATCGACGAGCCGCAGGTCCTCAGCGTGAACGACCACCTCATGTGCCTGCTCGTCACCGTCGACGCGGCGATGCAGGCGGGAGCCATGCAGGTCACCGTGGTCCTGCCGACCTACCCGTACTCCCGCCAGCACAAGAAACGGGGACGGGAGAGTCTCTCCGCCGCCCGCATCGGCCAGATCCTCGAGTACTTCGGCGTGGCGCGGATCGTCACGCTCGACATCCACTCGAAGGAGATCGAGAACACCTTCAACCACCTTCGCATCGAGAACCTGCATGGCGCCTACCAGATCATCAAGGTGCTCGCCACGGTTGTCGACCTCAAGGACGAGCGCCTCGCGATCGTCGCCCCCGACACGGGAGCTGTGGACAGGGGCAAGTTCTTCGCCTCCATCCTCGGCAGGCCGCTGGGCATGCTGTACAAGGAGAGGGACTACTCGCGGGTCGCTCAGAGCGCCGAAAAGGGAAACATCACGGACATGAAACTGCTGGGCTCGGTGGCGGGAAAGATCGTCTTCATGAGCGACGACATGCTCGGCACGGGGGGCACGCTGATCAAGGCCATGCGGGTGCTGAAGGAGCTGGGGGCCGAGAAGGTCATCTGCGCGGTCAGCCTGCCCCTGTTCACCGCCCGGGCCGTGGAGACCTTCGACAAGGCCTACCGCGACGGGTTGTTCCACCGCATCATCGGGACCAATGCCGTGCACCACAATGAGAACCTTCTGGGCAGGGAATGGTACCTCAGCGCGGACGTGTCGAACCTTTTCGCCCGGATCATCTACAGGCTCCACCACAACCGGAGCCTCGGATCGCTGCTTGACGACAGGAGCGTGATCAAGGATCTCTTGAAGAGGTCTTGAGCATGAGGTCGAGCTCCTTCTCCATGCTGGAGAGAAGCTCCTCGAGCGAGCGGAGGCGACCGAGGTAGTCCTCGCCCGTCTTGCGGGCGGCTTGCGCGGCGCCGCCCCGCGTCTCGTCGATGAGGGCGGGGATGTCCTCTCCCTGGCCGAACTCGTAGCCGCAATGGGGGCAGAACTGGAAGGTTCCGTCCACGTTCTTGCCGCAGAAGAGGCAGGTCTTCAACTCCTCCATGGCCTCAAGTATATGCGCCGCCATGGGGAATGCAAGGGACAATCGCTCCTACAGCTTCAGGATGCCCTCGATCGCGGCGAAAAGCTCGTCGATGTCGCTCATCTGCAGATCGCCCATGTGCGCGATGCGGAAAGTCTGCTCCTTGAGCTTGCCGTACCCATTGGACAGGGCGAGGTTGCGCTTGCCAAGCTCCTTGTTCAGCTCCGCAACGGAGATCCCCCGCGTGTTCTTGATGCACGTGACGGTCGTCGAGGCGTACTTCTCGGCGGGATAGAGCGCGAAGTTTTTCTTTGCCCAGTCCTGCACTCTCGTCGCCATGGCGGCGTGCCGCTTGAACCTGTTGTCCAGGCCCTCCCGGGCGATCCTGTCCATCTGAAGATCGAGGGCGAACATGTGCGAGATGCTCATCGTCGAGGGGTACTGAAAGTTCTTCTCGCGGATGAACTGCAGCAGCTGCAGGAGGTCGAAGTAGTAGCCGCGGTTCTTCACGCCCTCGGCCCGCTTCTCGGCCTTCGGCGAGAACGTCGCGAGGCTCAGCCCGGGAGGGAGGCCGAGACACTTCTGGCTGGAGGTCACCATGACGTCGATGCCGAGGGCGTCCACCTCGATCTTCACGCCGGCGAACGAGGAGACCGCGTCGACGCACCACACGACGTCGGGATACTTGCGGAAAACGGGGGCGAGCTCGGCGAGATGGTTCATGACGCCCGTGGAGGTTTCGCTGTGCGTCACGGTGGCGCAGTCGTACTGCCCCGTCGACAGGCGCTGGTCGATCATCTCGGGGGTGGTGCCCGTGCCCCACTCCACCTCGTGCTTGTCGGCAGGCACGCCGTTGCCCTGCGCGATCTCGTGCCAGCGGTTGCCGAACGTGCCGACCGAGAACACGATCGCCTTCTTCGCCGTGCAGCAGCGAATGGCGCCCTCCATGAGCCCGCTGCCGGACGACGCCGAGAACAGGATGGGGTTGGCGGTCGAGGCGAGTTTCTGGACCTTCTCGGTCACGCGCTTCTGAAGCTCGGAGTAGTCCCCGCTCCTATGCCCGATCATGGGCGTGGCCATGGCCTTCAGCACATCGGGATGGACTTCGGTGGGTCCGGGAATGAAGAGCTTCTTGTGCGGCATGGGGCACCTCTCTGAATCGATCAGGGTCGCACCATCATACATGCAGCGGAAGAAGAGTCAAGGCGTGGCTTCGTGAATGTCATCGCGATGGGGTTCAAAAACCTCCCGAGGGAGGCTATGCCCGGTGAAAAGGTGAAACTGCATCCGCGCCTGCGCAAGGAGCATCTGTTCTCCGAAAACGAGCCTGCATCCCGCCCTTCGCGCCCTGTCGAGGAACGCGGTCACGTGCGGCCTGTAGATCAGCTCGTAGACAACCTCGCGCCCGCTGAACTGGTAGCCGGGAAACGGGTCGACGCCGGCATCGGGCTCCATGCCCGCGCTGGAGGCCTGCACGATGAGGCTGGAATGCTCGTGTGCAAGGGCCGGCGCGCGCTCGTCAAGAGGCGCCGAGGTGACGGGAAAGCGACGGGCGAGCTCGCGGGCGCGTTCCACGGTGCGGTTGAGGAGGAGCACCTCGGCGCCCTGGCTCGCCAGGGCGTGGACCACAGCCCTCGAAGCCCCCCCCGCGCCGATGACTGTAGCGCGAAGGTTGCGGGGAATCGCGCCTCCGAACGCCTCCCTCAGCGGCGCGAGAAACCCCTCCACATCCGTGTTCATTCCCTCCCACTCGCCGCGCTCGATTCCCCTCCCCCGCATGATGGTATTGCATGCTCGCAGGGTTTCCACGAGCGAATCCCGGCGCGCGAGCGCGGGGAGGACCTCCTCCTTGAACGGCGCCGTCACGGAGATGCCGCGGATGTCGAGAGAGTCGGCGGCGGCCCAGAAAGCGGCGAGATTGTCGACGAGGAAGGGGAGATACACGGCGTTCAGGCCCAGCGCCGCGAAGCCGCGGTTGTGGATCAAGGGCGAGAGAGAGCGCATGACGGGGTTTCCGATCACGCCGTAGATCGCCGTGTCAGCGTCGATGCGGGAGAAACGGTACAGCGTCTCGAGCGTTCGCGGGTCGGTCTGCCCGGGCGCCGCGCTCGCCTCCGGCGGAGAGGAGTAGCAGATGCGGGAGCCGAGCCGCGACGCGAGGACCCGCGTGGCAAAGCCGCAATCGCCCATGCCGAGGAGGACCTTCTCGGTGCCGGCAAGCTCACCGAATGCGTCGAGCAGCCCAGCAAGGTCGGCCGTTCCCCTCGTCATGACAGCCGCCTTCGGCAGCTCGCGCGGACTCCTCGCAAGGCTCCTCATCCGGACCGGAAGGTCGACAGGCACGCCCGAAAAATCGTGCATCGACCTGATGATCCGCCCGCCCCCGGCTTCGATGCCCGCCTCGAGGCCGGGAGCCTCCAGATCCTCCTCGAGATCGACGTACGCGAATCCTCCGGGGGCGAGCTTCCGCAGCAGCGCCAGCCTGTCGCTCTCGCTGCCCGCAAACCGGCCTCCGTCGCGCGCGCGGCGGACAGTGAGGATGACGGGAAGGCCTGCCAACCGGGGGAATCGCGCCGCCGAGGCTGCCTCTCCTCCCGCGAGGAAATCCGCCCTCAGCTCCGCAAGCCCAATGAACGGACGGTATTCCTCGAGCAGGCGAAGATCCGACTCGAGCGTCGAGCCTGTCAGGCAGAGGCACAGACGGGAGCTGCCGCTCAATAGTCGCTCCTGTAGACGTAGATGTCGGAGAGCGCATCCGAGTCGAACACCAGCCTCACCCTCACCGGATAGCCAGCCCCCGCGACGTCGACGTAGAGGGAATCTCCTTCGGAGATGAGCACGCGGGTGGAGGCCCGCTCGACCTGCTCGCGCGTCATGCCCAGCCTGAGGCCGAGCACCTCCCCGTCGAAGCGGCGATCGAATCGCACCTGCCAGACCCTGCTGCGGAACCAGAAGATGTACAGGTAGTCGTCGTAGAAGAACACGACGTTGTCCTCGCCCTCCTCCGCTCCACGGAAGGGAAAGATTTCCCGCGGTGGGCCGAAGGCCTGGAGGGCTGATGAGGGGTCCATGCCGATGAGCGGCAGGGGATCGAACTGCCTCGGATGCAGGACGGCCCCCGAGTTGTCAGAAGCGCTCTCCACGCCAAAGAGGCTCAGGGGGCCGAAGGCGGCGAAAGCCATGAGGAGCGAGCCGAAGACAAGCGTGCGGACGGTCATAGCGGGGTGAGGGTAGGCCATTTTCGCCCGGCGGGACAAGCCCTGATGCCCTGCGCGTGTGCTTCGCTCTGGGGCTCCCGCAGCGCTTCGCGGTGCTGCCGCCGGCTCGCACCGCTTCGCGGTGCTGGCTTCCCACGATGCGGGGAAACCAGTAGATTCCCCACCATGATCGCAACCGTCATCAACGCGCTCGCCGTCCTGGCGGGCTCGCTCCTGGGCCTCCTCCTGCACGGGAAGCTGCGAGAGTCCTTCAAGGCCATCGTGTTCATCGGCGCGGGGCTCACCACGATCGTGATCGGCGTGCAGATGGCGCTCGCAGGCTCCCGCATTGTGCTTCTCGCCCTCTCGCTGATCATCGGCGGCATCCTCGGAGAGTGGTGGAGGATCGAGGACGGGATTCTCGCGCTGGGCGGCACGCTGAGGAAGACCTTCGCGAAAAATGAGACCGGAAAGAACTTCGCTTACGGGTTCCTCGATGCGTCGGTGCTGTTCTGCGTGGGAGCCATGACCCTGATCGGTTCGTTCAAGGCGGGAGCCGAGGGGGACTACTCGCTGATCCTGACGAAATCCGTGCTGGACGGCTTCATGGCCATCGTGCTCACGGCCGCCATGGGGATCGGCGTCGCCTTCTCCGCTCTGGCGGTCCTGGTCTACCAGGGGGCCCTCACCCTCGCCGCGGGGCTGCTCAAGCCCCTGGTGAGCGAGCTCATGCTCTCGGAGCTCACCGGCACCGGCGGCGCCCTGGTCATCGTGATCGGTATCAATCTCCTGGGCCTCAGGGAGATCAAGACCGCCAACCTGCTGCCCGCGCTCGTGGTCATGGTGCTCCTGGT
>CAYGXO010000082.1:0-21005 GCA_964353885.1 uncultured Spirochaetaceae bacterium
TGCCGGCCATCGGGTTTGCGTACTGCAGCATGATGGCCCCGGGCTTGCAGACTTCCTCCATGTCGCGCGCGATCTCGAGGAGCACCGGGATGGTGCGCATGGCCCGGAACACTCCGCCGGGGCCCAGGGTGTCCCCGACGCATTGGTCCACCTTGTACTTCAGGGGAACCTTCCAGTCGATCTCGAAGGCCTCGGTTCCTCCGACCTGGATCATCACGACGACGAAATCGGCGTCCTTGAGCGCCTCTCGACGATCCAGGGTGGCCCACACGGAGCCCTTCAGGCCATTGTCCTTAAGCATGCGCCGGCCGAACTCCTCCATCGCCCGCAGCTTGGGCTCGGTCCTGCTCATCAGGGCGAACTCGCTGCCGTCCAGCGCCGGGGTGGCCATGATGTCGGCCATGAGGGTCTTGCAGAACACGACGCTTCCCGCGCCGATCATAGCGATTTTTCTTGCCATGGCATCGATCTCCTTTCGATGAACCTTTGCGGCAGCCGCTCAGCCCTCGGCTCAGCCGGCGGCTGAGCCCGCCGCGGCCCACTGCTTCCTGATGAATCCCACCGCCTCGGAGTAGAGCGCCTCGGGGCTCTCGAAGATGTCGCGCCAGATCCTCGTCGCCGCCGCGAAGGCGGGCAGCACCCGGCCGAACGATTCCACGGTGAGCCAGTTGTCGTAGCCCGAGCTGCGCAGCGCCCTGAAGATCCCGGTCCAGTTGTTGTGGCCCCGGCCGGGCACGCCGCGGTTGTTCTCGGAGATGTGCACGTGCGTGATGATCGACCGGTGGGCGAGGATGCTCGCCACGGGATCGTTCTCTTCAATGTTTGCGTGAAAGGTGTCGAACATCGCCTTGTAGTTGGGTGCGCCCACTTCCTTGACATGCTCGGCCACCCCATCCATCGTCGTGAGGAAGTACGCCTCGAACCTGTTCAGGAACTCTACGGCGAGCGTGATCCCGCTGCTCGCCGCATATTCGGCGGACGCCCGCGCATGCTCCGCGGCGCGGGCCTTCTCCTCGTCTGTGGGCCCTGTCCCCGTGAACAGGCCCACCGGCTGATAGAAAGGACCGCAGAGCAGGTCCCCCTCCAGGGCCTTCGTGCAGTCGATGACCCGCTTCATGAAGTCAAGCGCATTATCACGGAGCTTCTTCTCGGGGCTCACGGGGTTGTGTTTCGCATCAGGCATGTTGGTGACCACGTCGCACAGGAGCCCATTGTCTCGCACTGCTCTCAGGACCTTGGCATAGTGCGCCGGCGCGCCTTCGAGGATGGGGATCTCGACGCCGTCGTAGCCCGCCTTCTTCAGCTTCGGCAGCAGCGGGAAATGCTGCTCTGTCATGTGCGAGGTCCACAGCAGGAGATTGAAACCGACCTTCATGGTGCCCCCTCCGCGCCGAAAGGCGCCGCGCAATGGCATTGTACAGGGGCCATTGTATAGGCGGCCTTACCTCGAAAGTCAAGAAATGGCGAGCGGAAAAGCGGACGGTTGGCCGGTTGCCGAGCACTCTGTCCGCTACTCCGCCTCCCTCCACTGGGTGATTTCCTGCCACGCGGTGCGCGGCCGCGCCTCGGGAGACTCGTCCGGGTAGCCCACGCAGATCGCGGTCACCATCTCTTCCTTCCTGCCCAGCCATTCGCGGATCAGGGGGTAGGCGTAGAGGATGTCGCAGACCCAGAGGGTGCCGAGGCCGAGGCCCTCGGCGGCCAGGAGCAGGGTCTGCACCATGCCTCCGATGGACTGGATGTCGGGCGCATTGTAGGTGAGGTGGTCGAGGATCAAGCCTTCGTGTTGGTATTCAGGGTTGAACACGAGGATGGCAACAGGCGCCTGCGAGACGATCCTCGCGGAATGCCTGCAGCTGCGCGTCGCCTCTCCCCGCGCCTCGACGGCAATGGCGCCCTCCACCATGAGCCGCGCGAGCGTCACGCGGGCCGCGCCCTGCAGCACCACGAACCGCCACGGCTGCCGATTCTTCGCCGACGGCGCAAGCACGGCTGTCGCAAGAAGCTTTTCGATCAGCTCCCGGGGGACCGGGGTGTCCTTGAACTTGCGGATGCTCCTTCTCCGCGAAACCGCCTCCATCACGTCCATGTCATGTCCTCCTGCGCTGCCCGCTTCCCGAGCGCCAGGGCTGGAGTGTAGAGAGGCGGGAGACATCGCGTCAACCCATGGCCTATGCGCGTGGCCTTTGCGCGCCATGGCCTTCGCGTTTCGCGTCCACCGCCTCCCTGCCTCGCGCACGCGCTGCTTCACCATCGCCAAAAATCGGCTATACTCGCTCGCATGAGTACAGGCCTTGCCCGTTTCATCCAGAGCATCCCCGTCGTCGACGTGCACGAGCACCATATGCCGGAGGAGACTCCCGGCCGGCAGATAGGTTTGCTGCAGCTCCTTGAAGAAAGCTATGCCGGCTGGACGCAGAAGCGCCCCTATCCGCTCCCTTTGGAGCCGCCCGTCACGCTCGGTTCCGTCTCGAGCGGCCCCGGGACCTGGGCCGACATTGCGGCCTACGTGGAGGGAAGCGGCACCAATGCGGCGGTGCGAAACATCGTGCACGCATTGTGCGAGCTGTACGAGGTCGGGGCTGGCGAGATCACGGAGAGGAACTGGGAGAAGCTCGACGCGGAGATCCGGCGCAGGAACGCGGACCCCGCCTGGAGCGCGGCGGTCATGGAGAGGGCGGGAATACAGACCGCAATCTCTGACCCGTACCGCGATCCGCTCCTCGATGTGCGGAAGGCGCTCGGAGATCGATACCGTTCGGTGCTGAGGATCAACGCTTTCGCTTTTGGATGGCACCCCGATTCCCGAGACCACAACGGGCACAATGGGCGCGCGATGATGAGTCGGCTCGGGCTCGCGCCTTCGAGCTTCGACGAGTACCTGGAAGCGCTCCCGAAGGTGCTCGACAGTCTGCCCGGCCTTCAGAAGGTGGGCCTGAAGAATGCTCTTGCATACGACAGGTCCGTGGACTTCGATACGCTGGACGAGGCTGCCGCCAGGGCGGCCTGGGGGAAGGCGAACCCGAGCGAGCACGAGAGGAAGGCCTTCGGCGACTGCGTGGTGGACCGGCTGTGCCGGCTCGCGGGGGAGCGCAATATTCCGTTCCAGATGCACCTCGGTTCGGCGCTGATCCGCGGTTCGAGGCCCTTGAACGCCGCGGGGCTCATCGAGCGACACCCGCGCACGCGTTTCCTGCTCATGCACCTCGCCTACCCCTGGAGCGGTGAGCTGCTGGGCATGGCCTTCGTCTACCGCAACATCTGGATCGACCTCACCTGGTCGTGGCTGTTGAGCCCGACTCGATTCCGGCATGACTTCCAGGAAGCCGTCGATGTCCTGCCGGACGAGTCCCGCATGATGCTCGGGGGGGACACGTGGCATGTCGAGGAAGCCTACAGCGCCATCAGCGGCGCCCGGACCCTGATCGCTGAGTCGCTCGATTCGATGGTGAGGGACGGATGCTTCCGTCGGAGCGACGCGGAACGCCTGGCCGTGAAGATTTTCCAGCAAAACGCGCGAGGCTTCTTCGGGCTGGGGTAGGGGAGGGCGCGCGGCTCTCAGGTTTCGGAATCAGGTCTCGGAATCAGGCTTTTGCAAAGCGCTCGCAGCATTTTTCGGTCCTTTGCGCAATCGCGAATAGCTCAGGAATCGCTTCGCGCGTCCGCGCGTACCGGCCGACCATGTTCTCGAAGTCGTCGAACTCATCCTCCCTGTAGCGTTGCGTCACTCCAATCCGGGAGCACTTCTCGTGGGAGCGCTTCAGCCAGCGCACGAGGGTGACGGAACCCTCCACCGTGCCCGGGTCCGGCATGCGAAGCGTCGTCATTCCTCCGGCCTTCTTCGGAATGGGCAAATGCCCAGATCATCTCCTTTGCCCATTGTCGCTGATCAGCGGGAGGCTGTCAACACAGAACAGGCGCCCTCGGGCGCCGGGGGGAAAATTGAAAGCAGGAGAGGTCCCTGCGATCGTAGGCATATGGATGAAGTTGAGCATTTGCTCACTTCCTCGAGCACTCCCCGCGCGGACCTGGACCAGGACCGGCTCCTGGTGAAGGTTGCGCGCCTGTACTACGAATCAGATCTCACGCAGGCCCTCATCGCGCAGCGCATGCGCCTCTCCCGACAGAAGGTCCAGCGTCTGCTGGACTCCGCAAAGGAGAAGGGCGTCGTGCGAATCGTCGTGGAGCCGCTGCAGGGCGTGCATGCGGAGCGGGAGAAGGCGCTGGAGGAGCGCTACGGACTGGCCGAGGCGGTGATCGTCGAGACCTCCTCCTACAACGATCAGTCCGCGGTGGCGCGCGAGGCGGGGGTCGGCGCCGCCGACTATCTCCTTCGCGTCGTGCGCCCAAAGGACCGGATAGTGCTGAGCTGGGGCGGCACGCTCCTGGGCATGGTGAACGGCCTGCGCCGCCATCCCCACAGGGAGCTGCGCGGCGTCATGGTACTCCAGGGGCTCGGAGGGGTGGTGGATCCCAGCCGGGACACCCACTCCTCTGAGCTGACGCGAAGACTCGCGCATTTCCTGGGCGGCCGCGCGATGGCGCTTCCCGCCCCCGGCGTGGCGGGGAACCGCGCGGCGAGAAACGCCTTCCTCCGCGACGCCCATGTCGCCAAGGTTCTCGATGCCGCGCGCGCAGCGGATATTGCCTTCGTGGGCATCGGGGCTCCCCGCCAGGACTCCATCCTCGTGCGGGAAGGGCGCATCGTGAAGTGGGAGGAGCTGGAAGAGCTGAAGGAGCGCGGTGCGGTGGGCGATATCAACCTGCGCTACTTCGACAGGAGCGGGAAGCCCATCACCTCTGACCTGGATGACAGGGTCGTAGGGCTTGCCCTCGAGGACTTTCGCAAGATCCCTCATGTCGTCGGGATCGCCGGAGGCGCCGCAAAGCTGGACGCGATCCGCGGCGCGCTGGAGGGAAAGCTCGTGAACGTCCTGATCACGGATCACGTCACCGCGGAGAGGCTGCTGGAGGGCGGCATTCAGCCCCTGGAGCCGCACGCGGGAAAGTTGCGCGCAGGGGCGGTGAAGAATACCCCGGCGCGCGGGAGAACGCACAGGAGACGAGGAGGACAACGATGAGCAGGAAGACCATCGCGGTGCTGGCGACCCTCGACACGAAGGGTAAGGAGGCCGAGTTCCTTCGGGAACAGATTCGAAAGCACGGCCAGGCGGCGCTGATCGTGGATGTCGGCGTCACGGGCGCGCCTGCCGCGAAGGCCGACGTAACCCGCGCCGAAGTGGCGGAAGCGGGCGGCACGCCCCTCGCCGTGCTCCTGCGGAAACCGGACCGGGAGACCGCCGCGCCCGTGATGGCGGAGGGCGCCACGAAGATCGTGACGCGCCTGGCCGCCGAGAAGAAGATCCACGGCGTGCTCGGGCTCGGAGGGACGCAGGGCACCACCCTGTGCACACAGGTGATGCGCGCGCTCCCCTATGGGTTTCCAAAGGTGATGGTGTCCACGATGGCCTCGGGAAACGTGGCTCCCTGGGTGGACATCCGCGACATCACCATGATGTTCTCCGTGGCGGACATCATGGGCCTGAACCCCGTGACGCGGAAGATCCTGGCCAACGCGGCCGGCGCCGCCTGAGGCATGGCCTCCACCGACGTGGAGATGGAGACCGGCGACACGAACCTCGTGGCGATCACCACGGTGGGCATCACGACGCAGGGGGCGATGAAGGCCGCCGAGGTGCTTGAGGCGGCCGGATGGAGCAGATGATGAAGGAAGGGATCATCGCCGCCGTGCTGGACTACTCCACGATCGAGGTGTCCAACGAGATGTACCATGCCCTACTCGCAGGCGGACCCGAGCGCTGCACGACTGCCGGCAAGCTGGGCATCCCTCAGGTGATCGCTCCCGGGGCCATCGAGGTCCTCGTCTACAACGAGCCCGAGACCGTGCCCCCGCCCTTCAACACGCGCACTCTCATCCGGCACAGCCCCAAGATCACCGACGTGCGGCTCAACGCGGATGAGATGGCGGAGGTGGGAAAGGAGCTCGCGCGGCGGCTCTCCTTCACGAAGGACCGGGCCGTCTTCATGATTCCCACCGCTGGCTACGATTCCTACGCCGTGAAGGGCAAGGGCTTCTACGATCCCGAGGCGGACGCCGCATTCGTCCGGGAGCTCACCGCAAATCTCCCGGCCTGCATCGAAGTGGTGAAGCGGGACACCTACATCGAAGACCCCGTCTTCGCCGTCGAGGCGGCGAAGACGCTGCTCGCTCTCATTGACGCGAAGAAGCGCGCCGGGGCAAAGGGGAGGTAGGGATGGCCAGGCGATACGCGAGGAAGGAGTTCCTCCAGAAGCTGAGGGCGGAGATCGCGCGGGGAAAGCTGCTGCTGATGACCGGGGCGGGGAACGGCATCGCGGCGAAGTTCATCGAGCGCGGCGGCGTGGACATCTTGGGCGTCTACAACACTGGGTACCTGCGCATGCAGGGATACGGGTCCCTTGCCGGGATGCTCCCGATCGCGGACGCGAACGAGCTGGTTTTCGATATGGGCAGGCGCGAGGTGCTGCCCCAGGTGAAGGAGGTGCCGGTGGTTGCGGGCTTGAACGGGGTCGATCCCCTTCGGGACATGCGTCTGTTCCTGGAGGACTGCCGGCGGATCGGCTTCTCGGGCGTGCATAATTTCCCCACGGTCGCGTGGTTCGACGGCGAGTTCCGCCGCACGCTGGAAGGCACGGGGCTCGGGTACGAGCACGAGATCCGGATGCTCGTCACGGCGCGCGAGCTCGATCTTCTCAGCATCGGCTACGCCTTCAACAAGGAAGACTGCGAGAGGCTGATGAAGGAGGCGGCGCCCGACATCTTCATCTTTCACGCGGGCATTACGCGCGGCGGTTCCACTGGATACGCGGGGGGAGGCGGGATCGAGGACACCGCGCGGCGCAGCCAGGAGCACTACGAGATCGCGCGCCGCATCAAGCCCGACGTCATCCTCCTTGCCCACGGCGCGGCCCTCGCCGACCCGGCGGACGCGCAGTACATGCTGGACCATACCGACTGCGACGTTCAAGGCGGTCCATTTCGGCCGAAGGCGTTGAGCTTCGGATGCATTGATGGTGAGCGCAGTTTTTTTCGGGAGCTCCGAAAGCGTCTTCTCCAACCGCCACTTCCACGCCCTCGTGGAAGGGGAAGGCTCCGTGGCTGCCGTGGTCGACGTGCCCCCTGCCCGCAGGGCGAGCACCAACCCCTCGCGGCAGGTGGGCGGGAGCTTCGTCGAAATCGCGCGGAAGAACGGCATCCCCTGTTTCGAGCCCACAAGCCCCAATGACGCGGAGTTCGTTCGGGAGATCTGCGCCCTCGACCCCGATCTCTTCATGGCGGCCGGCTACATGCTCTTGTTGAAATCCGAGGTGCTGGCGGTTCCGCGGGTGATCGCCGCGAACTTCCACGCCTCCCTTCTGCCCGCCTACCGGGGAAAGCACCCGGTGTTCTGGGCGCTTCGCGCCGGCGAGCCTTGGTGCGGGCTGACGATCCACGAGATGTCGCCGGGCCTGGACACGGGAGATATCATCTTTCAGGTTCGGGTCCCGACAAGGAAGGAGGATTCGGTCTCGAGTCTCTACGAAAGGATCATGACCGCGAGCGTCCCCCTGATTTCGAATCTGATCGCGGCCGTCGCCCGCGGAACCATGCCCCGGACGCCTCAGCCCGCCGAGGGTGCCTCGTATTTCGGCGCGACGAGCGAGAGCGATTTCCGCATCTCATGGTCCATGGAGACGGCGCACATCGCGCGATGGGTGTCTGCCACGCCCGGCCAGTGTTTCACCGACATCGGCGGGCAGAGGTTGTTCCTTCTCGATGCGAACGTCTCGGAAAGCACGCCCGGTGCCCGAGCAAGAACCCTGCTCTCTCTTCAGCCCGAGCTCTGCCGAATCGCCTGCACCGACGGATCGATCGAGATCCGACGCGTGCGGTTCGCGGAGGGGAAGGAAATGAGCGCGCACGAAGCGTTTCACGGATTGGGCCTCGGAGAAGGCGCCGTGCTCGGAGGACTCTGATGCCGAAGGTCCCATTCGCGCGCCTGATGGAGGATGCGGAAAGACGCGGATACGCGGTGGGCTACTTCGAGAGCTGGAACATGGAATCCCTTCTCGCCATCGCGGATGCCGCGGAGGCCGCTCGCTCTCCCGTTATCCTGGGGTTCAGCGGCATTGCGCTCCCCAGCAAAGACCGTGTCATGCCTGAGCATCTGTTGGACTATGCTGTGCTGGGCTCGGCGGTTTGTGAAAGGATTTCCGTCCCTGCCTGCCTGCTCTTCAACGAGTCGCCGAGCCTCGACTGGGTCGTGGAGGCGGTGCAGAGGGGTTTTGGCATGGTGATGTTCGCCGACGAGGAGATGGGCTACGACGGCCTGGTCGAGACGACCAGGAAGGTCTGCAGCATTGCCCATGCGGCATCGGTCGCCGTCGAAGGAGAGCCGCATTCGCTCCCGGGAATCGCCGGGGATCTGCTCTCAGCGCCTGGTGAAAGGCACATGACCGATGCCGGCCAGGCCCGGCATTTTTCGAAGGAGACCGGAATCGATGCGATCGCGGTCAACGTGGGCCAGGCGCACCTCCACGGCAGGGGGGAGGTGCGCCTGGACCTGGACCGGGTGGCGGAGCTGAAACGCGCCGTGGACGTTCCGCTCGCCCTGCACGGTGCGACCTCCGTCTCACGCGACGATCTTCGGGAGGCGATCCGCAGGGGCGCGCGGAAGATCAACGTGGGCAGCGCGCTGAAGCGCGCCTGCATCGAATCCATGCGTGCCACCCTCGCCGACATCGGGCCGGACTACAACCCGTACGAGGTGGCCGGCTCGGGCTCGGCAAGCGACGTGATGGTCGCCTGCCGGCGAGCGGTCCAGGAAGTTGCAGCGGGGTACATGGAGCTGTTCGGCAGCGCTGGCAAGTCGGACGGCTTTCGGGGTCTCTGATCAACGCCCCGGCCCGAACCGGCGCGGGTAAAAACGAAAGGGAGGAGAGGTATGGTTCACATTGGGATCAACACGGACAACTGGCGTCATGAGGACAAGCCGCTGGACTACTGCTTCGAGTTCATCGCGAAGCAGGGGATCGAGTACTGCGAGCTGGAGGCCACGGGCGGGGTGGAGTTCTTCGAGGGCCTGGGATTCTCGCCCTTCGTGCCCTTGAACAGCGATCCGCTGGAGCTGCGCAAGAAGCTGGACAAGCACCACTTGAAGGTGTCCCAGTTCGATGTCTCGTTTCCCATCAACCGCTGGGAATGCATCGATTTCATCCGGCGCGGCATCATTTTCGCCGGCCTGCTCGGGGTGCCCTTCGTGGATACCACCGACGGCAAGTACAAGGTCCCCGGCATGTCGGACAAGGAGCAGATCGACCGCATCGTCTACCACCTGTCCCAGTGCCTCTCCGTGGCGGAAAATCACAAGGTCGTCATCAACGTGGAGCCTCACGGGCCGTTCACGACGAACCCCGAGTACCTCCTGAAGATCGTGGAGCACTTCCAGTCGCCCTGGGTGAAGATCAACTTCGAAACGGGCAACAGCTTCATCGCCGGACAGGATCCCCCGAAGTTCCTCGAGCAGGTGGCGAAGTACGTGACGCACGTGCACTGCAAGGACGTGAGCCCGGCCCTCGCCGCGGCTATGCGGGGCAAGGACACCGGCATCTCCGCCTCGGTCGTGCCGATCGGCAAGGGAGCCAATTCTGAGAACATCTCGAAGTGCATCAAGGTTCTGGAGGCGCGCAAGTGGGACGGGGTGTTCTGCATCGAGAGCGACGGTGAGAAGAACGTTGTCGACTCCGTCGCCTGGCTGCGGACGCAGATCGCGAAGTAGCTGCCGAATGGCGTAGATCGAACGGGGCGCTGTCCCGCGCAGCGCTCCCGGCAAAGCTGCAGGGCGAGAAAAAAGTGTGGCCGCGCTCAGATGGATGCGGCCACATCAGGTGGATTCCACAAAGTTGAAAAAAGGCCCGTTCCCTGGGGGAACGGGCCTGTAAGCCGTGGCGTCGCTTTGGCGCTACTTCTGAATCACCCTGGGTCGAAGCTCCATGTAGAGATCGATGGCGTAGCTCTGGCCGGCAGCGAAATCGAAATCCCCGAGCTGCACGAACAGGGCGCCGGAGGAAACCACAATCCTGTGCTTCCCCGGGGTCACCTGGATCCCTGATACATCCCTTTTCGGATTCATCATCTTGCCGTCGACAAAGATCTTCACGAGGCCGAATCCCTCCCCCTTATCTTCGGGATCGAGGAAGCTCGGGGGAATCACGATGCTCAGTGTCGCCATGCCGGGCTGGAGCACGGCGTTGATCACGAGCGGGCTGCTGAGATTCACGGTGGCCACATAGTCGGCGTAACCGGGCGCCGAGACCACGATAGTGTACATGCCCGGGGGAAGGACCTCGGTATAGGGCGTTCCGCCTTTTTGAATGTTGTTGATCGTCAACGCCGTTGTTCTGAGGTTGGCCGTGATCGTAAGCGGATACCCCATGGCGGCAAGCTGAGCATTGACGGTGAACGCTGCGTTGACATTGACCGTTGTATTGTAGTCCTGGTAGCCGCTCGCCGTGACCCGGATCCCGTACGTGCCCGGAGGAAGCATCTCGGTGTAAGGGATCACGCCTCTTTGGACATTGTTGATGAATACAGCGGCCCCCGTGACGTTCCCCGTGACCGTGAGGGCATAGCCGGCTTGGGTGAGCTGCGCATTGATCACGAACGGGCCATAGATGTTGACCGAGGTGTTGAAGTCCTGGTACCCGTCCGCCGTGACGCGGATGGTGTGGCTTCCCGGCGAGACGGATGCGACGTTTCCCATCACCTGCGCCCCGTCTACGAAGATGAGCGCGCCCTTGACGTTGGTGTTGATGGTCAGAGGGAAGCCGGCTTGCTGGAGCTGCGCGTCGATCACCATCGGCGCCGAGACGTTCACGGTGGTATTGAAGTCCTGAAACCCGTTGGCGGACACGCGGATGGAATGGGTGCCGGCCGAGACAGTCACCACGTTTCCCTTCACCTGCGCCCCGTCTACAAAGATAAGCGCGCCCTTAATGTTGGCGTTGATGGTCAGCGGGAAGCTCTGCGGCTGAAGCTGGACGTTGACCGTCATGTTCGCGGTCACGTTCGCGTTCTGGATGAAGTCGTGGTAGCCAGGAGCGACTACTCGGAACGAATGGCCCCCCGGGGGGACTTTCACCGTGTTCCCCTGGATCTGCGCTTTGTCCACGAAGATCGCCGCTCCCGGCACGTTTACCTGGAACGTCACGGTGAACGTGGTCTGAACCTTGGTCTTGCCGCCTGCAGTGCTCTGCGCCACCAGGGGAGCCGCGAGCAGAATGAGGATCAGGCCTGCAGCCGCCGCTGCGACAATCCATTTTTTCATCGGTTTTCCTCCTTGCCTCATAAAAGGAAAAGGCACGCCGGAAAGGCGTGCCTCCTTATTTACTTGCGGATCTTGCCGCCCGCCACAATGATCCCATCATTTCCCGCAAGGGATTTGATGGAGCCAGAATCCTTGTATACCCTGGTATCAGGGATGATCTGAAACCACTGGCTGTCATCGCCGCTCTTGACAAACATGTTTACCCTGAGGACCGCGGCGGTCTTGATGTCTGTGAACTGGGGTAGGGTATAACGGGCGAGCTGATTCGCGCCAGCGAAAACGTACACTACCGGGTTTGCGGTCTTGCTCACTCCGCCCACGCTGGAAAGCATGGCAGAGGCCTCCTCGGTGGCGCTCCCTGCGCTGTAGAAGATGGAATGGTAGGCATTGAGGTAATACTCGCCAACTCCTACCCAATTGTACGTTCCGCTGGGCAGCTTGCTAGGATCGGTTGTTTCGCCAGAACTCGTGTAAGTGTAGTCAGGCCCTCCAGTCCGGTAGGTGGGGGTGGGGGTGTACGGTATCCAACTAACAGTGATGGTCTCCGGACCGCCGGGCTGGTCGCCGGTGCCGCCCATATTATCCACATCCAAGGTGATGTCGCCTGTAAAAGCCGCCGGGCTGTTGTTCCAGTACAGGTGATCCCTTTTAAGAGGGTCGTCGGTATCGGGATAGAAACCCGTATTTAGAAGGCTACTCGGTATCGTGTATAAGTCCGTGTAGAAATCGGTGTTGTCCACGGGGGGGTATGCTGTCGGGGCAGCAGTCGGCGCGGTGAAGTGCGCATCCACGTCGGCGAATCCCCTGTCCCAGAACACGATGATCGTCAGGTCTCCGGTCGAGGTGAACCCTCCGATGTTCGGAAGCGTCTGCGCAATGCCGGTGATCTCCACGACCTGCTTTGTGAAGGCCATGCCAGTTTTGGCGGCGGTCACCTCGAACTGGCCTTGTGCGTATTCCGAGAAGCTATAGTGGCCGGTGGTGTCCGTCGTTGCAGTGTAGACAGTTGTACTGCCAATCTTGGTGAGCGTGACCGATGCCGTGCCGATCGGCGCTCCGTTCTTCGCGTCGATCACGTAGCCATCAGGGCCCACGCCGCTGACGGTGACCGTGCACCCGCCGAGCACGAGCACAAGCGCGGCTCCCAGAATTAAGAGCATGGCGCCTGCAGAAAGCATTCTCTTCATAGGTGTTTCCTCCTCATGAGACTATCCCTAAGTATAACGCTGGAGGGAGCGTTTTCAAGCACCAAAATAGCGAAACTTTCCCAAGTAACAAAAATGCAATAATCAGGGCAGAGAAACTAGAAGTTCGGATTGCCGAGTGCTGCCTCGCAGTTTCAACCGTGAGCTTCTTGCGATCTGCAGAGACATCGTTCTCGAGCCTCGCCAAGCCTTGATCCTGGGTACCGTGGGTTCTGGCCTTTCTTCGGGCAGCTCTTTCTGCTACCCTCTGCCGATGAAGGCTCTCTTTATCGGCGGCACCGGCCTGATCAGCTCGGCAGTCTCCCGGCTCGCAGTCGAGCGGGGAATCGAGCTCGCTCTTCTCAACCGCGGCCAACGGGGGGAGTTCTTTCCCCTGGGAGCGCGGCAGATCATCGCCGATCACCGGGATCCGAAAGCCGTGAAGGAGGCGCTTCACGGGGAAACCTTCGACGTTGTTGCGGACTGGATCGCCTACACGCCGGCGCAGGCCGCCCAGGATGTCGAGCTTTTTTCCGGACGCACAGGCCAATTTTTCTTCATAAGCTCGGCGAGCGCCTACCAGAAGCCGGCGACTCACTACCTCATTACCGAGTCGACACCCCTGGCGAACCCTTTCTGGCAGTACAGCAGGGACAAGATCGCCTGCGAAGAGCTTTTCCTGCGCGAATACCGGGAGAAGGGCTTCCCAGTGACCATCGTGCGGCCCAGCCTCACGTACGGCGTCACCCAGATCCCGGCTGCGGTCGGGAGCTGGAACCACCCATGGACGCTCGTCGATCGCATGCGGAAGGGCCGGCCGATCGTGGTTCCCGGCGATGGCACCTCGTTGTGGACCATGACGCACAACTCCGACTTCGCGAAGGGGTTCGTTGGTCTGATGGGAAACATCCACGCGATCGGCCACGCCTTCCATATCACCTCTGACGAGGTGCTGACCTGGAACCAGATCTACGGGCTCATTGGGGCCGCGGCCGGCGCGCAGCCCGACCTCGTTCATGTCTCCTCGGATTTCATCGCGGCGTTCGACCCTGACCAAAGGGGAAGCCTCATCGGAGACAAGGCTCAGTGCGGCGTCTTCGACAATTCGAAAATCCGGGCCTTCGTGCCGGGGTATACGGCCACGATTCCTTTTGCGCAAGGCGTGCGAGAGTCGGTCCAGTGGTTCGAGAAGCACCCCGAGCGGTGTATAATCGACGACAAGTTCAACGCCCTCTGCGACCGAATTGTCGGGGCTCATCAGACGGCGCTCGCGTCGGCGCGACCCTGACCGGCTGCCGCCAGTGCGGGATCTCCCCGTGAATAATCTTCCCTTTATCAGCTGGGTCGAATCCGGCGAGCCCTACTCTGCCCTCTGGCGATCCGAGGCCGGCGTGCCTCCACCGAAACGTGTGGTGATTGCGGATGACAGCCTCAGCGCTGATGCCGCCTATCGTCTCGCCTGCGAAGGCACGGCGATGCTGTGGCGCGGCGATTTCAACAACGCCCGTCACCTGCTGAACGCGCTGTCGCGACGTCTAGAGCGCAAGCCGCGCCGCGCCGAGCGCAAAGCCCTCACGCCGAGGCCGTCGCCTTCCGAAGCGTTTTCTCTGCACCGGCAAAGCCAGGCGCAGCGCGCGCGCATATTGGGCATGCTGCTGGTGACGCTGGGGAGCGATTACCGCGTGCCCTTGCGGCGCGCCCCTGATGTGCAGCAGGCCTGTATCGAGGCCTATGGTCCCGCCGAGCAGGCTTCCGTCGTTTCGCTGCGCGAACTGCTGGGCTTGATTGGCGCTCATGAATGGCGCAGAAAAGGGGTACCGATCCCGGCGCTGGAAGATCGCATCCACCCGCACTATGGTGTTTTTTCTCCAATCCGCGGCGAGTATGTGGCGCTGGTCGCCGGAGCGCCGCTGCCCTCACGGGAGCTGGCTTTCGATATCGGTTGCGGTACCGGCGTGCTGGCGGCCGTGTTGGCGCGCCGCGGCGTGGTGCGTGTGGTGGCGACTGATCAGGACCCGCGCGCCCTGGCCTGCGCCCGTGAAAACATTGCGCGGCTTGGGTTGAGCGGGCAAGTCGAGGTTGTACACGCCGATCTTTTTCCGGAAGGCCGCGCGCCGCTGATTGTCTGCAATCCGCCATGGATACCGGCACGGCCAAGCTCTCCGCTTGAATACACGGTGTATGACCCGGAGAGTCGCATGCTGCTGGGATTCCTCAACGGGCTGGCTGCGCACCTGGAGCCGGGCGGGGAGGGCTGGCTGATCCTTTCGGATTTCGCTGAGCATCTGGGACTGCGCACGCGAGATGAGCTGCTCGCGGCAATCGATGTGGCAGGGCTGAAGGTCGCGGGCAGGCTGGATGTGCGTCCGCACCACCCCAAGGCGTCTGACGTTGCCGACCCGCTCCACGCAGCCCGTGCAGCGGAAATCACATCGCTCTGGCGGCTCGCGGTGCGATACGAGAAGGAAACGTCCGGAAATGATGCACCTTGTGATGGATCAGGCCCAATGAAAGGATTTTCATGATCACCGATCGGAGCGGGGGAAAGGGAGTTTTCAATGACCTCTGAATACATCGACAAGTGCGGAAAGCTCATGAGTCGAGAGGAGGTCCATCGGCTGCCCGCTGAAGAATTGGCCGATCGATCCGGACAGCACATGAGTATCTTCGCTACCCATGAAGAGCTGTACGATGCCTTGGCGGATATCATGATTGACGCTGTGGTTTCCGCGAAGGGGCGCAAGACGACCATGATCCTGCCTGTCGGGCCTACCCTGCATTATCCTGTTTTCGCCAGAAAAGTTGCCGAGAATAAACTGGATCTTTCTGATTTGTGGACCTTCAATATGGATGAGTTTCTCGACAGGAAGGGCAGGACGGTCGATGTTGCCCATCCTCTGTCCTTCCGGGCTGAAATGATGAGAAAGTTGTTCAACCTCCTCCCCGCCAGTGCGCACTTTCCTGTCGAGCAGATGCTTTTCCCACGGCATGACACCTTGGAGGAAATTGACAGGGCGTTCGATACTCATGCCCCTGAAGGAGCAGATCTTTGTCTCGCCGGAGTCGGGCCTGAAGGCCATGTCGCCTTCAATGAGGATCCCAATTTCCGGCATGTGCGGGTTGCCGAGGAGGAGTTCCTCAACGACAGGACGAAACTGGTGCTGGTCAACACCAGCACCGTGGACATGGACGCGCTCGTGGCCGGCTGCGGAGATCGCTGCGCGATCCCACCTTTCGCTGTGACTATCGGACCTCATGACCTGCTCAGGTCAAAAGCCATGGTGCTGGCCTTTTTTGCCGGCCGGTTCCAGCGCTCTGCCCTGCGGGAAGTCTTGTTCAGAAAACCGACGATGCGCTTTCCTGGCACCCTTTGCAAACTGAAGAAGAGCGTGGACGGCTCTCTAACGCCGAGGACAAAAGAAAACCTACAAATACTGTGCACCCGGGAAGAGGCCGGGATCGTGGAATCGAGAACCGTATAAATCGATCCAGCACCACTCATCTTGCCTGGGATTCTTGACACCTTCCACAGCCACGCTCGCCGACTCATCCAGATCCACAATCGTCTTGTCGACCGCCGTGTGGATGACGCGCTTTCCCAGCGCCGGGTGAGAGCTCGAGCTGTTCTATTGTTCCGGACGCTGCTGGCTCCGCACAGTGTCGATCCTGGTGAGCTTGCCCCTCAGACCGATAGAGGCCAATTCCTGCACAGACATGGGCTTGCTGGGAGTCAAACTGGGAGTCGGAAAGGAAGAATGTCACTGAAGACGTCAGAGCAAGAGCTTGGGTTGGGGCTGCAGGGAATGCCAAGGGGTACGAAGGTGATCCGTAGCGGTCCAGCCCCTGCGGCCGAAGGAAGCGAGTCCCCAGCGCGTCGGTCACGCAAGCAGGGAAGCGCACGTGAAACGGTCTCTTGTGCGGGGATTGGGGAAGGCGTACAATGAAGGTATGGATGCCGCGGCGATCCTGACGGATGAGGAGATTCGCACGACGTTGGCCGCCCTCAAGGAGCGGTTGGGGTCGCTCCTTGGCCGTGCCCTTATAAGACTGCTTCTCTACGGTTCCCGCGCCCGCGGCGATGCGGATCCCGATTCGGATGTGGATGTGGCTATCGTTGTCCGCGGTCGTGATGCGGGGATGAGGGACCGTATCCTGGATGCCGTTGCCTCAGTTGAACTGGAGCATGGGGTTCCCCTCTCGACCCTGATTATTCCGGAAGCAGAATACCAGCGGCTGCTCGAGCGGGAGCGGAGGATCGCGCTGGACATCGAGCGGGAAGGCGTGGAGCTATGACGGATTCCAACCGCGCCACAGGCATCGCGGAGGAGTTGGCGCGTGCGGAAAGCGCGCTCGCCGCTTCCACTCTCCTGGCTGATGGGGGATTTCCATCCGATGCCGTGTCCCGGCTCTACTATTCGCTTCTGTTCCGTGTGCGGGCCCTGCTCCTCACCCTAGGACTGGAAGCAAAGAGCCATGAGGTCGCCCTTCGGCTGCTCTCCCTGCACTTCGTGAAAACCGGACGATTGGAGCCGGAGGCATCCCACCTTTTCTCGCGCCTCATGAAATATCGGGAGGAAGCGGACTACAACCCTTCCTACCTCTTCACCGCCAATGATGCCCGAAGGTTGCGGGACGAGACGGGCGACCTCGCATCACGAATCGCGGAGCTCATCCGCCAGTCGGGCTACGAGGCGTAGGGGTGGGGATTTCTTCCGTCTATCAGGCTGCCAGAGGATCCGCACGCGGTCGCTGAGGTCAATTCATGAGCCCACAAGGGCGTTTCAGCGGCGCGCATTAATCACTAGAAGAAAGGCTTGACCGTCGGGCGTGCCGGGCAGCGCGGAGTTCGGGCGTGCGCTGCTGCGGATTGGGCTCGACGGGCGGCATGTGGCAGTCAGCGGTGCCCTGCGAATCGCCGCAGCCGGGAAGATCGGCCGCGACCCGGGGCGATTCTGCTCTGCGGTGTCCCGCTGGTGGTATTCTCGCCTGGGTCAAGGACAAGGATCTGCCTCGAGAAACGCAAAGGGGAGGGGCTGGTCAATTCGTGAAGGAGGCCTCCACGTCCGGAGGGGCAACGCCGGTCTTGATGAGGTGCAGAAGGATTCTTCGGCACTGTTGGGGATCGGTGATGACCGCGAGCACCTTCATGGGGGAGCCGCAGCGGCAGCAGCCATCCCTGGGGGGCCAGGCGCACCAGCCAGGGCTTTCCAATCCATGTGCCGCCAACGGGAGAGCAGGGGAGTGTCGATGAGCCTGATCGCTGCATCGTCGGGGGCATTGGCCCACTCGATGTCGAGGAACACGACCTTCTGCGAAATCTGCGACTGCCGCTCGGAGACCTTCTGCAGAAGCGCGCCGCGCCGGGTCGTCGCTCTGCGTGGTCCACGACAGATAGGCGGAGCTCTCCACCCGGCCCACCGCTTCCACCAGCGCCTCGTACTCGGTAAGGAGCTCCTTCATCTGGAAGGCGGAGAGGCCCCCCTCCACGGGCGGGGCGACAAGGTCATCGAGGTTCCACGTGACGTTTTCCGCGCCTGTAGGCAAGGAGACTTCCGATTCCTTCATGCCGCTCCTATAGGGAAATGGGGCCATGATTCAAAGTGGGGGCTGTTATATACTTGCCCCATGCCGATTCTGGCCACCAAGCTCTTTGTCCCTTCGCTTGCGCCCAAGGTCGTACGCCGGCCCCGTTTGATCGAGCGTTTGAACGAGGGCCTGCAATCAAAGCTCACCCTCATCTCCGCTCCCGCCGGCTTCGGCAAATCCACGCTTGCGGCCGAATGGGTCGCCGGCGGTGATCGGCCTGCCGCCTGGCTGTCGCTGGACGAAGGGGAGAGCGATGTCACGCGCTTTATCCTGTACCTCATTGCGGCCTTGCAGACCATCGATGCGAAGATCGGAAAGGACGTGTCGGCCGCACTGCAATCTCCTCAGCCCCCGACGACGGAATCGGTGCTGACGACCCTGCTCAATGAGATCGCCGACGCGCCGGGGAACATCATCCTCGTTCTCGACGACTACCATCTTGTCGATGCCGCGGCGATAGATGATGCCCTGGCCTTCCTGCTGGAGCGCCTTCCGCCCCGGATGCACCTGGTCATCGCCACGCGTGAGGATCCCAATCTTCCCTTGGCCCGGTTGCGCGCCCGAGGGCAATTGATGGAACTGCGCGCGGAGGACCTGCGCTTTGACGCTTCGGAAGCCGCCGAATTCCTCAACCGGGGAATGGGCCTCACGCTCTCGGCTGAAACAGTGGCCGCGCTGGAGAACCGCACCGAAGGCTGGATCGCCGGCCTGCAATTGGCCGCGATCTCCCTGCGGGGACATCCCGACGCTGCCGGCTTCATGGAGTCTTTCACCGGCAGCCATCGTTTCGTCATTGACTATCTCGTTGAGGAGGTCTTGCGCCGGCAGACGGATGCCGTTCAGTCCTTCCTGCTGCGCACCTCCATACTCAGCCGGATGTGCGGCCCCCTGTGCGACGCTGTCATGCGTGACGCCTCCGCGCCGGGGAGTGAGACCCTGGAGCAGCTCGAACGCGCCAACATGTTCATCGTCCCCCTGGATGACAAGAGGCGTTGGTACCGCTACCACCATCTCTTCGCCGACGCGCTGCGGCAACGGCTCCAGCAAAGCTTTGCCGTGTCCGCGGGGGACGATGCAGGAGGCGCGGCCGGGCTGCATGTGCGCGCCAGCGCGTGGTATGAAGAGAACGGGCTGGAGATCGAAGCTTTTCATCACGCCGCCGCCGCCCATGATATCCCGCGCGCCGAACGCCTGATCGAGGGCAAGGGAATGCCGCTCCATTTTCGCGGGGCCATGATCCCCGTGATGAACTGGCTGAGGTCCCTGCCGACGGAGGTGCTGGACGCCCGGCCCTCGCTCTGGACGACCTACGCCTCGGTGGTGATGGCCACGGGGCACACGGATGAGACCGAAGGGAAACTGCGGGCGGCCGAATCCGCCCTGGAGGGCGTCGAGCTGGACGGCAAGATGCGGGACGTTGTCGGACGGATTGCCGCCATTCGAGCCACGCTGGCCGTCAGCCAGTTCGACACGGACGCCATCATCGCCCAATCGCAACGCGCCCTGGAATATCTCGATCCCGCCAACCTGGCCTTCCGCACTTCCACAACATGGAAGATGGGAGTTGCCTACTCACTTCAGGGTGATCTATCCGCTGCCGGCCGGGCCTATGCCGAAGTCCTCTCCGCAAGTCAGGCATCCGGGAATACGGTCTTTGCCCTATTGGCTCTTGCCGGCCTGGGAGACGTGCAAAAGGCGGGGAACGAGCTCCACCTGGCGGCCCAATCGTATCGGAGCGTCCTTGACCTGGCGGGTGATCTGCCTTTGCCCATCGCCGCCTGCAACGCGAATCTCGGCCTGGCCCGCATATGCTACGAATGGAATGACCTGGATGCGGCGGAGCGTCACTGGCGGCAAAGCGTCCCGCTGGCGCAGCGGATTGAAAGCCTGGACCGGTCCGTGGCCTGCGAGCTATTCCTTGCCCGCCTGAAGCTCGGCCGGGGAGACGTGGCTGAGGCAGCCGCTCTCCTGTCGAAGGCTGATCAGGATGTGCGTCGGAACAGCTTCACCCAACGGGTACCTGAGGTCGCTACCGCGCGCGTGTTGATCCTGGTCCGCCAGGGGGACCTGGCGGCGGCCGGGCAGCTCGCTCAGACTCATGGACTTCCCATGAGCCAGGCCCGGGTGCACCTGGCCCAGGGAGACTCCTCCGCGGCGCTGGCGGTGCTGGAACCTGTCCGCCGTCAGGCGGAGGAAAAGGGTTGGCAGGATGAACGGCTCAGGGTCATGGTTCTGCAGGCGATCGCCCGGCATGCGAATGGCGATATGGACGAAGCCCTGCGGGTTTTGGGCGAGGCCCTGGCGCTGGCCGAGCCGAACGGCTTCGTCCGCACCTTTGTCGACGAAGGCGCCCCGATGGCCGGGCTCCTGGCCGAAGCCGCGGCCCAAGGGATCATGCCGGACTATACGGCCAAGTTGCTGGCGGCATTCGAGACCGGGGATCGAAAGAGCGAAGACGAATCCGATCCGGATCTTTCCCAGGCCCTTATAGAGCCATTGAGCCGACGGGAATTGGAAGTATTGCGCCTTATCGCCCAAGGGCTCTCGAACCACGAAATAAGCGAGCGGCTGTTCCTCGCCTTGAGCACCGTGAAGGGGCATAATCTGAAGATTTTCGAAAAATTGCAGGTAAAAAGACGCACCGAAGCCATTGTCCGTGCCCGCGAATTGGGCCTGTTGAAGTCGAAAAACTAAAACCTTCTCATAACCTGTAAAACAGTACTTCAAACGTAACTATTCAGCTGGTTTGACCCGGACTACCGGACAAATGTTGGGGCTTCCGGAAATGTAAAAACTATGTGATGCTTCTTCTCATGGGAGGGGAATCCAAAAACTGTTTGCCGCGGATCGAGCGGGCGCAGATCCTTAA
>CAYGXO010000083.1:0-46333 GCA_964353885.1 uncultured Spirochaetaceae bacterium
ACCGCTGTCAATCTCGAGCACGACGCTGAGTTCGAGTATGCTACAGTCTGCGGAGCTCCGGAATCCCCAACATCTGTCCGGTAGTTTCTACCTTGCCTTATGACCTGACAGATGGCTTGAGGGGGTTGGGGAATTTCTGGCGGTTCGCGGGTCGGCCGCGCGCGGGGCTCAACCAGAGAAGGGGTAGTATTCCCTGGCCGTGTCGAACATCGCCGTGATGTTCTCGGCCGGGGTCCCGGCCTGGATGTAGTGCGAGGGGCCGAGGATGTAGCCGCCCCCCTGCCCGAGCACCCGGATGCGCTCTTCGACCTCCCGGCGCACGTCGGCGGGCGCGCCGAAGGGGAGGGTGGTCTGCACGCTCACCCCCCCCTCGAAGCAGAGCCTGCCGCCGAACCGGCTCTTGAGCCGAACAGGGTCCATGTTGTCGGCGCTGAACTGGAGAGCCTGCAGCACGTCGATGCCGACGTCGATCAATCCGTCGACTGCCTCCATGATCGATCCGTCTGTGTGGTAGATGACCTTTGCCCCGTGAGCGTGGATCGCCTGGTTGAGCCTCCTGTGGTGGGGCGCGATGAGCCGCCGCCACTTGTCCATCGGCAGCAGCAGCCCGCGCTGGTCGCCGATGTCGTCAGCCGTGAACACGAGGTCGATTCCGCCGCGCGCGGCCGCGAGCGCCCTGTCGAAATACTGCACGTAGAAATCCGTCACCCTCTCCATGATGCCCCAGGCCAGCTCCTCGTCGACCATCACGTCGATGAGCATCTGCTCCAGACCCCGCATGTACCAGGAGGTCTCGAAGATGTTGCCGTTCCAGATCATGAGGCACCGGTCGCGCACCGACCGCGCCGCCGCGATGCGCTCGGGCAGGCAGTCGTAGTCGAACCACGCCGGGTCCGGCCATCCGTGCGCGACCACCTCGTCCATGCCGCTCGCCGCGGCGAGCGGGGCTGAGCTGATCTCGTCGTAGCTGCCCGCTCCGTAGCTCACGTCCCTGCGCTGAATGCCCCAGATGTCCGTGCGCGGCGGGAGCGGCGGCCCCGCGTAGGCCGGGTCCACCTGCGCAATGTCCACGATCGGCTCGAGGTAGGAATCGACGGTGAGCCCCCGCTCCCGCGCAAGGTAGGCCGCGAGGTCCCGGGCAGCGGGCGGGTTGATGCCCGCGCAGACCATGGCGATGGGGATCCGATCGGTGGTCGTGTGCTCGAGCGCGAGCCGGACGCGCTCCCGGCCCGTCAGGGTTTCTTTCAGCGGCATGCTCCGATCCTCGGGCCCCACGATACGCTTCTTTGCCGATGCGGTACAATAGAGGGGACATGATGGTGCGGTTCGTTCGCCTCATCGCCGACAAGAGGGAGGACCTCTGGACGCGCCAGGAGGATTTCTCGTATCTCTTCGGCCAGACGGGCACTGTTCCCCGGCTCGGCTCGCCGTACGGCCCCCTCGATCACCTGCGCTATCTCAAGGAGAAGCGCGGCGAGAAGATCGTGGCCGTCGATGGGGAGACGGGCCAGCTCCTGGGCTGGATCGGGCTTTTCCCCGACAAGGACGAGGGGGGAGCGTTCTTCCGGCTGGCGGGCATCGAGGTGCACGCGGAGCACCGCGGCAAGGGGATCGGATTGGGCCTCATGACGGAGGCGGAGAAGCACCTGCGCGCGCACCACGCCGCCCGGCTTCGATTCGGGACGAGCCCGCTGCTGACCCCGAACGCGGGGCTGTTCATCACGCGCTTCGGCACGCGCTACAGGTGGAAGCAAGGCGTGCGCTCCCCCGAAGGCAGGCCCTGGCCCTACGTGGCCTGCGAATGCGACTTCGACGACCCGCTCCCACGGCCTCTCGGCCTGCGCGACGAGGAGGCCCTCGAGAGGAGCGTCCTGGACTGGGAGGGCATGGTCCCGGTCCCGCGCCCAGCCGTCGTCTACACAGGCGCTCTCTTCGTCGTGCTGCCCGATCTCACCTCCGCCCTTCTCGCGCAGGCCGTCCAGAGCGTGCCGATGTTCCTCGAGACGCTCTCGGCGGTGTTCCAGGAGCTGCACGTGCACGGGTACACCTTCGCGTGGTTCGACAGAGTGCCCTCCGCGGCCGCCGGGCCGCGGTACTACTACGCGATGAGCGGGGTCATGGGAGTGTAGCCCTGCCTTCGTCGCCCTTGCCGTCATCCGGCAGGGACGCCGCGCCCGTGATCCGCGCGACATGCTCGCCGAACCTGTCCATCCTCTTCTGGCAGTCATCGAACTTGGCGGATGCATTCTTGATGTGCCGGCCCAGGACATCGAAGTCCCCCATCGAGGCCGTGAAGGCATCGCCCACCTTGGCCAGCTCGCCGATGATCGTCTTCGCCTGCTGCTCGATGCGGAACCCGCGAAGCCCGTACGCAATGGCCATGAGGTAGGAGTAGAAGCTGTTGGGCGAGACGGGGATCACATGTTTCTGGATCGCGTAGTTGAAGATCTCGTAGGTCTTGTCCGTGACGCCGTCAGTGACGATGATCTCGTAGAATACGTTCTCGGCCGGCACGTACATGAGGGCGAAGTCGAACGTTCCCTCATCGGGGTTGATGTAGCGGGCGGCGATCTCGTCGATTCGCGCCTTGACTGTGCGAACGAACTCCCTGCGGGACCGCAGGCGGTCCGCGGGATTTTCCGCGGCGACCATCCGCTGGAAGCTCTCCAGGGGGAACTTCGAATCGATCGGGATGAGCGAGCCGCCGAGGCTGATCGCCGCATCCACCTGCGTGCCGTTGCGGAAGGAATGCTTGATCGTGTAGTTGCGCGAGGGCAGGACCTGCTTGAGGAGGTCCTCCAGCAGGTACTCGCCGAGGTTTCCCCGAAGCTTGGGCGCCTGGAGGATCTCCTGCAGAGAGGAGATGTCCTTGCCAATCTCCTGAAGGTTCTTCGCGGTCTCGGAGAGGGACCCCAGCTTCTGGTGCACGTCGTTGATGGCCCTGTTGGTACTGTCCAGCTGCTGGTTCAGCGTGCCCTGCGATCGCACGAGGTGCTCATTGATAGAACGCAGGGCCTGGGCCTGGCTCTCCAGCTGACGTGTCTTGAGATCGGCGAGCTCGTTCTTCAGGTCGAGCAGCTGGGCCGAGGAGGTCGACCGGGGCGAGAACACCCGCACGAGGATCAGCAGGAGCAGAACGGCGATCGCAGCGAGAAGGGCGAGAAAGATCGGGTCCAAAGAAGCCTCCCAGTTACCCGCAAGCATGGCGGCCGCCGGGGGGCATGTCAATATCGGCTGCGGGCCAGGAGTTCCTCATCTGTCTATATGTGCCGGGGAGCTCGCGCGCGCGAGCGCGGCAGTGCGTTGGGATCCAGAAATGGGGTCTTTGGGTCAAAAATGGCCAGGTACTCCGAGAAGCGCCGCACGACTCGATAACGGTGAGCACGGTGATTGGCCGCGCTGTTCGGATTGCTCATGGCAAAATCGAGCACCAGTTCCTGTGTCAGTTGGCCGGTATGGCTTCAAGCGTGAGTTTCGAGCAGGCGGCCATGGTCGAGCCCCTGTCGAACGCTGTGGCCAAGGAAATACGCACGCTCACGGAAGGTCGCTGAGCGGACGGTGCATTCGAGGTCGTGGGGATCCAACCCACTGTCACGCTGACGATCGACTGCATGCGCGAGGGCGGCCCTCTGACGCTCTACGGTTCGTGCGCGTCCAGCGGCGAATACCCGGCGTGCCGCTCAGAGAGAGAACCCCGCGTGGCGTGCATCCTCGTAGAACATCTTCACCGTGTCCAGCGAATACTCGGCGAGGTCATAATCCACGAACTTCATCTTTTTCAAAATGTCATTCGTCACCGTGATGATGTGACATCCGATGGCCTCGGCGTGGAAAATGTTGAGAAGCTCCCGAGGGCTCGCCCAGATCAGTTCCGAGGAAGGCACGATCTTCAGAAGTTCCACCGCGGCGGCCATCAGCGGGAGGGGATCCCTCCCGGTGTCCGCGATCCGTCCTGCGAAAATCGAGATGTAGCACGACGTCTTCGGGGAGAGCTTCAACAACACGTTTCTGACCTGGTTGAGGGCCATGATCGCCGTGATGTTGAGCCGCACTCCAGCGTGAGACAGCTTGCCGGCCAGGTCGTACGCGGGCTCTCCCCTGGTGTTGGTGATGGGGATCTTCACGTAGACGTTCTGCCCCCAGCCGGCAATTTCCATTGCCTGGCGTTCCATGTCGCGGAAGTCATCGGAGAACACCTCGAATGACATCGGCCGATCGGGAATGAGCCGCAGCATTTCTTTGGCGAATGCGCGGTAATCCTTGATGCCGGCCTTCCGCATGAGCGTCGGGTTGGTCGTGAATCCGCGGATATACGGCAGCTTGTACAGCTCCAGCATGCCGTCCTTGTCCGCCCCGTCTGCGAAGATTTTCACCCGCATGTTCTCAGCTTTCATGTGCGCACCTTCTCCTTTGAAAGGATCCATTCCGCCGCTTCCCGCAGCGATCCGACCCGTGACGCGGCGTGTGCCGGTTTTTTTTCCGGGTATTCGTTTTCGATCAGTATCGTAGTCGTCCCCGCCCTCTGGCCGGCCTCCATGTCCTTCCAACGATCCCCCACCGTATATGAGCGGGCAAGATCCACCTCCCAGTCACGCGCCGCCTCGAGGATCATGCCCGGCGACGGCTTTCGGCAGGAACATCCATCCGCATCGTCGTGGTAGCAGACCTTTACACCGTCCAACGGCAGGGTCCGCAGGAGCAGATCGTGGATGGCCTCGACCTGAGCCCGCGTCTGGGTGCCGCGCGCGACGTCGGGCTGGTTAGTAATCACGACGAGCTTGAATCCCGCCGACTTGAGGAGCGTCAGGGCATCCCCCACGCCGGGGAGAATTTCCAGATCCTGCACGGATTGCGGGGGATGGGGAAGCCCAGCACGGAGCACCGCACGGTTGATGACCCCGTCGCGATCCAGGAAGACCGCCCGGTTCACTGCGCCGCCGAAGGCGGATTCTGCGCCGCCGAAGGCGGATTCTGCGCCGATTCCCATTTCGTTGGGTTGCACTTCAGCCGCGGATGCGAAACCATGAGGTGCCAGATCACGGCGTGGAAGGACTCTGTGTGCGGCGTGATGCTCTCCGCATTCACTGTCGGCACAAGGACACAGGCATCGGCCACCCGCGCGGTGTACCCTCCGTCCCGGCCTACTATGCCGAGGATCTTCGCGCCGACTTCTTTCGCATGCTGGAGTGCAGTCACGATATTCGGGCTGATGTTCTTTTTTAGGCTTCCGCCGCCCACGGAAAGCACCAGCACCGCATCCTTGCTTCCGAGACGGCTTACTTTCAGCCACTCGACGAGAACCGTGGCCCAACCCTCGTCATTGGCACGCGCGGTCAGCTCGGACACGTTGTCCGTGGGGGTGTACGCCTCGATGCCCGCGAGCTTCCGGAAGTCGTTCACTGCATGAGAGCAGCTTCCCGCGCTGCCCCCCACGCCGAGCAGGAAAAGCCTCCCGCCTTTGCTGCGCACGGCGGCAAGGAGTTCCACTATCTTCTCCACGGCCCCGACGTCGATCTTCCCCGCGATCTGTGAAACCTCTGCAAGATACGTCTCGACGAAGCTCACTCCATTGACTCCTTTTCTTCGAAGTGTCTCCGCGTGTCGGCGAGCCCCGCGGAAGACCCGATTTCGTAGAATCTCTCGTACACTTCGAGCCCCGCGAGCTCGCCCTTGGCGAGAAGATCCTGGTAGATCGCCGCCAGATCAAACGGGGCGCTTTCCGCCACCCTGTCGAATGCGCCACTCGACAAGGCGCCCAGCCCATAATCGATGTGCTTCATGTCGGGCACCCGGTGAATTTTATCGTACATCCGTATGAGGCCGTCGTCAAAGAGAACATTGCTCGCGTCAAACCTGCCGTCGTTGCGGAATACGGTCATGAGGCCCTTCCTGCCGCTTTCCAGAAAGCGGCGCTCGACGGCTTCGTAATCGCATTCGAGGAGAGAGTCACCGTACACAACGAGAAATCTGTCGCCCAAAAGGGGCAGCGCCTTCTTTAGCGCCCCCCCTGTACCCAGAAGCGTGCCCCCTTCATCAGAATACTGCAACTGGAGGCCGAATCGCTCCCCTTCTCCGATACTTTCCCTGATCATCGCGCCCAGATGTCCGATGCACAGGACGACCCGTTGTACGCCCCGCTCCGCCAGGCATTCGAGCTGCCGCGCGACAAATGGCTTGCCATGAACATCAATAAGGGATTTGGGCATCTTCTCTGTGTGCGGTTTCATCCTCGTCGCGAGCCCTCCGGCAAGGATGGCGACGGGCAGGTTCAAGACAGGAGCACCTTCGTGCCCTCGAAGTCGAACCTGAACCGCACCTCTTCGAGCCCGACGCCCGCCATCGCTTTCCTGAGACGGCCTCGGTCTTCCGCGTAGAAGAGCAGGAAGCCTCCGCCCCCGGCTCCCACCACCTTGCCTCCGATTGCGCCGTTCGACCGACCGAGCTCATACCATTCGTCGATGGACTGGTTCGTGATGCCCCCCGAGCGCTTCTTTTTGCTTTCCCAGTGCTCGTGCATCAGCTCCCCGAACGCGGCGCATTTCCCTTCCTCCAGGGCGCGCTTGCTGAGGACGGCCAGGTCCTTGATCTGGTGCAGATTCGAGATCATGTCGGAATCCGATTCCTTCGTGCGGACGTCCTGGTCCTTCAGAATGCTGCTCGCGCTTCGATGCTGCCCGGTGAAAAACAACAGCAGGTTGTCCTCGAGGTCCAGCAGCGTCCCCGCACCGAGCTTCAGGGGGATCGCCTCGACGCTCTCATCGGGCGAAAAGGTAAAGCAGGTGATGCCCCCGAACGCGGCGATGTACTGGTCCTGCTTTCCGATCGGTTCCTTCAGCCTCTCGATTTCCACGTTGCAGGCGAGCCGGGCAAGCTCGTCAGGATGCAGGAAGAGTCGCTCATAGGCGTACAAAGCCTTCAAGAGCGCGGTAGTGAAGCTGCCGGACGAGCCCAGGCCCGTCCCCGCAGGGATATCCGCCAGCGTGGTGATTTCGATCTGCGGCGGATCGATTTTCATGAGGGCGAGGCATTCGCGAATGATCGGGTGCTGGACATCGGCGATTTTCAGGACGTTTTCCAGCTTGGAGTATTTCAAGTAGATGCCGGGCGTGAAGGGCCGTGTGACGCTGACGAATACGTACTTGTCGATCGCCGCGGAGATGAGGAACCCCCCGTGATTCCTGTAATAGGATGGCAGGTCTGTTCCCCCTCCCCCGAGTGAGATCCGAAGGGGGCTGCGCGTCAGAACCATGGAGGGTCTCCTTTTACCGGGCCTCGAGAAGCCAGCCGTTCTCTCGGATGTATCTCACAGTTTTCCGGATGCCGTCGGCGATGGTCTCCCGTGGCCGCCACCCCAGGCTCCGGATCCTCCCGCATTCAAGGAAAAGGAATGGGTTGTCTCCGATCCATCCCTGCGAGCCTCCCGAGTAGGTGAGGGACGGGGAGACACCCAGCTCGTGCGTGATGATACGGACTGAATCGTTGACCTGAACGTACTCGTCGGTGCCGAGATTCAGGATGTTGACATTCTCGCGGCACTTTTCCAGGGCGAGCATGATCGCTTCTATGCAGTCCTTCACGTAAAGGTACGATTTCTTCTGGGTTCCATCTCCCAGGATATGCAACGTCGACGGGTCCTGGAAGAGCCTCTTGCAGAAGTCGTAGATATGTCCGTGGCTGTACCGCTCGCCGATGATGGAGACGAAACGGAAGATCCATGCGCGCATGCCGAATGCTGCGCAGTAGGCGCTGATCAGGCCTTCCCCGGCAAGCTTCGATGCCCCGTATAACGATGTCTGCACGGGAAAGGGCGCGTCTTCCGGCGTCGGGATCAAAGGCGATTCGCCGTAGACCGAGCCGGTGGAGGAAAAGACGACGCGGACGATGCCGTTTTTCCTCATCGCCTCCAGCACGTTGAAGGTTCCCACGGTGTTCTGCTCGAGGTCTTTTCCGGGGTGCTCGGGGCCGAACCGTACGTCGGCGTTTGCGGCGAAATGGAAGACCGTGTCGCGCCCCTTCGAAGCCGCCTGCAGCGCCTGCGGGTCCAGGATGCTGCCACGAACGAGACTGAAGCCGCGTCGGCGCTCTGCGGCTTCCAGGAATTTTTTCTGTCCAGTGGAAAAATCGTCGAAGCAGACCACCTCGTGCCCGTCGTCAAGGAGCCGATCCACGATATTGCTGCCGACAAATCCCGCCCCGCCCGTGACGAAACATTTCATGAGGGTCGCTTTTCCTTCCTACAATCGATTCCTGAATTTGACATGTCCGCGTCTTATAAACCAATCAGGGGGAATTTTCAAGTCCGGAGCAGGAGCCGTCGATGAGGCGTCAGCCGGATCCTGTTCCCAGGCGGCCCGTTAAGAGCACGACCCCCGTCATGAGCAAAGCCCCCGCGGCACCCAGAGACAAGAATGACCCGACCGTCGGCAGAGAGGGCTTGTAGACGAAGAAAAAAAGACACACGGGCAGTATTTGTGACACGCAGTTTTGGAGGGGAATGACGACTGCGGCGCGGCCGTGCGCAAGGGCGTGCTGGGTCGCCGAGATGCCGTAGATATTGCCCACCAAGGTGAGCGCAACCGCCACGAGAGACACGACGATCTCTACCGGATCGAAGATGCCACTTCCGATCCGGACAAAACCCGCCGTGATGAACCCGAGACCGAGATTGCCGATGTTGTACCATACGCCCGCACGCGCCGCGTGGAACGCCGCAGCGGACTCGGAACGCGCGGCTCCGGCGCTCCGTCTCGCGAGTATTGCGCACACGAGCGCGATCCCGACGAGCGCGCCCGTCAATATCCCGGTCCTCGCGAGCAGACCCGCGTCTTTCATCGAAAAGGCGTGAACGTCGATTGAGAGCCGCGTGAGGCCGAAGGCCGCTACAGCAAGAACCACGAAAACGATGCCCGCGATTTCTTTTGATCCCACTCGTTCCTTCTGGACGAGAACGGCTCCGAGGGCAAGGACGACCAGGCCGATGGACATGAGGGCGGGAACGATGGCCGGGCCGATGAGGCCGACGGACAGTATGTACAGCGGGGTGCCCAGGATGAACTGAAGGACGCAGCCTGAGATCCACCGCGGGTTTTTCAGGAGAGACCGCATGAGCGGCCGATCCTTCGGTGCACGGCCAACCGCAGCCTTCTGGATGAGAATCCCCACGTTGAACGCGATACCCGCCACGACCGCCGCCGCGATGCCCAGCGCGTATCTCATCCCGCTACGCCGAAGTCCTCGAGGCTCGAGCGTTCCCGAATGTCGAACCCGAGCTTCATGCGAGTGCATCCACGATGGCCGCGGCGATATCCTCCGCGCCATTGCGCAGATCCGCCGCGGCCGGTCCGCCCTTGGAGTCGCGGCAGCCGACCCGGTCCCGCACCAGCATCGACACCCGTTCGGCGAACCGCCGCGGCCGGGGACAATACCACCCGTGCCCGTTTTCCACGACATGGCGCATGTTGGCGCGTTCATTCGGCGCCCCGAGATGCGTGACGATAAGCGGGATGCCCATGGTGATGGCGATCATTGCGTAGCCCGTCCCGCACTTGCCTGCCAGGACGTCGGCAGAGGCAATGATGGCGCTTATATCCTCCTGGTAGCCCATCGCAAGGACGGAGTCGCTCCTGATTCTGCCCTTGATCTTCGACAATATCTCCGCGTTGCGGCCGGTGAGAACGATCAGTGACGCGCCCTTCACGTCGCGCACAAAGGCTTCTATGAATCGGAGCATGCGGCCAATTCCCTCGCCTCCCAGGCTGAGGACAACGATGATGTTTTCCTGCGGGACGCCCAGTCCGCGGCGCAGCACGTCCCGGGGCATGTCGCTTCTCACCATGTTCGGGTCCACGACCATCGGGATCCTCTGCATACACGCCGGGTTCACACCGTGCCGGGCCAGGCCTTCCTCCACGCGCGGGGACAGCGTAAAGTAGAGGTCCGCCCCGCAATTGATGAGGCTGTCCGTGTCGCGAAGCTCCCCGTAGATGTAAAAGAGGGGTATCCGAGGCTCTGCCTGGGCGAGGGAAAAGAGATGAGAGCACGCCCAGTGCGTCGACATGATGAGGTCCGGCCTGTACGCTGCCAGGTACGCGGCCGCCTTGGGAACCGCGGTGCGGTAACTTCGACGGTTCAGCGCGCGGGTAAGGCCCGGCGCGAGGCGCTCCAGCACATAGGCGGAACTGGAGAGGAAGTGCGGCATCTTCAGGATCACCTTCCACATGTCCACGAAGATCTTCTGCAGCAGTGCGTCATCCAGGTCACGGGCCGCGTCCATGAGCCGCACGTCCCAGTCAGGGCGCATCCTGTGCAGGTAGTGGGCAATCGCCTGAGCCAGTATGAGGTGACCGAGCCCGGCCGAGAGATAGGGAATGAGAATCTTTCTGCCCATCACATACGCTCCGTTCCTGGTGTCAGCCCGCCGCGCGTCCGAGTCTGCGTGCTTGCCCGCAAGCATGGCGGCCGCCGGGGGGCATGTCAATATCGGCCGTCGCGATCGCCGGCGAGCCTTGTCGGCGCAGGCCTTGCTCGAGCTCCGCCCGATCGGTATTGTATCGGGAGAGAGCCCCGCGTGAGTCCCCGCACACTGATTGCCTGCCTCTGCATTGCCGCCGCCGGTGCTCCCGCTTTTCCCCAGATGTCCGCCCAGCGCCCCGGGCGCGAGATCAGCCTGCCCCCGCGCGAGGTGAAGGACAGCTTCTTCGCCTACGTCCTCGGCATTATCAAGGCGGACATCGACGTCGAGCTGGATGCCGCGGCGATGCGGGAGGTGCTCACCGAGTTCCGCACGAGCCTCGATCTGCCCTTCGATCTGATCGCGCGGGTCTCGCAGCGCCGCGCGAGCGAGCCGGACGCGCGGATCGTGGAGATCGGCTTCGCGGGGCCCGTCACGATTCCGATCCCCTTTTCGATTCTGGGCTATCACCCCGGGTCGGTCCGCGCATCCGAGACTGTCAGATTCCACGAGACCCGGTCCACGTATCCGGATGGGCGGCAGGGCGCCACCGCGGATGCCCCGGTGTTCCGGCTCGCCGTCGAGTCGGGCGCCCTGCTCATCGACATGGACCAGTGGCTGGACGACCTTTTCGGCGACTATGTCGATGACCTGCCGGTCCAGAACATGGTCCTCTTCACATGGAAGGGGGAATGGATGGGCCTCCTCCAGGGACTGGGATACAAGGGGCAGTCCCTCCGGGCCTTCTTCAACTTTCGTCGAAATAGGATCGTGTTCCCCATCCCCGCGGAGCTCGATGCGGCGGGCCGCGGGTTCCTCGCCGGCGGCTGAGCCCGCACCGCCGCGCTTTCGCCTCAAGGTTCTGAACGCCATGTTGACCGCAGCGCTCGCGGTGGGCTACCGTGGAGCGATGGAAGTCATCATCGCCTGCGGACAGTTCACCGCCGCGCCGGGGGACATCAGAGCAAATATCGCCGCAATGCGCGGCCAGGCGAAGGAAGCGGCGGGGCGCGGCGCCGGGCTCATCGTTTTTCCCGAGATGGCCCTCAGCGGGTACCTCGCGGCCGCCGAGCTGCGGGCCCTCGCCGCGCGGCCTGCCGGGCCCGAGGTCGCCGCGCTCGCCCGCGCGGCCCGCGAGCTTTCAATTGCCGTCGCCTTCGGCTTCGCCGAGCTCGCCGGCGACGGCAGGCTCCACGACAGCATGGCCTTCATCGACGCGGCCGGGAGCCTCCGCTCGGTCTACCGCAAGGTGCACCTGTTCGGCTCGGAGGGCGAATGGGCGGCGGCGGGAGCAGGGTTCGAGAGCTTCGATTTCGGCGGGCTGCGGATCGGGATGTGGATCTGCTATGACACGCGGTTTCCCGAGGCTGCTCGCTCGCTCGCCCTCTCGGGGGCGACGCTCTGTCTCGCGGCGACCGCCTGGTTCGGTCCCGCTGAGGAGTGGGAGCTCGCTCTGCGCGCCCGGGCGCTCGACAACGGAATCTTCACGGCAGGAGCGGCACTTCAGGGCTCGGCGATCGGGCAGCCCCTGCGCGGAGCGAGCGCCATCATCGATCCGCACGGCCGGATCCTCGCCCAGGCGCGCGAGGGGGAGGAGGAGGTCATCACCGCCGCCTGCGACGAGGGAGCGGTCGAATCCTTCCGCGAGCGCCTGCCCCTGCTTCGGCACCGCCGGCCCGAGGCGTATTCGTAGGCCCATGCGGAAAGCGTTCTCCGAGGCAGACCTCGCGGCGCCGCTCGTCGCATACCTTATCCAGCAGGGCTGGACCGTCCGCAGCGAGGTGAAGGACTGCGACATCGCCGCCACGAAAGAAGAGGAGCTGCTCATCGTCGAGGTGAAGAAGTCGATGAATGTGCCGCTCCTCGTCCAGGCTGCCCGCAGGCAGCGCATCACCGACACGGTGTACGTGGCGATCCCCCGGCCGTCGAACAAGTGGAAGTGGTGGAAGGAGAGCCGGGGAGTGCAGCACCTGCTGCGCAGGCTCGAGCTCGGCCTCATCCTCGTGTCGCTTGATGCCGGCAAGCCCCCTGTCGAGATCGTCTTCCACCCGCTGCCCTTTGAGCGGCGCAAGCGGGCAAAATCTCGCCGGGTCGTGCTGGAGGAGATCGCGAGGCGCACGGCGGACTACAACCGAGCGGGGAGCACCCGCACGAAGCTCGTCACCGCGTACCGGGAGGACGCGATCAACATTGCCTGCTGCCTGTTGAAAAAGGGACGCCTCTCTCCCGCCGCGCTGCGGTCCCTTGGCACTGGAGAGAAGACCTACTCGATACTGAGGCGCAATGTATATGGCTGGTTCGAGCGCCTCGATACGGGGCTGTACGGCCTCACCGCGCACGGCAGGGCCGACCTCGCCTCGTATCCCGAGCTTGCCGCCCGCTACATCCAGGCCCTCAAGGGCCGAGAAAAGAAGGGCCGCAAACTGAAAGGGGGCCCTGACGGGCCCCCTTTACGTGTTCTTGCTCGAACTCGGTCCCGGAGGACTAGTTCGCCTTGACCTCGATGGTCTTCGGCATTGCGGTGGGGAGCTTCGGGAAGCGGAGCTGCAGCACGCCGTTTTTGAACTCGGCGCCAATTTTCTCCCTGTCCACCTCTTCGGGCAGGACGAAGCTGCGGCAGAAGCTCATCGCGCGTCTCTCGCGCATGAGGTAGCCGTTCTTCTTCTCTTCCGTCTTCTCCTCTTTCTTCGAGGAGATCGTGAGGAGGGAATTGTCCAGCTTCACGTCGATGTCCTTCTCGGACAGTCCGGGTAGCTCGACCTCCATGAGGTACTCGGCTCCGGTCTCGCGCACGTCCACCGCCGGCAGGCTCGAGCGCCCGGACGGAAAGTCGACGAACGTGTCGTCGAACCACCGGGAAACGTTGTCCACCAGGTCCAAGGGCTGATACCTAATCATGTTCATATCGTACCTCCTATTGGTTTTGTGTATCACGCTATTAATAGAGCATGAAGCGTGCCAAATTCGTAAAAGTCGAATAATTCTATATAGATAAAGTACTTATACAGAAAAGGTCGAAATCAGAGAGTGGAGGCTTGGGACGATTAGTGGGTTATTGTGATACATAGTTATCTTTTAGTGGACTTGTTGTACCATTTTGACTCTATATTAGCCCAGCGGGCTGCCAGCGATGCTCCAGCACCGCCCGGCAGTCGAATCTCACTCCCCAACCGGCATTTGCACTGGTTGAATCGCCCGCGGTCCCGGAGTATCTTGCAAGAAAGGAGGCCGAGGTGGAGTTCCAGCGAGTCGACGGATCTCAGAAGGGAAAGGTAGTCCTGTACACCCTCAGCACCTGCATGTGGTGCAGGATGGCGAAAAATCTGTTGCGCGATCTCGGCGTGGCCTACGAGTACGTCGATGTCGACCTCCTGCCGGTCGACGAGAAGGAATCGGCAAAGAAGGAAATCCGTCGATGGAATCCCGAGGGATCCTACCCGACCATCATCATCAATGACTCGGTGGCCGTATGCGGGTACGACGAGACCGAGATTCGAGGGAAGCTGCCGTGAGCGGCGCCGACGCGCTCGCCCTGCTCGAGCGGCTGGAGAGAGAAGCAGAGAGGTCCGGCTATCATCTGAACCCCGATCGCCAGTTCTCCCTCGGGCTGATGGAGGGCCTGCTCTCCAACGAGGCGCGCTACGGATACCAGTCATGCCCGTGCAGGCTCGCCTCGGGGGCGCGGGAGGAAGACCTCGACATCGTCTGCCCCTGCGACTACCGCGACCCCGACCTGTCGGACTTCGGCGCGTGCTACTGCGCCCTGTACGTCTCGCGGGAGGTGAAGGAGGGCGTGAAGAAGGCCGTCCGCATCCGCGACAGGCGCCCTGTGGATCGCACCGCTCTTCCCGCGGCTTCCCCCGGCGCCGGCCCCCGGGGCTCCCTCGCATACCCCGTCTGGCGCTGCAAGGTCTGCGGGTACCTGTGCGCGCGCGGCGAGCCGCCCGAGTCCTGCCCGATCTGCCATGCTACGAAGGAGAGGTTCGAGAGATTCCTATAAAGCCGGCCGGGTCCCTGCGGGCTTCCCTGTCCTCTTCGATCAAGCCGGCGATCCGCCTCTCCGAAGCGCCGATGCCGCCTGTCCTGACGATCTCGACGAGCTCACGAAACCTCTGCTTGTCCTCAAGGCGCGCGAGGAAGGGGAAATCCTGACGAAGCGAGCGGAAGCCGCCCGCGGCGTCGATCTTCTGGCTGGCGAGGCGCGAGCTTCCGCGGATCCCGCTCTCCAGGCTCTTGAGGTGCCGGTACTCCCTGTCGATCTCCTCGCTCAGGCCTCGTCCCGCGATCCGCTTCACCAGTTCGGCCCGCACGAGCTCCATCTTCCTGTCAAGGTTCGTGCCCGAGCGGTACGTCACGGGGAGCGGGATCGGCACGAGCATCTCCCCGTCGGTCGAATAGCTGGTCATGCCGTCCGTGTGGAAACCCTTTTCGAGGATCACGGGCGTGGAGCGCGGGAAGAACCGGAGCTTTCGGTACTCGGCTGCGCGCTCCTCGAGCCTCTGGATCTCCTCCTGCAGCCCGGCATCACCGGGGTCCGCGAGGAGCCTTGCCTGGAGAGCGGGCAGAAGCTCCCCCTCGATGTAGAAGACGGCCTGGGAGAGGGGGAGCTTCATCGCCTGCGCTGAGCAGGTGGTCTCCTCGCCTTCCTCGATGCCGTAGGGCGGCTTTTCGGGGTTCTCGCGCAGGAGCACGGGGAAGAGGAAGAGAAGGGCCTTCTGCACGGATGGCGGATACCGGCCGACCTCGAGAGGGGGGTAGCGGTCGTCCTCGCCCATGAACTTCCTGATCGAGGCGGCGACGGCGCGCGCGAGGATCCTGTTCTTGCGCTCATTTCCTTCAGGCGCTTCCAGAAATCCCCCGCCCCCCGCGAGCAGGAAATCCTGGAGCTTCGCCTTCACCTCAGCGAAGAGGGGCTGCTCCGCGATCAGCCCCTTCTGGTCCTCCGAAAGGTTCTCAGCCATGAGGCCCTCGACGAGACGCAGGGCTGCGAAGGCCCGCTCGGTCACCGACTTCCCTGTCGCTTCCCGCTCCTCGGGAGAAGCCTGGCGGGGGATCTCGCCCATGAGCCGGATGCAGAGGTCGAGCTTCACCCTGGCGAGAGAGAGCACGAGGTCGATGTCCTTCAAGCCGGACAAGCCCTCCGCCATCGAGTGGACCCGATCGTCCAGCAGCGCTTCCGCCGCGGAGAGCTCCGCGATCTCTCGTTCCCGCGAGGATTGGAGAGAGCTCGCCACCCGACGCCTCCTTTCGAATGCTCCACGGAGAATATACGGCACGGCCGCACCTTTTCCAACCCGCTGATTCCGACTATAGTGGGCGGTCATGGCGCGAACGATGACACGCGCGCGGGGCGCCTTCGCGGCCCTCTCGTACCCCAACTACCGCCTGTGGTTTTTCGGGCAGATGACGTCGCTGTTCGGCACCTGGATGCAGTCCACCGCGCAGGGGTACCTCGTCTTCGAGCTCACGCGCTCCCCCGCCTACCTCGGCTACGTCAGCTTCGCATCCGGCGCCGCCATGTGGGTCTTCACCTTGTACGGCGGGGTCATCGCCGACCGGGTGCCTAGGCGCAGCCTCCTCGTCGTCACGCAGGGGCTCAGCATGGCGCTCGCGTTCATCCTGTCAGCGCTCACCTTCACAGGCGTGGTGGCTCCCTGGCATATCGTCGTGCTGGCATTCTCGCTCGGTGTGGTGAACGCCTTCGACGTGCCCGCCCGGCAATCGTTCGTGATCGAGATGGTCGGCCGCGAGGACTTGACGAACGCGATCGCCCTGAACTCGACGATGTTCAATGCGGCCGTCGCCGCAGGGCCCGCGGTCGGCGGGATCACCTATGCCCTGTTCGGCCCGGGCTGGTGCTTCGCGGTCAACGGAGTCTCGTTCGTCGCGGTGATCGCCGCGCTTCTCTCCATGCGCTTGGCGCCTTCCGCATCGCCGTCTCGGCGCTCCTCGGCCTTCGCGGATATCCGCGAGGGATTGAAGGCCGTGCGCAGCGACCGCGCCATCCTCGCTCTCGTGGTCCTCGTCGGCGCTGCCAGCATGTTCGGCATGTCCTACGTCACGCTCATGCCGGCCTGGGCCGTGCGCGTCCTCAACGGGGACGCGCGGACCAACGGCCTGCTGCAATCCGCCCGGGGCCTGGGAGCGCTCGCCGCCGCGCTGGGCATCGCCTCGCTGGGGCGCTTCCGGTTCCGGGGCGGACTGCTGACCGCGGGGAGCATCCTGTTTCCCGTGATGCTCGTGGCTTTCAGCTTCACGCGCGCGCTCCCCGTCTCGCTCGCCGCGCTCCTTCTCGTCGGAGCGGCGAACATCACGATCAACAGCCTCGCCAACTCTCTCGTTCAGACCCGCACGCCCGACGAGCTTCGGGGGCGCGTGATGAGCATCTACAACCTCTTCTTCATGGGGCTGCTCCCGATCGGAGCGCTTCTGGCGGGCGCGATCGCGGAGAAGGGGGGAGCGCCGCTCGCCGTGCTCGTGGGGGCAGGCGGCACTCTCGCGTGCGCGACGGCGATCGGGATCGCCGTGCCGTCGCTGCGAAAGGCGGAATGACATGGTGCAGTTCATCCTCGGCAAGATCCGCGAGATCATGGAAATGGCGAGCACGCGCTACGGCGTGAATCCCATCGTGTTCCTCGTCATGTACGTCGGGATGGCGCCGTTCTGGTACTACACGATCTACAGAACGATCCGTGCCGTCGCGAAGAAGAACAGCAGGGACATGATGCTCTGGGGAGCGATCTGCCTGGTCGTGACGGTCGCGCCGTACGTGTACGTCCTGATCTTCGGCCGCAACATGCCGTGGTGGATCTACATCATCATCGGCCTGCTCGTCGCGCAGGGCATCTACTCGCTGGTGAGGAAGCTGACGACAAAATCCACGGCGCCTCAAGCGCCCACGGCGCCTCAAGCGCCCACGGCGCCTCAAGCGCCCACGGCGCCTCAAGCGCCCACGGCGCCAGCAACAGACGAGGAGCGCGGCCCGACCGGCAAGGGCGATCGCGAGGGTTGATTTTTCCCCGCCGGATAGTTATTGCTGACCCGCTTTTCAGGGCTGTGAACAGGGAAGCGGCGAAGAGGGAGACGACCTTCAAAGCCGTTGTCGAATCCTCCCTTCGACAGGCGCTCGCTTCGTCGGACAAGGGCGACTGGGCAATCCCCTGGCCCTGCATTCACGAGTTCATGGCCATCGTCACCCATCCAGGGATCTACCGGCCCGCCACGCCCCTCGCACACGGGATCGACAGCCTCTGGACGACCGACCGCGATTTCTCCCGCTTCCCCGAGCTTCCGACGATCAATCCGCTCGCCGGAATCCCTCCGCGATCGCGCGCACGGCCGCGGAGAGTCGGTCGATCTCTTCCCGCGTCGTGTAGTGAGCAGCGCCGACCCGCACCATGCCGCCGGATTTCTCCAGCCCGAGGCGGATCGTCGTCTCGTGGGCGTAGAAGCTTCCGTCCCAGGCCGAGATGCCCGCCCGGTCCAGCTCTTCGCAGATCGATCGCGGATGGCGTCCGTCCAGCGTGAAGGCGAAGGTGGGCACCCGCTCGTGGAACTGCCGGGGATCGCCGATGCCGTACAACCGCAGTCCCGGAATCGAGGCGAGGGCCTCGTGCAGGGCGCGGGCAAGACCGTCCTCGTGCTCCCGGATCGCCTCCATGGCCCTTTTCAACACCGCCCTGCGGCCCAGGCCGGGAGCAGCGGCCGCGCCGAATGTCCTTCCCAGCCATTCAAGATACTCGACGGCGCCCAGCGCCCCCGCGATCGACTCGAAGCTCTGCGTGCCGGTCTCGAACTTGTCCGGGGGGCTGTCGCCCGCCGGCCGGACCTTGTACGCAGGCAGCCGGTCCAACAGGTCGTAGCGGCCGTAGAGGATGCCGAGGTGCGGTCCGAAGAACTTGTACGCCGAGCAGACGAGGATGTCGCAGCCGAGGGAGGCGACGTCGATGGGGCCGTGCGGAGCGTAGTGCACCGCGTCCACGACGCACCGGGCGCCGACAGAGTGGGCTATCCGCACCGCCTCCGCTACTGGGTTGATCGTTCCTGTCGCATTTGAGGCGTACCCCACTGCCACGATCTTCGTGCGTTCGTTCACCTGCCGCGCGAGCTCCTCGGCGCTCCAGCCGCACCGCGCGGGATCGAAATCGACCCACTTCACCGTGCAGTCTCGATCGCGAGCGGCGAGCAGCCACGGGGCGACATTCGCGTCGTGGTCCAGCCGGGTCACGACCAGCTCGTCGCCGGGGCAGAGCTCGCGCGCGAGGCTCCGCGAGACGTGCAGGGTGAGCGAGGTCATGTTCTGGCCGAAAACGATTTCCTCGGGGCGCGCCGCGCCGAGGAAATCGGCCATCGCCCCGCGCGCCTCCCGGACCATGGCATCCGACTCCCTGCTCGCGCGGAAGGCCCCGCCGTGGTTCGCATTCATGCCCACGAGGTAGCCGCGGATCCTCTCCATTGCTTCGCCGCAGATCTGGGTGCCGGCGGGATTGTCGAAGAATGCGAGCGGGCGGCCGTCCGCGCCCGTCTTCAGCAGGGCGGGGAAATGCTTTCGAACGAGGGATGGGTCGATCATGGGATGCTCCTATATCTCCTTCCATCTGCGGCAGGCGGCGAGGTGGCCGGCCCCTGTCTCGGCGAGCTCGGGCTCGGCCTGCTCCCGACACTCGGGCCTTGCGAAGAGGCACCGGGGGTGAAACCGGCAGCCCGGAGGGATCGCCGCTGCCGAGGGGATCTCGCCCTTGATGGGGAGCTCCTTGATCGTTGTCACCCTGCCCGAAACCGGTTCGCAGACGGCCGAGATCAGCGCGCGCGTGTACGGGTGCACGGAGCGGTCCACAACGTCGTCGGGCGCGCCGATCTCGACGATCCGCCCGAGGTACATGACGGCGATCCTGTCGGTGAAGTAGCGCGCCGTGGACAGGTCGTGCGTGATGTACAGGAACGACAGGCCGAGCTCCCGCTGCACGTCCTTCATCATAGCGAGGATCTCCGCCCGAGTGGACAGGTCGATCATCGAGACCGGCTCGTCGGCAATGAGGAGGGCGGGGGAGAGGATGAGCGTGCGCGCGGTGGCGGCCCTCTGCCTCTGGCCGCCGGACAGCATGTGGGGGAAGCGTCCCATGAAGTCCTCGACAGGGGTGAGCTTCACCTCGGCGAGGGCCTGCCGGATCAGCTCCTCGCGCTCGCTCCTGCTCGCCCCCAGCCGGTGGATGAGCAGAGGCTCCTCCAGGACGTCCCGGATCTTGAACCGGGGGTTCATGGAGGAGTAGGGGTCCTGGAAGATCATCTGCACCTGCCGGCGATAGTACGCAAGCTCCTCCCCCGCCGCGTTCGTCGCTTCCCTGCCGTCGAATCGGATCCCGCCCGCCGTGGGCTCCAGCAGCTTCATGACCAGCTTGCCCGTGGTGGTCTTGCCGCACCCGCTCTCTCCCACAAGCCCGAGGATCTCCCGCCGGCGCACGGCGAAGCTCACCCCGTCCACCGCGCGCACGACGCTCTTCCTCCCGCTCACGATCTGGCCGAGACTTCGCCGCACGGGGAAGTGCTTCGAGAGGTTGCTCACCTCCAGGATGGTGGACTCAGGCATTGGCGCATCTCCAGCATGCCGCCAGGTGCCCCGGCTCGATCTCGGCGAGCGCAGGCTCCTCCCACGCGCACCTGTCGAACGCCTCCGGGCAACGGAGGTGGAACCGGCAGCCCGCCGGCGGGTCCAGGAGGTCCGGCGGCGCGCCGGGGATGAAGGCGAGCTCGCTCACCTTCTCGTGCAGGCGCGGCGTCGCGGCCAGGAGCCTCTTCGTGTAGGGATGGAGCCCGCGGCCCGGCGCGGCAGCCGGGCTGAAAACCTGCTCGTTCGTTGCGATCTCCACGACCTTTCCCGCGTACATCACCAGGATCCGGTCGGCCACCTCGGCTTCCGTGGCCAGGTCGTGCGTGATGAAGATGAGGGAGAGGTCCATCTCCCGCTTGAGCGTCTTGATCACGTTGATGATCTGGGCCTGCACGATCACGTCCAGCGCGGTCGTCGGCTCATCGAGGATCACCACCAGCGGCTCGAGGAACAGGGCCGTCGCGATGACGACCCTCTGCTTCATGCCGCCGGACAGCTCGTGGGGATAGCGGCGCACCACATCGGCGGGAAGGCCGACCAGGCCGAGGTACCGGGCGATGACTGCCTCCGCCTCCGCCCTCGGCATGGGCTTGTGCGTCTGGATGGTCTCCCTCATTTGCCGGCCCACGGTGAACACCGGGGTGAGGCAGTTCATCGCGCCCTGGAAGACCATGGAGATCTTCTCCCATCGCATGCCGACTCGGATGTCCTTCTCGCTCAGGGGCACGATGTCCGTCCCGTCCACGAGGATCCTGCCGCCGACGATGCGCCCCGGGGGGGCCGGCATGTTGAGGAGGGCCAGCCCCAAGGTGGTCTTGCCGCATCCGGACTCGCCCACGATTCCGAGGGTCTCGCCCCGGATCACCGAGAAGCTCACGCCGTCCACGGCGCGCACCGCCCCCTTGCTCGTGAAGTAGTGCAGCGAGAGATTGTCGACGTCGACCACGGTGTCGGGCATTGCCTTCGCTCCCCCCATCTCAGCGCGTCCTCAGCTTTGGATGGAGGATCTTGTCCATCGCGAACCCGATGAAGGCGAAGGTCATGCCCATGAGGGCGATGCTGATCCCCGGCGGCACGACCCACCACCACAGCCCATTCAGGACCGCCCCGCCGGAAAGGGCGTCGCGCAGCAGCTGGCCCCAGGTGACGATCGTGGCGTCCCCCAGGCCGAGCAGGCTCACCGTGGCCTCGTACACCACGGCGCCCGGCACGTACAGCGCCATGGAGGCGAAAGAGTACGGAACGAGCAGGGGCACCATGTGGCGGAAGATGATCCGCGCGCTCCCCGCGCCGAGGGCCTTCGAGGCCTCGATGTAGGTCTCCTCTTTGATCTGCAGGGCTATGGAGCGCACGGTCTTCACGGGGCCGACCCAGAAGAATGCGCTCATCATGATGATCATGAACCAGATGCTGGGCCGGAACACGGCGCTCATTACGATGAGGATGGGGAGGAGGGGCATGTTGACGAAGACCTCGAAGACCCTCTGCATGACGGCGTCCACCCAGCCTCCGAAGTACGCGCTTACGATGCCGTAGACGACCCCGACGGCCACCGCCACCAAGGCGGTGAGGAGGCCGATGAGGAGTGCCCACTTCACCCCAGCGATCATGCCGCTCCAGAGGTCGCGCTTGGAGTTGTCGGTTCCGAGGATCCCCGAGACCCCGCCGGAAATCACGACGCGCGGCTCATCGATCCTGCTCGCCTCGTCCAGCAGCATCACCGTGAGGGTGAATGTGTACAGTCCTTTCAGGGGCTCGGGCCGGGCGAGCATCCCCTCCTGCGCCCTGGCGAAAAGGACATTCACGGACCTGATCTGCCCGATGTCGATCTCAGCCATCGCCTCCTCGGTCTCGTAGCCCCTCGCGAAATCGAAGACCGCGCTCTTCGCGGATTTCCCCAGGGGGATCCGCACGTCCTCCCCGTCGTTCACAGTGGCCTGCTCCCGGAACAGCTCCAATTCCCGGCCGTCCGGCCTCCGCACGCCGACCACGAGGGGGATGTTTCCGCTTCCCCGGAAGTGCACGATGATGTCCAGCGGGGGCCGGTCGTAGGAGAACTCGTACGCGAAGGAGTGGCGGACCAGCCTCACCCCGTCGGATCGCTCTTCTGTCGTTTCGCCGAGCCGCAGAACCGTCGACACCGCGGATTTCTTGGAGGCGAACCAGTTCGTCCATGCCGGCGGCGCGTTTTTCGGGTTGTCGTCCCAGTAGGTGATGTCGCGCCACCTCCGGTTGGTCTCCGAGAAGGGGATGAGCAGGGGCTCGAAGATCGCGGCCGCCGCGAAAAGCGCCAGGAACGCGAGGCCCACAAGGCCGGAGGTGTTCTTGCGGAACTCGCTCCAGAACTCCTCGACCCTCATGCCTTGCCCCCAACCTTGATCCGCGGGTCGAGCAGGCCGTAGAGCAGGTCGAGCGCCACGAGGCCCGCCACGTACAGGCCCGTTGTGATGGAGAGCAGCCCCATGAGAACGGGGAGATCATTACGCTGCACCGCGGTCCAGTAGAGGTTGCCCATGCCGGGCCAGCTGTAGATGCCCTCGAAGACGATGTTGCCGAACACGGAGGCAAGCAGGGAGAGAAGGGCGATCGTGGTGATGGGGGGGGCTGCCGTCCGCATGGTGTGGCCGAAGAGGACGCTGCGCTCGGGAATCCCACGGGCCCGGGCCGCCATGATGAAGTCCTCCTGGAGGATGCCCAGCACGATGTTGCGCGTGAGGAAGGCAACCGCCCATGTGTTGATGAACACGAGGGTGATCAGGGGCAGGGCCATGTGGTACAGCAGGTCGAGGAACCGGAGGAGGCCCTGCGGCGGCGGGAGCCTGTGCATGCCGCCGGACGGGAAGATCGGGAGGAGGTAGGCGAAGAGCATGATCATGAGCATGCCCAGCCACCATGTCGGCATGCCCTCCACGATCATCGTCATCACCGACGCAGTCCTGTCCAGAAGCCTGCCCGCTTTCTGAGCCATCTTGAGGCCGAGCCAGATCCCGAGGCCCACTTCGAGGAGGATCGCCGTCGTGAAGAGCAGGATCGTGCGCGGCATGACCTCTAGGACGATCGACAGAACTTCCCTGTCGCCCCGCGCGCTCAGGATGTTCGTGGAGTTGCCGTACCGGAAGGCGAGAGTGTCGATCGTCCGCCAGACCACCCTCTCGAAGAAGGGCCTGTCGAGGTGGTAGATGCGGTACTTGAACTCTCGGCGCTCGAGGATGTGCTTCTGCACCTGGTCGGAGGTGAAGTTTCTCAGCTTGCTCGCCTCCACGCGGATCGATTCCTCGATCTGGTCCCTCATGGTCTTCTCGTTCGTGGTGTTGAACAGCAGCGAGTACAGGAAGATGAGCACCACGTAGATGAAGATGCCGTTGAGGATCCGCTTGATCAGGTACCGTCGGAACATGTGCGATGATGCCTTTCCACCAGGAGACGATCCACGTCCCCGCGCCCGATGCGCGGGCGCTAGAACACCACCAGCGTCGCCGGCTCGACGGCGGGCGCCTCGTCCTTGAGCACGGACTGCACCACGATGGTGTAGCTGCCGGCCTTCAGCCCCTTCATGTCGGCGGCGGGGATCGTCGCGGAGAACTGCCCCGTGTTGAGATAGGCGCCCTTGTAGAGCTTCTCCCCATCCGCTGTCACGAGCGTGAGGGTCACCTTCGCGTTCGCGTCGGCAGCCTTGGCCGTGCCGGCGGGATAGTCGACGATCGAGACCTTCGCAGTCACGACCGCCTCCTTGCCGCGGGCGGCCATGGAGGGGATGTTCACGCTGTCAAGGCGCGTGGTCTTGCTGGTGAACAGCCGGGGGAAGTAATCGGGCGTGAAGGGGTAGGACGGATCACGGTTGGCTTTCAGCTCGATGAAGGCGCCGCTCTGGTCCACGTTGCTGATGGAGAAGGGCCCGTTGGAGATGTACGCGTTCTTGTACTTGTCGATGAATGCGATCGACGCGGCATAGTCCGCCGCCGCCTCCGCGGGGGTTTTCCACTGGCGGATGGAGGCCGGCACGTACTTCGCCGCCCGCATCTCCTCGAGCTTGGCCCTGAGGTCGGCCAGACACTTCGGATTGATGACATCCACCTCGGTGAACGCCGGGTCGGAGGAGAAGCTCCAGTTGGCGCCCGACTTGCCCCCCTCGGTCACGAGCTTGGCCAGCGCCTCGGTGATGTCCCAGGACACGCAGATGTTGTACGCGTTGCCGTACGCGCGAATCCAGATCCCTCCCTGAGCCCCGATGCGGTCCTTGCTGGCGTGGTTGAAGTCGAAATAGGTGGTGAGCGTCCCGTCCGGGTTCAGCACATAGCCCTTGAAGATCTCGTAGGAGGGACGCATGTTGGCCTCGTAGGAGGAGTCGTAGGCCTTGTCCGCGTCCCCGTCCTTGTTCATCCACTCGAAGATGAAGGCCTGCGTGTACATGATGTCGGCGACCGTGATCGGCCTGCCGTTGTGCCACTTGCCCCACTTGTAGCTGTAGGTGCCCTTGCTGAAGGAGGTGACCCCGGGACCGACCTTCCTCCAGGCCTTCGTTGCAGAATCGTACTTGAGAGCGTCTGCGGGCACGGGGATCTTCCCGACGACGATCGAGTTGCCTTCCTTGTCCTTTCCCGGCTCGATCTTCGTCTGCACGTCCTTCCATGCCGCGCGCCAGGGCGTGTCGAGGGCCGAGTGGGGCGCCTCAAAGGAGACCGTCGAGTCGGAGCAGGCGCCGGTGATGTTGAGGCTGAAGACATCGCCGAAGCCGTCGACGCCGACCGGGTCCCAGGAGGACATGAACAGGGAGCCCGAGTCGGAGAACTGGGTGACTCGGAGCACCTTTTCGCCGTTCTTTTCGGGCTTCACGTCCGCCGTCTTGATCGACCACTCGTTCAGGCCGTCGCCCAGGCCGTAGGCCATGCGGGTGTTGAACCGGGCCTTGTTGGTCATGAAGTAGCTCTGCTGGGAGGCCACGTAGAAGCGGACGCTGTCCTGCAGGCCGAGCTCGGTGGCCCTCAGGGCCATGTCCCAGTACTCCTTCTCGGTGATGTACTGGCCGTTCTGCGCCTTCTGGGAGAGCTCGTCGATCTCGGCGTTCTCGTAGCTCCAGAAGCTCTCGGTCATGCCGCCGGGCATGGCGCTCCCCCACGGGGCGTACATCTGCGAGACGATGTTGTCCCACCACGCCCGGGTTGCACCCGCGGTCCAGCCCTCGGTGTACAGGTTCCACTCGTAGTCGGCGGGGTTGCCGCTTCTGTAGATCTTGCTGCAGGCGGCCCTGTTCAGCTCGAGGCGCTCGACCTTGAGACCCGCCTTCTCCACCTGGTCGGCAAGGTAGCGCCCGCTCAGCAGCCTGCCGTTGGGGTCATCGGATCGGATGAGGAACTTCATGGAGACCGGCTCGCCGTCAAAGGTCCACCAGTCGCCCCTCTTCTCCAGCTTGCCCCTGAGCTCGGGCAGCTCGGAGGCCCTGGCCATGGCATTGGTGATGTCCTGGATGGCCTTTTTCTCGTTTCCGGTGGCGGTGAAGCCGAACTTGGATGCGATGAGGTTGTACCTGTAGGTCCCCGGTTGGCCCGGTGTCCCCATGGTGAACATGGGCTCGCCGTCGCCGCCGAGGATCTCGTCGACGAGGTAGCGCCTGCTGATGAGGAAGTTCAGGGCGAAACGGATCTCCCGGATCGCGAACGGGTTGAAGTATGTCTTGCCTCCCACAGTGGCGGTGTAGGGCGCCTTGTTGGGATACGGGTTCACCAGCATGGACCATGTCCCCGAGGGAACGATGTAGGCGTCCATCTTGTCCCGCACATCCGCAGGCAGGGCCTTCACGACTTTGCCTTGCTCGGAGTACATGAAGATGTCCGCCTTGCCCTCGGACACATCCTTGAGGCAGATCTCCTCGTTCATCTTGACGTCGAAGTAGACCTTGTCGACGATCGGGCCCTTTTTCGCCTGCTGCGCAAGGCCGAGCGACGCGGCGGCCAGGGTCAGGGCCAGCACGAGAACGGTTCGTTTCATCCGGAGTCTCCTTTCGTCGACGATGAGCTTTCAGCCACCATACCATGGAAGAAGCAGGGTGGGCAAGAAAACTCCGAATGGGTTCCCTCGGGGGTTCCCGCGGGGGCTCCCGTGGGGGCTCCCGCGAAAACCCTATCGGGATCGCTCCCGAGGAGCCGCGTCCCGGCCGAACGCGGCGAAAACGGCGGTGCCGACGAGGCCGCAGGCCGCCGCGACCATGAAGTTGGTCCGCGGCGAGAGGCTCCAGAGGTACGCGCTGGACAGGGCCGCGATCGAAACGACGATGTCGCGCGCGAGGTAGTACGCACCGAAGGTGAGGGCCTTCGCCTCCTCGGGGGCCAGGTCCATGATCAGCGCCTTGCGCGTCGGCTCTCCGAACTCCTTCAATCCCCGGATAATGAAGGCGAGCACGAGCAGCGGGAATGTGCGGGACCAGAACAGCACGAAGGGGAAAAGCGTGAAGAACCCGAACGTGATGAGCACGAAGGGCTTCTTCATGGACCTGTCGGCGAGGTATGCCACGGGAATGTACACCAGCATCGCGGTCACCATCTCGATCGTCGTGAGAATCCCGAACTGCAGGGCGCTGAAACGGTTGACGTCCACGACCCAGATCACGACGAAAGCGTACGGGATCTGCTCGGCGAACCGCACCAGGATGTCCGAGACGAGGAGGCCTCGAAGCTGAGGGCTGATCGCCCTCAGGGCTCCGAGGAGCCTCACGGGCGCCTTTCTCTCCTTCGGCTTCGCCTCCTTCATTAAAAACTGCACGCAGGCCATCGCCGCCGCGCCCAGGACGAAGGCCGCCCCGAAGGCCGCCCGGATGCCCGCCACCCTGCCCAGCGCGCCGATCAGCAGGCCGCCGAGGACCGGGCCCAGCGCCATGGGGATGCGCCGCACGAAGGAGTGGACCGTGACGCCCATCGTGCGGCGGTTGGACGGCACGACCTGCGCGACCATGCTCATGATCGCGGGAAGTGAGATCGCCGTCCAGGAGATGAAGAACACGGAGCCGAGCAGCACCGCCCACCAGGTGGGAACGAAGATCACGATGAGGTATCCGGCCATGGCGATAGCGGTGAAGAGGATCAAGGCCCTCTTGTAGCCGAACCTGTCGCTCGCCCACCCGCCGGGGAATGAGTACAGGGCTGAGAGGAGGTTGTCCATGGCGTTCAGGGTCCCCACGGCATAGACGGAGCCGCCCAGAGCCATCAGGTAGAGGGGGAGGAAACGCTCGGCCATCTTCTCGCCCAGGCCGATCGCCACCACCAGGACCGTCATGGCCAGCATGCTCGCGTTCAGGCCGAGGAGGTCACCGAGCTTCTTCGCGAGGGAGCCGGGCGCGAGTGGACGGGGCATGGGGCGAGTATGCCCTTTACCCCGCTGCCGGGTCAACGCGAGATCACCGCCAAACCTTGCATCTCGCCCGCCATCCCGGTATAGTCGGCTGCATGGAAACCCTGAAGAGAACCGTCACCTGCGGCGCCCTGCGCGCGGCGGACGCGGGCACGCGCGTCGTGCTCAATGGGTGGGTGCACCGTCATCGCGACCACGGCGGGATCCGCTTCTTCGACATCCGCGACCGCTACGGTCTCATCCAGGTGGTGGTCGACGCGGACGCGGCCGCCGAGCTGCGAAAGACGAGCGAAGAGCTGAAGTTCGAGTTCTGCGTGGCCGTCGAGGGGACTGTCCGGCCCCGGCCGGCCGCGATGGTGAACCCCCGCATGCCCACCGGCGAGATCGAGGTCAAGGCCGAGCGGATCGTCATTCTCAGCCGCTGCGAGGTGCTGCCCTTCATGATCGACGAGAAGGCCGACGCCCGGGAGGACACGCGGTTCAAGTACCGCTACCTCGACCTGCGCACCGCCTCGATGCAGAGGAAGATCGCCCTTCGCCATACGGCCGCCTTCGCCACACGCGAGTACCTGGTCGCGCGCGGGTTCTACGAGATCGACACCCCGATGTTCATGAAGAGCACTCCCGAGGGCGCGCGCGACTACCTGGTGCCCTCGCGGCTGAACCCCGGCAAGTTCTACGCGCTGCCCCAGTCGCCGCAGCTTTTCAAGCAGATCCTCATGGTGTCGGGCTTCGACAAGTACTTCCAGATCGCCCGCTGCTTCCGCGACGAGGACGCGCGGGGCGACAGGCAGCCCGAGTTCACTCAGATCGACATCGAGATGAGCTTCGTGAGCCGCGAGGACGTCTTCGAGCTGGTGGAGGGGCTGTTCGCGCACATCTTCAAGAAATCCATCGGCAAGGACATCTCCGCCCCGTTCAAGAGGCTGGCCTACGACGAGGCGATGAACCTCTACGGCTCGGACAAGCCCGATCTCCGCTTCGCCATGGAGATGAAGGACTTCACCGCTCATGCGAGCAAGGGCGGGTTCGAGGTGTTCCGAAAGATCGTCGAGGGCGGCGGGACCGTGAAGGCGCTCGTCGCGCCCGGCTGCGGGGGCTACTCGCGCAAGCAGATCACCGACCTGGAGGCCGTTGCGAAGGTCTACGGCGCGGCCGGCCTTGCCTGGATGAAGGTGACGGAGACCGGCCTGGACGGCGGGGTCTCGAAGTTCTTCGTCGAGCAGGCGGCCGAGATCACGGCGGGGCTCGGGGCCAAGCCGGGCGACCTGATCCTGCTCTCGGGCTCAGACTGGAGGAAGGCGTGCGCCTCGCTGGGGGCCGTGCGCCTGCAGCTCGGCCGCGAGCTCGGCCTGGCCGACCCGAACGAGTTCGCCTTCTGCTGGATCGTCGACTTCCCCCTCTTCGAGTGGAACGAGGAGGGCAAGAAGTGGGACCCGGCCCACCACATGTTCACCATGCCGCAGGAGCGCTTCCTCGCCGATTTCGAGAAGAGGCCCGGCGAGGTGACGGGCGACCTGTACGACCTTGTGGCCAACGGCGTCGAGCTCGCATCGGGCTCCATCCGAATCCATGACCCCGAGCTGCAGAGGAGGATCTTCCGGTTCCTCGGCTTCTCGGAGGAGCAGGCCGAGAAGCGCTTCGGATTCCTGCTTGAGGCCTTCCGCTACGGGCCCCCGCCGCACGGCGGCATCGCCCCCGGGTTCGACAGGCTTGTGGCCATGATGGCGGGCGAGACGACCATCCGCGAGGTCATCGCGTTCCCCAAGAACACCCTGGGCATCTCGCCCATGGACGATTCGCCGTCGGAAGTCGACCCAAAGCAGCTCGAGGAGCTTCACATCCGAATCATCGAGGAGAAAAAATGACGCGGCGCGAGCGGGTCGCCGTCTCACTCGAGCACCGACAGCCCGACAGGATCCCCTACAATATACGATTCACCGAGCCTGCCCGGGAAAAGATGGCGCGCTGGTACGGGGATGATCGCTTCGAGGAGAAGCTGGGCAATTGCCTTGTCATGCTGAGCACCGAGCCGCGGGGCGGATGGCGCCAGGTGAGGCCGGGGATATGGGAGGACCAGTTTGGCGTCCAGTGGGACAGGTCGATCGACGCGGACATCGGCAATGTGTCGAACCTGGTCCTCACCAGGGAGAACCTGCTCTCATACCGCTTCCCCGATCCCGATGACCCCTCACGATTCGCGGATCATGAGCGGCGCATCGCCGAGGCCGGCGACGCGTACGTGGTGACGGACCTGGGGTTCAGCCTCTTCGAGCGGGCGTGGACCCTGGCGGGCATGGAGACGGTCCTCATGGCCATGGCCGACGACGCCTCCTTCGCGCACGGCCTCCTGGACAGGATCCTCGAGTTCAACCTCCGCATCATCGAGAAGGCGTGCGACCTCCCCATCGACGCCATGATGTTCGGCGACGACTGGGGCCACCAGCGGGGAGTGATCATGGGGCCCGGCCTGTGGCGGGAGTTCATCAAGCCGAGGGTGCGCCGGATGTACGCCCTCGTGAAGGCGAAAGGGAAGAAGGTCTTCATCCACTCGTGCGGCAAGGTGGACGAGCTGTTTCCCGACCTCATCGAATGCGGCCTGGACATGTTCAACCCTTTCCAGCCCGAGGTCATGGACGTCTTCGAGATGAAGAGGCGCTACGGCGATCGCCTCTCGTTCTACGGCGGGATCAGCACGCAGAAGACCCTCCCCTACGGGACCCCCGCGCAGGTGAGGGACGAGGTGAGGTGCCTGATCGAGAAGGTGGGGAAGAGCGGCGGATTCATCGCGGCGCCCGCCCACGACGTGCCGAAGGACGCGGCAACGGAGTGCATCGCCGCGATGATCGAAGCGCTGCGGGACCAGTAGGGCGGGGACCGCGGGGAGGGATCGATGCCGGAGAAGCTGAGATACGGGATCGTTGGGCTGGGCTGGATCGGGATGGTGCACGCGGAAGCGATCCGGTCCGCGGTCCCCGAAGCGGAGATCGCCGCCGTGTGCGACATCCAGCCCGAGCGTCTCGAGCAGCGCGCGAGCGAGCTCGGGGTCACCCGACGCTGCCGCGATTTCAGGCAGATGATCCGATCGGGCGGTCTCGATGCCCTGTACGTCTGCGTCCCCAACTCCCTGCATAGGGAGATCACCCTCGAGGCGCTGGGCGCGGGCCTGCACGCGTTCTGCGAGAAGCCGATGGCCATGGACGCCGGGCAGGCCCGCGAGATGGCCGCGGCGGCGGTCCGCGCGAACCGGGTGCTCCAGCTCGGCATGATGAGCAGGCAAAGGCCGGAGTGCCGGCTTGTCAAGTCGTACATCGAGGAAGGGTTCTTTGGAGAGATCTACAGGATGGCCATAGTCCTGCGCCGGCGCCGCGGCGTTCCCGGACTGGGCGGTTGGTTCACGACCAAAGCGAAGTCCGGCGGGGGCTGCCTCATCGACATCGGCGTGCACTTCCTCGACCTCGTCCTCTGGCTCACGGACAAGTGGTCGCCGCGCAGCGTGAGCGCGGCGGAGTACAGGGTCTTCGGCGGGAAGATGCGGGACTACAGGTTCGTGGACATGTGGGCCGGACCGCCGGACTACACCGGGGTGTGCGACGTCGACGACTCGGCCGCGGCCTTTATCAGGTTTCCCGACGGGGCCACGCTGAGCCTCGACGTCTCCTGGGCCCTGAATGCGCGGCCCGAGACCCACGTCGAGATCCTCGGCGAGAAAGCGGGTGTGCGTCTGATGGACGACGGAGAGCTCACCCTCATCACCGAGATGGACGGCAGGCTCGTCGACGTCGCGCCCCAGTACGCGAAGGACGCAAAGCCCTACCACATGCAGGCGCGAAACTTCGCGGCCGCGCTGCGGGGAACGGAGAAGCCGGCGGCGACGGCCGAGCAGGGGGTGGCGGTCATGGAGCTGATCGACGCGATCTACCGCTCCTCGGCTGAGGGCAGGGAGGTCACCATCAGATGAGCGAGCATGCAAGAGGGATCGCGATCCACGCGAGCCAGCTTGGCTACCTGTGCGACTCGCGAAAGCGCATCACGCTCGCCGCCGAAGCGGCCGGCGAGCGTGCCGGCGGCGCGGCCGGCTTCGAGATCCAGGACATGTCGCGGATCGACGCCCAGGCCCTCGATGCGCGCGAGAGCTGGAAGACGGTTTTTCGCGGCCCCCTCATTGCGCATGCGGGCCCCATGGGCGCGTACCTGGTCGGGGATTTCTCCGACCTGCGCGCGCCCGGCGTCTACAGGGCCGCCCTTCCGGGCCGGGCCGGATTCTCCTATCCCTTCGTGATCTCGGACGGCGCGTATTCCCGGCTGCCCTCCCTGTTTCTGGACTACGTGCACAGCCGCCGCTGCGGCGACTTCGAGGACGAGCTGCGGGGCCCGTGCCACCTGGATGACGGCAGGCGCTCGGACACCGGCGAGCAGACCGACGCCGCGGGCGGCTGGCATGACGCGGGGGACCTGCGCAAGTGGATGGCGACGACGACGCTGCCGATCCTCTCGTTCTTCGAGCTGCGCTCCCGGCTCGCCTTCTCGCGGAACAACTGGCGCGAGAGGCCGCATGAGGACGACCTGCTCGCCGAGGCGGCCTGGGGCCTGCGCTGGATCCTCAAGATGCAGGATCCCGCGACGGGCATGTTCTTCGAGGACGTCGGCGGGGGAGCGGAGAGCGGGCGCGAGCCGGGCGCGAGCTGGTGGAGCGAGAACCACGCCGGCTGCTGCGCGGACAATGCCGGCAACTACTTCTCTGACAACAGGCCGGCGAGCGGCGATGAGCGGATGGTGCGGGCCCGGTACAACCCCATCGCCCAGTACGTGAACGCGACGGTCCTCCTCGATGCGATCGAGCACTTCCACGCGCATTATCCCGCCTTCTCGGCGCTGTGCCGGGAGGCAGCCCTGCGCTGCTGGACCTTCATGAAGGCGCGCAGGCGGGATGAGTTCCACGGATGGACCTCCGTGCTCTCCTGGAGGCTGCTCGCCGCGCTGCGCCTGCACGCGATGGGCGTGGTGGCCGAGGCGGAGGTCGCCGCTCTCGTCTCGGTGCTGCTCGACCTGCAGTCGCGCGAGGGCGGTTTCTGGTTCATGGACACCGGCCGGACCGAACCCTACCGGGGGATCGTCAACGCCGCCCAGCCCTCCCTCGCGCTCTCGGCGTTCATCGAGAGCGACTACGAGCACCCCCTCGCCGCGCAGGCCCGCGACTCGCTCGAGCGGCACTGGGAGCGCTTCGCGGCCCCCATGCTCGCGACGAATCCGTTCGGCATGATGCCCTATGGAATGTTCAGGTCCCCTCGAGCAGGGAAGGACGCCTACCACGAGGCGAGCGGTCCGGGGATGGGCGGCCTCTGCTACAGGTTTTTCATGCCCGCCAGCGCCTCCAGCGCGGTGAACCACGGTCTCGCCTCCCACTGGACGAGCTGGGCCCACGCGTTCTCGGCTCTCGCGCGCGTGCTGGAGCGCCGCGACTGCCGTCACGCCGCCTTCGACCAGCTGGCGTGGCTCATGGGCAATAATCCCCTCAATGCATCCGCGATTTCGGGGGTCGGCTACCTGAATGTCGTGCCGTACAGCAATTTCCAGGGGCCGATGCCCGGCGGGTTCTGCAATGGCCCGCGCGGCAGGCCCGATGACTCGATGGAAGCGGATCTGGAGGGAACGATCCAGTGGAGCACCGGCGAGTACTGGATGGTGCCGCTCGCCAACTCGCTGCTTGCGCTCGCGGGTCTCATCCCCATGGGGGTCCTGCCCTCGAAGAAGCTCGGCGCGCGCTGATCCTTCGAAGCGTCCGCGCGCGACGAACGCGGGCCCCTCACCCCGGGACGCCGCGGGCTTTCAGGACCTCCACCACGATGCGGGCGATCGTGTCGATCAGAACGGGGTCGGCGAGCGCCGGCTCGCCCTCGGCCGCCGCGGTCTTCGGCCTGCCCCAACCCTGCGCCTCCCGCACCCTGACGAGCTCGGCGATTTGAGCCTCGTCAAGGGGCCGCGGCCCTCCGAGGATCTTCGTGACCAGCCTCACGCGGGCATACATCTCGAGGACTTCCATCCTGTAGTAGGCCTGCATCACATCCGCGCCGACCGTGAGCGCGCCGTGGTTGGACAGGAGAAGAGCCTCGCAGCCGGGGATCTCGCGCACGACGGCCTGAGGCAGCTCCTCGGTGCTCGGTGTCGCGTACTCGGCGAGGCCGATCTTCCCCAGCCCGAAGATGACCTCGGGGAGCACGACATCCTGGTCGAGACGGATGCGGCAGGCGGCGAATCCCGTTGCCGCGGGCGGGTGAGCATGCACGACGGCGCTCACGTCGGGGCGCGCGCGGTAGATGGCAAGGTGCATCTTCGTTTCCGAGCTGGGCCGCATGGCCCCCGAGAGGACGTTGCCCTCCATGTCCAACTTCAGCACCTGCTCCGCGGTGACGTCGCCCTTGTTGACGCTCGTGGGAGTGATGAGGATCTGGCTCTCGGAAAGGCGCGCGCTGATGTTCCCGTCATTGGAGGCGATGAAAAACCGGTCGTGCAGCCTTCTGCCGGCATCGACGATCTGCCTGCGAGCTTCTTCTTCCTGCATGTGCGCCATCATACCAGAACAGCGGGTGGGGAAGAAGGTGAGCCCGCTCGCTTCCGAAGCCGCGGGGCAGGTCGTGTGCGATGACGGCGGCCCTCCCAGTTCAGGCGTGGGATCTCCGCGCCTTACCGCCGCGCACCCGGCCTGGATCGCTCGGTCACGATCACGGGCTCATCTAAGTATTCACATTTCATCCATATGATTGTTCAATTTTATTCATTTGTCAAGTCAATAATGATAAAATTATATCAAAACAGGAAAAAAGTTTGAATTTGGGCAGAATATTGCCAATAATGATATTGTCACCCAACGCTGTAAGGACTGTAGGAACTGCAGGGATCAGAAGGGACCATGCCGGCGCAGAAGAGGCGCGACCGGTTCGCGCGCATCATCCAGTATCTCCAGGAGAACCACGGAGCCACTCTCAAGGAGCTCGCCGGGCAGCTCGAGGTCTCCGAGATGACGATCCGCAGGGACCTCGAGGATCTCGCCGCGGAGAAGGCGGTCCGTTTGGTGCACACCGGCGCGATCCTTCCCTCGGGAGCCCCCGGGGGAGCTCGGGACGGGCCGCCGTCCCGCTGGTCGCTCGCCGATGGGGATGCCGCGCGCGCCGCGGAGATGATGCGCATCGGGAGGAAAGCTGCCTCTCTTGTCGATGCCGGAGACACCGTGATCGTGGACTCGGGCCCGGCCGCCGATTGGCTCATGCGCGCCCTGCCGGCGGGGATGCCCGTCACGATCATCTGCTATTCGCTGGACATCCTCATCGAGGCGCGCCGCAGGGAGAGGTGCGGGATCGTGCTCGCCGGCGGTGCCATGCGGGAAGACACCCTCGCCTTCGAGAGCGCCGAAGGGGTCGCGCTCATGCGGCGCTACCGGGCGAACAAGGCGTTCCTCACCGCCGGCGGAGTGGGCGAGCGCCTCGGCGTCACGTGCGCGGGCGCGGGGGAAGCCGAGATGAAGAAGGCCGCGATCGCTTCTTCCCAGACCAGAGTCCTGATCGCGCAGTCCGATACATTCGGCCGGGTCGCCCCCGCCTGGTTTGCCGAGCTTGCGGACTTCAACGTGATCGTGACCGACTCTGGGATCTCGCTCGGATTCGTGGAGGTCGCGCGCTCGCTGGGCATCGCTCTGCACGTGGCCTGAGCCTCGAAGCTCCTGAGGCTACCTCCCCGCGGTCTCCCGTATCACCTTCATCGTTTCGCGGGCCACGACGATCTCCTCGTTCGTGTTGACGGTGATCACGGTGATCTTCGAGCCCGGTTTCGTCTTCACCCCTTCCGAGGTGTCGCGATTCTTCTCCTCGTCCAGGTCGACTCCGAGGAATGCGATCTGTTCGAGGACGCTGCGGCGCAGGTCAGCATCGTTCAGGCCCATGCCGCCGGAGAACGCGATGACGTCCACGCCCTGCAGGAGGACATAGTAGGAGCCGATGTAGCGCACGATGTCATAGACCAGCTTGTCGATGGCAAGACGGGCCCGGGGGTTTCCGCGCGCAGCGGCCTCCTTGATCTCGCGCATGTCTCTGCCGACCCCCGAGATGCCGAGCAGCCCTCCCTTGGAGCTCGCTTCGGCAAGGGCCTCCTGCAGGCTGATGCCCTTCTTCTCCATGATGTAGGGGAACACGTACGGGTCGACGTCTCCCATCCGGGCGGTCTGCGGGAGCCCCGACTGGGTCGTGAAAGAGAAGGAGGTGTCGATCGACAGGCCGTTCCTGAAGGCGCACATCGACGAGCTGCCCCCGAGGTGGCAGGCGATGATGCGCGAGTTGGCGGGGTCCAGACCGAGCCGCCGCACCACCTCGCCGGTGACGTAGCGGAAGGAGGCGCCGTGGAAGCCGTACTTCCTGACGTGGTAGCGCTCGTACCATTCGTAGGGCAGCCCGAAGATCCGCGCGTGCTCGGGGATTCCTGCGTGGAAGCCGGGCTCGAAGACGCCGACCAGCGGGATGCCCGGCGCCTTTTCCTGGAAGTAATAGATGCAGCTGAGGTATGGGGGATTGTGGGCGGGGAACAGCGACGCGAAATCCTCCATCGCGTCGGTGACATCCTTCGTGAGCAGCACCGAGCCGTTCTTCTCTCCCGCCTGAATGGCCTTGAAGCCGATGCCGTCGATTTCGCCGATGCCGCCGATGACGCCCGTGCTGCCGTCCGTGAAGAAGTCGAGAATGCGCTGGACAGCCTCCCGGTGATCGCGGATCGGCGTGACGAGGTTGTCGACGAGAGTCTCTCCCCCGCGCCTGTAGGACACGATCGCATCGCCGCTTCCGACGCGCTCGACGCCGCCCTGCGCGAGCTCCCGCTCCGTCTCCATGTCGATGAGCCGGCTCTTGTAGCTGGTGGACCCGACGTTCGCGACGAGGATCTTCATGAGCCGAGGATCTTCCTGACTTCCTTGGCGACAGCCTCACCGAGCGCCCGGTGCTCCTTCTCTTCGAGGTGGATGCCGTCCAGGTCGCTCGAGCGGATCACGCTGCCAGCGTCGAGGAAGGCGCACCCCTGCTCCGCGGCGACCCGTGCGTACAGCTTCCCCAGGAGCCGCGACTTCTCGGTCCCGCCATCGAACATCTCGGCGAGGTCCGTGAGCCTCGCGAGGGGGGGCGGCGCGATGACCAGGACCTTCGGCGCCTTTCCCGTCCTTCCGCTCGAGCTGGCGAGGATGATCCCGACGAGCCTCTCGACGCCCGCGGCAATGTCGCTGGCCGGCGCCGAGAAACGCCTCTTGAGGTCGTTGGTGCCCAGCATGAGCACGACAAGGTCAAGCGGCTTGTGCGATTCGAGCAGCGCCGGGAGCTGGCGGCGTCCGTTCTTGTCGCCCTCGATCGGATCGTCCCAGACCGTCGTGCGGCCATTGAGCCCCTCCTCGATCACCCCGCAGCCGTCGCCGAGAGCGGCCTGGAGAACCCCCGTCCACCGCGTGTTCCGCGCGAACCGTTCCGCGCTCTTCGGCGAATATCCCCAGGTGTTGGAATCTCCGAAGCAGAGCACCTCGAACACGATGCACCTCCTCGACGCGTTTTTGTGTCTTTTCTAGTAGAGGAACGGGATCACCCGCTTGCGCTCCCGAGGATACTCGGGAAACGTCGCGATGTACCACTGGCGATGAGCGTGCGCGCGGGGCACGAGGTTCGCGGCCGTGAACACGGCAAAGGCGAGGCCCGGCAGCGACCATGTGGCGAGCGCCCAGCCCAGCCACTGGGTGATCTCGCCGAAATAGTTGGGGCTCGCGACCAGGTCGAACAAGCCTCCGCGCGGGATCTTGTATCCGATCTCTCCCGGCCTGCGCAGCTTCCGCAGATCGCGGTCCGTCCAGACGTGCGTGAGGAACCCCGCGGCGAACAGCGCGAGCCCGACGAAGAAGCGCAGCTCCGCGAGGAGCCCGGTTGCCTCGAGGGCGGGGGAGCCGACGAGGGACACGCCGTTCGCGTACCCGTTGAGCGTGTTGAAGATGCCGGCAAAGACGATGATCGCGATCGGGAACTGCTTGCCGCTGTCCCGCATGAGCAGCGGGAACAGGCAGACGCGGTAGAGGTAGTGGATCTCCCACAGGCCGAGGAGGAGCAGGGACAGGGCCGAGATCTTTTTTCCCCCGAGCACGACGCACAGGGCGATGACCACGAGGGCGGGCAGCTCCATCAGGAACCAGCCGGCACGCGCGCTCACCGTGGGGCCCCACCCGCCGTAGTAGTGCCGGCCGTAGGGCGCGCTGGAGAAGTACAGCAGCACGAAGATCAGAGGCGCGGCGGCGAAGATGACGAGCACGGAAATCGTGAAAAGCATAGACAGCCTATAGGGTATCAGATCAGCGGGCCGGGCGCAACGGGTCGTCAGGAGGCGAACCGCCGCCCCTCGTCCAGCATCGCGAGGTAGTTGTCCAGCGGGACGTAGTTGGCGACGGTGTTGCCGGTGCCCAGGCAATAGCCGCCGCCCGGCAGGCACCGGTTCAAGGTGCGACGGACCCTCTCCCTCACCTGTTCTTCGCTCGCCCTGCACAGGAAGTCCATGTCGATCCCCCCCAGCACCGCGATCCTCGCGCCGTAGAGCCGCTTCGCCTCCTCGACGCTCTGGATCGTGTCCTCGAAGGAATGCTTCGCGTCCATGCGCACGTCCTCGATGAGGTCCTCCATGATCTCGCCGAGATTTCCGCAGGAGTGGAGCAGCACCGGACGGCCCGCATCGTGCGCCATGCGCGCGATCGTGCGGTGGCCCGGCAGGACGAAATCGCGCAGGTCACCGGGCGAGAGGAGAGTGCCCGTGCGGAAGCCCATGTCGTCGCTTGTCCATATCACTTTCAGCCTGCTGAACTGCAGGAGAAGCGCCATCGCGCGCGTGTAGAAGTCCACCAGGCGCTCGCTGATGGCGGCCACGAGGTCGCGCGCGTCGACCAGGGCGTAGCAGAGCGTCTCGTAGCCCATGAGCCAGATGAGGTGCTCGCAGAAGTGGCCCATGCCGCCGTTGGCCACGCACATGCCGTCGGGGAGGTTGCGTTCGTACCACTCGAGGCTGCGGGTGGAGATCTTCGCCGGGTCGGGCCAGGGGTAGCGCTCGAACTCCTCCCATCTCGTGATCGGTCCCCGCCGCTCGTCGACGAAGCTGCGGCCCGCCGTGCGCGCGAGCGAGGCGGAGTCGGCGACGGTCGACCTGTTGACGGGGAACCCGATGCCATCGGGCTTGCAGCGCACGCAATCGTAGCCCAGGAACTGCATGAGGGCCGTGTGCCGCTTCTCCTCGAAGAACGGGTCGTCGGGCCGCAGGCGGGAGGCGATCCCGAAGCGCTCGCAGAGGGCGGTCTGCGCCTCGGCGTCGAAGAACAGCTCGATCGAATGAACGCGCGAGGGGGTGCCCTCGCGGCGGATGCACGCGATCAGGCCGTCGCAGTCGGGCTGCACCGGATGTGAAAACAATCCCTCTGTCATCGCGAACCTCCTCAGAAAAGGTTGAGCTGACCGCCGTCTGCGAAAAGCTCCTCAGCGTCGAGGCCGACGTAGGGAGCCACGCTCTCGACGATCGGTCGGATCTGCTTTTCGACGTAGTGCGTGTAGTCCAGTGGCGCCGTCCGCCGGGCCTCGGGCTGCGGGCCTTCGGTGGTCCAGACGTAGCGGATCAGCCCTGTCCTCTCCTCGGGCGGGAGAAGGGCCGCCGCCCTGGCGTGCGGGGGCGACGATTTCGTGTACGCTTCCACGGGCTTGCGAAGCGACTTCCTGTAGGCCAGCCGCTCGTCCACCCGCCCCTCGCGCAGGGCCCGCAGAAGAGCGCGGATTCGGCCGGCGATCTCGGAGCCGGGCACGTCGTGGAAGATCCAGTCCAGCAGATCTCGCTGAAGCTCCTGGGCGAGCCCCGTCCAGTCATGGCGGACGGCCTCCATGCCGACGATTTCGATCGCACCCGATGCGAGCAGCCCCGCGTAGCCCTTCGCCCTGCCCCGCGGCCCTGTCTCCTCCTCCCCGCCATCCGCGCGGCTCTCCGCTGCTGAACTTCCACCGGTGCGCATGGGGGGGAGGAAGAACCGCCGGTAGACGCTCTCGAGCTCCAGCACCATGCGGGACTCGACGCCGTAGCTTTCCCTCACATACCGGGCGAGCCGCTCGTTCACGAACGCAGCGAGCTTCGGCGCGTCCGAGCTGCCGCGGGCGCCCCCGACGACGAAAAGGGAATCCGTGTCCCCGTAGATCACGTCGCAGCCTTCCCCGGCCACGAGGTCCCGCGCCCAGTAGAGGATGTGCTGGCCGAAGGTCGTGATCGCGCCCGCGAGCGCCGAGGATGCGAACCTGCACCCCGGGGTGCCCAGCACGCCGTAGAATGAGTTCATCACGATCTTGTAGGCGTACGAGGCCCGCGCGTTTCCCCGCTGCTTGGCCTCGTCCCGGCTCGCGAAGAACCGCTCGAGGATGCCGGGCAGGATCCCCGGCTGCCTGCCGAACCGGGCGCCGTTCGGCGCGGTGATCGGTCCGCCGGCTGCTGCTGCGGCGCCATCCGTCAGAATCGCGCCTTGGCGCAGGTGGGTGAGGGGATCGATGTTGAACGTCATGATGATCGAGGGGTACAGGCTCCTGAAATCGAAGGCCATCACCTCCTCGAACAATCCGGCCCGCGGCGTGATGATGCCTCCCCCGGGCGCTCGATCCAGGTCCCCCTGGTCCGTGCCGAGCGTCGGCGCCACGAAGCCGCGCTGGTGAAGGTGCTCCATGTACAGGAACTCGAAGGAGGCCACGCTCATCCAGGTCTGCTCGAGCGAAGTCCCGATGAGCAGGGACTTGGCGATCGCGAGGTCGACCAGACCCTCCCGGCGAAGGATGTCGAGCACGAGCCGGGCGTCCTCCAGGCAGTAGGCCGAGAGGCTCTCGGCGTCCGTGCGGTACAGCCGCTCGACCGCCTGCGTGCCGGTTTCACCCGGGAGCTGATCGATGCGCTTGCCCCGGCCCAGGAGCGCCTTGGCCACCGTCTCGAGCCTGTAATCCTCAAGACCCATGCCCGCGAGGCGCATGAGCCACAGCCCATCGAGCACCTGGCGGCCCGGCACGATTGCCTTGCTCCTCTTCCAGCGGGTGATCCCGTCGTCGTCCTCGCGGGCGAGGAAGGAAGCCGGCGCATCGGTGCGCCCGATATCGAAGGGAAGCCCGAGATCCCGGTACCGGCGGGCGAGCACGCGCATGTCGAAGTCCACGACATTCCACCCCGTGATGATGTCGGGATCCAGGTCGATGATCCTGCGGCGAAGCTCGAGGAGAAGCTCCCGTTCGCCGGGGAGGCTTCGCGCTGACGACGCTTGAGGCGCTTGAGGCACCGTGGGCGCTGCTGTCCCGCCCGCGTTCAGGAGGACCTCCGAGACGACTCTCCCAGTGGCGGGCTCCTCGAACGCGAGGGCCACGGCGTACACGACGGCGGCCCGCGCGTCGGTCTCGATGTCGATCGACAACAGCGAGAGGGCGGGGGAGATCTCGGCAGGGGAGATCTCGGGATCTTCGTAGACGCGGCCCACGCGCCGCCCTTTCCGCCAAGAGCCGTCGATCGCGAGGGCGCCGTGAATGCGGGCGTCCATCAGCAGCTGGGTCGAAGGCCTCACATCCGCCTCGTACGTCCGCACGCCGGCTCGATGGACCGCGTCGCGCAGCCTCTGCGCGCTGCCTGTGGAGGCGAGCTCGACCCGGACCGCTCGCTCCCCGTCCATCGTCCGCCGGTCGTCGGAGGCGAGGGAGTAGTCCATTGTATAGTTTGCAAGCACTTCGCGCGCGGCGGCGAGGTCCGTTTCACGCACGTGGAAGTGCGGCCTGCGGCGCCGCTCGACCACGGCGAAGGTCTCTCCCGTCTCGAGCCTCCCGAACAGATCGATCTCGGTCCTGCCCCCGACCGTCCGCTCGCTGGCCTGCACGATGAAACCCCTGTCGCCCGACGCCCCCATGGGGCGATCCTACCATGCGGCGAGCGGGAGTGGTATGCTTTCCGTATGGTGAAAGTCACGCTGATCAGCGCGCCCCTGCTCGCTCTCCTCGCTTCTCTTGCGCTGGCGGCCCCGGTCGTTGCGGTAGACGACGCTTTCCTGCGCTGGGGAGAGGTCGACGGTCTCGCGGTGCGCTACAGCGATACGGGAATCCCGGAGGGCTCCCCCGACGGGGAGGAAGCTCCCCCGACGATCCTCTTCGTCCATGGGTACTGCGGCGCCGCAGCCAATTTCCTTCCCCTGTTTCCCTTCCTCGCATCCTCGGCCCGCTGCGTGGCCGTCGATCTGCCGGGATGCGGGGGCTCGGCAAAGCCCGGCCTCGACTACGACATCCCCTTTTTCGTGGGCTTTCTCGAATCGTTCCGCCGCGGGCTCGGCTTGGAAAGCTTTGTGCTCGTCGGTCATTCGATGGGTGGGCAGATCGCCGTGCACTACACGGAGCGTTTTCCCGAGACCGTCCAGAAGCTCGTCCTCGTCGCTCCCGATGGTCTTGCGGGAGAGGAGGGGGGGTGGCGTGTCATCGCCCGGCTCGACCCCCTGATCGAAGCCGGCCTGGCGCTCACGAACAGGTCCTTTGTCACCATCGCCCTGCGCACGATCATCTTCCACGACCCCATGCTGGTGAACCCAGATCTCGTGGATTGCTTCGCGGGAGTGCTGCTCACCGCCGAGGGGGCTCACGCGACGGCGCTGATCACGCACGGAATCATCGGCCGCGATCCCGTGGACGAGGCGCTGCCGCATATCGCGCATGAGACGCTGGTCATCTGGGGCGAGAACGATAGGCTGCTGTCTCCGCGCTGGGCGCCGCGATATATCGAGCTGCTGCCCCGAGCGGAGCTGCGTATCGTGCCCGACTGCGGTCACGCGCCGATGCTGGAGAAATCCGAGCAGACCGCTGAGCTGATCGCCGAGTTTCTCGGCCGCTGAGCGGCTCAGCCGCCCCCAGCCCGGGCCGCGCGCCCCGCCGAGAAGGCGTCGAGGACGCTTGAGGCGTCGAGGTACGAGAGGATGGCCTCGAGGTTCGCCCCCGTGTCGCCGTCCGTGTCGACAGTGAGGACCGGACGCGCGAGGCGCTCGAAGCGAGCTTTCACTTCGAAGTACAGTTTTCCTCCCCTGTCGCCCGCGAGGTGGGCGCCCGCATCCGCGGCGATCCGCGCGAGCGCCGTGCTCTCGGAGCAGGAGCACTCGATGAGCCGGAGCGCGGCGCCCGCCGTCTCGGCGGCGCTCGCGAACTGCTCGACCCGGGAGGCGGAGGAGAGCGCCATGCCGTCGATCAGCACATCACGTCCCTTGCCGAGCAGGACACCGGCAATCGCGACGATGAGATCGTCGACGAGCGCCTTCTCGTCGGCCGAGAATGTCGGCCGGGGCACGATGCTCGCGCGCAGCGCGTCCCTGCTCAGGACGAGGAAGCCGGGCTTTCGCTCGAGGAGCTTCCCGACGAGGTAGGACTTGCCGGTCCCCGGCAGGCCGCGGAAGACGACCAGCATGGAGCCCCCGCTCTACCCCAGCTCCGCGGCCCGGGGCGTGGCGAGGACGGCGAGCCGACCTTCCACGACCCTCTGCACGGCTTCCTTCGCCTTCGCGAGGATCTTGCGCGGGTCGATCTCCTTCTCCATCTTCGCCGTCGTCTCGCGCATGGACGTCGTGTAGGCCGCCTTCAGCTCCGTGCCGATGTTCACCTTCCTCACCCCGAGGGCGATGGCCCTGCGCACGTCGTCGTCGGGCACCCCCGTTCCGCCGTGCATCACGAGAGGCGCGCCGGTGAGGGAGCGGGTCCTCTCGATGACGTCGAAGTTGAGCTTCGGCTTCGACTTGTAGAAGCCGTGAGCGGTGCCGAAGGAGATGGCGAGGAGGTCCACGCCGGTCTGTTCATAGAACGCCTGGGCTTCACGAGGATCGGTGAGCAGGGCGTCCATCGCGGCGACGTCGATGTTCTCCTCCCGGCCCGGGAGCCTGCCGATCTCTCCCTCTACAAGCACGCCCTTCGCGTGGGCGGCCTTCACGACCTCGCGCGTGTTCCGCACGTTCTCGTCGAACGGGAGGCCCGAGCCGTCGTACATCACGAGGGAGAATCCATTGTCGATGCATAGGAGGCAGGAGTCGATTGTCTCGGCGTGGTCCAGCATGAGGTACAAGGGGACCGGCGAGGTCAGGGTGGCGGCCCGGTACATCTCGCGCACGAAGTGGATCCCGAAGTACTTGACGGCGGAGGTGCTGGCCATCATGACGCAGGGCTGCCCCGTCGCGATCGCGGCGTTCATGACGCCGTGCATGTCCGTCATGTCGTTGATGTTGAATGCGCCGATCGCGCTCGCGGGCTGCCGCGCCTCCAGCCGCTCGAGGAGGACTTTGAGGCTGATCATGCTGCGACGGTACCATGGGTGCGCGAGCAACGCAAGCCAGCGCTCACGCGGCTCCGCTGCGGGCGGGATGTCGATCTGGGTGCTTGACTGCGAGCCGATGGCGAGCGACCATGCGGGAAAGGAGAAGAATCGCGATGAATCCCCCGCACCCGCCCCGTGAGAAGCTTCTGGACATGTACAGGCTCATGCACCTCGCGCGTCGGTTCGATGAGTCGGTCATCGAGCTGTACGCGAGCGGCCAGATCCCCGGCTTCATGCACCTGTACGTCGGCGAGGAGGCGGTCGCGGTGGGGGCGTGCGCCGCCCTCGAGCAGGGCGACACGATCACGAGCACCCACCGCGGCCACGGCCACTGCACCGCCAAGGGGGGCGATCCCCGGCTGATGATGGCAGAGCTTTTCGCGCGGGCGAACGGGTACTGCCGGGGAAAGGGCGGGTCGATGCACATCGCCAACCTTTCACTCGGAATCCTGGGAGCCAATGGAATCGTGGGGGGAGGCTTCCCGATCGCGAACGGAGCCGCATTGTCCTCGCAAATGCGCGCGACCGGCCGGGTCGTCGTGTGCTTCTTCGGCGATGGGGCATCGAACGAGGGGACCTTCCACGAAGCGGCGAATCTCGCTGCGGTGTGGAAGCTGCCGGTCCTCTTTGTGTGCGAGAACAACGGCTATGCCCAGACCACGCCGCAGCGCGAGCACCAGGCCATCGCCGACATCGCGGTCCGGGCAGCCGCCTACGGGATGCCGGGGTGCGTCGTGGACGGCATGGATGTTCTCGCCGTGCACGGCGCTGTCGCCGCCGCTGTTGCAGAAGCGCGCGCCGGCAAGGGACCGTCGCTGGTGGAGTGCAAGACCTACCGCTACCGCGGCCACTGGGAGGGCGACCCGCAGCCCTACAGGACAGCGGCCGAGATCGCGGAATGGAAGAAACGCGACTGCATCTCCTCCTTCGGCCAGCGGCTCGTGAGGGAATGCGGCGTGCGGGAAGAAGAGCTCTCGCGTATGCGCGAGCAGGTGGAGCGGCAGATGGCCGAGGCCATCGCTTTCGCCCGGTCCAGCCCTCCGCCCCTGCCCGAGACCGTCCTCACGGACGTGTACTCCCTGCGCGAGCCTTCTCCGCGCGCCATTCGCGGGCCGACCGGACGGATGACGATGCGGCAGGCGCTGAACGGGACCCTGGACAGGATCCTCGCCGCCGAGGAGCGCGCGGTGCTCTTCGGCGAGGACATCGGCCTGCTGGGGGGCGCCTTTACGGTGACCAAGGGATTGTTCGCGCGATACGGGGGCATGCGGGTGCGCAACACCCCCATCTCGGAAAGCGCGATCATCGGGGCGGCGATCGGGGCCTCCGTGACGGGCCTGCTGCCCATCGCCGAGATCATGTTCTGCGATTTCCTCTACGTCGCGATGGACCAGATCGTGAACCAGATGGCGAAGATGAAGTACATGTACGGCGGGGAGGCCCGGCTTCCCATCGTCGTGCGCTGCACGTGCGGCAGCGGCTTCTCGGCGGCGGCCCAGCACTCGCAGAGCAACGAGGCGATGTTCATGCACGTCCCGGGGCTGAAAATCGTCATGCCCTCCACGCCCGACGACGCGGCGGGCCTCCTGCTCGCGGCGTTCGAGGACCCGAACCCCGTGCTGTTCTTCGAGCACAAGGGGCTGTACGACGAGCCGGGGGAGGTGTCCGGTGATCCCGTCCCCATCGGAAAAGCGCGGATCGTCCGGGAAGGCGGGGACCTCACTGTGGTGACCTACGGCAAGATGAGAAAGCTCTGCGAGTCGGCCGCGGGCATTCTCAGCGCGGAAGGCATCGAGGTCGAGGTGATCGACCTGCGGAGCCTGCTCCCCTTCGACGCGGAGTCGGTGCTCGCCTCGGTGGCGAAAACAGGGCGGATCGCGATCGTGCACGAGGCGCCCCTCACCGCGGGGCCGGGGGCGGAGCTGGCAGCGGTCGTTGCCGAACGGGCATTCAGCTCACTTCGGGCGCCCGTGACGCGCATCGCGGGGCTCGATGTGCCGATGCCGTTCGCTCCCGTGCTGGAGGGCGCGGCAGTGCCCTCGGAGCCGGTGATCATCGAGCGGCTGCGGAAGATGGTGCGGTGATGGGGGGTGCGATGGACGTGCTGTGCGTCGGCCAGCTCGCCGCCGATGTGCGCGTGCCTCGTGCTGATCAACACAAAGGGTGATCGGTCGTTCTTCTACCATGGCGGGGCGAACGAGCTGTTCTCCCCTCACGATGTCGATGAGACCATGGTCGCCGAGGCCGCGATCGTCCACGTCGGAGGAACCTACCTGCTGCCTCGGCTGGACGGCGAGGGGGCGGCGGGGCTGTTCGAGCGCGCCCAGGCGGCGGGGAAGCTCACTTCCATGGATGTGACCTGGGACGTCACGGGCAGATGGCTGTCGGTGATCGAGCCCTGCCTCCCCCACCTCAGCTATTTCATGCCCAGCATCCGTGAGGCCGAGAGAATCGCCGGCCGCAGCGAGCCGGACGCGATCGCGGCGTTCTTCGAGGACCGGGGTGTGGGGACCACCGTGATCAAGCTGGGCGAGAAGGGGTGCTACGTG
>CAYGXO010000084.1:0-45664 GCA_964353885.1 uncultured Spirochaetaceae bacterium
AGGCGCATCAGGTCGTCCTCGAGTGAGATGTAGAAACGCGAGGAGCCGGGGTCGCCCTGCCGGCCCGAGCGACCGCGCAGCTGGTTGTCGATGCGCCGAGCCTCGTGGCGCTCGGTGCCCAGCACGTGGAGGCCGCCGAGCGACTTGACCTCCGCGTACTGCTCCTGCCACGTGGGGTACTCGACCGCGAGGGCGGCCCGGTAGTCCTCCTCCGAGGCCGCGGAGCCCGCGCGCCGGCGGGCCCGGAACTCAGGGTTGCCGCCTAGCTTGATGTCGGTGCCCCGGCCCGCCATGTTGGTCGCGATCGTCACGGAACCCTTCGCCCCCGCCTCCGCAATGATGAGCGCCTCACGGGCGTGGTTCTTCGCGTTCAGCACCTCATGGCGGATCCCGCGGCCGACCAGCATCCGCGAGAGGACCTCGGATTTCTCGATCGAGATCGTGCCGACGAGCACGGGCTGGCCTTTCGTGTGCAGCTCCTGGATTTCATCGCAAATCGCGGCCAGTTTCTCGCCCTCGGTGAGGTAGATCACGTCGTCGGAGTCGTCGCGGACCACCGGGCGGTTGGTCGGGATCACGACCACGTCGAGGTTGTAGATCTTCGAGAACTCCTGCGCCTCGGTGTCCGCGGTGCCCGTCATGCCGGCGAGCTTCCCGTACATGCGGAAGTAGTTCTGGAAGGTGATCGTGGCCAGGGTCCTGTTCCTCTGGGCGATCTTGATCCGCTCTTTCGCCTCGATGGCCTGGTGCAGACCCTCCGAGTAGCGGCGGCCGTAGAGGATGCGGCCCGTGAACTCGTCGACGATCTGGACCTTTCCGTCCTGGACGACGTAGTCGACGTCCTTATGGAAGAGCTTGTGCGCGCGCAGCGCCTGGGTAAAGTAGTGGATGTATTCGAAGTTTTCGTCGATGAACAGCGAATCGCGGATGAGGCCCCGCTTGAGCAGGAGGCCCTCGATCGCGTTCATGCCCTGGTCGGTGAACGTGACCCGCTTGTTCTTCTCCTCCAGCTTGAAGTCCCCCGCGGAGTCAACGTTGCCCTCTGGGTAGGTGCCCGTTGAGGGGTCCTTTTCGCACTCAACGAGCTGGTCGACCAGCTTGTTCACCTCGGCGAACTTGAACGTGTCGTCCTCGGCCATGCCCGAGATGATGAGCGGCGTGCGCGCCTCGTCGATGAGGATGTTGTCGATTTCGTCCACAATCGCGAAGGCGTGCCCGCGCTGGACCTTCTCGGCCGGACTCCAGCACATGTTGTCGCGAAGGTAGTCGAAGCCGAACTCGTTGTTCGTGCCGTATGTGATGTCCTTCGCGTAGGAGTCCTTCCGCTGCGCGTTGTCCATCTGGCTGAGGATGACGCCGACGGACACGCCGAGCATTGCGTAGATAGGGCCCATCCACATCGCGTCGCGCTCGGCCAGGTAATCGTTCACCGTGATCACGTGCACCCCAGCGCCCGCGAGGCAATTGAGGTAGGCGGCGGGAACGCTCGCGAGGGTCTTGCCCTCACCGGTCTTCATCTCGACGATTTTCCCCTTGTGCAGGACCACGCCGCCCATCAGCTGCACGTCGAACAGCCGCTCCCCCAGCTTCCTGCGCGCCGCCTCGCGCGCGAGCGAGTACGCTTCGGGAAGCAGGGCATCCAGTGATTCGCCGTCGGCGAGTCGCCGCTTGAACTCGGCGGTCTTCGCGGGGAAATCGGCCTCGTCGAGCGCCATCGCCTGCGGCTCCAGCGCGTTGATCCGCTGCGCAATCGGGATGAGCTCCTTCAGGTCACGCTCGTGCTTCGACCCGAGAAGGAACGTGAGGAAGTTCTGGAGCATGTGTGTAAGGTACCTCCGGCAGATTGACAGGTCAAGGGAAGGCCGCTACGATGAGGCCGCCCATGACGCGCATCCGCCTCTGCCGCCGCATCCGTCCCCTCCTGCTGGCCCTGCTGCCCCTCCTTCTCGCCCTGCTCGCCGTTTCGGGATGCCAGAAGAAAGGCATCGAGCAGATCGCGCGTGAGGAGCTGTTCTCCCTCTCGCTGGGACGGCTCGACGACCAGATCGACCTCTTCCAGTTCGAGGGGGCGACCCTCGACAGGAAGAACAGGATCGCCATGCGCGACGGTCAGTTCTACATCGCCAATGGGAACTCGGGCAAGATCATGACCTTCACCTCCTATGGAGACCTCATCTTCCTCCTGTACAACCCCAAGACGAACCCCGCCCCCGTCCTGCTCGGCGAGGGTGGGAGCGCGGACACGGTGAGCACGCGAGGGTCGGTGAGCTACCCGTTCACGGACCTCGGCGAGATCGCCGTCGCGAGCGACAAGAGGATCTACGTGGAGGACAGCGTGCCGCGCACAAAAGCGGTGAGAGATGCCGTGAGGGGGACGCTCGCCGACCGCGTGGTCCTGCGCTTTGACAGGAAGGGCAAGGAGGAAGGGTTCATCGGGCAGGAAGGCCTCGGCGGAGCGCCGTTTCCCTTCATCAGCGCCCTGCACGTGACGGCCCGCGACCAGCTCGTCGTGATCTGTCGGGTCCCCGATTCCTGGCTCGCCTTCTGGTACTCCCGCGAGGGGACGCTCCTGTACCAGGTTGAAATCGACCGCGCGCACCTGCCCGCCGCGCAGGAGAAAGGCCTGATCCCCTCGCTCGCCAGCGTCATGCCCGACATGCAGGAGCCCGTGCTTCACCTCCTCATCCACTCGTACAGGCAGACCGTCGACGAATCGACGAAGACCCAGTCCTCCGTCGAGCTGGTGTCCTCGCGTGTGTGGAGGCTCGACCTGCGCACCCGAGGCTACGAATCATACGTCGAGCTGCCCCGCAACTCGCCGCGGAAGGAGAAAGTGGGGTTGAAGACGACTGAAATCCCGGCGCCGCCGAACGATCTGCTCGGCGTCGGATCAAACGGGTACTACTACGTGCTCGGCTTCGCCGATCCCAACCTGTACCGCCTGCAGATCCTCGACCCGTCGGGGAAGGTGAGGGCACAGCGCTACATGATCATCGAGGACTCGGAGCTCACCTTCCGGGACCTGCGTTTTTCGCCGACAGGCATCGTCTACGGCCTGCTCGCGGACCAGACCAAGGCTCACGTATCGTGGTGGAGATCGGACCTGGTCCTGAAGGGGGAGTAGGGGCATGAAGCTGGCGAGCACGGAAGCCATGGCGCTGATCGACAGGCTCGCCCGGGAGCGTTACGCGATGCCGTCTCTGCTCCTGATGGAGAACGCGGGGATCAAGGCCTGGTCGCTCTTCCGAGAGTGGGCCTGTGGTGGGGAGATCCCTGCGGGCGGCATGGTGTTCGTGGCGGGTCGAGGCAACAATGGGGGCGATGCCCTCGTGATGGCCCGTCAGGCCTTCCTCGACGGCGTGCGCGACGTCGCCATCATCCTCGCGGCTGGCAGGCCGCAAGCGGGGGGCCGGCCGCAGGCAGCAGGCGATCCGGGGCAGGAGCTCGCCATGTGCGAATCCCTCGACATCGCATGCGTTTCGTGGCCCGCGCAGGTGGAGCAGTGCCGAGACAGGCTCGCCGGCGCGCGCTGGATCTTCGACGGGGTGGCCGGGACCGGCATCCGCGGTGCGCTCCAGGCGCCCCTGTCCGAGCTTGTCGAGGCGATAAACGGAAGCGCGGGGCGGAGGATCGCCATCGACGTGCCAAGCGGGGTGCGCGACGGTTTCCAGATTGGAGACCCCGCGGTGCGCGCGGATCTCACCCTCACGATGGGCCTGCCGAAGCTCTCGCTGTACCTTCCTCGCACGCGAGGGTTCTGCGGCAGGATTCAGGTCGTCCGTCTCGGTTTTCCCCCAGCGCTGGTGGAGGACCCGGCGATCCCGGGAGAATCGCTCGATGAAGACTCCTGGCGCGGTCTTCTCGCACAGATCCCCGCTGATGCCCACAAAGGGACGCGCGGTCACCTCGCCGTTTTCGCGGGCGCCCTCGGCACGACGGGCGCGGCCTCGCTCGCGGCCTGCGCCGCGGCCCGCAGCAGGGCGGGACTGGTGAGCCTCTTCCTCGATCCCGATGTCTACCCCCTTGTCGCCCCGGGGCTGCGCTCGGTCATGGCCAAGCCGTCAAGCGCGCCGGGTGCGGGATTCGATCCTTCCGCCTACTCAGCGGCGCTCGTGGGTCCCGGCTGGGGTTGTACCGCCGACAAGGAGCGCTGGCTCGAGTGCCTGCTTTCGACAGGTCTCCCAGGAGTCATCGACGCGGACGCTCTTACTCTTCTCGGCCGTCTGAAGACGCCGGTTCTCGGCGGCCGGTGGGTGCTCACTCCTCACCCCGGCGAGTTCGCGCGCCTCGCCGGAGTCGCGAAGGAGGATGTGCTCTCGGATCCCCCCGCGCGCGCCCTGTCGATGGCCGCCTCCCGGGATGCCGTCGTCGTGCTGAAAGGGGCGAGCACCTGTGTAGCCGCGCCGTCGGGCAGGTTCTGGATTCTCGATGGCCGCAATCCCGCCCTCGCGACGGGCGGCTCGGGGGACGTTCTTGCGGGCATCATCGCCGGAGGCATGGCGAGCGGCATTCCGCCCCTCGAGGCGGCTCTCTTCGGCGTGTCCCTCCACGCGCGCGTAGGGCGGATCGCGAGGAGACTCAGGGGATGGTTTCTTGCCGAGGACCTGCTCCCCCTCGTTTCTCGGACGCTCGGACGGGCGGATTCGGCAACCCGCCGGGTACGGACGCCGCTGGAAATGCGCCCGGAACGGACGCCGCGATGAAGCCGCCTGAGCTGAAGGTCAAGAAAGACGCCGAGCGAGACGTGGTCTTCCACTACAGCCGGGAGGAGAGGCTCGCGATGGCGAGCGCTCCCAAGGGTCCGAGATCGGTCAGCGGGGGCTTCTTTCGCGGCTTCTTCCGCAGGGGCCGTCTCCCATCCCTGCTCCCGCTTCTCGTCGTCGCCCTCGTCGTCGTGGTGGGTTTTAAGTTCATTGTCCCGCGCTCCTCAAGCAGCGCGACCCTCTCGGGGTACGAGGCCGTGCTGCGCGCTTCCCTGTACGCCGACGCCCTTCTCGTCAGCGTCACCTTCACTCCCCTCGCAGGGGCGCGAAGCGCCGCTGGACCGCTCGACGCGACAGTCAGCTTCGCACTACCCGACACGGGAGAGCGGCTCCTGCTCTCCGAGGCTCTCGGCGATCAGCCATCGACGATCAGGGGAAGAATGAAGTACATTGGGAAGGAGAGGAAGATCACCGCCGAGGTGCGCCTCGGCGGCAAGGCGGCGAGTCTTTCCCTCGGCTTGAAGAAGCCCTGACGCCGCGGCAAGGGAGGGGGGCGTGCTGCAGTTCTATTTCCTGTCGATCGTTTCGAACCTCGTCGCGGGCGCAGCGCTCGCCTCCGAGGCGTTCGTCCGCAGGCTGCCAGGCCTTGCCGCGCTCGCCGGGGCGCTCGCCGGCCGCCGGGGGAAGCTTTTCTCGGGTCTCGCCGCTCTCCTGGTCGGCGTCGGGACGCTGTTCGTGCCCGCAGGAGGGGTGCTTGTCGTCGGTGACCTTTTTCCCTCGGTCGTGGGGATGGTCATGGGCATTGCGCTGCTGTTCGAGGTTTTCAAGCAGGACGCCATGTTTCCTCCTGAGCGCGCGGACAAAGGGGAGCGGGGCCCGATCGGCTATCGCGTGACCCTTGGGCTGCTCGGGATCGCGGCAGCGGTGCTGCACTTTTTCCTTCCGGAGCGTCCGATCCTCTAGCGCACGCCGTTCGGGTTGTTACTCCTTCTTTACCTCTTCCTTCGCGGCCTGCGCGGCCTTGATCACGTCATCCGCGATCCTTCCCGAGATCGGGCTGTAGTGGTCGAAGGCGAGCTCGAACGATCCCGTGCCTGCCGTCAACGCCTTCAGGTCGATGGCGTAGCGCATCAGCTCGGCCTGCGGCACCTGGGCCTTGATCTCGAGGATCCCGCCTCCGATGGGGTTCTGGCCGAGGACCTTGCCCCGCTTGGCGCTCAGGTCCGAGAGAACGGCGCCGAGGTACTGCTCATCGACGAAGACGGTGAGATTGCACACGGGCTCCAGGAGCACGGGCTTCGCGTTCCGCATGCACTCGCGGAAGCTCTCGCGCGCCGCGAGCTTGAAGGCAAGCTCCGAAGAATCGACAGGGTGCTCTTTGCCGTCGACGACCCTCGCCTCGACGTCGACAACGGGGTAACCGGCGAGGACGCCCGCCTCCATGGCCTCCACGACGCCCTTCTCGATGCCGGGGATGTATCCCTTGGAGATCGCGCCGCCGAAGATCGCGTTGGTGAACTTGTACTTTTCACCGCGCGGGATGGGGTTCACTTCGAGGGAGACCTTCGCGTACTGGCCGTGCCCACCGGTCTGCTTCTTGTGCGTGTACTCGGCGTCCGCCTTGCCCTGGATGGTCTCCCGGTAGGCCACGCGAGGGATCTTCGTCTCCATGTCGATCTTCTGGTGCTCCCGGATCTTGTCCAGGATCATCGAGATGTGCAGCTCGCCCATTCCCGAGATGACGGTCTCCCGGGTCTCCTTGTCGTAGGAGACTTGGAAGGTGAGGTCCTCGTCGGTTGTCCGCTGCAGCATCTGGTTCATTTTGTCCTCGTCCTTCTTCGCCTTCGCCGCGATGGCGAGGGCGTGGACGGGGGTGGGCAGCTCCAGCGGAGGGTACACGACGGGCGCGTCGGGCGAGTGCAGGGAATCGTTCGTGCGGAGCGTCGGGCTTTTCGTGAACAGGCCAAGGTCCCCTGCCAAAAGCTCCGAGGCATCCTCCAGCCTTTTCCCCTGGCAGGTGTAGATCTTCGCGATCTTCTCCTTCTTTCCCTCTCTCGCGTTCAACAGGTCGGCATCGGCCGCGATCCGCCCCGACATGACCTTGAAGTAGGAGAGCTTGCCGGTGAACTGGTCGAGGGCGGTCTTGAACACGAAGCAGGAGCCGGAGCCGGTCTCTGCGCCCACCACTCCCTCGGGCGAGGGGCAGGCATAAGCGATGAAGTCGAGCAGGCAGGAGACCCCCGCGCCTGTGAGAGCGGCGCCGCACAGAACGGGGATGAGCTTGCCCGCCTTCATCCCGCCCGCAAGGCCAAGGCGGATCTCCTCGGGGCTGAGGCTCCCCTCGGCGAAGAACTTCTCGATCAGCGCATCGTCGCCCTCGGCCGCGGACTCGACGAGCGTCTGCCGCGCAGCCTCGACCTCGGCCTTCGCCGAATCGGGCACGGCAACCTCCTTCCCGTCGACGAATGCCTTCTGGTCGACAAGGTCCACGATCCCCGTGAAGCCCGGACCCGCGCCGATGGGGATCACGACCGGGACGAAGCTCGTCTTGAACTTCTCGCCGAGGTCCGCCACGGTCTTCGCGAAATCGGCGCGCTCTTTCTCCATCTTGTTGACGAACACGAACCGGGGCATCGAGAGGGCCGTCAGGCGGCGCCAGAGCTTGATCGTCTCGATCTGGACGCCCACGTCGGCGCCCACGACGAGCATGGCCGAGTCGGCCGCCCGGAAGGCGGCCAGGACCTCGCCGACGAAGTCCGCGGAGCCCGGGGTGTCCAGGATGTTCACCTTGCGGTCTTTCCAAGACGCGTGGCTGAGGGAGGCGTGGATGGAGATCTTCCGCGCGATCTCCTCGTCGGTGAAATCGCTCACGGTTTTCCCCGTCTCGACCCTTTCGGCCTTTGGGATGGCGCCGCCGAAGGCGAGCATCTGCTCGACGAGGGAGGTCTTGCCTGTGCCGCCGTGGCCGCAGACGGCGATAGTGCGCAGCGAGCGCGTGGGAACACTCATTGTGAAGCTCCTTGCTGTGCGAGGGTTCGCGTACTGTAGTCCGAGACCGTCGTTTTGTCAAGAAATATCAGGTCTTCGTCTCCCCGAAGCCGCCCACCTTTTCGGCAAAGTGCGAGAACTCCATGGTGAAGGTCGCCCGGCCCTGCGTGGCGCTTCGCAGTGAAGTCGAATACCCGAACATGGACACCAGGGGAGCTTGGGCCTTCACGTGGTCGGCTCCTGGCCTCGCTTCCATGTTGAGGATCAGCCCCTGGCGAGCGTTGAGGTTCCCGATCACCTCGCCGAGGAACTCCGAGGGCGTGAGCACGTCGACGGCCATGATCGGCTCAAGGAGGATCGGGCCCGCCTTGCGGCAGGCGCCGTCGAAGCCCATGGCGCCGGCTGCTTCGAAGGCGATCGGCGTGGAGGTGGTCGGGTGGTAGTCGGCGGCCACGAGGGTGACGCCGATGTCGAGTGCGGGGTAGCCGTAGACGACGCCCGAGCCGAAGGCGGCCATGACGCCGCGCTCCACCGCGGAAACGAGCTCCTCGGGCAGGGCATCCTCGGCGAGCGTCGAGGCGAACGAGTTGCCCACGCCCCGGGCCAGTGGCTTCACCTCCAGCGTGATCGCGGCGCTGTGCTCCTTGCCCGCGATCGTGCGGTGGTACTTCTCCACGTGGATGGCGGCCGCGCTGATCGATTCGCGGTAGGAGACCTGCGGCTTGCCGACCCGGGCCTCCACCTTGAACTCGCGGAAGATCCGGGTCACCAGGACATCGAGGTGCAGCTCGCCCATCCCCGAGATGATGAGCTCGCCGGTCTCGGGGTTTTCCTTGGCGGAGAACGTGGGGTCTTCGCGGGCGAGGATCTCGAGAACGTCGGTGAGCTTCTTCCTCTCCGAGAGGGTGCGAGGCTCGATGGCGACCGAGATCACAGGCTCGGGGAAGTGCATGCGCTCGAGGAGGATGGGGAACGCCTCGACTCCGAGGGTGTCGCCGGTCTGCGCGGTTTTCAGCCCGATCACCACGGCGATATCCCCCGCCTCGACCTGGTCGACCTGCTGGGGATGGTTCGCGTGCATGCGGAAGAGCCTGTTCACCCGTTCTCGCTTCTTCTTGTTGAAGTTGTAGACCGTCTGCCCTTCCTTCAGCCTGCCCGAGTACAGCCGCACATAGCAGAGGTTGCCCGCCTCCCTGCTGGCCTGGAGCTTGAACACCAGGCCGAGCAGGAACGCCTCGGGCTTGCAGGGCACCTCCACGGAGTCGTTCTTCTTCGCGTGGTGGCCCTGCACGGGGGGAACGTCCAGAGGCGAGGGGAGGTAGTCCACGACGGCGTCGAGCAGGGGCTGGACGCCCACGTTGCGAAGCGATGCTCCGCAGAGCACCGGCGTGAAGGCGCGCGAAAGCGTTCCCTGCCGGATCGCCTTCTTCAGAAGGGCGACGGGGATGTCCTTGCCCGCGAGGTACAGCTCCGTCAGCTCGTCGCTGATGTGCGAGAGATGGTCGAGCAGAGTCTCTCTCCACTTCCTGGCTCCCTCCTGCCGCGAGGGCTCCAGTGGAGAGGAGGAAATCGTCGATCCCTGGTCGTCCTGGCTGAAGCGGACCTCGCGCATTTCCAGCAGGTCGATGAGGCCCTCGAAGCCCGACTCGGCGCCGATGGGGAGCTGGAGGGGGAGGGGGACGGCAGCGAGCTTGGCTTTCACCTCCTCGAGCACTCCGGTGAAGTTCGCGCCGATCCTATCCATCTTGTTGACGTAGCAGACCCGGGGCACGTGGTAGCGGTCGGCCTGGTGCCAGACCGTCTCGGACTGAGGCTCCACCCCCCCGACTGCGTCGAAGATCGCCACGGCGCCGTCCAGAACGCGCAGGCTCCGCTCGACCTCGGCGGTGAAGTCCACATGCCCCGGGGTGTCGATGATGTTGATCTGATGGTCGCGCCAGTAGCAGGTCGTCGTCGCGGCGGTGATCGTGATGCCTCGCTCCTGCTCCTGGTCCATCCAGTCCATGGTCGCCTCGCCGTCGTCCACCTCGCCCATTCGATGGGTCTTCCCAGTGTAGAAGAGTATCCTCTCCGTGGTCGTGGTCTTGCCCGCGTCGATGTGCGCGATGATCCCTATGTTCCGCACTCTGTGGAGGTCTGCCATGGGAGTATGCTCCGGAAGCTGTCCTTGAAAGGCTCGACAGCACTATATAGAATCTCCGCGATCATGAAAAGGGCTCTGCTGCCGTCGCTGCTCCTTGCGCTGCTCTGCGTGTCCTCCGCGGCCGAGGACACCCCCCTCGCGTGGGCGAACGCCCTTCGAAGCCGGGCCGGGTCGCCTTCAGTCGAGGCCGACTCGCTGCTGTCGAAAACGGCCGCGGCCTGGGCCGGCGCCCTCGCGGCTGCCGGAGTGCTCAGCCACAGGGGAGCGGACGGCTCCTCGGCGCTCGACAGGTACCAGAGGGTCGGGGGAACGGAGGTTCGGGTCGGGGAGATTCTCGGAGCGGGCCCCGACCTGGCCGCGGTCGAGGCGGCCTGGAAGAAGAGTCCGAATCACCTCCCCCTTGTTCTGAAGCCATACTGGACCCACATGGGTTGGGGGAGCGCCAGCAGGGGGGAGCCCGCGGGGGATGCGATCGTGTTCGTCGTCCTGTTTTGCCAAAAGCTGGTGGACGGGCTCCTGATCGAGGAGCGGGAGGGCGCGGTCGAGCTTCGAGGTTCCTTTGTCCCGTCAGACGCCCGGTTGCCGGTCCTGCTCGCGGGAATCCGCGACGTCGCGCCTGCGGTCTGGGATGCGGCAGCCCGGCGGTTTCTTTTCAGAGTTTCGCGCGCGGAGGCGGGCTACCTGCGGCTTGGGTACGTCGGAGGAGCGGGAGACCTTGTGGTCACGAACGCGATCAGATCACCCGCGAATGCCTCACCCGCGGTCGTGCCGCCCGACATCACATCGCCTCCAGGAACGGTATCCCCAGAAGCGCAAGCCCGTTCCGCAGCACCTGCAGCACCCCCCTGACCAGCGCGATCCGCGAGACGACGAGGCTCGCGTCCTCGTTTCGCAGAATGGGATTGTCCTGGTAGTACCTGCTGAATGTCTTGCACAGCTCGAACAGCGACACGGCGAGCACCGCCGGGTTGAGGTCCCGAGCCGCGGCGGCGACGGTCTCGGGGAAGAGGGCGAGGGATTTCGCGATCTCCCATTCCTCGGGCAGGCCGAGAGCTGCGGGCGAGACGCGGCCTTCCCGGAAGCTGTCCTTGCGCTGCTCGAACTTCCGCAGCACGCTTGAGATCCGGGCGCCCGTGTACTGCAGGTAGGGCCCCGTGTTGCCGTTGAACGACAGCGACTCCTTCGGGTCGAAGGTCATGTCTTTCTGCGGCGAGGTCTGCAGAAGCCAGTAGTGCAGGGCGCCCAGGGCGATTTCGCGCGCCGTCTTTGACAGGTCCCCCACATCCTCCTCGCGCTCCTTTCCCCTTATTTCTTCGGCCGCCATGGCCTCGAGCTCATCCAGCAGGTCATCCGCGTCCACCACGGTGCCTTCCCGGGACTTCATCTTTCCCTCGGGAAGGTTGACCATGCCGTAGGCGAGGTGGTGGAGATTCGCGGCCCAGGAGTAGCCCAGCAGCGAGAGCACCTGGAAGAGGACCTTGAAATGGTGCCTCTGCTCCGACCCGACGATGTAAATCAGCCTGTCGAAGGGCCAGTCCCGGGAACGCTGCACAGCGGTGCCGATGTCCTGCGTCAGGTAGATCGAGGTGCCGTCGCTGCGCAGGAGCACCTCGCGGTCCATGCCCTTGTCGGAGAGATCGGCCCAGACTGAACCGTCGGGGTCCCGCTGGAAGATGCCCTTTTCGAGGCCACCGAGGACCTCCTGCCTGCCCAGCTTGTAGATCTCGCTTTCGTGGTAGACCTGGTCGAAGGAGACGCCTGTGCGCCGGTATGTTTCCTCGATCCCCGAGATGACCCAGCCGTTCATCCTGCGCCAGAGGGCCATCACGCCAGGATCGCCCTCCTCCCACTGGCGCAGCATCAGCCTGACCTGCTCATCGGCTTCTGGATGGTCCTTCGCCCACTGGGCGTACTTGACGTAGTAGTCGCCGACAAAGTGGTCGCCCTTGATCCCCTCGCTCTCGGGCGTCGTCTCCCCGCCGAACATCCGGTAGGCCAGCATCGACTTGCAGATGTGCACGCCCCTGTCGTTGATGAGGTTCACCTTCCGCAGCTCGGCTCCCGCCTCCCTGAGGATTCGCGAGAGGCTCTCTCCGATCGCATCGTTCCTGAGATGGCCGATGTGCAGCGGCTTGTTCGTGTTGGGGCATGAGAACTCGAGCAGCACGCGAGCGCCTGCCAGCGCGTCGCTTTTCCCGTAGCTCGCGCCGTCCGCCGCGACCTCACGGAGGACATCCTGGATCACCGAGGTCCTCTCGAGGCGCACGTTGACATACGGTCCTGCTGCGGCCGCCCCGCCCATGGCCGGGGCCTGCCCAGCGGCCGACAGGCCGATCCGCCTCACGACCTCCTGGGCGATGAGTGGCGGAGCCTTCCGCAGAGCGCGCGCAAAAGGAAACATGGGGAAGGCGATGTCGCCCATTTCCGGCTTCGGGGGGGTCTCGACGACCATCGCGTTCGGATCGATGGCAGGCCCGGCCGCGGCACCGGCGCCCTGCGCCTCCTCCGCCATCGCCGTGAGGGCGGCCGCGATAATCTCCTTCCAGAGATCTCTGTGCTTCTGCATCGGCGTATTTAAGCAGAGCAGGGCCGCCGTGACAAGGCAGCCTTGACCATGGCTCTCGTTTTCCCATAAATAGTCGCAGGGAGGACCGATTGTACAGGCCGGTGGATCCGAAGGTGAGCTTCCCGAAGACTGAAGAAAAGGTGCTCGCCTTCTGGCAAAAAGAGGGTGTTTTCGAGAAATCCATCGCTCAGCGCGAGGGGGGAGAGGAGTTTGTCTTCTATGACGGCCCCCCGTTCGCCACGGGCCTGCCCCATTTCGGGCACTTCGTGCCCAGCACGGTCAAGGACATCATCCCGCGCTACCAGGCCATGCGGGGCAGGAAGGTGGAGCGTCGGTTCGGCTGGGATTGCCACGGTCTGCCCGTCGAGTATGAGATGGAGAAGGAGCTCGGGATTTCGGGAAAGCGCCAGATCGAAGAGTTCGGCGTGGCGAAGTTCAACGAATCCTGCAGGTCTATCGTGCTGCGCTATACGCGCGAGTGGCGGAAGGTCATCACCAGGCTCGGACGGTGGGTGGACTTCGATCACGACTACAAGACCATGGACCCCGACTACATGGAGTCGATGTGGTGGGTCCTCGCCGAGCTGTGGAAGAAGGGACTGCTGTACGAAGGTCACTACATCCTCCCGTACTGCCCCCGCTGCTCCACGTCGCTCTCCAATTTCGAGCTGAACCTCGGCGGGTATCTCGACGTCGCGGACCCGGCGATCACCGTGAAGTTCGCCCTGGACGGAGAGCCGAACACCTTCATTCTCGCGTGGACCACCACGCCGTGGACCCTTCCCTCGAACCTCGCCCTCGCCCTTGGGCGGGATATCCGCTACGTGAAGGTGAAGGATGGGGAGGAGGAATACATCCTCGCCGAGGACAGGCTCGCCGCCTACTACAAGAAGCCGGAGGAGTGCGAGATCGTGGCCCGATTCACGGGCGCGGAGCTCGCGGGCCGGTCGTACACGCCGCTTTTCCCTTTCTTCGCGGGACTGAAGGAGAAGGGGGCTTTCCGAACCTGGACGGGAGGCTTCGTCACGACAGAGGACGGCACGGGGGTCGTGCACATCGCTCCCGGATTCGGCGAGGATGACTACAACCTGCTCAAGGGCACCGACATCCCCGTCGTGTGCCCCGTCGACGAGGAGGCCCGGTTCACCGCCGAGGTCCCCGACTGGGCGGGCCAGTTCGTGAAGGATGCCGACAAGGCGATCATCCGCAGGCTCAAGGACGAGCGCAAGCTCGTGAAGCACGACTCCTACACGCACAGCTATCCCCACTGCTGGCGCTGCAAGAGCCCGCTCGTCTACCGCGCCGTCGGCTCCTGGTTCGTGAGCGTGGAGAAGGTGAAGTCCGCGATGCTCGCGGCCAACGACGCGATCTTCTGGATGCCTGCGCACCTCAAGACGGGCAGGTTCGGCAACTGGCTGGAGAACGCCCGCGACTGGGCAATCTCGCGCAACCGCTACTGGGGCAATCCCATCCCGATCTGGCGCTGCAACGCCTGCGCGAAAACCGAATGCATCGGCTCGCGCGCCGAGCTCGAGGCGAGGGGCGGGAGGAAGGTCACCGACCTGCACAAGCACCTCATCGACGACATCACCTGGCCCTGCTCCTGCGGCGGTGTCATGAAGCGGATCCCCGAGGTCCTGGACTGCTGGTTCGAGTCCGGCGCCATGCCCTACGGCCAGAATCACTACCCATTCGAGAACAAAGCGCACTTCGACGCTCATTTTCCCGCCGACTTCATCTCCGAGTCCATCGACCAGACCCGGGGGTGGTTCTACACCCTCGTCGTGCTCGGCGCGGCCCTGTTCAACAAGCCCGCGTTCAACAATGTCATCGTGAGCGGCCTGATCCTCGACTCCGAGGGCAAGAAGATGTCCAAGTCGGCGCGGAACTACACCGACCCTGTCGAGGTCATCGATACCTACGGTGCCGATGCGATGCGGCTGTTCCTCGTGGACTCCGCCGTGCTGAAGGCCGAGGATCTGCGCTACTCGGATACCGGCGTCAAGGAGGTCGTGAAGAACGTCATCATCCCTCTGTGGAACGCGTACAGCTTCTTCGTCACGTACGCGAACATCGACGGGGTCACCGTCGAGGCGCCTCCCGCCCGGCCCGAGAACTCGCTCGACAGGTGGATCCTCTCCGAGGCGGAGCGCATGGTGGGAGAGGTCGCGGCGCAGATGGAGGGCTACGATTTGCAGAAGGCCGTCGACGCCTTCATCGCATTCATCGATCTGCTGAACAACTGGTACATCCGCAGGTCGCGCAGGCGGTTCTGGCGCTCGGGCGACGACGCGGACAAGCGCCAAGCCTACCAGACTCTGCACACGGCGCTCCTCAAGCTGATCCTGGTGGCCTGCCCCTTCATTCCCTTCATCACCGAGGAGATCTACTCGAACATCCGCACCTCGTCGATGCCCGAGTCGATCCACCTGTGCGACTTCCCCGTCGCCGACGAGGCCAGGCGCGACAGGGAACTCGAGGGCAGGATGAAGGCGACGGTGAAGGCGGTCTCCATGGGCAGGTCCCTGCGCACCGAGCACTCGCTGAAGACCCGTCAGCCTCTCAAGGCCCTTCACCTCGTCACACGCGACGCGGCTGAGCGCGCGCTGCTCGGCGAGATGGAGGAGCTGATCCGGGAGGAGCTCAACGTCAAGAGCGTCGTGTTCCGTGAGAACGAGGAGGATCTCGTCGAGTACCGGGCGAAGGCGAACTTCCGAGCCCTGGGAAAGAGCCTGGGCAAGGACATGAAGGCGGCTGCCGCGCGGATCGAAGCGCTGCCCACCGCGGAAATCCGCAGGTTCCTTGATGGGGTGGCTGTTACCATCGACATCGACGGGAGGTCCATCGCCCTCCCGCCCGACGGCATCGAGGTGGTGCGGATCGAGAAGGAGAAGCTCCACGTGATCAATGACGGCTCCCTGACGGTCGCGCTGGACACGGAGCTCACCCCTGCGCTGATCCAGGAGGGGATCGTGCGGGACATGATCCGCGGGATCCAGAACCTCCGCAAGGAGAAGGGGCTCGAGGTGACCGACAGGATCTCGCTCACCCTCGCCGGATCGCAGGCCCTTCGCGATGCGGCGGAGAGCTTCCGCGATCACCTGCTCTCCGAGACCCTTGCCGTCTCGCTCGAGTGGGAGAATGCGCCGGGGGCGGCAGAGATCGAGTGCGGCGACGAGACATGCTCGGTATCCCTCAGGAAAGCCTCGCGATGAACGAGCCGTGCACGGGCGCCGCAATGAAGCGTCTCGCCGTGTTCGCGGCCGCGGCTCTCCTCCTTGCCTCCTGCGCAACGGCTCCCGTCCGCTCGCCCTCGGGGTGGATGGGCGTGCTCCCCGGCGACGAGACGATGTACGTCTCGGTGAGCGTGCCGCCCTCGGCCGCCCTCATCAAGAAGATGCTGAAGGATGCGGGTCCAGACACGGCGGACGTCGTCCAACTGGTCGACATGACCGAGCGAGTCGTGCTCGGTGTGCGCCTGGTGCCCCACCAGCAGCCGAGCTTCACGGCCGTGGCGATCGGCGGCTACCCCGGCTCGATCATCGGGTGCCGCCTGTCGGGCAACCGGGAGTGGAAGAGGATCACGACGCCCGCGGGCAGGTACTGGCGCTCGAGCAAGACCGGCATCCAGCTCGCCATCCCGGGCCGAACGGCGCTCCTGGCGGCGAACGGCGAGCTGGAGGCGCTCCTTCCCCGCTACGGAAACCCGGTCGCGCTGCGCATTCCCCCCGAGGTGTCCCTCGATATGGAGAATGCGGACCTCGTCCTGTACCTGCCCGAGCTGCCCGGGGGCCTTGCGCAAGGCTCATCGGCGCGCGTCCCGATCCAGGAGGTCTGGCTGAACGCGGCACGCGGCGAGGGCGGGTACGGCGTCACGGGCACAGCGAACACGGGCTCGGAAAGGGAGGCGAAGCTGGTCGCCCTCGTGCTGAGGCTCGCGCTGGTGGCGTGGATGAGGAGCGAGAACCTGCCGAACACGGCCGAGCGGCTGAAGCCGGTCACGATCTCGGCCGACGGGACTCAAGTGAAGATGTCAGGTCTCTTTTTCACCGAGGAGGAGATCGTCCCGCTTTTCCTTTCGCTGCTCAGGGGCCAGGCCGGGCCCGCGGAGGGGTCGGGCACGTGAGCGCGCCGCTGCTCGCCGTGGTCGATTACGGGGCGGGCAACCTCCGCAGCGTCGAGAACGCCCTTCGCCACCTCGGGGCCCGGCACTTCGTCACCTCGCGTCCCGCCGACCTGGACGCCGCCGATGGCCTCGTGTTCCCCGGCGTGGGCGAGGCGGCTTCCGCGATGTCCGTGCTGAAGAAAACAGGGCTCGACGGTGCGATCCGGCGTTTCATCGACTCGGGGCGAAAAACGCTGGGCATCTGCATCGGCTGCCAGGTCGTCTTCGAGCGTTCCGAGGAATCGGACACCGAGTGCCTCGGCATTCTGCCGGGGCGCGTACGGCGATTTCCCTCGGGCAGCGGGCTCAAGGTCCCCCACATGGGCTGGAACCAGGTCAGGTTCCTCCTCCCGCACCCCGTTTTCGCCGGCATTCCGCAGGGCTCCTCCTTCTACTTCGTTCACTCCTTCTACCCCTCACCCGCGCTGCGCGAGCACGTTGCGGCCGAATGTGAGTACGGCATCGTCTTCCCCGCGGCCGTCTCGGCGCGGAACTTCATCGCCTTCCAGTTCCACCTCGAGAAGTCCGGGCCCGTGGGCCTCGCGCTGCTGCGGAACTTCATCGACTGGGACGGCGATCCGGAGCCGCGCGATGCTTGAGAAGCGCGTTGTCGTCTGCCTGGACGTTCGCGACGGCCGGACGACGAAGGGAGTCAAGTTCCGCGACAACGTGGACATCGGCGATCCTGTCGAGATGGCGCGGTTCTACTACGAGGAAGGGGCCGACGAGCTCGTGTTCTACGATATAACGGCCTCTTCCGAGAGGCGGAGGATCCGGCTCGACATCGTGCGCAGGGTCGCAGAAGCGATCTTCATCCCCTTTTCGGTCGGCGGGGGCATCTCGTCGATAGCGGAGATGCGCGAGGTGCTCCTTGCGGGGGCCGAAAAGGTGAGCGTGAACTCTCCCGCCGTGCGTGATCCCGACATCATCGGCCAGGGGGCGGCCTTGTACGGCAGGCAATGCATCGTGCTGGGCATGGACGTTCTGCGGGATCCGGCGATGCCCTCGAGCTACCGGGTCGTGATCGACGGGGGCAGGACAGCGACCGACCTCGACGCCCTCGCGTGGGCGAGGGAGGCGGAGGCGAGGGGCGCAGGCGAGATCGTGCTGAACTCCATCGACGCTGACGGGACCCGCACGGGATACGAGCTTGCGGCAACGCGAACCATTTCCGAGGGAGTGGGGATTCCCGTCGTCGCCTCGGGCGGCGCGGGGGCGCCCGAGCACCTCCTGGCCGTCCTGCGCGACGCGAAAGCCGACGCCGCGTTGATCGCGTCCATGGTGCACTACGGAACCTTCAGGATCGCGGAGATCAAGGAGGTCCTGGCACAGGGGGGGGTGCCCGTGCGGCGCGCTGCCCCTCTCGGTCTCTCGCGCTAGGGTTGTCGCGCCGGGCATTCTTCTGTATATTCTTGGAAACGGCACAACCGTATTTCCGGAGGAAGATCGTCTATGCCCACATACGAGTATGAGTGCACGAAGTGCGGTCATACCTTCGAAGCCTTTCAGAGCATGAGCGACAAGCCCCTTTCGAAATGTCCGAAGTGCAAGAGCTCGGTCAAGCGACTCATCCACGGCGGCCTCGGCGTCATCTTCAAGGGAAGCGGTTTCTACTCCACCGACAACAAGCGCGGCTCCGTGCTGAGCGGCGGCAATGGCGGCTCGAGCAAGGAATCCGGCAAGGACGCCGCGGCCGGCAAATCCGCCGAAACTCCATCCGCCTCGAAGAAGGAGAGCTCCCCCGAAAAGGCCGCCGCCTCCTGATACCTCATGGCGTCCGTACCCGGCGCATTCCCTCCTAGCGGCCCGGCGCCCGGGCCCCGATCCTCACCTCTTCGGTCTTCTCGAGCGCTTCGGCGATAGGCTCATCCGCCTTCAGCCCCGCGTAAGCCCTCCTCATCTTGACCAGGGACGGGTGGATGAGGGGGCGGGCGGGAGAGAACAGCACGCAGCAGTCCTCGAAGGGCAGGTTCGAAACGTCGAAGGTCCCGATCCGCCGCGCGATCGAGATGATCTCCTCCTTGTTCATTCCGACCAGCGGCCGCAGCACCGGCACCCCCGCGCCGGTCTCCGTGAAGGCCATGCTCTCGATGGTCTGGCTGGCGACCTGTCCGAGGCTTTCGCCCGTCACCAGGCACAGGGCGCCCCGCTGCGCGGCGATGAGGCTCGCCAGGCGCATCATGCACACCCTCATCAGCAGCGTCGTCTCCTCATCTTTCGACCTCTCCTTGATGCGTGCGAGCACGGGCGTGAACGGGACCACGTGCAGGAGCAGGCCGGGCAGCCAGGCGGAGAGTATTCTCGCCAGGGACTCAACCTTCTCGCGAGCCTTCTCGGACGTGAAGGGCGCGGAGTGGAAGTACACGGCGTCCAGAGCGAGGCCGCGCTTGGCCATCATCCAGCCCGCCACAGGCGAGTCGATTCCCCCCGACAGGAGCAGGATCCCCCGGCCCGAGCTGCCCGTCGGGAGCCCTCCGGGGCCCGCGCTCTCGGGGCCGTAGAGGTAGGCGTGCTCGCGGATCTCGACCGACAGGATCCAGTCGGGCCTGTTCACGTCCACCGTAAGCTCGGAAAATGCGGTGAGCAGGGCGTCGCCCAGACGGCAGGCGATCTGATACGAGGTGAGGGGGAAGCTCTTCTCGGCGCGTCGGACCTCGGCCTTGAACCTCGTTCCCCGGCCCGCGGCCAGGAAACCCCGCGCCAGCTCACGCGCCGCCTCCTCGATCGCCGGCATGTCCGTCGGGACGCGCAAGGCCTCGCAGAAAGAGACCACGCCGAAGGTGCGCGAGAGGCAGGAGGCCACGGTCTCCCGATCGGCGGGGTCGAACCGCACGTAGATCCTGTGCCACGTCTCGTACACGGAAACGGGCAGGTCGGGCAGCTTGTTGCGGATGGAATCCTTGAGGGCCTTGACGAACGCCCCACGGTTGCGCTTTTTCAGGGCGATCTCCCCGTACTTGACCAGGAAAAGCGAATCCCTCACCGGGACCTCCCCCGGGACATAGCCAGAACCGGGGGCACGTCCCGGGCCAGCGCATCAATGAGGCCGTCGATCTCTTCCAGGGTCGTCGCGGGTCCTGTCGAAACCCGGACGGCGGACAGCGCAGTCTCGGGGGAAAGCCCCGCGGCCTCGAGCACCCGAGTTCGATCCTTCTTTCTCGAGGAGCAGGCCGATCCCGTGGAGACGAGAAACCCGCGGCTCTCCGCCAGGCGCACGACCACCTCTCCTGGCAGGGGAGGGAAGCCGACAGAGACGATCCAGGGAGAGAACCGTTCGCCAGGGTCGTCGGCCCTTTCCTCGGGAAAGAGTCGGGCGCCGGGGATCGCGAGCAGCCCCTGGATCAGGCGCTCGGCCTTTTTCCTTGCCTCTTCCAGGTCCCGCGGCAGGGCGGCCAGCCGATCGCCGGCCGCGCGCGCCAGCGCGCAGATGCCGGGCAGGTTCTCGGTGCCCGGCCTGCGCCCCTTTTCCTGGCCGCCGCCGAGGGAGAGGGGCTCCAGGCTCGTCCCTTTTCGCAGGTACAGAGCGCCGATTCCCCGCGGAGCGCCGAGCTTGTGGCCGCTCAGCGAAGCGGCGTCGACGCCGAGCCTGGCGGGCGAGAAGGGGATCTTGCCGAATGCCTGCACGGCGTCGGTGTGCAGGAGGATCCGCCTGCCCGCGCGAGCGGAGCGCTCCCTCACGACCTCGGCGATCTCCGCGACCCTCTGGATCGCCCCCGTTTCGTTGTTCACAAGCATGACCGAGACGAGCGCCGTGTCCTGATCGAGAGCTTCCGCGACTTTCGAGGGGGCGACGATGCCGTTCGAGTCGGGCCGCACGATCGAGCAGGCGAACCCGTAGCTCTCGAGCGCCCGGACCTGCTCATAGACCGATGAGTGCTCGATCCCTGTCGTGACGATCCTCGCCTTGCGCGAATGGGAGCCCCCCAGGCGCAGCCTGGAAAGAAGGGAGAGAAGCACGGAAGCGTTGGATTCGGTCCCGCCCGATGTGAAGACGATCTCGTCGGGCTCGGCGCCGAGCAGGGCGGCGATATCCGCCCGGGCGCGCGCGAGACGCTCGGCCGCCTCCCGTCCGGCTGCGTGCTGTGAAGAAGGGTTGGCGTACAGCCGGGCGGAGACCTCCCTCGCCTCATCGATGGCGTGCGCGTCGGGGGGGGCGGATGCTGCCCAGTCGAGGTAGATCATGTCGGCTGTGCGTCCTTGATTCGGACGGCTCCTCTCTGTAGAATCGAGTGCGAAGCTACAGGGAAAGATGGAAAAAGACAAGCATCGACAATTCCTCGCCGAGGCAGCGAGAAAGCTCAAGGTGTGCGGCCACCCCGTACGGCTCGCGCTGCTATGCGCCATCGAGGCGAGGGAGCCCTGCGTCTCCGACCTCTGGCAATGCGTTGAGCAGTCGCAGCCCGTCGTCTCGCAGCACCTGGCGGTGCTCAAGCGGGAGGGCATCGTCGCCTCCCGAGTGAAGGGCAACCGCAGGATCTACTCGGTGACCGACCTCTGGGTGAGGGAGCTGATCAGGACGCTGCCTACGGCAGGCTCCTCACCACGCTGATCACATAGGTGACCGCAGTGAGGACGGCCGTGATGAAGGAGGTCACTACGGTGATGTTTGTGAACACCATCTGCGTCTTCGTCCACGCGTTCTTATCCACGAAAAGGAGCGCGCCAGGCTCGACCTGCCCCCCGCGCGCGGTTTTCGTCTTGCCGCCCATCTTGTCCAGGACGTACAGCCCGTTCGCGTCGCCCGTGAGAGGATTGACGCCGCCGGCCGAGAGGAGGTAGTCGGCCACCGTGAAGCCGGGATTGAACGGCACGCGCCCGGGGCTTCCAACCTCGCCGAGCACGAACACCTCGTTCACGATCGGAATGTTCACCGTGTCGCCCGGCTCGAGCAGAACGTCGCGCGCCCTGTTCCTGGTCTTCCACATCGCATCGATGTCCACGGGGATTCGTTCGCCGGTGCTCTTTCTCAGGATGAGGCTCTCCTTCGCCTTCGCGTAGGGCGTCGGACCGCCGAGGGACTCCAGCACCGCGAGCAGCGTCGTGCCGGGAGTGAAGGGGATGTTCACCGCAATGGCCGTGAGGGGGATCTGAACGGGCTTTTCGGCGGACACGGGCGCTCCGAACAGCGCGCCGGTGACGAGGATCATCTCCCTGTTTTCGACGATGGAGGGCACGCGGACCCTGTCGCCGTTGGCGAGCGCAGTGGCGGCGTCGCTCTTGAGGTCGAGCAGCCGCTGCTGGATCGATCCGCCGTTCACCACGCTGATGAGCTCCACGGCCCCCGCCTGCGCGTCGGGCAGAGGTCCGCCGGCGTAGGCAAGCAGTTGCTGGATGGTTTCGCCCGCGAGCAGCTCGTAGGAGCCGGGGAAGCGGACCTGCCCGGTGAGCGCGACGACGATCTCCTGGGGCGGGACGTAGATCTTGTCGCCCGGCTCGAGCGTCGGGTTCTGTTCGTTCACCGCGTCCATGGTATAGCGCAGCAGGTCCACGACGATCTTCGTCCCGTCGCGGATGAGCGCGATCTGGCGATAACTGGCGCCCCTTCGGGAGCCTTTGGCAGAGACGATGGCGTCGGACACGCGCGAGAGCGCCGTCACCGTCACGATGCCCGGCGCTTCCACCCCGCCGAACACCGAAACATCGAACCGGGCCGGAGCGATGAGGGTGAAGCTCACAAAATCCGCGAACGGGAGGACCTTCCGCAGCTTTTCTACGACCATCTTGCGCAGGTCCGAGAAGTGCATGCCCTTCACGTTCAGGGTGCCGATGTACGGCACATCCAGGTCGTAGTTCTCCGCGAGGATGATCGTGTAGGGGGCCAGGCCGTTCATCGTGATGGAGACCTGGTAGGTGTCGCCGGGCGTGAGACGGTATTCGGTGGCGGCAATGATCCTCTGCGTAATGGCGGCCGGGTCCCCGCCAAGGAAGGTGGGGCCGATCGCGCCGTTGGCGCCGAACCCGAGCGACTGTCCGATGGCGAGGGGCAGCGCGGAGAGTGCGAGCAGGCACAGGAGCACGGATCTCTTCATGCGAGGGATAGTATGCGGATCGCCGCTACTCGTCAAGTTTCACCCTCCGGGCTATGATCGAGCGCATGCACGAGTGGGCCCTGGCGGAAGCCGTGATCGCCGCAGCAGAGAAGCGCGTCACGCCGAGTGAAGAGCGGAGCCCCGGCTCCATGATCGTCCTGATCGGGGAGCTGCAGGCGATCGACCGCGAGATCTTCGCCTTCGCTCTGGAATCCCTCCTGGCGGGGTCCGCGCTCCCCGCCGGTCTGTTCCGCATGGAGATGGAGCTCGCGGAGTTTCTGTGCCGCGCCTGCGGCAGGAGGTGGGGTCTCTCGGAGGCCGGCCTCACGGCGGAGCAACGAGAGGCGATCCACTTCCTGCCGGAGTCGGCGCATGCCTTTGTTCGCTGTCCCGCGTGCGGGGGCGTGGACTTCGGCGTGGAGAGGGGCAGGGGAGTGAGCATCATGGAGGCAGGCTCGTGATCGATCCCCGCGAGGCGGGCATCCAGGGGCAGCTCGCCGGCGTGCGCCGCATCATCGCTTTCTGCTCTGCCAAGGGAGGGGTGGGCAAGAGCTTCTGCGCCGTCGGGGCTGGTCTCGCCCTGGCGCGCGCGGGCAGGACGGTCGGTCTGCTCGACCTCGACCTCGCGGCCGCCTCCGCCCACCTCTTCTTGGGCACCGACATGCGGCTGCCCGAGGAAAACCGCGGCATCCTCCCGCTGCCCGTCGTGCCCGGACTCGCGCTCATGAGCGCGGCGGCCTTCACCCGCGAGCGCCCCCTCGCGCTGCGCGGGAGCGAGGTGTCGGACGCGATCCTCGAGCTGCTGTGCGTCACGCGCTGGGGAGCGCGGGATGCGCTGCTCATCGACATGCCCCCGGGGATCGGGGAGGAGATCCTCGACCTTGCTGGGCTTCTGCCCCGGCTCGAGACAGTCGTCGTGTCCACGCCGTCGGTTGTCTCGCTGCGGGTTGTCGAGCGGCTGCTGGGCGCGCTGGAGCGGATGCGGGTGCCCGTGATAGGCGTGCTGGCCAACATGACCAGGGGCGACGGCGACGGCGTGCGCAGGATGGCCGAGAGGCGCGCGGTTCCCTTTGCCGGAGAGGTCCCGCACGATCCGGGTGTGGAGAGCGCCCTCGGGGACCCGGCCGCGCTGGGCGGTCTGCCGGCCGTCCGAGCGATCGGCGAGGCCCTTCTCGCTATTCTCGGGGAGCCGCGCTCCGCATGACGACGCTCGCCTCGATCCCCAGCACGCCGCAGAGGGACTGGAGCGCGCGCGAGATGCGCCCCGGCACGAACAGCCAGTGCTGGCTCACGCCGTCGGCGACGGCGTGAGCGAAGAAATCCTTCACCCGCGCGTCGGGGCGGAACACCAGGTGCGTGTTGCCGTCCATTTTCGCGGGTCCGGGGAGCGACTCGCCCTCAGCGATCACCCACTTCAGCCCGCGGCCGCTCCACACCGAGTTCACAGTTGTCACGGGACCCGGTCTGTACTTGAACAGCGTCACCGCGCCCGCGAACCTGTCGGAGTTCTCGTACTCCACGTCGCTCACCACACGCGCGCTGGTCTTGGGGTCCGCGTTGGATCCGTCGTGGTAGCCCGCGTGGCCCATGAGAATGGCGTTGGCCTCGTAGTCCGCGCTGAAGGGCTCGGTGTAGAACGGCGATGCGCCGGTCGCGAGCCGCAGGATCGCCATCCCCGCGGCCGCGGCGATGTCCGCCTCCATGGCGACGACGACGCCGGAGCCGGAGAGGATGGGGTCGGAGAGGCAGGGCCGCAGGCCGAAGCTCGCATGCATCTCCTCGATCACGTCGTTCATCGCGAGCGCCCCGAGGCGCTCCTCCGCGATCAGCCCGCGAAGGGCCAGTGCGTAGCGGATGCCCTCGACGAGATTGCGCTCATCGACCTCGATGCGCGCTGATCCTGCCGCGATCCCGGTCTTGAACTCCTGGACGGCGGCGGGGTCGATCTCCGCCGCGGCCTTTCGCACCCGGTCCAGCTCAAGGTGCCGCAGCTCGATTCCGTAGTTGGCCCGCAGGCCGAACTCGTCGACGTAGGTCGTGGACATGTGACCGCAGGGGAAGGGCAGGATGCCGATGCGCAGGGAGGGCAGGCGGCGGCGCACCGCCATGGCCGTGGCGAGAGCGCGGATCTCGTCGAAGACCTCGGGATCCTCGAGGTGCCCGACGACAGACTTGAATGCCCTGCCTTCTCGCCGCAGCATCCCCGAGAGCTGGAGGGTGCAGACAGGCCCCGACCCCTGGAGGATGCGCTGGAAGGGCAGGAAATCGGGCAGCCGGGGCTCGGGTGAGAAGGTCCACAGGATGAGGGGCAGGTCGGCGAGCAACGCGAGCGCCGCGCGCGGAATGGCATCCTCGCACCACATCAGAGGGACCAGGAGCAAGCCGTCGACGTCCGCCTCGCGGATTGCCCGGGCCGCCTTTTCCGCCTCGGCGGGCGAGTACACGACCCCGCCGAAGACGGCATCGGCGAAGCCCCGGATCTTCGCGATCAGGCGGTCACCGGTCCGGCTCACCGCGGCCGAGGTGTCCCCCTCGACGCTCTGGAGCCCGACGTCACGGAACCAGCCCGAGGTGACGGCGAGGACGCCCAGGCGCGGGCGGATGCCGTTCAGCTCACCGTCGCCCATCCCCGTTTCCTGTTCGACTCGACGACGGCCTTCAGGATCCTCATCTCATCCGCGCCCGTGCGGAAGGTCGGCCGGGGAAGCCCTCCCCCCTTTTCCTTGCCGCCCGACTTCACGACATCGTAGAAATCCTTGAACAGGTTCAGCACAGCGTCGTGGTATCCCAGCGGGTGGCCGGTGGGAAGCGTCGCGTAGGGGGCCGTGACCGGATCCTGAAGCACAGGGCTTTCGATCAGCGTCTCATTGGGCCTGTCGCGCCAGCCGATCCACATTTCGTTTGAGCGCTTGTGGTTCCACGCGTACGAGCACGTGCTGCCGTAGATCTGGAACTCGGTGTCGGATTTGCGGCCGATCGCGGCCTGACAGGTCGTGAAGGAGCCCGGCGCGCCATTGGACAGCCTGAACAGGATGGCCGAGTAGTCCTCCAGCTCGACCTTCACGTCCTGGTGGGGTACGTCGGTCACCTTTTCGAAGGCGAGGACCTGGCGCGCCGGCTTTTTCCTCACGGGGATCACCGTGGCGAAGTCCGCGATCACTTCTTTCACCGTGAGGCCTGTGACGAACTGCACCAGATCGAACCAGTGGCTGCCCAGGTCGGCGGCAATGTTCGAGTCCCCGCTCTCCGAGCGCTCGAGGCGCCAGGTGTAGTCGGTGACCCACGACAGCCAGTCCTGGAACCATGTGCCCGTGGCCATGCGCACGCTCCCCGCATCGCCGCGCCTGACCCTGAGGGCCATTTCAAGCACCACGGGATAGTACCTGTAGCAGAAGTCCACCCCCGTGACGATGCCCTTCTTCTCGGCCAGCTCGGTGAGCTGCTCCGCTTCTGCCAGGGTCATCGCGAGGGGTTTCTCGGAGAGGATGTGCTTGCCCTTCTCGATCGCCTCCTTGTTCATCGCGAAGTGCAGGCGGTTGGGCGAGCAGGTGTGGATGGCGTGAACCGCGGGATCGGCGAGCGCCTCCCGGTAGTCCGTGTAGACCTTCTCGATGTTGTACTTCTCGGCGGTCTTCCGGGCCAGGTCGGCGTTGGCGTCCGTGACCCCCCTCACCGTGACCCCGCTGATGCGGCGCAGCGCCTCGATGTGGACGGGGCCGATGTAGCCGGTCCCGATGACAGCGACATTGATCATGGTGAGCCTCCTACATCGAGGCCTTCAGGGCGTCGATGAACTGCTTCGCCTTCTGGTCGATCTCCTTGTCCGTGGAGTGCGGGTGGATGCCGAAGGCGGAGCCAAGCCCCTTGTCCACGACGCCGACGGAGATGTTGATGGCCCTCTCCAGCAGCCCGTCGGTGACGGGGAGCATTCCTTTCCTGTACTCCTGCTGGCATGGGTATGAGGCGCAGTTGTAGGGGCAGCCGCGCTCGGTGACCATCTTCTTGCCGAGGATCTGCTCCATGTTGTTGTACACGTGCCAGCCCGACTTGTCCATCGTTGCCGTGCCGAGCTTGCCGGCCGCCTTCTGGGCGATCTCCTTCGTGGGGAGGAACACGGTGAGCAAGGTGTTGCATTCTCCCTCGGGGTCGTTGATCCGCCTGAAGCTCAACCCCGACACGCCCTGGAGCTGCTTCTTGAGCCTCGTCTTGATGTAGCGCAGCCGCTCGATGATGTCCGACAGCCTGCGGAATTGGGCGATCAGAACTGCGCCGGTGATCTCGTTCATCCTGTAGTTCTGGCCGACGATCGAGCGGTTGCCGACCTCGACGCCCGAGCGGCTGGGGAAGTGCCCTTGGTCGTGGTAGCCGAAGGCGCGGAAGTACAGCTCGTCGTCGTCGGTGACCACCATTCCGCCGTCGCCTGCATTGATCGTCTTGAAGATGTTGAAAGAGTAGGTGCCGATCCTGCCGATGGTCCCGAGCCTCTTGCCCTTCCAGGAGCCGCCGAATGCCTGCGCGCTGTCCTCAATGAGAATGAGGTTGCGCCGCGCCGCGATCTCCCGCAGGGCATCGAGGCTGCAGGCATTGCCGAGCATGTGAACGGCCATGATCGCCCGGGTGCGAGGGGTGATCTTTCGCTCCACGTCTGCCGGGTCAAGCGTCAGGCTTTCGTCGACCTCGGCGAGAACGGGGACGGCCCGGGCGATGATGATGGAGGACATGGAGGCGATGAAGGTGTAGCCGGGCACGATGACCTCGTCGCCGGGGCCGATGCCGAGGGCGGAGAGCGCCGTAATGAGCGCCGCAGTCCCCGATGTGACGGCCAGGGCGTGTTTCGTGCCGAAGCCCTTCTCGACCATCTCTTCGAGCGTCTTCACCTTCCGTTTGAAGGCAGGGTCCTTCTCGTCTCCGTAGCGAAACAGCCACCTGCTGCGGAGAACCTCGAGAACCTCGTTCTCTTCTTCCTTCCCGATCCACTCGAAGCCTGGTCCCGGCATCTGCGCACCCTCCTGTTTGGTTCGATTTCGCGGGAATCATACCACGAAAAACGCTCATGTCAAGCCATTTTTATTCGATTCGGGGATAATATAGGCGAGGACCTTTGCGGATTTGGATGGTTAAGCGCGAAATCCCATTTTGCCCTTGATGAAACCAGCGATCCGATCTATGCTGGTGGGTGGATATGCAGTTCAACGCAAAAGAAGTCCTGCTTCTGCAGGCGCTCCATTTTCTCGATTCGCCTACCAGGAATGAGATTGCGCGGTACACGGGCCTGAGCGCGGTCTCGATTACCTCCCTGCTGAACCAGCTACTGGGAGCCGGTGCGATACGGAAGGTCGGAAAGGCAAGCTCGCGCGGCGGACGCCCCTCCGCGCTGTACAAGGTCTCGCCTGAGTTCGGGTTCACCGTCGGCATATCCGTGGAGAGCTCCGCCTTCCGCATCGTTGCGATCGACTCCGGCATGGAGATTCTTGAGGAGCGTCAGTACACCCTCGCGCTCTCTTCTCAACCTGAGCAACATTTGTCCGAGATCGTGCGCCAGGTCTCCACTGAGCTGGAGAACCTTCTCGCGGCCCGACAGCTCGCCGGCCGCCGTCTGCTCGCCCTCGGCATCGCGCCACCCGGCATGGTGGACACCGCGAAGGGAATGTGGCTGCACGGGCTGCAGGTCTCCGGCATCGCGCACATCGACCTGCGCGATCTCCTCGGCCGGACCTTCTCCGTTCCGGTGGTCGCTGAAGACCCCGCACGATGCATCGCGTGGCGCGAACGCGCGCGGGCGGGCGGCAGCGCCGCGCAGCCCATGGTGCTCCTCTACCTCGGCGACGGGGTCGGGGCGGGGATCCTGATCGACGACGAGCTGTACCGCGGAGCGAACGGCCTGGCGGGAGAGATCGGCCATCTGCACGTCGCCGAGGATGGGGATCGCTGCCCCTGCGGGAACGTCGGCTGCCTGGAAATGGTCGTCTCCGAGCCCAGCATTCTGCGGAGGTTCCGCCGCCGGCTCGGGGAAGGGGTTTTATCGGCGCTGCAGCGCTTCACCGTCGAAGGCCTTGGCATCGCGAGAATCCTCGAAGCAGCCGCTGCCGACGACAGGCTCGCCCGCTCGACCCTCTACGATCTGGGCCTCGTCGTCGGGGACGCATGCGCCACCCTGGTCGAGCTGTACAATCCCCGAACCCTCCTGGTCGGCGGACCGGTGAGCGCGCTGTGGGAGTTCTTCCGGGATCCGGTGTCCCTGCGCATCAAGCAGCGCGTGATCCCCGAGATGCTGAGCGACCTCCGCATCGATCGCGCTGACTATGCCCCGCACGACGAGGCAGTGGGCGCGGCGATGATCGCGGCACACCAATTCTGGAAGCGTTTGGACCCATCGGCCGCTTGGGCTGGGGGGGCTGAAAGGGCATGAGCACCGCCGCACGACCGGTTCACGAAGGCGACTGGAACCTTGCGTTTCTCTTCCCCGACGAGGTCGAGCGGGCCAGGGCTCGGACGGGCCTCGTCATCCTGCCGCTTGCCCCCATCGAGTGGCACGGCCCGCACCTTGCAATGGGGTGCGACGGCCTGCTCGCGCACGCCTTTGCCCGCAGGCTTGCCCGCGACCTCGCGAGCCCGTACTTTCCCCCGCTGTTCATCGGCACGGAGCGGGAGAGGAAGCCAGAGACCCTGCGCAGCCTTGGGTTCGGCGGCACCGAGTTCATCGAGGGCATGGACTTTCCCGCGAATCCGGTGAAGAGCGCGTACATGAGGGAGGAGGTCTTCAGCCTTGCCGTGCGCGGCACACTCGACGCGCTGTTCGAACGGATGCTTTTCCGCTCCGTGGTCATCGTGAACGGCCATGGCGCCGAGAATCAGCGCGCCGTGCTGGACAGGCTTTGCGCCGAATACAACGCGGGCGACCGGGAGCGCCTGATGTGGGTGTACCCGGGCTTTCCTCATTCTCTTGTGGCCGGCTCGATCGGCCACGCCGCCGCCGAGGAGTCTTCGATGCTCTCGGCCACGTGGCCGGCCTGCGTCGATCTCTCGCGGTTGCCGAGCCAGGGGCCGCTGCGCAACGTCGATCATGCGGTGGTTGACGGGGACAGCTTCGACGGCGCTCCGACGCCCGAGCACACCGTGCGCGAGGGGCAGGACCCCCGACGGCACACCGACCCGGTCGTCGGCGCCCGATACGTGGAGGAGGCTGCCCAGGAGGCCGTGGCGGAGATCCGCGCGAGGCTCCTATCGGGCGCCGCCCCCGCGCGGTCGCAGGAGTGAAGGGCGTTACAGGTTCAGGATCTCGTTCTTGAGCATGCGCTCGATCACCATCGTCGCGGCGCCGAGGGCGGCGCTGTTCGCGTCGAAAGCGCTCTTCCTGATCTCCGTCCGCTGCGCAATGGAATGCATGGCTCGGCGGCGCACGATGCGCTGGATCCCATCGAGGATCAGCTCGTGGAGGTTGCCGACGACATCGCCGGCGAGAATGACCGTCCCCGGATCGAAGATATTGATGAGGTCTGCGATCCCGATGCCGATGCTCTCCTCGGTCTCCGCGATGACCATGCCTGCGAGCTTGTCGCCGGCGAGCGCGGCCGCATAGAGGTCGGCGAGTTGGAGGGGCCCCGCGGACTCGCGGAGGGTCGAGTACACGTTCGCCGCCAGCAGCTCGCGCGCACGCGCGAGGACGGCGTTCTTGGAGGCGAGGGTTTCGAGGCAGCCGCGGTTGCCGCACGTGCACAGGGGGCCGTTCTCCTTCACCGTGATATGTCCGAACTCGCCCGCGACGCCGTTCTTTCCCCTGTAGAGCCGGTTGTCCAATATGATGCCGGACCCGACGCCGAGGCCGAGATAGATGAACAGGAACGTGTCCAGGCCGCGCGCCGAGCCATGGCGTTTCTCCGCGAGCGCCATGCAGCGGACCCCGTCGTCGATGATCACGTCCGTGGCGAGCTCGACGTGGAGGGAGGCAGCTAGGGGCACGTTCTCCCATCCCGGCAGCCCGGGACTGTACAGCACGAGGCCCTCGCGCGCGTTCACGAGACCTGCGATTCCGACGCCGACGCCCAGAAGGGGACCTCGGTCCGCAGAGGAGCAGGCGCCGATTGCAGCGCGGATCTCCTCGAGGAGGAGCTTCTCGATCTGATTCCTGTCGCCGGTCGGAGGGTAGGTCTCCCGGCTGTAGATCACCTCACCGGAGAAGCTCAGGCCGGTCACGGACAGCGCATCCGGTTCGACCTCCACCCCGACAGCGTATCCGAACCTGCCGCCCAGCCGCAGGATGGACGGCTTTCGGCCGCGCCCCTTGTGCTCACCCACGGCATCGCCTTCCTCGGCCATGCCCTGCGAGATGAGCTCATCGACGAGACGCTTCGTTGTGGCGATGCTGAGGCTGCATTCCCTCGAAAGCGCCACCCTCGAGAGGGGGCCCTTTTCCCGTATCGTGTTGAGGAGAATGCGGCGGTTCCTGTCCGCGTTGTCGATGTGGCTGAGGCCCTGCAGCGTGGTGGGATCCTCCGCCTGCAAGTAGAATAGATAAGTCGGCAGAAGTCAAGAGATAGGATCGAGATGAACATATTTCGAAAGAAATAACTTGACATGAGAGTGGATGCGGCTTACGATGGGCCAAAATACTACAGCATGTGCTGACAACAGGAGTGACCATGGGTTACACGGCCAACGACCTTGCGATCAACGGCGGGCCAAAGGCGAAGAAAACGGCCAATCTCCCAATGTTTCCCGGAGGCCTCGAAATCGGGGAGGAGGAGAAGAAGGAAGTTCTGGAGGTCCTGGACAACAAGTACCTCTTCCGCTACTACGGACCCAAGGAATCCCCTTCGAAGGTCAAAGCCCTCGAGGACCAGTATGCAAGGTTTCTCGGCTCGAAGCATAGCCTTGCCCTCAACTCCTGCACATCGGCCCTGATCTCGGCCCTCATTGCTATGGGCGTCGGCCCGGGCGACGAGGTGATCATCCCGGCCTACACCTTTTTCGCCACCTGCGCGGCTGTCGTGGCTGCTCGGGCCATTCCGATTGTGGCGGAGGTCGACAAATCCCTCACCATGGACCCCGCCGACTTCGAGAAGAAGATCACCTCGCGCACGAAGGCCGTCATTCCCGTGCACATGCGCGGCATGCCCGCAAAGATCGACAGGATCGTCGAGATCGCCCGGAAGCATGGGGTGAAGGTGATCGAGGACGTTGCCCAGGCCAACGGCGGCACCTTCCGCGGGAAGCCCCTCGGGTCCTTCGGCGACATCGGGTGTTTCTCGCTTCAATACCACAAGATCATCACGTCGGGGGAGGGCGGGATCCTCGCCACGAACTCCGACCTCTTCTACACACGCGCGCAGGCCTACCACGACGTGGCGGCCTGCTGGCGCAAGGACCGGTTCGCGCCTCCCGAGTTCGAGGGAGAGATCTTCTTCGGCGTGAACTTCAGAATGAGCGAGCTCACCGGTGCGGTTGCCCTTGCCCAGTTCCGCAAGCTGGACGCCATCCTCTCGCTCATGCGCCGCAACAAGAAGCTGATCAAGGACCGGATCAAGGACATCAAGGGGCTGGAGTTCCGCGAGATGAACGACGAGGCGGGCGACACGGCGATCTGCATCGTGCTCTACCTGCCGAAACCCGAACAGGTGGAGCAGTTCGTGGCCGCGCTTCACGCCGAGGGCGTGGAGGCGGGGGGCATCTACAACAAGGGCGTGCCGGATTGGCACATGTACCCGCACTGGAAGATGCTGATCGAGAAGATGATGCCGACGAAGAAGGGCTGCCCGTTCAACTGCCCGGCGAGCGAGCCGGTTCCCGACTACAAGCCCGACGCCTGCCCGAACACGATGGCATGGCTGGGCAGGTCCGTGCACATGGATATTCCGCCCCAGATGACGGAGAAGGACTGCGAGCAGGTCGCCGAGGGCATCCGCAAGGTCGCCTCGGTGCTGCTGTAGGCGCGGCAGAAGCAGGGAGCAAACCATGGCGAAACTTGGCGTCTGCATCGAGACCTTTTTTTCAGACCTTCCCTACGCCGAGCGCATCCGCAAGGTCGCCGAATGCGGCTACAGCGCCTACGAGTTCTGGTTTCCCGACAAGCGCTTCGACGGCAAGAACCTGACAGACGAGAGGAAGGATCTCGACAGGTTCGCGGAGCTGAACGCGAAGCATGGGCTTGCGACGACCGACTTCGTGCTCAACCATACCGCCGGCGGGGTCGTGGCCTCGCTCATTGACAGGAAAGACAGAGCCAAGATCCTTGACAGCCTGGAGGGCGTCGCGGCGCTGGCGAAGAAGGTGGGATGCCGCAACCTGATCAGCGGCAGCCCGGATGCGATTCCCGGGCAGAGGCGCGAGGAGGCGATCGAGACCATGGTGGAGACGCTCGCCGCGGCAGGGAAGGTCCTCGCGAAGCACGGGATCACCATCCTCCTCGAGCCGTTCAATTCGAAGGTCGATCACCCCGGGACCTTCCTCAATGATCCCGGCCTCGCCGTCCAGGTGCTGGAGAGGGTGAACCTGGCCAACGTCAAGTTGCTCTACGACATCTACCACAACCAGATCATGGCGGGGGACGTGGTCGCCTTCATCCGGAAGAACATCGCCCACATCGGGCACTTCCATGTTGCGGGCGTCCCGGGCCGGCACGAGCCGGATCCCTGCGAGCTCGACTATGCATTCATCCTGAAGGAGATCGACACGTTGGGCTACACGGGCCACGTGGGCCTCGAGTATTGGCCCACGATGGATCCCGCGCAGTCGCTCCTCCACACGAGGAAGGCGCTGCTCGGGGCATGATGGGGGGGCGCCGGACCCGGTGCGGCACATCGTTGAAGGAAAGGACGGCATTGGTGAAGCGTGAAGCGAGGTTCGAGATGCTGCGGCCCGCGCAGCTGCGGGAGGAGCTCGAACGCTGCCCGCTCGTGTTCCTGCCGGTGGCGCCGCTGGAATACCACGGTCCGCACCTTCCCGTCGGCATGGACCCGCTGAATGCCGGGCTATGCGCCTTGGAGGCATGCCAGAGGCTGGGCAAGGGCGTGGTGATGCCTACCCTGTACATGGGCACCGAGCGGGAGCGCCCGGATTGGATGCTCGAGAGTCTCGGCTTCAGGAAGGGCGACTGGATCGTCGGAATGGACTTCCCCACCGCGACCTGGAAGAGCCACTACTACCAGGAGCACATCTTCGCCTTGGTGGTGGCGAGCACGATCGAGATGCTCATCTCACAGGGCTACAAGGCCATCGTGATCGTGAACGGCCACGGCGCCTGGAACCAGCTGGAGACCCTCGATCGGCTGGCGAAGCACTACTCCCACACAACGGATGCGGCTGTGGTCTGGAAGCTCGCCTTCACCCTCGATGTGTCCGAGAAGAACCTCGCCGGCCACGCAGACATCTTCGAGACCTCCCTCATGATGCACTTCGAGAAGGAGGTCTACGGAGGGGCGAAGCTTGTCGACCTCGCTGCGCTCCCATCGCGCAGCGTTCCCATCCACTACCCGGATTTTTCCATCGTTGATGGCCCTGGATTCAGTGAGAAACCCAGCCCCGGTCGGGTGGTGCAGACCGACCCCCGCGATGCCACGGCGGAGAAGGGGAAAAAGATCTTCGACGACACGGTTGCGATGTACGTCGATCTCGTAAAAAAAGTCTTGAAAGAAAAAGGGCTCTAGCATCGTGCAAACAGCCCCGTTGGGGCTGCGGAGAGGAAGAAGCCGGGCAGGCGCCCGGTTTCTGCGAAGAGGAGGTTTTATGGCGAAAAGAGTGCTCGTATTGGTGATGGCGCTCATGCTGCTGGTATCGTTCGCCTGGGCAGCGAAAAAGACGATCGTCCACTACCACTGGACCGAGACGACCTACGATCCCATCAACACGAAAGCCAAGGTGGCCTTCGAGGCCAGTCACCCCGACGTGGAAGTGAAGCTGCTGTTCCTTCCCGATGGTGACCGGATCAACATCATCCGGACCGTTCTTGCCGCCAACGGGTCGATCGACTCCTTCGCGTTGAGCAACGGCGAGTCGGCCGAGTTCCTGGGCGCGGGCCAGATGGTCCCCATCGACCCAAAGGGCTTCGGCAAGTCGACCATCCAGGACGTGGTCAACATGTGGAACCCGGGCGCCATCGAGACCTGCGGTGGAACCTGGGAAGGCAAGTACTACGGCATCCCCTTCGAGCTGTCCGACTATGTGGCGTGGATCAACGTCGCCTTCATGAAGGAAGCGGGCATGAACCCGAAGACGGACAAGCCGAAGACCTGGGATGATTTCACCGCGGTGGGCAAGAAGCTCATGAAGACGTCGGGCGGGACCGTCGTCCGCAACGGTTTCATGTGCAACTCCAAGCAGGGCGTCTTCAGCTATCTTGTCCTGCTCAACATGATGGAGCAGCTGGGGATGGACTGGGGCACCGAGAAAGGCCTCGTCGCGGCCATGGACAAGCAGTCGGCGCTCGCGCGGGGCCTGAAGACCTACACCGACTTCGTGGTGAAGGACAAGATCTGGGACCCCGCTCTCGCTGACGACGACCGCGGCGGCTTCGGGACAGGGAAGACCGCGATGTTCCTCACCGGCGGCACATGGTACTGGGGCGTGGCGGACTACTGGAAGATGCCGCGCACCAACATCGAGCCCTTCCCGTATCCCCGGTTCAAGGACGGCAAGGACATCGGCGGAGTCGGCTACGGCTACTGCCTGTACGTCTCCCGCCTGGCCAAGGATCCAGCGCTCAGCTTCGAGTTCCTGGACGCCATGGCCAGCCAGCCCAACGAGTTCATCAAGGTCGGGTATCACCAGCCCCGCGTGAAGCTCTCGAACGGCGCGCAGGCCCTCGATCCGTCTCTCGCAAAGGCCTCGATCCCCTACTACGACGAGGTCTTCAAGGGCGAGCTGGCGAAGACGGCGGTGTGGCTGTCTTCTACCAAGGGCAACGAGGTCACCAACGCAGTGTGGGACGCGATCTCCCGCGTGATCTACCAGGGCGGGAAGGTCGAGGATTCCGTTGCAACCATGGCAAAGGATATCAAGGCGATTTACAAGTAGCCTCCGTGTTTTCTCCCCGGCCCCTCGGGGCCGGGGATTCTTCTTCTCCGGGAGAGAACCCGCATGAGCAGGTCACGCTATTCGGTCAGCCGGTTGCAGAATCACGGGTACGTGTTCATCCTTCCGACGCTGATCTTCTTCTCACTGTTCCTGATCTATCCTATGATCAGTGCGTTCCGGTACTCCCTCTTCGAGTGGAACCTGCTCACTCCGATGAAGTACGTCGGTTTGAAGAACTTCGCGAACATGGTCACCGACCCCAAGGTGATCAACTCGTACCTGCGCACGCTGCACTTCAGCGGGATCAGCGTGGCAGCGATCAACGTCCTCGCCTTCGTTTTCGCAATCATGTTCTCCAGCCGCCTGCTCAAGTACAAGAATCTCCTCCAGTCGCTGGTTTTCCTGCCCGTGATCCTGTCCATCGTGGCAGTGGGCGTGGTGTGGGAGTTCATGTACCAGTCCACCGGGTTGATCTCCATGCTCACCAGGGCGATCTTCGGCTCGAGCCCGAACTGGCTCACCAACACGAAGGCGGCGCCCTACGCGATGATCATCACGTACGTCTGGAAGTCGGTGGGGTACTACATGGTCATGTACATCGCCGGCCTCATGGACGTGCCGGTGAGCCTGTACGAGGCCGCGCGCATCGACGGTGCAGGTTTCTGGAGCCAGCTCTTCTACATCACTCTGCCCTCGATCAAGAACACGATCGCCCTCGCTGTCATCTCCTGCATCATCTTCACTTTTGGCCAGTTTTCGATTCAGTTTGTCATCACCAAGGGCGGGCCTAGCCGGTCGACGGAGGTCCTGGCCCTGCTGATCTACAACCAGGGATTCCAGGTATCGAAGTTCGGCTACTCGGCGGCCATTTCGGTCCTGTTCTTCCTGACCCTGCTGGTCTTCTCGATATTCCAGCTCCGCCTGTTCAAGTCCGGGGCCGTGGGAGGATGAGGCGATGATCTCGTACACTGCCAAGGAGGGCGTCCAGCGGGTCGTGCTGTATGTCATCATCGGGATACTGGGGGTCGTGTTCGTGTTCCCGTTCATCTGGATGGTGCTGTCCTCGTTCAAGACCATGAAGGACGTCCTGGCGATCCCGATCCGGTTCCTGCCACCCGAGTGGAACTGGAAGAGTTATGTGAACGTGTTTACCGCCTTCCCCGACTTCAATTTTCCGCGCTTCATCGCGAACAGCCTTTTCGTGACGGCCATGGCGGTCCTCCTGTGCCTGTTCTTCTCTGCAACGGCAGGTTTCGGGTTTGCGAAGTACAGGTTCCGGGGCAACAACGTGCTCTTCACCATCGTCCTGGCCACCATCATGATCTCCTTCGAGGCTATCGTGGTGCCGCTGTTCATCCTCGTTCGAAAGATGCAGCTGCAGGACACGTACGTCGCGCTCATCGTGACTGAGAGCCTCACGGCGTTCGGCGTGTTCATGATGCGGCAGTTCTTCTACGCGCTTCCCGAGGACTACATCGAGAGCGCCCGCATCGACGGGGCGAGTGAGTACGCGATCTTCGGCCGGATCGCCATCCCCATGGCGAAGACGGCCCTCCTCGCACTGGTCATCTTCCACGCGCAGTGGGTATGGAACCTGCTGCTCTGGCCGATGATCCTGATTTCCTCTCCGGACAAGCGTGTTCTTCCGCAGGGAATCGCCCTCTTCAAGGGCGGGTACAATACCCCCTATCCCGAGCAGCTCGCCGTGAGCGTGATCGCCTGCCTACCCCTGCTGCTGCTCTACATCTTCCTGTCGAAGTACTTCGTGCAGGGCATCACCATGACAGGTCTGAAGGCGTAATCCCCGGCGCGGCTGCGCGCTGAATGCTTTCCATGATCTCGTTCTTGGGCCCGGCGGTCATGGTCAGCTCGATCTCGAAGGACTGCCGCTGCCCAGGTTCAAGCCTCACGGCAGGGGCGTGAGCCTCGATCTCTGAGAATGCCAGCTCGCCCGTCCCGGAGTCGTTGTATGCCTGGATCGCATCGCCGCCCGATCTCTCTGCCTCCGGCCCGTGCGAGGGCCTGTCGAGGTAGGCGCCCGCGCGATCAACGGCAAACCTGAGCGCCACGAGGGTCCACCGGTCTGCTGCACCCGCATCATGTCGCGCGGGCCGCACGAACGCGATCCTGCCGGCGGCTGCCGAGGCGGGCACGCCTATTTTATATTTCCGTCCTCCGAGAGCTTTCAGCAGCACCATGCGCTTGGACGAGCGCAGCACGCCGGGCGGGAGCTCCGCCCAGTAGGGGTGGACGCTCCCGGCAGGCGCCCCTTCCCGCACTGGGATGAGGATCGTGCCTGTTTTTTCGCTCGGGACCTGGACAACGCACCACAGTCCAATGCGCCTGTCGATCGGAGCGCTGCCCGTGTTCTCGATCTCGTGGCGGAAGAGGATCTGACCCGCGGAGGGTTGCGCGGGCGCCCTCGCGGACCGCAGCTCCTGGATGCGCATGCTGCGGGTGATCGCCACGGGGTAGAGGACCCCATCTGCAGCTTGAGCAGTGAAGACATTGCGGAAAGCAATCCACCCCTCGTCGGCCGGGGATGGCTGATAGTCGCCCGGATCGAGCTCCTGCGGGACATCGGGTCGCGCTGCGTCCGCCGAGAAGAAGAATCCGTGAGGCCCCGACTCCGGCGCGATCCACGTGCGCGCGCCTCCCGCATTTCCGCCTTCTGACCACCCGCGGGCCGACAACCGGGGCGCGGTCCAGAGGAGGTTCTCCTCGCCGACGCCGGCTCCCAGGATGCGCGCGCCGAGGATGGGGGCGACGATCATCCACGCGTCACCCGCAGTGCCGAGCCTGTGCTCGATTCCATCGCGCTCCAGGGCACGGAGGAGCTCGTCACGCGTCTTCACCGTCGCTGAACCTCAGGGAAGGAGCTTGAAGTCGGGCATGTACCCGTGGATTCTGTAGGCGCGGAAGCCCTCGGCATACTTGCACCCGATCGCGAGACCGCGGAACTCCGCGAGGACCCTGCAGTGGCCGGTGAGGCTGGCCTCCTGGAAAGTGCTCATCCAGGCGAACTGGCTTTTGTGCTGCTCCAGCGCCTTCAGCTTCATTTCCATAGTGTCGGTGACGTCCACGTATGCTTCTGGCTCGAAATGCAGCCCCGCGCCTGTATCCCAGTAGAACAGCGACGGGGTCTTCATGATCGGCGGCTCGTCGGCGGGCACGTTCTTTCCGGGGAGAGACAGCATCATTCTCCCCACGAGCGTGCCCGTCACGTTGTGGTCGGTGCTCATGTCGCCGGGGAAGTTCGTGAAGATCACGTCGGGGTTGGCCCAGCGCATTGCGTTCAGGATGCTCCGCCGAACCTCTTCGCTGTCCACGAGGCCTTCGTCATTGTAGCGGAGGAACCGCACCTCGGCGCCATAGAGCTTTGCCGCCTCCAGCTGCTCGGCCTCCCGGGTGGCCGCGATCTTCTCTCGCCCCTCGATGATGTTCGAGCCGATGTTGCCGCTCGTCGTGAGGGCGACGAAGATCTTGTGGCCCGCTGCCCGGTATTTCAGCAGCGTGCCCGCGCAGGTGAACTCGATGTCGTCGGGGTGCGCACCGAGAGCGAGAATGTTCATTTCATGCCCTCCTTCAGGAGCTGCTCGCGGCAAGAGTCCGGCAGCGGTCCTTCAGGATGTCCGCGAGGGGGTTCGAGTCCTGCCGGGTGAAACCCACATGGGAGTGCCGCCTCCAGCCCTCGGCGAAGCGGAAGCGCCCCGACATCGAGCCGACCTTTTCCGTGAGCTCGCGCATGGTCGTGAGGTAGGAGTCGAAGCCCTGCGTTTTGTCCAGCCATTCCTTTTGGCTCGCGTGGCAGGCGAGGGCTCTCTCCTTCTCGGCCATCACGGAGCCGACGTCCACATAAATCTCAGGCACGATAGGACGCCGCATCATGTCGGTCAGGATGTGCGGCGTGGAGTGGTACAGCATCGCGTCCTCGAAAACAGCCGGCTCGTCTGGAATCGAGCGATAGTTCGCCACGCTTCGCAGGAAGGTGGCGGTCACGGCGATCCTGCCCGTGTTCATGTGGTCTTCCATATAATCTTCGAGGGACATGGTGAGCACGATGTCGGGCTTCACCTGACGCACGAGCGCGGTGACCCGCCTGATCAGCTCCTGGGTGTAGAAGACCTCCAGGTCCTCGGCGAGGCTCTCGTGGAACACCGCCCCGAGTACCTCCGCCGCCTTCATTGCCTCGGTTCGGCGCAACGCCGCGGTCTGCTCGGGCCGCAGGGTGGCGCTTCCGTCGCTTCCATTGGCCACGTTGATGTAGTGAATCGAGCACCCCGCCTGCTTGAGCAGCAGCAGCGTGCCCCCCATCATGAACTCCAAGTCGTCGGGGTGGCAGGAAACCGCGAGAACCGTCATGAGATTCCTCCTTCTCGAGATGCCTCTTCAACTCGGCGATGCTTCTTCAACGATACCTCTCCCAGGCGGAGACCATCGTCTCGATCGACTCCCAAGGGGTGTCGGGGAATAGGCCATCGACGGGGTGCAGGATGAATCGGTTTGTGGGCCCGAGCGTGTCCAGTGCGTGGCGGACCTGCTTCCGGATCTCCGTGGTGGTGCCGGAGCCCAGAGTGAGGGAGCTGATCCCGCCCACTAGGGTCATCGAGTCGGCGAGCAGGTCCCGGACCCTCTCGAGAGACAGCCCTTTTTGGACGGGATCGAGGGGATCGACGAAGTACAGAACGTCCACTCCCGCCTCGGCCAGCCGGGGCCCGAGGACCTCGACCCCTGTCGTCATGACGTAGCCGAACTTTTTGCCGTGGCCATGAGCGGCCTTCGCGAGGGTCTGGATGTGCGGGAATACGAACTGCTCGAAGAGCGCGGGCGACCAGAAGTTGGTCGAGGAGTACCAACCCCGCTCCACCACGAGATCCACCGCGGGATGGGAGGCGGCGAGCTCCGCCCTTGCTGTGTCGGTCTCCGTGATGACGTCGAACAGCTCCCCGAACTCCTTCGGGTGGTCGAGGGCGAGTAGGATCGCTCCCTCGGCGCCGCAGAACCAGACCGCGGCGTCCATTCCGAAACCGGCCCAGGCCTGGACCGGAATCCCGTTCGCGTCACGGAAGGGCTTCACTTCCGCCATGCGTGAGTCAAACCATGCCCTTGCGGACGCATCCGGCGGCCTGTAGCAGTAGGCGAGCCGTGACACGTCCCCGGGCGAGCTCACAAGCTGCCGTTCCGCCCTCGGGATGTTGAAGTCCTCGATGAGGGGCACGCTCTCGGGCTGGACGACCCACCCCTCGGCCTGCACCTCGCCGGTCTGGCGGACCTCGTGCCGCAGCGTCCCCTTCGGAGTCTTGTACTCGCGCACAAGAACCGGGTAATGGCCAGCGCCCGTCGGGTCCTTCCGCGAATCTGTCCACGTGACGGCCGGATCCGAGCTCCAGGGAACAGACACGTCGAGCATGTCGTCAACACCGATAGACTGCCAGGCCAGCGCCCGCTTGAAATCGTCAGAGAGTTCCCATGGGAAGGGAAGGGTGTGGATGTGCTCCATCCGTTTGGAGTACCAGTAGGGGACTTCCCGGTCTCCGTTCCTCCACCGTACATGTGCAGGGGCGCGCAGGCCGAAGCACCACGTCGTCAGCGGGATGTGATCGGGCCTCCTGCCCTGCCAAACAGCGGAGATCCTTTCTTTCGTGTCCATCGCGTTCCTTCGGACCTTGTATATCGGAGTACGCTTGGCATTGTCAAGCGAAATGGCCCGATAGGCCATTCGCGCACCCGATTTCGTTCGAATACAGAATTATCTGATAAATGGCAGACCGTCAGATCTGAATTTAAGTAAAAAACAGAGATAAGTCGGACTCAGCCTTGGATTATCCATTATGTTTCTGCATAAAACGACAAGATTATTGACAGAAAGGTGTTGCTGGCCTATAATTCGCGCATCATTCAACAGCAAGGAGCCGCTTATGGCAGGAAAGGCAGCGTTCCGGTTCTCTTTCGGTCCCTGGAACATCCACGAAGGCGCGGATGTGTTCGGACCCGCGGTGCGAAAGCCGGTCGACAAAGCGAAGAAGTTTGCCCTGGTGAAGAAGCTCGGTTTCGAGGGGATTCAGTTCCACGACGATGACGCGGTCTCAAGCGTTGATGTGCCGCACGACCAGATCGTGAAGGAAGCCAAGGAGACGAGGAAGATCCTCGACGCCGAGGGCCTGGTGCCCGAGTTCGTCGCTCCCCGTCTCTGGGAGCACCCCTCCACCATCGACGGGGGATACACCGCGAACGATCCGAAGGCGAGGGAGTACGCCCTTGAGCGAAGCAGGAAGGCGATCGACATCGCCAACATCATCGGCAGCCGCAATATCGTGCTCTGGCCCGCCCGCGAGGGCGTGTACGTGAACGAGTCCAAGGATCACAAGGTCGCGAGCGAGCGCTTTGTGGCTGCCGTGGACATGATGCTGCAGTACGACAAGAACATTCGTGTTCTGGGCGAGATGAAGCCGAACGAGCCCATGGACCATGCCTACTTGCCCACCACCGGTCACTTCCTCTCCATCTGCTACAAGACCGTTGACCCGAAGAGGGTGGGGGTGCTGATCGAGACAGCCCACGCGATTCTTGCGGGGCTCGACCCCGCTATCGAGATGGGCTTCGCGATGTACCACGAGAAGCTGTGGAGTGTGCACCTGAACGACCAGAACGGGCTGAAGTTCGACGAGGACAGGGTCTTCGGCGCCATGAACCTCAAGCGCGCCTTCGACCAGGTCTTCGTCCTCTACGAGAACGACTTCGGCGCGAACGGCGAGTTCGTCGGCCTGGACGTGAAGTCCCTGCGCACGCAGAAGGACGACGCGGCGACCTCGCACCTCGTGAACAGCAAGAAGGTGTTCATGGACCTGCTGGAGGTGGTGAAGAAGGTGGACAGGAAGAAGCTGGCCGACCTGCGGGGCTCGCGCAACTACGAGGAGCTGGAGTACTATATCGTGTCCTGCATCATGGGCAGGGCATAGGGGTCCGGGAAATCCGGCGGGCGTTGCCCGCCTTGAGCATTCCGAAGGAGGATACCATGGGTGGAGTGGCAAGAAAGATCGTGATCCTCGCCGCACTGTGCCTGACGCTCGCGCTCGTCGCGTGTGGTCCGGCCCCGAAGGCGACGATGAGCCTCCTGTGCTTCGCGGGCTACGCGGAGGACAGCTGGGTGAAGCCTTTCGAGCAGAAGTACAACTGCACGGTGAAGGTGAATTATGCCGGCACGGTGGAGGAGATGTTCGCAAAAGTGAAGGCCGCGCCGAATGAGTACAACATCGTCTCCATCGACCCGGGCCGCATACCGATGTACAACAATGCCGGGCTCCTGCAACCGGCCGATACGAAGAAGCTCACCAACTACATGAAGATGGGGGCCTTCTTCCGCGAGCACCCCTACAACAAGATTCTCGGCGGCGCCACGTTGCACATCCCCATCGTGTGGGGGACCCAGACCATCACCGTGAACGTTGCGAAGGTCCCGGCCGCGAAGTTGGCGAAGTACGTCGACAACGCCAAGGGCACCATTTCGCTCAAGATCTTCACCGCGCCCGAGTTCAAAGGGCAGACCGCTTTCTTCGACGAGTCCGCCAACGTCTGTGGCGTGTCGGCCTGCGAGCTCGGTATCCAGGACCCGTTCAATTTCGCCGAAGGGGATTGGCAGAAGGTCCAGGACCTGCTGTACAAGTGGAAAAAGAACGCCCGCACACTCACGTCGGGTCTTGACTCGGAGTTCAGCGTGCTCACCAGCGAGGACGCTTTCTTCGTGTTGGGAGGCAACGATGCCCTTCTCAACCTGAAGCTCGAAGAGGCGGGCGTGCGCAAAAACTTCAAGCAGTACGCGCCGGACCCGGGCACGATCTGCTGGATCGACGGTTGGGTCATCACCAAACCAACCACCGGCAAGTCCCTCGACCTCGCCTACAAGTACATCGACATGATGATCGGCGATGAGACCCAGAATGCGCTCGCGAAGCTCATCGGCTATGGCATCGTGAACCCCGCGGGAAGCGGCGGCTTCAGCGACGTGGTGAAGGACAGCTGCTTCTGGTACCAGGACATCAAGAGCTTCCCGTCGAAGCTGTACATCATGATGCCCGAAGAAAACGCGGCGAGGCGCGTGGAGCTGTGGACAAAAGTGAAGGCGATGCCGTAAGGGAGTCGCTGCGCGTTCGGGGGGCGCGGGGCTCCGCACGAGGGCTCGCGCCCCCTCGCATTTTTGAAAGGAGCCGGGGGCGGGCATGGCAGGGGAAATCGCGATTGAGCTGAAAGGCGTGCGCAAGGCGTTCGACGAGGTGGTCGCCGTTCACAGGTTCGACGTCGAAATCCGAAAAGGCGAGTTCTTCTCCCTGCTGGGGCCATCCGGTTGCGGAAAGACCACGACGCTGCGCATGATCGCAGGGCTCGAGGAACCGACCGAGGGAGAGATTCTCCTGGAGGGCAGGGACGTGAGCCGCGTGCCCCCCTACCGGCGGAATGTGCATACGGTCTTCCAGGACTACGCACTGTTTCCTCACATGAACGTGAGGAGGAACGTTTGGTTCCCTCTGAAGATGAGGGGGGTCTCCCTGACCGACGCGCGAGAGCGCATCGAACGGGTGCTGCGTCTCGTGAGCATGGAGGGCTTCGAGCGGCGTCTGCCGCAGCAGCTCTCCGGCGGCCAGCGCCAACGGGTGGCACTCGCGCGTTCCCTCGTCGATGAGCCTGCGGCCCTGCTCCTCGACGAGCCCCTCGGGGCGCTGGATTTCAAGCTGCGCGTGGCGATGCAGAAGGTGCTGAAGGACATCCAGCGCAAGGTCGGCATCACCTTCATCTACGTGACCCACGACCAGACGGAAGCGCTTACCATGAGTGACAGGATCGCCGTCATGAAGGACGGCCACGTGCACCAGGTCGGAACCCCGGACGAGATCTACAACAGCCCGGCCACCGCGTTCGTGGCATCCTTCATCGGCGACATGAATTTCCTCCATGGCCGCCTGGTGTCCTCCGATGAGACGGGCTGCGCGGTGGACATGAACGGTCGGGCGGTGAAGGCGGCACGCGCCGCCTGCCTGCTCGGCGGTGAGGCTGTGCGGGCCGGCGACGACGTGCTGGTCTGCATCCGCACCGAGCGCGTTCAGGTCAACCCGCACCGTGAGACCGAGCACGGCATCGAGGGGACGGTGAAGCGCATCGTGTACCGCGGCACGGACTACGAGGCGACGTGCGCTTTTGCCGAGCAGGAGATCCGCGCGGTCGTGAGCTCCGTCACCTGGGACCCCGCTGTCGCGGTCGGCTCCCGGGTGCGGATCGGGTTCAACGCGGCGGACGTCTCGATCTTCCCGCGCTCCGAGGAATCCATGATCATTCAGTACTCCTCGGAGGCCGTGTGAGGGACGACCGATGAAATCAAGGGTCTCCCCGCCCCGCGCGTTCCTCCGCGGCATCCCCATCACAGTCTGGATGCTCGTCCTTGTCATAGGCCCGCTCGCTCTTACGTTCCTGATGAGCTTCTTCTCAACGAATGGCGTGCTGATCATCCAGGAGCTGACGCTGAAGAACTACGCGCTGTTCTTCACCGATCCCCTGTACGTTTCCGTCCTTGCCAAGAGCGTGATCGTCGCGCTCATCATCTCCGTGCTCTCAATCATCACCGCCTATCCCCTCGCGTACCTTGTGTCGTTCCGCATCCGGCGGGGAAAGCAGCTGCTGTTCATGCTCTCCATCATCCCCCTCTGGGTGAGCTACCTTGTGCGGATCATCGCCTGGAGGACGATCCTGGGGAACAAGGGGGTGGTCAACTCGGCGCTTCTTGCCATCGGGGTGATCCGCGAGCCCCTCACGTTTCTCTTGTACAACCGCTTCGCGATCGCGATCACGCTGACGTACATTTGCATCCCCTTCGTGTTCATTCCCGTCTACACGGCGCTTGAGAAAATCCCGCGCAACATCCTCGAGGCCTCAAGCGATCTCGGGGCAGGGGAGCTGCGTACGTTCCTCAACGTCGTGTTTCCGCTCTCGCTGCCCGGCTTGGTGACCGGCTTCATCTTTGCCTTTATCATCGCCCTCGGCGACTACATCATCCCCATCCAGCTCGGCGGCACG
>CAYGXO010000085.1:0-18317 GCA_964353885.1 uncultured Spirochaetaceae bacterium
CTCCCGGCAGAGCAGCGTCCCGCGATGGCGAAGAAAAACCTCCATGTGGGCATGGCCACGCTCGAAGACGAGCGGCAGCCCTCCTTCGATGCTGCCGAGGCCGTGTCGCAGGCCCAGCAGCATCAGTGGTGACGTGATCCCGCCGCATTCACCTCCTGTGTTGCCGATGCCTCCCGGTAGGGCGGACGCCAGTCTCACAAACCAGTCTGTCTTTCGTCGGCCGCAGACATGGAGGAAGCTGCTCATGATCGTCGGGGCGCAGTGGCCCATCCCGAGCAGCGTCCACAACGCCCGCATTCGACTGCGGACGGCAAGAGGCACGGTCACATAGCGCCCGACGCGTTCCCTATATCGCTCGTATTCCTCCCCGAAGGTTGCGTGCAACCAGCGCTCCTCGACGAGGATGATCCAGTGGTGAACCGCGATGACGAACACCCCCGCGGCAAGGATTGCGGGATTGCCGGTGTAGAGGATCGCGGCGATCATCGTTGCGTCGATGCCTGTGTACATCGGGTTTCTGGTGAATCGGTACGCGCCGTTGCGATGGAAGCGGGTGACCTCGCTGGGGAGGCCCATCCTGAAATGACCACCCAGGTTGATTCGACCGAGGAACAGGAGGCCGAAACCGAAGAGCCAGAGGCCGCCGGACAAACTGCGCAGCACCAGGACACCAGTGAACGGCTGCCATCCGATGCCCCAGCTCTGCAGCGAAACTGCAAGCCAGATCCCGTTCGCCAGGTACTTGGAAGCGGCAAACAACCGCCGGTCAATCGTCGGCTGTCCGCCGAGTGCGACGCCCCGCCTGGCGAAAGAGGCTTCGCTCCATAGATGCTGGACCACGAAAGCAAGGGGCAAAGCCGTCGCGATGATCAGGTCGAACCACTTTTCTTTCAAAGCTTTTTTCCCTCCTGGCATTCATGGTGTCTACAGTAAGCCGGGCCAGGGCCACTTGCATCGCCAAAAAGCTTCATTCTCCGGCCAAAGTGCCTACAACATTGCGCAGAGCAAGGAATCGAACTTTTGTGTGAGTTGCAGAGGGAAGCGGAACTGCTATAATTCACCCGAAACCAGCCTCCAAGGGCAACAGTATGGCCAAGCAGAAGCAAAACAACGGGTCGCCGGGGCGCGCCGCACGGGCTGGAACCCCATCGGGAGACAGGCAGCGCTCGCGGCGCCGCCGCGAGCGCGAATTCCTCGCTGCATTGCACGAGACCACTCTTGGTATCGTGCGCAATCTCGATCTGGAGGCCCTTCTGGAGACTCTGATCGAACGTGCCCAGGGACTGGCGGGCGGTAACTCCGCCTTCATCTACCTTCCCCGGCCGGGCGGTGAGGTGATTGAGCGCAGGTACTACACCTCGACCTTTCCGGGCTTGCAGAGCTCGGTGCTGCGCCGGGGCGAAGGGCTTGCAGGCAAGGTCTGGCAAGCAGCAGAGCCGATGATGGTGGAGGACTACCGCAGCTGGAATGGACGCGCGGTGGATTTCGCGGATCACCCGCTGGGCCCCGTCTTGGGGGTTCCCCTCAAGTCGGGAAACGAGGTCACAGGCATCATCGGCGTTACCCGCCCCCCCGGGTCCCCGCCCTTCCAACAGGAGGAGCTGGACCAGATGATCCGGTTTTCCCAGCTCGCCTCCATTGCCCTGGACAACGCCCGGCTGCACACCTCCCTCCAGCAAGAGCTGGCCGAGAGGCGCCGTGCCGAGGCGGAGCTGCAGAAGTCCTACCAGACGCTGGAGAGGCGCGTGAGCGAACGTACGCGCGAGCTGAAAATCCTGAACTCCATTGCCGCATCGGTGAACCGCTCGCTCAACCTGAGGGAAGTGTTCCAGTACGCCATCGATACCACCGGGGACGCGCTGGGTCTGGAGGTGGGAGCCGCCTTCCGGCTGGACGAGGAAACGGCTCAGGGTCAGGACCCGCTTCTGACCCTGCTGGCGCACCGCGGCCTCTCCGCCGGGTTCCTTCCCTTCGTGGAACACCTTCCCCTGAGGGGGAGCATGATCGAGAAGGCGCTTCCGGCGGGCGGACCGCTGGCCTGGACGCCCTCCGAGTACTTCCTCGAGCCGGTTCGGCAGGCCCTGGTGCAGGAGGGGCTCGCCTACGGGATCAGCGTGCCGTTCGTGGCCCAGGGGAGGCTGCTCGGGGCCATGCTGCTCGGGTCGCGCAAGGAGCGCTTCATGAACCCCGAAGAGCTGTCTCTCCTGGCCTCGATCGGGCAGGAGGTCAGCATGGCTGTGAATAATGCGCGCCTGTACGATCGCGCACAGCAAATGGCAGCCCTGGAGGAGCGCAACCGCCTGGCCCAGGAGCTGCACGACTCGGTGACCCAGTCGCTCTACAGCCTGACCCTGTATGCCGAGGCGGCAGCCCGGATGCTGGAAGCCGGCAAGCCGAAGAAGGCGGCCGATCAGCTGCGCGAGCTCGGCGACACCGCCCGCGAGGCTCTTCAGGAGATGCGTCTGCTGATCTTCGAGCTGAAGCCGCTCGACCTGCAGAAGGCGGAGCTGGCGGATGCCCTCCGGTCGCGCCTGGATACCGTGGAAAGCCGGGTCGGCCTGAAGGCCGACCTGCGCGTGACGGGGGAGGCCCGGATCAGCGACCCGCTGAAGTTGGAGTTGTACCATATGGCCCGCGAGGCGCTGAACAACGTTCTCAAACACGCCTGCGCGCACCACGTGTCCGTGGTTCTCACGCTGAGTCCCGATGGAGCGGCTCTGGAGGTGAACGACGACGGGAAGGGATTTGATCCTGACACTGGTCGGGCCTCCGGGGGTCTCGGCCTGGCCGGAATGGCCGATAGGGCGCGCAGGGTCGGGGGTGAGCTCACAGTGCAGAGCTGCCCTGGAGGCGGGACGAAGGTGAGCTTCCGGGCCCCGCTAGAAGGAGGAGAAATTGAAAGGACCGATCCGGGTTTTGATCACCGATGACCACGCCATCGTGCGCAAAGGGTTGACCGCGCTGCTGGCGACCGAACGGGACATGAAGGTCGTGGGAGAAGCCCAGGATGGGCAGGAAGCGGTGGAGAAAGCCGGTTCGTTGAAACCGGATGTGGTGCTCATGGACCTGGTCATGCCCCGGATGGACGGCATCGAGGCCACCCGGAAGATCACGGAAGCCCATCCCGAGGTCAAGGTCCTGGTGCTGACAAGCTTTGCAGCCGATGACAAGGTGTTTCCCGCCGTGAAAGCGGGCGCTCTCGGGTATCTCTTGAAGGATTCCAGCCCGGAGGAGCTCGTGGAGGCGATCCACCGAGTTCACCGCGGCGAACCCTCCCTCGAGCCCGACATCGCGCGCAAAGTGCTTCAGGAGCTTTCGCACCCCGGCAAGGAGAAGCCGACCAGCGATCCGCTCACCGGGCGCGAGCTGGAAGTCCTGCGCCTCATCTCCCAGGGGCTCAGCAACAAGGAGATCGCCTCCAAGATCTTCATTGCCGAATGGACGGTGCGGACCCACGTGAGCAATATCCTGAGCAAGCTGCACCTGGCCAGCCGTACCCAGGCGGCCCTGTATGCGCTGCGTTCAGGCCTGGCCTCCATCGACGACGTGCCAGCCGAGTGATAGGCACAGTGCGCGACCCTTCAAGCCGGTACACGCAGAACGAGCCTCTTGATTCCCGAAGCCGGCGCACGGACAGGAGCACATCGTCGCCCCTGCCAGTGCCGTGGCTGGCTCAGGTCTTGGTCACGTCATGCCAGCTCCAGCGCAGACAGAGGGCGGCGATACGGGCATCGTGCACAAATCCGACCTCCACATGACATTCACTTGAAAGCGGAGCACCCGCAGATGACCGCAGGCGACACGAAGCCCGAAGCCGAAGCCGAAGCGATCCAGATCGACCTCCTGCGCAAGGCCCCGAAGTCTGGCGGCCGAGGCAACCCTCGGGCCCGAGCTCGCCTCCAGGGTGTACGGCCGGTGATTCCAGAGCCGCTTCGTGTCACACTGGCGGTCGCCAAGATGCTTGATCGGATGGGGATCCTGAGAATCGCGGACCAAAGCCTGGGAGGATGCCGTGCCAGGTGCACACCGAGTGGAAATGCGGAAGCGCCTATTCCCTGCTAAAACCTGATTCCGAGAAAGACTCCTCCTCGGGGCTCGACGAAGGAGAATCCCGACGTCGTCACCCCATTCACGTCAATAGAGACCCTATAGCCATAGCCGATGCCCAACGACAGGTCCATGATGATGCACGCAGGCAACAAGAACTGCCAGCCGACGTTGATTCCTGGACCTGCTGTATAAGTGTGACTGGTGCCCTTGGCTTCCAAAGCGTCTCGATATTCGGCAGTATAGTTGAAGATCCCAGACAACCCCAAGTAGAACCCTTTCAGACCCTTGTGGAACGGATGCCAATCAACCTCAACCTGCGATGCGGCAAACAGGAGCCATCCGTCAGTCCCGTAATATAGGATGGCTTCTGAATCCTGCGGGGCATTCGGGTTGGGCCACACATAGACCAACCCTGCCGTTGCCAACAGCACGAAATGATTCGAAACAACGCGTTGGTATTGCATGATTGTACCCATTCGAAGAGTCGGCATTCCTGCCAGAAAACGCACGACCTCGCCTATCAACGAGATCGACTCAATCGAAATCGCGTTTTTCGCCTCTTTCGGCGTTTGGTCCTCCGCCGCTGCGAAGATCGGCGTTAGGGCTAGAACGAAGAGAATAGCCAGGACCACTTTTTTTGCCCTCATCTCACATTCCTCCTATCTGCAGCTCGCTTTCGCGCGAAGAGGGACGATGAGCCGGACTTCGGACCTGTCATGCTTGCTGGCGTTTCTGGTCTGCAATGCCGATTTCCATGCTTGGCTGACCGTTGCCTGAGATCCACTGATGACGCTCCAAATTATAATTCCCTCTTTTTTTTGCGGGGGACGAGGTCCCGCGCCCGCCTCCCCTTCGGGTTCATTCTATCACAGATTCCCGAACTGTGCGACGCGGTAAGCTTGCCCAGCGGGCGGCTTCTGCTCGCTGCAGCCGCTGCGCAGAGAGCCGTCCACCATGGGTGCCGCGAACAGATGATAGAGCAATCGATTCTCAGGCAGCGGTGCCGCTGGTCGGGTGAGGTGGCGATTGCGGAGGCTGGGGCGGTTGTCGGGCTGCACTGAGCATCCCCGGCGAGCCGTCCCAGGCAAATGCTGGCCCCTGAAAACGCCGCTGCCCATGGTACAAGAGGTAAGCCCGGGTGGGGAGGTGGGATTCGCGAAGCCTTTCTCAGCAGCGACACGGGGGTAGAAGCGAGGTTCAGTTCAGCGCACTGGGATCGAGCCCCGGCGGAGCCCTGCCGATCTTGAGCAGGTGGCGCAGGATCCTGCGTAGGGTGAGGATTTCCTCGCGTGCGTGGATGACGTGGCCCGCCTCGTGGCCGAGACCGGTGTCGATTCCCTCGCCGTGGGGGTGGAGACGCCGCTTGTCCTGCTCGGGGGAACGGGCATCCCCGAGGAGGACGTGCGCCGCGTGATCCGCGAGGGAATCACCAAGGTGAATGTCGGCACCATCATCCACTGCACGTACATGAACACCGTCCGCGCGGAGCTCGCGCGCCGGGGAAAGAACGCCTGCACCCTCGATGCCATGAAACCGGCCCTAGCGGCCGTGCGCGAGGTAGTGAAGCGGTGGTTCCGCGACTGCGGAGCCGACGGAAAGGCCTGAGCCAGCCCCTCACCCCTCGAAGCCCTTGGGTTTCTCCAGGCTCATCAGAAGGCCGCCGCCCTTGAACAGGGTGACGGAGCCCGTGGACTGCGAGACCACGACGGCGAGGCTCGCGGTGAAACCGATGAGCGCCGCGGCCACGGAGTGCCGGGCGCCGAGGCCCGAGGGCAGGTTCACCGCGGCCTTCTCGGGCCGATAGAAGGCGCCGGCCGACATGATCTCGCCGTTGCCCCGCAGGATGAAGGCGCCGTCGTTCATGGAGAACTCCTTCACCGTCTCTCCGAGGCTCGGGTCGAGGATGTTCCTCTCTTTCTCCCGGTAGCCGCGGAAGGGATTGATTACCATCTGCCGGCAGTACGGCAGCACGCAGATCTTCTGAACCTTCAGGGCGTCAGATTGGCCATCTGCGCTTTTAAAGCTCCTACGCTTTAAGGGCGCCCGCCGTCAGTCCTTTTTGCACCTTATCGCTCAAGGCGAGATAGATTGCCAATGTCGGAACGAGCGCAACAACGCATGAAGCGCCGATCGCCCCCCAATTTGTGGCATAGCGGCCCTGAAGAGAGACGATGCCCACGGTGAGCGTTTTGAGAGCTGTTTTTGAAATGAATGTAACCGCGAACATAAGCTCATTATACGAGAGGATATACGTGAGGATTGCAACGCTCGCAGCCGCTGGAGCAAGCAGCGGAAAGACAATCTGGAAGAAGCAACGATAGACGCTGCACCCGTCGACGAACGCCGCCTCTTCAATTTCCCGTGGAACGCCTTCGAGAAATCCCGCAAAGACGAGAATGCCCATGGACAGGGAAAAGGCAATGTAGGGAAGAATGAGCGCAAGATAGGTGTTAAGCAATTTGAGCTTCCGTAGTATGACAAACAGGGGCAGCAACGCCGAATGCTGAGGAACCATGAGTCCAAGGAGGAAGAAGGCGAGAGCAACGCCCGCAAGTTTCCAGCGTATCCTGACAATCGCGTAGGAAACCATCGCGGTCGCAAGCACCGTACCGACGATCGTCACCGCGGTTACCAACAGGCTGTTAGCAAGGAAAAGTGCCGCCTTTGCGTCGACGAGAGCTACCACGTAGTTCGACCATGCCCAGCTTTTTGGCAATCCGAGGACATTGCCGCCGTACACTTCCTGACTCGTCTTGAGGGAAAGCACCGCCAGGTAATAAATCGGGAACACCTGGATCACGGCGAAAACCATGAGCGGGATGAACACCATGAGACGCGCAAGCCGCAATCGTCCTCCCAATGCGCCTCCCCTCCCTCTCTTGCGTGACCTCATCGTGCACCCCCCCGGCTATTTTTGCGACCGTAGTCCCCGCTGCACAAGCAGAGAGAACAGGAACGATTCGATGATAATGAACATAGCCATCGAGCTGCCGTAACCGTAGCGGTACTTTCGGAAAATGGTGTTGTACATTACCATGCTCGGGACATCCGTCGCGTGAAGCGGCCCGCCGCCGGTCATGATGTAGACATTGTCAAAGAGCTTGAAAGAGCCCACGATCGCGAATACAAGGGTGATACGAATGACCGGGCGAAGAAGTGGAATGGTGATGCGCATGGCCGTCTGCCAGAATGAAGCCCCGTCTATCCGAGCCGCTTCAAAGAGCTCCGTCGCGATGCTCTGTATTCCCGCGTAATACAGGAGCATGTGGTATCCCATGTACTGCCAAACAATCGGGAGGAAGACTGAAAAAAGCGCCATCTCCGGCTCAGCCAGCCACGCGCGGGCAAAGGATCCGAGCCCGGTCGCGCGCAGGAAAGCGTTCAAGAGTCCGTAGTTCAAATCATAGACTTGAATCCACAGCTCACAGATGACAACCGTCGAGATGATGACGGGGAAAAAATATATTCGACGAAATAGCTTCTCCCCGGGCGCTCCCCAGGCGAGAGTCAGCGCGATGAGCATGGCAACCGGCAGTTGTATGAACACGGAAAGTGCTGCCAGAATGAAAGAATTAATGACGGAGCGAACAAACCCGTCCGTGTTGCCAATGAAAAGTTCGGTGAAATTGCGCAGGCCGACGAAAATCGATTTGCCCACGCCGTTCCACTCGAGCGTGCTGAAATAGCCGGACACGAATATCGGGATGATCACCATCGCCAGGTAAAGGATCAACGCCGGAAACACGAACACGGCGATTGCCGTTCCCTGCTTGAACGGGCTCTTCACGTCCGTTCTCTCCTGTTTTCGGTTTCGCATGCTGATGGAGTAGAAAGAGACGGCGGCGCTCCGCGCACCGCCGTTTTTCTCATGTTCCGCAAGAGGGCCAAAGGTCTAATCACTCGCAAGCGCTTTCGCAAACTGATCCGGCGTCATCTTGCCGCCAAGAACGGCCGAGATGTTGTCAAGATAGTTCTGTGCTGCATTCTGATCAAGCAGTAGATCCCAGCCGATCGTGAGGCTTTTTACGTCACCCAGGTTCTTGATGATGCTCTTATTGATGTCGCTTTTAATCTTGGATGGATCGACGGAGACATTGTAGGCGGGCATCGAAGAGCCGCTCAAATAGCTGTAATAGTTTTTCCGGTAGACGACGGATTTTAAAAACTCCACGGCTTCCTTGGCGTGTTTTGACTGAGAGTTCACAGCAAAGAACGCGAACGGCCCGCCCCAGGTATCGAGCTCGCTGCCCGCGCCGCCGCTTACAGCAGGGAACCGCACAACGTCGACCTTGCCTTTTATCGCTGCGTCCGGTGCCTCGAGCGCCCCGCCGATCCACGACCCGTGGTAGAGCATCGGCGATTTGCCTTGTGTGAACTCGAGGAGCCCTTCTCCGAACATTGAGACTCCCACGACATCCGGTCGAAACGCCCCGGCATCGACGAGCGTCTTGAGGTCTTGAGCGGCCTCGAGGAATGCAGGGAGCGCCATCTTCTTGTTGCGGAGGGCATCCACGACAGCCTGCTGTCCACCATGCCGTACGGCAAGGCTTTCGTAGAGCAATATGATCGGCCATCGCTCTTTGTTGCCGAGCGCAATTGGAGTGAGCCCTGCTTGCCGGAAGACCTTCACCGCGGAGACGAGATCACCAAAAGTCTTCGGGTAGGCTACGTTGTTTTTCTGGAACAACTCGCGGTTGACGAAGAGCCATGCCGTGTCCATGCCGGTCGGTAGACCGTACGTCTTGCCATTGAAGGTGATGTACGTCAAGACTGCACGGAGAAGCTTGTCCCGATACCCCTGATCGAGGTAAGGATCCAGGGCCAGGAGCTTTCCCGATTCCACGAAGGGTTGAGCAAAGGCCCCTCCAAAGATGAAGAAGACGTCTGGCGCCTCGTTGCCGGAAAGAGCGGTCTGGATCTTCGGCTTGTACTGATCGTTGGTCACCGTGTCGACTTCGATCTTTATGTTGGGATTCGCCTTGTTCCATTCGGCGACCGCTGCATCAAAGTCAGCTTTCTGCGGATCGGTCGATACGTTTGGCCACTGGTGCCAGACCCGCAGGGTTATCGGCTGAGCTGATTCCGGCCTGCCCCCTGCCCATCCTGCCATTGCCGTCAGAAGAACGGCCATGACAACCACCACCATCTTTTTAATCATGTGAACCTCCTCTTGTTCATATGAACTCCATCCGTTTGCCCCGCGCACCGGGATGTATCTCGCTCATTCTCCTGTCGACGCAACAGCGATACTTAACCCGCCACTCTAAACGATTTCCAGCTCGTCCCTTTCAGGAAGCGGCGGAAACGAAGCTGTCGGTAGAGCCTGGTACCAGTAAGCGACAGAACAGATGTCATGCTGCCCAGGGAAGTAACGTCCGTCATTCCTCCATCCGAGAGCTTGTATGGTGACACGCAGCTTTTCCTGGAATCGGATCGGATCCATAATATGCCATCTGTACATTGCATGTTTTTGCTTCAAGTGATTTGAGCCGTCCGGCCTGATAACCTGATGCATCCCAAGAAAAGGCGTCGTATAGCTGACGTATTCGTGGTTGACCTGCCAGCAATATGCTCCTCCGAAGTAGTCTTCCACGCCTGTACCGCAGATGGTCGGGAATTCGTTGTCCTCGTCGAGATAAAACTTGATCTCACCTTCACCCCACCAGCCATCGTGGTTGATCCCCCAGCCCATGGCCGTGCCGATGTAATGGCCATGGCCTTGCACGCCGTCCACAATAACGTAGGGCACTTTGAACGGAAGAGGATTGACTCGACGAAACTGCGCATGGAAGTAGCCGTCCTCCTTCGGAACATCTCTGAGGACATAATTAATCTGAAAATAACAGGTCAATGATTTCGTCGGGTGTAAATTCTCAAGGGTGATCCTGCATGACTTTCGGAAGGGCATTTCCCAGAAACAGTTCAATCCGAGATTGGGATTGACTGCCACCGGAAGTGAGTTGATCTGTGCGTGGGGGCCAAGTGTGTTGTACGAGTCTCCCGTTGTCCACGGTACCGCGAAAAAATCCGAAAGAGGAGACTCCACCGAAGGAATATCCTGATCGTCCCAGAAGATTCTCAGAATGAATGAGCGGCCGACGTAACCACCGAACCACATGCTCTGTATCGCGCCTGCCTCACAAATCGTCGCGAGGGTGAAAGTCGAGCCTGGCGCGATTTCCACCGAAGGTGAAATCTTCCAACCCTGTCCCAATCCCTCTGCATGCTTTTCCCCGGTTCCGTGCAGAGCCATTCCACCCTTGCCATTTTCACCGGTAAGATTCTCTGCGCTTATCGATTTGCTCCTGTCCCCCGACAATCGTGCGAGCGAACCCAGACCCAATCCTATTCCGCCGCTCATGCTACTCCCTCGTACAGCTTGTTTGTCACTACTATCCTGTGTTCCATGGTATACCATACCTCACTATTGGTATTGTGTCAAGCCTTAAAATTTGATATGTTATTCTTATGGAGTCATGGCTTGATGTACAGGGTCACATATATGTGCAGCTTGCGGATCTGCTGAGAAACGAAGTCTACGCCGGTCAATTATTCGGAAAGTTGCCGAGCATCCATGCGCTCGCTCAGACCTACTCGGTCAATTTCAAAACGGCAAATAAAGCGGTCTCACTTCTTGTGGGCGAGGGCCTCCTCTACCGGGCTCGCGGGAAGGGGACGTTCGTCGCGAAAGCAGCGAGCCAGGTCCGTGATTTCAACCTGGTTGGACTTGTTCTCCCTGATATCGAAAACCCCTTCTTCGCCAGGCTTGCCGATGCCCTGCAGCATGCCGCTTTCAGCAGGAATCTTGCGATTGTTGTGAGCACAACAAGACAGGACCCCCAGCTTCTCGCCTCGGCCCTTGAGGCGCTCAAAAATCAACGGGTCAGGATGCTCGTAGTGCAGGGAGGCGTAGTTCGCACGCCGGAAAACCTGTCGATCCTGAAAAATGCTGGAATTCCTGCCGTAGGTTTTCACACCCACATGACGGAGATCGACAACGTCAGCCCAGATATGAAAGCGGGCGCCCAATTGGCGACCGAGCAATTGCTAGAAACGTTTGGCCCCCCCGTGGCATTCATTTCCGGGTCCGACGAGCCCGCCATGAAAACGGGACGCTACTATGGCTATCGGGATGCCCAACTCGCGAAGTCGGTATCGCTTGACCACCGGATGCTGCGACAGACCAATCCGACCTATCGAGGTGGGTACAAGAGCACAATGGACTTGCTGAGCCAGCCGTGGATGCCGCGATCGATATTCTACTACAACGATCTGATGGCAATGGGGGGTCTGAACGCAATCAAGAGCATGGGCAAAGATATTCCCTCAGACGTCGCCCTTGCAGGATGCGATGACAGCATCAATGTCGAAGAAATGCTGGTTCCATTCACCACCGTCTGTTTTCCTTACGATGAAATTGCGAACCAACTGACCTCTCTGCTGGAACGCCGCCTGTCCAACCCGACAGCGCCTCCCATGAGCGTTCGGATCGCCCCAAAGCTGATCATCCGCGATTCCTCGAGATTGAGGACGCCGACGGCTTGAAGGGGCGCCGCAGCCAGGCTAACATACCCGCCCTTCAGATACCGCCGAGCAGGGCTGCCTGAAACCCTGTCGGGCATGCCTTAGTGATAGACCAATCGATTCTCAGGCAGCGGTGCCGTTGGTCGGGTGACGTGGCGAGCGCGGAGGCTGGGGCAGTTGTCGGGCTGCACTGAGCATCCCTGGCGAGCCGTCCCTGGCAAATGCTGGCCCCTGAAAAACGCCGCTGCCCATGGTGCAAGAGGCAGGCCCGGGTGGGGAGGTGGGATTCGCGAAGCCTTTTCTCCGGCAGCAGCGACACGGGGGTCGAAGAGAGGTTCAGCTCAGCGCACTGGGATTGAGCCCCGGCGAAGCCCTGCCGATCTTGAGCAGGTGGCGCAGGGTCCTGCGTACCTCAGGGGGATCGGTGATGAGCGCGATGAGCTTCATCTCTAAGCCATACCGGGGACAGAGCATTGGGTTCTCGCTGTCCGCTCCGCGGCTACCCTCTCGGCGCGCAAGCGCGCCTGCTGGGCAAGGGCTACCGCCAACGAGGTCGACCGCGTACACCTTCGCAATCAGCCTTGCCCAGGCTGAGCGGCGGGCGGCGTGCGGCACCGTGGTGGGCTGCGTGGGGTCGGCTTGCGCAGGCACTGGGTCTATGTGGGACTGGCGCCACCCCCGGGGAGCAGAGCGCAGGATGTGGGGCCACGCCTGCCACGTGCCTTGCACCGTGAGGAGTACAACCCGAAGGCTTTCAAGAGACATGCCATCTCGCGGAAGGTGACATTCTTCGAGCCCGAGCGCGCTTGCTCGAGGATGGACTGAAACCTCACACCCGCTTCCAACGGGGCGGATGGAATCCCCGCTTGACACCAGTCCCTCAGAAAGTCCTTCTACGACAGCATGATCTGCCCGCCCGTGATGGGCAGGGCCTGGCCTGCAGCCGATGCGGGCGCGCGTGAACGGTCTTCCAGGAGGCTGCTGCGGCGAGCGCCCAGGTTCAGTGCGCGGAGTGTCAATACTTGTTGAAGTAGGGAGAGAGCATCACGTTGGTGTCCCATGTTCCCTTTGCCATCGGGGTGATCTCGAGTATCTTCGTCGGCTCCTGCGGCGGGGCGTAGATCTTGCCATTCGGGGCGAGGACACCCCCTGCCCATTTGTATGTCCTTGTGAAGGAGCCGATCGTGGTGACGGAACGGGTGTCGGGATCAATCACCAGGATCGTGGTGCTATCCATCGGGATGCCGAAGATCTTACCGCTTGGAGCCAGAACCGCTCCGCGCCACTTCGATGCTGATGCCGACAGCGTGCCGAATATGCTCGTGCTCCTCGTCTCGGGGTCGATCTCCAGGACGGCGGTGGAGTTCAAAGGAATTCCGTAGATCTTCCCGTTGTGCGCCAGCACTCCCGATATCCACTTGTCGGTGCCGCTCAGGGAGCCGAATGTCGTCGCGGTCTGTGATCCCGGATCGTTTTCCAGCACCGTTGTCGAGTTCCTCGGTATCCCGTAGATCTTCCCGTTCGGCGCGAGGACCCCGCCGAACCACTTCGCTGTGCCGGAGAATGGGCCCCCGAATGTCGTGGCGGCCTGAGACAGCGGATCGATTTCGAGAACCGCTGTGTGATCGCGCGGGATGCCGTAGATCTTGCCGTTCGGGGCCAGCACTCCCCCCGCCCACTTGTCGGTGCCGCTGAGGGAGCCGAAGGTCGTCGTGGTCTGCGCATCGGGGTCGATCTCGATCACGCTCGAAGAGTCGAGGGGGATGCAGTAAATTTTCCCATTGGTCGCGAGAACCCCATCATTCCATTTCCCGCTCGTATCGAAGGTCCCAAAGGTGCTCGTCGCGGGCCCTACGGGATCAATCACCAGGACAGTCGTTGCAGAGCTTGGAATGCAAATGATTTTTCCATTTGGTGCAAGAACAGCGCCGTACCACTTGTTGGAGCTCGCGGAAAGCGAGCCGAACGTCGATGCTGTCGGCAGGCCGGACTCCCCCTGCGCAATGCAATCCTCCAGTTCGTGCCGGATCCCTCCCCAGCAGGAGGGACCGAGAATTTACCAATCCATGGGGGTGTCATGCTGTTCAACGGTATTCCCATCTCGTTTTCCCTCCGTGTCGCGCGCACGGACGACGAAAAAACACGGGCTCCACGTCGAGAGGCTCTGCACAATATATTCAGTCGCTCCCGGCGCCGTCGAGTGAGTTGGTGACGAAAAATCCTGGCCTCCCGGCGCAGTCGACAGGTACACATCGTTGATGATATCCGACTGGGCGGTGGCATCGTCGGTTGCCGCCGTCCAGGAGAGGCGGACTTCGGTTGCGCTGATCGCGGTCGCCGCGGACAGCCCCGCGAAGATCGGCGATCCGATGGTTCCATCTCCGTCTGCCACTATGGCAACAAGAAGATTCCTCAGTTCTATGTCCGTGCAGCCTGCCAGAGCCAGGAGGAGAATGGCAACCGCGCTGCCGATCAATGACTTCTTCATTCCTCTTTCTCCCACACCATCTCCGTCCTCGCCTGGGTTGCATCGGCTGCCCGCGTCGCTTCACTTCCGCGCAGGTCGAGGTACGCGAACTTCTGCGTCAGATCAGGTGCGATCGCCTTGAGCTGGCCGTAGGCCTGCTTCGCTTCTCCATAGTTCTCCAGGTCATGGTGGATCCTGGCGACGCACAGCAGGGCTTTCGCGTTGCGCGGCTCCTGGTTGAGCGCCCTCGTGTAGAAGCCGATAGCCTGGCGCGGCTCACCGCGCTTCCACATCAGGTTCCTCATGTTGACCAGGGCAGGCACATACTCCCTGGAGAGAAGCCGTGTGAACGCCTCCTTCGCGCAGTCATACAGGCCGTACTGCGCGTACAGGATGCCGAAGGAATTCACCAGTTTTGTCATGATGAAGTGACCGCATCATAGTAGCTCTACGCTACCTTCTCCCGATCGTAGCGCAACCTATAATTCTACGATCGGGGCGGTCACTTCATCATGACTAAGCCGGCCGCCGGTTCGTTTGTGACTGATCTTGGGGGATGGACTTTCGTGGCCAGTACGAAGAGCAAGTATGCGGATAATGCAGCGAAGTTTGCAGTCTGGGCGGCTGCCGACAACGTCGAGTTAATGGTACGTTACAACTCTTACGGGAAATTCTCTGCTTCTCAGGGGATTTCTGTTATAAGCAAGCTCAGCGAAGTCTACAACAAGGGGTTGAAGAAGAAGTTCACGGAGGTGATAAACCCTGTAGGTCGCTACGAACTCGCTCTGCCTCCTGAGGTCGTTGACATCATAGGGGATGCGATTCGGAACTGCAGGTTTAAGAATGGAAAGGGCGCCGAGGAGGCGAGGATCACAAGCGATAGAATCGACGAGTTTCTCAAGACATACTCAGGTGGCTTCTAGTGTAGTGCGTCATAATTATATTGACATATAGTCAATTCTCATGTAGGCTCATTCTTGATGAGCAGAAAAGCCCAGACTATTTCCCTGAGCGACTCAGAGCGTGAGACCTTGGATGCGTGGAAAAGCAGCCGAACTCTCCCCCACCGTCAGGTGATCCGCGCACAGATCATCACAAGAGCGGCCGATGGCCAGGACAACCAGGATATCGCAAAGGCCATCCAGGTATCACGTCCCACCGTTCAGCTTTGGCGTCAGCGCTTCTTGGCCTTGCGCGTGGAAGGTTTATTGAAGGACGCGCCGCGACCGGGAAGAAAGCCACGCATTTCAGCTAGAAAAATCAGCCAAGTCGTAGAAGCTACCTTACAGAGCACTCCCGCAAACGCCACTCACTGGAGCACGCGCAGTATGGCAAGAGCGCAGAAGCTCTCAGAAGCCAGCATTCGCCGAATCTGGAAACAACACAATCTCAAACCCCATCTGGTGGAAACTTTCAAACTCAGTCGCGACTAGAACTTCGTGGAGAAGCTGAAGGACGTGGTCGGGCTGTATTTGAATCCTCCGGACAAAGCTCTCGTCTTATGTGGGGATGAAAAAAGTCAGATTCAAGCGCTGGACCGAACCCAGCCGCTGTTGCCGATGCGGCCAGGGGTTCCAGCCCGACAGTTACACGACTATAGACGGAATGGCACAACAACATTGTTCGCCGCCTTAAGCATGCTTGATGGGCGGGTCATCGGTGATTGCATGCCACGGCATCGGCATCAGGAGTTCATCCGATTTTTGAAGAAGATCGATGTGCATACACCGCCGGAATTGGATCTCCATCTGATTGTTGACAACTACGGGACCCACAAACATGCGCGGGTGAAGGCGTGGTTGCACCGCCATCCTCGCTATCATTTGCATTTCATCCCGACCTCCAGTTCGTGGTTGAACATGGTTGAGCGCTGGTTTCGCGAGATCACCGATAAGAGAATCCGTCGTGGAACTTTCCCCAACGTCAACGCATTGATTGCGGCCATCATGCAGTACCTTGAGAATCACAACCAAAATCCGCAGGTCTTCGTCTGGAGTGCACCGGTTGAACGAATCTTGGTAAAATCGCCAAATGTAAAGAAGCGTAAGACGCATTACACTAGTGAACACCCTTGCCGGAGTCATACTTCTGTTCATACCGCATACCTATGGGATTTTTCTGTTCAGGCAATTTTTCTTGGGGATGCCTTCCGAACTGGAGGAGGCAGCAACCATCAATGGAGCATCGATTCTTGGCATCTTCTGGCGAATCTTTCTCCCCCGATCGAAACCCATCATGGTCGCGCTGGGTACGTCATTCTTCATCGTGAATTGGAACAATTTTCTTTGGTCACTGATCGTGCTGCGAGACAAGAATCTCTGGTTGATCCAGGTCGCCATTGCCAACTATCAGCAACAGTACTCTATGGATTGGAGCAGGGGCTTGACTGCATGTGTCATTGCAATTCTACCGATTGTTCTGCTTTTCTTCCTGCTACAAAGGTATCTGGTCGAAGGAATAAAGATGTCTGGTCTGAAGTGAAGTGTCCCGCGACGGCAGGTCCGCACGTGGAGTTGCAGTGGGTACGCTGATCCTCTGCTCTTCAGGTCGGCTCATAAGATGGCCATGATGAGCGGTAAGGCGCGTAGGAAGCATTGGCAGAGTCGAGCCAAGATGTGACGTCCAAGGCAGGACCGCAAAACTTCTTCCTCCGACGCCGAGAATGTCCGGAGCAGCAAGCCAAGTGTTCCCCGGCTGCACAGTGCGACTGATCTCGCCGGATGCTGGAGGTGAGTCACCGGAGCCCGACCTCATGGCGCGAAGGATGACAAGGACAAAGGAGAAGCTGTACACAGCTGGAGGACGAGCTGCAGTCGTTTGCCCGGGAATATTCGAGATGTGCGTGTGGGCGATTGCGGGCGTTTGTGCGCTTCGGTTGGGGATAACAGCCAGCCGGAGAAAGAATTGCAGCATTCTGAGGGCCGGGCGTTGGTCGGCGCACCGGCGGGTGTCCGCATCAGTCATTGGGCTACAAGATTCCTCAAGAGTATGGGGCAGAGCAACGAGCGTCGGTGACTTGAAAAACAGGGAGTACCGCAGATGACCACTGAGAATATCCGGGAGCATTTTCTGTCCAAGGCAACTTGGGTAGATCGACAGTCAACCGTCGACACGGTAAAGAGCGGTGATCCGAGGAGGCCAGTATCCAAGGTGGGCGTCGGTTGGATGGCCACAATCTTCGATCTCCGTGCCGCAAACCAGGATGGCTGCCAACTCTTCATTACACATGAACCAACTTTTAACGACCACTTCGATCCGGTGGATGGATCCTGCCGGCACTTGGAGCCGGGGAAAACCAAGACCGCGTTCCTCAACGAGACTGGGATGGTCGTCTTACGTTGCCACGATACGTGGGATGGCTGGCCCGGCATCGGCATCCGGGACTCCTGGGCCAAAGGACTAGGTCTCACTAACCTGATCGGAGAGAACACGAATGCCGATAAAGAGCGGGGCTGGCACGCTGTGTATGAAATCCCACAGATGCGCCTAGCCGATTTCGCTCGATACGTTGCTGAACGCACGCGACCTCTCGGTCAAGATGGGGTGGAGGTTCTGGGGGAACCGAATAGGATTGTGCGAAAGCCAGCCCTTGGTGTTGGTTGCGGCGGTCCGGATAGTGACATGATTGAGCTGGGAGCGGATTCGCTCATTGTCTGTTACGACGGAGGTTGGTACTGGCGGGATCGTGAACGTTTCGTTGAGCTTGGTGCAGCAGTTATCATGGTCGAGCATTGTACGTCTGAGATGTGGGGTGTGAAGAACCTCGCCGAATACCTTCGACAGACCTTTCCGGAGTTGGAGGTTGTCTTCTATGATCGACACCCTCGTGCATGGCACGTCTCGTAGTGGCGCAGCGGGTCGAGTTGCCCCGCCTATGCTGAGGTCAGCATAGGCGGGGCTATGCCGAGATCGGGACTATGCGGAGTTGAGATGGAGGATCCCGTTCATGAAGGCAAACGAGGTGATCGGAACTACGCATAATCACAGGGCCTCGAGGAAAGCGAGGAGGCGATCAGGGGCGTTGAATCGGAGAGGCTTGGGTGCGGGGTCCGCAACGCGACGGAGGGCAGCCTCCTTCATCGTGAGGTCAGCCTCTATATAAAGGTGCGTGGTGGCCGGATCCTCGTGACCTAGCCACAGAGCGATCACCGTGATATCCACGCCGGACTGCAGGAGGTGCATCGCGGTGGTGTGGCGCAGCGTGTGGGGCGAGATTCGCCGCCCGGTGAGCGAAGGGCACTGCTCTGATGCCGTCGCGAGCGCAACGCTGAGGCGG